>NZ_JBHYGW010000021.1:29956-117753 GCF_042738015.1 Lentzea sp. NPDC059081
ACCGTGCCCGGCTCGACCGTGCCCGGCTCGACCGTGCCCGGCTCGACCGTGCCCGGCTCGACCGTGCCCGGCTCGACCGTGCCCGGCTCGACCGTGCCCGGCTCGACCGTGCCCGGCTCGACCGTGCCCGGCTCGACCGTGCCCGGCTCGACCGTGCGCCGCGGCAGGCAGCACGGCCCGGCAGCACGGCCCGGCAGCACGGCCCGGCAGCACGGCCCGGCAGCACGGCCCGCCCCAGGTCCCCGAAACCACGTCCGAGCCTGTCGCTCTCACCCCCGGAGCACCCTCACCGCACCCTCGCCGAGGCCCTCGCTCCCGCCCTTTCGTCCTCGAACTCACCCCCAGCGGTGTTGCTCTCCGTGTGTCCTTTGTGTCATGTCTCGTTTTGTCTGTCGCTCACGGTGAGTTCCGCATGTGCGGTGAGTAGCAATTTTGTGCCTAAGCCCATGTTTTGCCGCTCGTAAATCCCCCTCTGGGGTGAGATGTCGGCTGACACCTTTCGTCACGGCGCAAGTTGGCCATGATCGCACGGTGGATGTGGACTCCCACCTCGCCGCGGTGGAGCAGGCGCTGATCGCTGTGCGGCGCAGTCAGTCACGTCGAGCGCTCGCTGAGCTTGCCGTACCGGCTTTTGACGTGTTGGACGTTGTCGAGGCCGCCGAGCGCGCCGGGGTCCAGGCGACTGTGTCCAGTGTGGCTTCGGCCCTGCACGTCGACCAGCCCCGTGCCAGCAAGCTCGTCACCAGTGCCGTGGACGCCGGGCTGGTGTCGCGGGTCGCCGACAAGGCGGACGGGAGGCGGGTGTTGCTCGTCCGGACCCCTCGGGGGCGGGCCACGTCGGCTGAGCTGCACCGGGCCCGGCAGGCCGCCTGCGCGACCGCCATGGCGGACTGGACCGAGGAGGAGCGCACGATGTTCGCCGGGTTGCTCACGCGTTTCGTCGCGGTCTTCGGCGGGCGATAATCCTGTTGTGACACTGGACGAGTTGATCGCCTACTGCGCCGGCAAGCCCGGGGCGGAGGAGACGTACCCGTGGGGCGACGCCGAGCTGGTGTGCAAGGTGGGTGGCAAGGCGTTCGCCTTCATCGGGCTCGACGCACACACCGTCGGGGTCAAGTGCGGCGCCGACGCCGAGGCCGCCGCGCCGTGGCGAGAACGCTTTCCCGATGACGTCTCGGTCAGCGGGTACATCGGGCGGTACGGGTGGAACACGGTCGCCCTCAAGGGATCCGTGCCGGACGACGACCTCCTGGAGCTGGTCGACGGGTCCTACGAGGCCGTCGTCGCACGGCTGCCCAAGCGCAAGCGGCCCGCCTAGCGCTCGTCCGGCTGCAGGATGCCGAAGATGTTGCCCTCGGTGTCCCTGTAGTAGGCGAGGAGGCCGACGCCGGGCATCTTGTCCTTGGGCAGGGCCACGGTGCCGCCGTTGACCTCGATGGCCGCTATGGCGACGTCGATGTCGACCACGCTGATCGTCATCACGAAGCCGTTCACGGGTGCGTCGGGGGCCGGGTCGGGGCCCTGGCGCGGGAGCAGGCCGCCGTTCACGCCCGCCTGGTCGTCGTCGCCCGTCACGATCGTCCAGTAGGGGATGTCGCCCCACTGTTCGATCTTCCAGCCGAAGACCGACGTGTAGAAGTTCCGCGCTCGCTCGGGATCTGCGGCGTGGATCTCGAAGTGCACAGGACGTTGCATGGGGCGGGACGCTACTCCGGACAGTGGGTGTCCGCATTGGTCTCTACGGTTGCGCCATGGCTATCGGAATCCAGGTCACGATGGACGCGGCGGACCCCGGCAAGCTGGCCGCCTTCTGGGCGGAGGCGCTCGGGTACGTGGTGCAGCCGCCGCCTCCCGGCTTCGACTCGTGGGAGGACTTCGCCGTCAAGAACGGCATTCCCTTCGAGACGGTCAACGACTACTCGGCCATCGTCGACCCCGAGGGCAAGGGGCCGCGGTTCTTCTTCCAGCGCGTGCCCGAGGGCAAAACCGCGAAAAACCGCCTCCACCTCGACGTGAACGCCGGGCTGGAGGCGGTTGACCGGCTCGTCGGCCTCGGGGCGACCAGGGTCCAGGAGTTCCACGACTCCAAGGGGCACTGGGTCGTGATGCTCGACCCCGAGGGCAACGAGTTCTGCGTGCAGTAGCTAGCTCGTGATGTCCTTCGTCTTGAACTGGCGCGCGGCCAGCAGGGTGAAGACGCCGCCGAAGACGAGCGCGGAGAACGTCCCGCGGGCCATCTGCGACCAGTCGATGTCCGTCGAGAGCAGGTCGACCCACGCCATCGAGTAGTGCGTGGGCAGGTAGTTGCGCAGGTCCCCGAGCGGTTCGATCTGGTCGAGGATCTGCGACAGGATCGACACGAGCACCGTGCCGCCGACCGCGCCGAGGGGCGCGTCGGTGGTCACGGACAGGAACAGCGCCAGGCCCGCCACCCAGAACAGGTTGATGGCGATGTAGCAGACGGCCAGCCCCATCGCGAGCACGCCGTCGCCGAACGGGGCCGCCTCGCCCGTGGGGCTCACGACCTCACCCGCGCCGTACCAGAGCAGGCCCACGCCGAGCGCTACCGCGGGGAGCAGGGCGAGGGCGAAGAAGCTGAGGATGCCCGACGCGATCGCCTTCTGCCGCAACAGCCGGTGCCGCGGGATCGGGGCGGCCAGCAGGTACTTGAGGCTCGACCAGGACGCCTCGGACGCGATCGTGTCGCCGAAGAACAGCGCCACGATCATCGGCAGCAGGAAGCTGCCGCTCACGAACAGCGTCAGCACCACGAAGTTGATGCCGCTCGCGGTCGCGAGGTCCACGAACCCGCCGGAGCGGCGGTTCGGGTCGGACTGACCGATCTCGAAGCTCAGCGCGAGGATGAACGGCAGCAGCACCAGGAAGCCCAGCACGAGCTGGGTCCTGCGGCGGCGGATCTGCCGTTGCAGCTCCACGCGGATCGGGAGAGTGCGGCGCGCCTTATAGCCCACGGCCGACCCGTCCGGCGCCACCTCGGTGCGCTGGTGGGCCGCGGCGTCGGTGAGCTCGGTGATCGCGCCGGGGTCGGTGTGGACGCCGTGCTCGCTCATCGGTCCGCCTCCTGCCGGATCGGGGCCTTCGTGCGGTTCGGGTTCGCCGTGAGCACGGTTTTCACCGTGGGCGAAACCGGGGCCGCCGGGGGCTGTCCGGCGCCGGAACTGTCGGTGCCGGCTGGGATAATTGATTCAAGGGGTCCCCCTTCGCGCGCGGGCGACGTGCGCTCGCTCGGAGAGGGGACCTCTGCCTCGGCTCGGGCCAGCGCCTCGCCCAGGCCCGCGTCCTCGAGCGCGTCGAGTGCGGCGGGGTCCGGGGCGTCCGCCGTGGCGGACGCCGCTGCCATCAGGAAGTCATTCACCGACCAGCTCCAGGAACGCGTCTTCCAGCCTGCGGCGCGGACCCGCCTGGTCCACCGCCACGCCCGCGGCGACCAACGCCGTGAGTGCGGCGGCGCGCGGGACGCCGTTCATCGACGCGTGCACGGCGTCCTCGTCCTCGTGCACGTCGTGCACGCCTTCGAGGCCCCGCAGCACGTCGGCCGCCTTCGCCGGGGAGTCGACGCGGAACGTCGCCTCGCCACCGCCTGCCGCGATGTCACCGACCTCGCCCGCGGCGACGAGCCGGCCCTTGTGCATCACGACCACGTGCGAACAGGTCTGCTCCACCTCGGCCAGCAGGTGCGACGACACGACCACCGTGCGGCCCGCCGCGGCGTAGCGGCGCAGGACCTCGCGCATCTGGTGGATCTGGGGCGGGTCGAGACCGTTGGCCGGCTCGTCCAGGATCAGCAGGTCCGGCAGGCCCAGCATCGCCTGGGCGATCGCGAGCCGCTGCCGCATGCCCTGGCTGTACGTGCGCACCCGGCGGTGCACCGCGTTGCCGAGACCCGCGATCTCCAGCGCCTCCTCGACGTGCGCCTCCTCCAGCGGACGGCCGGTCGCCGCCCAGTAGAGCTTGAGGTTCGCGGCGCCCGAGAGGTGCGGCAGGAAGCCAGACCCCTCGACGAACGACCCGATGCGCGACAGCACGGGCGCGCCCGGCGTCACCTTGTGGCCGAAGACCCGGATGTTGCCCTCGGACGGGTGGATCAGGCCCATGACCATGCGCAGCGTCGTGGTCTTGCCGGCGCCGTTGGGGCCGAGGAGCCCCAGCACCATGCCGTGCTCCACGCGGAACGACAGGTCCTTCACCGCGGTCAGACCGCCGGGATAGGACTTGGTCAGGTTCGAGATGACCAGCGGGACACCCGCCAGCTCCGGGTCCGAGTCGTGCGCCATGCGGCGGCGGAACAGCGCGATCACGCCCGCGCCGATCAGCACCAGCAGGGAGATCGCGATGCCCCACAGGGCGCCCGTCGGGAAGCCCTCGGTCACGTTGCGGCCGGGCACCACGGGCACCGACAGCTCGTCGGAGGCCAGCGAGATCCGGTACGCGGCGGGCTGCTCGGCGTTCGCGAACGCCTGGTCCGTCGTCGACACGACCAGCGCCAGCTTGTGCTCCGCCTCGACCGGGCGCACCGCACCCGGCAGCGTCACCGTCACCTCGGCGGCCGAACCGTCCGGCGGCAGCGCCACGCGGAACGGGGCGACGGTCGAGCCCGGCAGCGTGCGCGTGCCGTCCGCGGAGACGTCGTAGAGCTTCGCGAACAGGATCGCCTCACCGGTGTTCTGGTCGCCGCGCGCGACCTTCAGCTTGACCGTCGACGACCCGGTCAGCAGCACCTGCGAGGTCAGTTCCTCGGACGTGAACACCGCGGCCTGGCCGGGCATGTCGAGCGAGAGCCGCGAGGAGATCGCGGACGAGCGCGACAGCGCGGAACCGAGGCCGGGCAGGTTGCTGATCGCCGCCGGGTTGCCGCCGGCCGGGTTCACCGCGACCTGCTCGCGCCCGCTGAGCTTCAGCGTCTTGCGCTCGGTGGCCGACCCCCCGGTGAGGCCGGGGTAGGCCGGTGCGACGACGGTGCGCAGCGAGGGCTGGCCGCTGGAGCGGAACGCGCCCTGCACCGTGTACTCGAAGCCGGTGCCGGGGTCGGTTCCCTTGCCGCGCAGGTGGAAGTCCATCCAGTCGGCGATCTCGCCGCGCAGCGCGGTGCCGGGGTTGCCGCCGTCGTGGCCGCCCGCGTACCAGACCATCTTCACCGGGCCGCCGGCCGCGGCGATCTGGCGCGCGGTCGCGTCGGACTGGTCGAGGCCGAACAGCGTGTCCGCCTCGCCCTGCACGAGCATCGTCGGCTGCTTGATCTGGTCGGTCACCGCGACCGGGGACGACTTGCGCAGCAGGTCGAGCGTCTGCTGCGACGCGCGGCCCGTCGTGGCGACCTCCGTGTAGGCGGCGCACACCTCGGGCGTGAAGCGGCCGCACGCGCCGAGAGACGGCGTGGGCGGCTGCAGGCCCTGGGCACCCGAGTTGCCACCCGGCTGCTGCTGCGGAGCCTGCACGGAGTTCTGGCTCGTCTCCCGCTGGCCCTGCTCGGGCGCCTCGCCGGTGGGCGACGACAGGTCGATCGACGTCATGCCCGCCGAGAAGAAGATGCCGGCCCACGACCGCTTGAAGACGCCGTCCTCGCCGAACGCCGTGGCGGACGGGGTGGCGTCCGCACGCGGCGTCGCGAGAGCCGAGTTCGGCAGCAGCGCCTGCGCGAGGTCGTTGTAGGTGATGACGGGCACGAGCGTGTCGACGCGCTTGTCGACGCCCGCGAGCAGCAACGACAGCGCGCCGCCGTACGACGCGCCGGTCACGCCGACCCGCGGGTCGCCGGCGCCGTCCTTCTGCACCTCGTCACGGGTGCCGAGGAAGTCGAGGAGCTTCTGCGCGTCGCGGACCTCGCGGTCGAGCGAGTTCAGCGCGATCTGGCCTGTGCTGCGACCGAAACCGCGCGCGGACCACGTCAGCACGACGAAGCCGCGGCGGGCGAACTCCTCGGCCTGCGTGTGCACGCTGCGGAGACTGCCGCCGAAGCCGTGCGCGAGCATGATCGCGGGCGCGGGCGTCTGCTGGGGGAGGTAGAGGCGTGTCTCGATCGTCACCGTCTGAGCGCTGTCAGGGCTCTCGGGTGCGTCGATGTTCGCTTCTTTGAAGGAAACGGCTACGGGGTCGTCTCCGGATCGAGTGAAGTACACGCCGCCTGCGACGACGGCGAGCACCACGATCAATGCGGGGATCGTCCACCTGCCGCGAAGGCGGGAGAGGCGGGACACAGCGATGACGATATGCGAGTTTTGCTGAGAACCGCCTGTCGGGATCCGGTCGCGGTCTCAGCATGTGTCGATCTTCAGCCGCGCTTCAGGTAGGGCGCGTCCGGCCTGGTGCGGCGCTTCCCTTATTCCCGTTGCGCCTGGTTGCGTGCGTCTGATCACCCCGTGTGGCGCAAACCGGGCAAGGTGGAGCACAATCATCCACGCAGCATGGAGGGGAGTACTCCCTAAGCGGCGGTGTCGTCAGTACGGAGCTCGGCGTGGAGCTCCCGGTGCCGTCGGTCGTTCGAGAGATCATCTCGGCGGCGGAGGAGACCTCCGGGTTCATTTGGCGTGCGCTGAGAATCCCGGAGGTTGGGTTGTGAACGTCCCCGCATGGTTGTGGATCGCGACGATCGGTGGTCTGCTCGTTCTGCTCGCTGTGGACCTCGTGATCGTCGATCGAAAGCCCCATGAGGTGACGATCGGTGAAGCCGCGCGCTGGGTGGTCTTCTACGTCGCGGTGGCCGCTCTCTTCGGTCTCGGTCTCTGGTACTTCTCCGGCGGGCAGTACGCCACGGAGTTCTTCGCCGGGTACATCACCGAGTATTCGCTGAGCGTCGACAACCTGTTCATCTTCCTGATCATCATGACGACGTTCAAGGTGCCCGCGATCCACCAGCACAAGGTGCTGCTGATCGGCATCCTGATCGCACTCGTCATGCGCGGCATCTTCATCGCGGCCGGCGCGGCGCTCATCAGCCAGTTCAGCTGGGTCTTCTTCCTCTTCGGCGCGTTCCTCATCTACACCGGCTGGCAGCTGGCGCGGGAGAACCACGACGAGGAGGAGGAGTACAAGGAGAACCTGATGCTCCGCGTGGTGCGCAAGGTCTTCCCGGTGACCGACGACTTCCACGGCTCCAAGTCGTTCATCAAGCTCGAGGGCAAGCGCTACGTGACCCCGATGTTCATCGTGATGGTCGCGATCGGCTCCACCGACCTGCTCTTCGCGCTCGACTCGATCCCCGCGATCTTCGGCCTCACCAAGGAGCCGTTCCTGGTGTTCACGGCCAACGCGTTCGCGCTGATGGGCCTGCGCCAGCTGTACTTCCTGCTCGGCGGCCTGCTGGAGAAGCTGGTCTACCTCTCGATCGGCCTGGCGGTGATCCTCGGCTTCATCGGCGTCAAGCTGATCCTGGAAGCCCTGCACACCAACAACCTGCCGTTCCTCAACGGCGGCGAGCCGTTCCACGTGCCGACCATCGGCATCGAGGTCTCGCTGTCGGTGATCGTCGGCGTGCTGGCGATCACGACGATCGCCAGCCTCCTCAAGGTGAAGCGCGACCCGGATGCCGTGAAGCACATCGGTGCCGACGCGCACCACGGCTAACCGACGGAGACGCCGTTCTGGTAGACGGCGCGGACGGCCTGCTTGAGCGTTCCGGCCTTCACGTGCTGCTCGGCGTCCCCCTCCACGAGCACGAGATCGGCGAGCTTGCCCGGTGCGAGCTCGCCGAGGTCGTTCTCCAGGCGCATCAGCCTGGCTGCGGACGTCGTGGTCGCGTAGATCGCCTCGGCGGGGGACATGCCGTACTCGGCCATCAGCGTGAGCTCGGTGAGGTTGTCGCCGTGCGGGCCGACGCCCGAGTCGGTACCCATCGCGATCTTCACCCCGGCCTGGTGAGCCTTCTGGAACGACTGGAAGTGCTGCGCGACAACGGTCTTCGCCTTCTCCAGCACGACGTCGGAGATCGCCGCGCCCGCCGCGGCCTGGTCGAGCACCATGCGCGGGGCCATCAGCGTCGGCACCAGCCACGTACCGTTCTTGATCATCTCCTCCACGCCCTCGTCGGTGAGGAAGACGCCGTGCTCGATGGACCGCACGCCGTTGCGCACGGCCGTGAGGATGCCGTCGCCGCTCATGGCGTGCGACATGACCGCGATGCCCGCGGCGTTGGCCTCCTGCACGATCATCGCGATCTCCTCGTCGCGGAAGTGCGCGTGCCGGGGGTTGCTGCGCGGCGACATCACGCCGCCGCTCGACGCGATCTTGATGATGTCGGCGCCGTGGCGGACGAGCGTGCGGATGACCTTGCGCAGCTCCTCCGGGCCGTCGGCGACGGTGTTGGGCAGGCCGGGGTGCAGCGGGGGCGAGATGTGCGCGCCGCACTGCATCCAGTCGTCGTTGTGGCCGCCGGTCTGCGAGACCATGTTGACCGCGATCTGCATGCGCGGGCCCTGGACCAGGCCGCGGCGCACCGCCTCGGCGACACCGAGGTCGGCGCCGAGCGCGTCGCGGACCGTGGTGATGCCGCACTGCAGGGTCGCCCGCATGTTCCCGATGGCCTCGTAGAACGGCAGCGAGAACGGCGTGGTCAGCGATCGCACCAGGTCGGCGCCGCTGAACATGAAGTGCACGTGGCAGTCGAACAGCCCCGGCAGGATCGTGTGGCCGGTCGCGTCGACCGCCGTGTCGCCGTCGAGTCCGGTGCCCACGTCGACGATGCGGTCGCCCTCGACCACCACGTCGCCGGGCTCCGTCGTCGAGCCGGTGAAGACCCTGCCCCCAGAGAACACGATGCGCGTCATACGCGGAAATCTATGCGGCGAGTCAATTTTTGTGATCGGTCAACAAACGACGCTGAGCCTTGCTAACAAGTTCTGTTAACGTCCTGGCCGTGCGCCCTGAAGACCTGCAGCTGCTCACCACACCCGGCTCCGTCGCCGTGTCCGGGGACTTGGTGCTGGTCAGCATCACCACGCCCGACCTCGACAAGAACACCTACCGGGGCGGTCTGCACCGGGTGTTCCCGGACGGCACGACAACGCCGTGGACACACGGTGATCGTGACAATGCACAGCGCATTTCTCCGGACGGCCGTCTGGTCGCGTTCTTGCGCGTCTCCGGAAAGTCGAAGCCGCAGCTCCACGTCGTCCCGGTGGACGGCGGCGAGCCCCGCAAGCTGACCGATCTGCCGCTGGGCGCCGGTGCGCCGGTGTGGTCGCCGGACTCGACGCGGCTCGCGTTCGTCGCCCGCGTGCCCGAGGAGGGCCGCTACGGCACGACCGACGACGGCCCCGAGGCCGAGGCGCCCCGCCGCATCACGCGCCTGGACTACCGCGTCGACGACGTCGGCTTCCTCGGCGACCGCCGCCCGCGCGTGCACGTCGTGGACCTGGACGGCGCCGTGACCGAGGTGACCGACGGCTCGTTCGACGTCTCCGACCCGGCCTGGCTCGACGACTCGACGCTGGTGCTCGTCGCGCCGCGCGACCTCGGCGCCGCCGAGACGCTGCACTCGGACCTGTACACGGTGCCCGCTTCCGGTGGCTCGCCGTCGGTGCTCGTGACCGGCGCGGGCGAGGTCGCGATGCCGTTCGTGGCGGACTCGTCGTTGTTCTGGCTGGGCACCGAGTTCACCGGGATCGACGGTGTGGCGCGCAACCTCGGCCTGTGGAAGGCGGCGCTGGACGGCTCCGGCGCGACCCGCCTCACCGACGTCGAAACCGTTGACGTGGAACGACTTTCCGGCCAACCCGTCGCCGACGACTCCGGCGTGCTGCTGGTCGTGCGCAACCGCGGCGCGCTGGAGCTGCGCCGGATCCCGTTCGACGGCGGCCCCGGCGAGGTGCTCGCGGGCGCCTCGGCCGCAGTGCGCTCGTTCGCCACCGACGGGTCCACTGTGGTCGCCGTCGTGTCCACTCCGGACAGCCCGGGCCAGGTCGAGCTCGTCGGAACCGGTGTGCGCACGTCGTTCTCGTCGGTCGAGGCACGGCGCGTGGTCGAGCTGACCGGTGAGGCCCCGGACGGCTACCCGGTGCACGGCTGGCTGGTGCTGCCGGAAGGCGAGGGCCCGCACCCCGTCGTGCTGGCGGTGCACGGCGGCCCGTTCATGTACCACGGCTGGGGCTTCTTCGACGAGGCCCAGGTCTACGCCACCGCCGGCTACGCCGTGGTGCTCCCGAACCCGCGCGGCTCGGCGGGCTACGGCCAGGCGCACGGCCAGGCGGTGATCGGCAAGTTCGGCACCGTCGACGTGGACGACGTGCTGTCGCTGCTGGACGTGGCACTGGCCCGCGAGGACACCGACGCCGACCGGGTCGGCGTGATGGGCGGCTCGTACGGCGGCTTCATGACGTCCTGGCTCTCGGCCCACCACGGCGAACGCTTCCGCGCGGCCTGGTCCGAGCGCGCCGTCAACGCCTGGGACTCGTTCTCCGGCTCGTCCGACATCGGCTACTTCTTCGCCGACGCCTACTGCGGCACCGACCCCGAGGCGCAGCGGACGATGTCCCCGCTGACCTACGCCGAGAAGATCAACCTGCCGTTCGCCGTCGTGCACTCCGAGCACGACTGGCGCTGTCCGCTGGAACAGGCGCAGCGCATGTTCGTCGCTTTGAAGCGGCGGGGTGTGGAGACGGAGATGCTGCTGTTCCCGGGTGAGGGGCACGAGCTGACGCGGACCGGGCAGCCGCGGCATCGCAGGCAGCGGTTCGACGCGGTGCTGGAGTGGTGGGGCCGCTACCTGAAGGCCTGACCGGGGGACGCAGGGGGCTGACGCGGCGGCGTCAGCCCAACAGCGTGTAGTTGAGCTCCTCGCACACGCGCGCCAAGGGCAGATCCAGCCCCGGATGGTCCAACGGCAGCAACACGTCCGGAGCCGCCGGCAACCCCGAAGCCCCAGGCGGGTCCCACAAACAGATCGCAGGGTCACCCGAGTCCATCGAAGACCGGTACCAAAGCCCGTCCAACTCCGGATAAGCCGCCCGAATCGCCCGAGACCAAGCCTGCGTCACGAGCTTCGGCCCGGTCGAGATCTCCTGCGACGCGCCGACACGTGTGGGCCACAACCCGCCGAGATCCAGCAGGCGCAGAGTGCGGCGCGGGCGCAGGACCACCAGAAAAGGCGAGCGGGTGCGGCGGTCCACGATCGACGTCGCCTGGAAGACCTCGGCGATCGACGTGCGGACGGAGAGGCCGAAGTACAGGACGCCGTTCTCGTGGTCCTGGGCCGGTGAGCCGTCGTCGGCCGGTTGTTGGGCGTCGAAGCGGGCGTGGGGGAGGGGGCCCGTGTAGCGGAACGTGTTCCAGCGCTGGGGGTGGGAGCCCTTGGCCGTGAAGACGCGTACCAGGCGGGTTGCCCGGTGCACTGCCACCACGTCTTCTGTTCGGCGCAGCTGTGCTTGGAGCACGGCAGGGGCAGGCGGCTGTGGAAGCCGTGACATTCGGGTCCTGTCGGGTGTTCGGGAACGCTCAGGCGGGTGTGCCGAGCACGGAGGCCAGGTCGGCCACGCGGCGCGGGTCTCCTCCTGCGAGGAGCCACTCGCGGGGGGTGGCGGGCTTGCCGTCGACCAGCAGGTCCTCCTGGAGCTTCGTCATGAACGCGGCCACGACCAGGGCGGGCTGGTCGGCCGGGATGGTGGCCAGCACGGTCTCGAGGCCGGGGAGCACGCCGGTGCCCGCGAACTGCCACGCGGGCAGGCGCCAGCTGCCCCTGTCCTTCCAGCCGACGAGCCTGCCCACGCCCAGGCGGTGGCGGATGCGGCTGGTGTCGACCTGGAGCTGGCGGGCGGCCTCGTTCACGGTCAGGGCGGAGTCGCGCAGGACGGCGTGGGCCACGACCGTGCGGGTGCGGGGCTTCGAGTCGGCCGGTCCCGCGGGGGAGAGGTCCAGGCCGACGTCCTTCAGCGCCGTCTGCTGGTCCGGCGTGAAGTACGTGGCCGGTTCCGGGTGCGGTGGAGCCAGCCTTCGTGCCGCGTCGGACACGAGGGCCAGGAACTCGTCGGGACTCACCTGCAGGCCGGCCTTGGCCAGCACCGTCTCCAGTGCGGGACTCATGCGCACAGAATATCCCGTGCGTGCGCTTTTGTGCGCCCTACGAACGGTCTAAGGCCGTAAGTTCCACTTTGCGCGGTCACCCGGCGACGCTACGTGAGATTCACCGGTCCGCAACGGTGACGTGGGCCTCAACCGGCACACCGATACCATTTCCCGATGCAGCTGGACCGCTCCGCCAAGCGGGTCGTGGTGGCGTGGGGCGCCGTCATGGTCGCCACACTCGCCTACGTCACGATCCGCCCGCCGGGGTGGTCGCTGGACCTGCGCGTCTACCGCAACGGCGGCGCGGCGTTCCTCCAGGACCTGCCCCTCTACGTCGAGGGCTTCGCCAAACCGCTCGGCGGGCCCGACCTGCCCTTCACCTACCCGCCGATCGCCGCGGTGCTGTTCTCGCTGCTCGCGATCGTGCCGCTGGGTGTCGCGATCTTCGCGGTGGCGGCGGCGAACCTCGTCATGCTCACCGGGCTCTGCCTGATCGCGGCACAGCGCGTGGTCGGGTGGGGGCCGGACGCCGTCAAGTGGGGGCTGGGCGCCGCGGCGGTGTCGTCGATCTTCGATCCGCTGCGCGAGACGCTGTGGTTCGGGCAGATCAACCTGCTGCTCGGCCTGCTCGTGATGGCCGACTGCCTGCTCGAACGCACGCGGTGGTGGCCGCGAGGCGCGCTCATCGGGCTTGCGGCGGCTATCAAGCTGACGCCCGCGTTCTTCGCGTTGTACTTCGTGGCGCGACGGCAGTGGAAGCCCGTGTTCGTGTCCATCGGCTCGTTCTTCTTCTTCGGACTGGTGGGGTTCCTCGTCTCGTTCGGTGACGCGAAGGAGTACTGGACGCACGCGCTGCTCGATCCGGGCCGTGTCGGACGCCTGACGTACGCGTCGAACCAGGCGGTGCGCGGCACGTTGGCGCGCTTCGGGCTGGAGAACGGCGCTCAGGTCGCCGTGTGGCTCGTGGTGTCGCTTCTCGTCGTGGCAGCGGTGTGGTGGCTGGCGTCGCGTCTCGGGGACGTGGAGGCGTTCTTCGTCGTGGCGATCGGTGGCCTGCTGATCTCACCCGTGTCGTGGGGGCACCACTGGGTGTGGATCGCGCCCGCGCTCGTGTTGCTCGCACGGCCCGCGCTGCGCCGTCACTGGGCGCCGTGGGCGATCGTGGCGGTGTTCGCGGTGGGGCCGCACTGGCTGTTCCCGCGCGACAACGACGTCGAACGCGACTGGGCCTGGTGGCAGCAGGTGGTCGGCAACCTCTACGTGTTCGTCGGGATCGCCGTGCTGGTCACACTCGGTGTGCTGGCCGTGCGAGACCGCCGTCGAGCCGCTTCAACCGCAGGCTGAACAGCACGAGCACCACACCCCACAGGATCGCGAACGCGCCGATGGTGATCACGAACGCCAGCGCGCCCGCGGCCGGGTTCAGCACGAGGATCACGCCGAGCAGCACGGTCAGCACGCCCGTCACGACGTAGAACCACTCGTTGCGCATCACCTTGCGCAGGCGGATGGCGTCGACGATCTGCAGCACGCCGGCGACCAGTGCCCAGACCGCTATCAGGAGCAGCAGCGCGCTCGCCGTGATGCCCGGCCAGAACAATGCGACCAAGCCCGTGACCAGGCCCAGCACGCCGACGAGCCCGAGCGCCCAGCGCGCGGGCCACTCCTGGTGGGCGAAGGTCAGGTACAGCATCATCGCGCCGTCGAAGAACACGTAGGCGCCCCACAGGATGATCAGGGCGATGAGGGTGAGGCCCGGCCAGACGAGGGCGGCCACACCGAACAGGACAGCGAACACTCCGCGCACCGTGAAGAGCCACCACCGTTGCATGGCCAGGATGGTCTCGGCTGTTCGTCGGCGCGGCAACCTGAGACCCTCTTCCGGTGCTGATCCGACTGGCTGACTGGGACCGGATCCGGTCCGGCGAGGTCACGCTGCAGTTCCGGCGGTGGAAGAGACCGACGGTGCGTGCCGGCGGGACGTTGCGGACGTCGCAGGGCGTCCTGGCGATCGACGAGGTGGAGGTCGTGTCGCGGGTGAGCCGCGCGGAGGCGATCGCGGCCGGCTATCCGACGGCGAAGGCCCTGATGTCCTTCATGGAGGGACGCGAGGGCCGGATCTACCGCATCCGCCTGCGTTTCATCGGTGAGGACCCGCGCGCCGAGCTGCGTTCGTCGTCCTATGTGGACGGACTGGAGCTGCCGGAGCCGGCGATCGCGCTGCTGCGGCTGATCGCGGCGAACCCCGGGGTGCGCGCGGCCGACCTCGCCGAGTCCGTCGGGCGCGAGAAGCTGCCGTTCAAGGCGGACGTCCGCAAGCTCAAAGCGAAGGGGCTGACGGAGTCGCTGCGGGTGGGGTACCGCCTCTCCCCGCGAGGAGAGGCGTACCTCAAGACCCTGGACTAACCCTGCCCGGTGATCAGCGCAACCGCGCGGTCCTGCGTCTGCTCCGGGACCTCCGCGACCTGGAAACCGCGCGCCACCGCGTGCGCCACCAGCTCGGGCTCCGGCGGCAGGCCGTACTTGCGCAGATAGTGCGGCACGGCGCCCGCCCAGATCCAGGTGCCGTCCGTGCGGAAGTTCAGCGGCACGTCCTGCTCACCGCTCTGCGAGAACTCGTCGAGGTCGTAGCTGCGCGCGGCGAGCACGACCGGCGCCGACTCGAGGTAGGCGAGCAGGTTCTCGACCATCTGCGGGTCGACCGGCTGCCGGTTGACGACGATCCGCCCGTCGTCGTTCTTGCCGTCGTACACGCGGGCCGTGCGCAGCTCGCCCGGCGCGGCCGGAGCCGCCTGACCCGGCTGCTGCGGCGGAACCTGGTACTCCTGCTGGGGTTCCGGCTCCGGCGCCGGCAGCGGCGGCAGGCCGACGCGCTGGCGCCACCAGTCCGGGATCAGCCGGTCCGGCCGCGGGAACGTCTGCAGCTCGTCGCGGAACCCGATGGGCGGCGGCGCGTTGCGCCAGCGCGGCTCGTCCTCCGCGTTGAAGTCGACCGTGAACGCGGCCGGCGCCTCGATCTCGTACAGCGCGTTCAGCCACGTGCCTCGGTCAGGGTGGTACATGCCGCCGCGCAGCTGCCCGAACATCTGCACGACCTCCATCGGAGGCCGCACCGGCCGGAACTGGCCGTCGGGCCCGGCGAACGCCAGGTCGACCTCGATGTGCCTGCCCGCCGCGCGGTACTCGGCCCGGATGCGCTGCCAGCCCTGCGGTACGGCCGGCAGCATGGCACGGCCGATCTGCCGCACCAGCAGCTGCTGGTCCTGCTCGCTCAGCGGTGTCGCCGGCTGGCTCATGATGGTCCTCGCCCCTCTCCCCGTGAAACCCCGCTGATCTTATCGGGCGTCCGCCGCACGCGCGGGGCGGTCGCGTCGAAGGGTGCGGGAGTGCTACTCAGAGTGGAGTTCCGGGTGGAACTCCGGGCGTGCGAACGGGTCACGAGGCGCCTTGCGCCAGCCCCTCGCGGTACCAGTCGGGCTGGTGCGACTCGACGCGCGGGAACCGCTCCTGCTCGATCTCGTACTGGTCGCGGCCGATCCCGCCGGAGAACTCCGGCTTGCGGTCCCAGTTGAACTTGACCGAGAACTTGTCGGGCTTCTCGAGCTTGTACTGCGCGCCGAACCAGGTGCCCTCGCCCTCGGCGTACATGCCGCCGCGGAGGTCCTGGAAGCGGTGCCACGTCTCGAGCGGCGGGTCCCAGTCGCGCATGATCCCGTCGCCGCGGACGAGTCCCACGCGGCCGTCGCTGTGCCTGCCGACGACGCGGTACTCGATCTGCACCCGCTCCCAGTCCTGCGGCAGCGCCTCGAGCAGCATCACCGTGAGCCGGTCGAGCACGTCCTTCTGCCCGGCGGGGTCGAGCGTCGGCCATCCGGTCATCGCGTTCCGGTCCTCCTCCGAGTCGGTCGCCCGACCCTATCGTCCGTCCGGCGGACCGGCGGCGTCCGCCTCGGCGGCGGCCAGTTCGACCTGCTCCCGCAGCCAGGCGGGGACGTGCTCGTCGTCGCGCGGGAAGAACTCCAGGTCGCGCACGTACGAGTACGGGTGCGGCCAGGCTCCCGGCCACTCCGGCTTCTCGTCGTAGTTCAGCCGCACGTCCGGCTCGGCGCCGTCTTTCAGCGTGATCGTGGCGGAGAACCACGTCCCCCGCCCCGGCTCGTAGCAGGCACCGCGGAACTGGTCGAGCTTCGTCGCGAAGGTGTCGGACACCGCGTAGGACCTGCGGGTGCCGTCCTTCTTGACCGCGGCGACCGTCGACGAGTCGGTCAGCACCGTCGCCTGCACCGAGAACCGCACGGTCTCCCAGTTCAGCGGTGCGGACAGCTCCAGGATCTCGAGGAGCTCGGCCAGCAGCGGCTCAGCCGCCGTAGGGAGTCTTGGGTCCATAGTTGGCGTTCTCCGGAACGTTCTTGAAGGTCTTCCTGATCACCTCGGACGACGCGACCGTACCGTCGGCGTTGTAGGTCACCTTGGTGTAGCGCATCTCGACCGTCTCGGGCAGGCCGTCCTCCCGGCGCGTCATCCGCACCTGGTAGTCGGCGACCGCCTGGTTCGGCTGGCGCGCGAACTTGGCCAGGTCGGCCTCCTCGGCGCGCCACGAGGCGGCGTTGCTGAACCCGTCCCTGTTGTGGCCCGAGTTCGACGCGTTCATCTGGCCGAACATGTTGATGTACTCGCCGGGGCCGCCGGCCTCGTTCGCGACGATGTGGCCGCCGGCCCACTTCACGTTCTCGTACTCGGTGCCCTCGTAGGCGGCCTTGCCCTCGCCCCCGGCACGGCCCTGGGCGCTGTAGTCGCCCGAGTCGTCGCGGAGGTTGCTGTCGGACTTGCCGTAGGTCGGCGTGCCGGACACGGAGTCGGTCTGGCCGTGCTCGTTGGTGTGGAAGTCCCACTGGTCGTTGACGCGGTACTGCACGTCGCCCATCAGCGGGTAGTCGAGGTCCGGGTTGAAGCCGTGCACGCCGTCCGCGGCACCGGACTTCGAGCCCGATGTCGCCTCGACCCACTTCACGTTGCCGTCGGCGTCGGTGAAGAACGTCGTGCGCGTCCCGTTCGGGTTGCTGACGTTGAACTGGGTGTTCGGCGGCAGGCTGGTGTGGTCCGGCGGTGTCGTGTGGCCGCGCAGCGGCTCCGGCACGGTCGGCACGTCCTCGACGGCCCTGGGCGGACCGGCGGCGTCGCGGACGCGGTCGCGCGCCGGTGCGTCGACGTCGCGCGGCGAACCCAGGTCGTCCGGCGGGTTCGGGTCGCGGTGGTAGTGCGAGTTGTTCGGGTCGCCGTGACCGGGCCGGTCGTAGTCGACGAACCTCTCGTCGAAGTCCGCGGCCGTCTCGTCGATCCGGTCGCGGTTGGGCGGAGGGTCGTAGACGGGCTGGTTGGGATCCGCCGCGCGGTCACGGGCGTCGGTCGGGTCGAGGTCCGAGTCGTGCTCGTGCGAGCCGGGCGCGAAGCCGTCGTCGCTCGCCCTGGTGCGGGAGCCGTCCGGGTGGTGGGTCTCCCACTCGCCGTTCGGGGGGATCCGCGGTTCGCGGGTGCCATCGGGACGGATCTCGGCGTCGCTCGAGAAGACACGGCCGTGGCTGTCGGTCCAGGCGGGCCTGGTCGGCGCCACGACGGGGGCGTCGAGGTGCCGCGACAACTGCTGGGCGAAGTCGTTGCTGCCGGCGTCGCACCCGATCAGGCGAACGGGACGGCTGCCGTCGTAGCCGCCGCGCCGCAGCATGTCGGCGTACTCGGCGGGCGTGTAGTCGTGACCACCGATGCGCGCGTGGCCGTCGGGCGTGATGTGGACGTCCGCCGTGAAGAAGCGCGGGTCGTTCGGCACGCGGTGGGGCAGGTCGCCCATGTCGCCGTCGCCGCCGTGGTGGGAGATCCCGGCGGGGGTGGGCTCGGCGTGCCTGGCGTGCGCGTCCTCGGGGCTCGGACGGTCGGCGGGCGGCGCGTCGTGGGTGTTCGGCGCGTCCGGGTCGCCGTCGTGCGGGCGGTCCGGGTCGTGGGGGCGGTCGGTGTCGTGCGGACGGTCGGCGTCCGGGCCGTGGTGGGGAGCGTCGGGGCTGTGCGGGGCGTCCGGGCTGTGGGGCGTGCCGGGACCGTTCGGGTTGTGGGGAGCACTGGGCTGGTGCGGGATCGCGGACTCGGGACGGGTGGCGTCCGGAGCGCGGTGCGGGGCCTGGGACGTGTCGGTGCCGCGCGGGCGGGCGCCGTCCGGGGTCTGCGGGCGCGAGCCGTCGGGGCGTGCGCCGTCGGGTCGGGTGCTGTCCGGGCGGTTGCCGGGACCGCTGCCGTCGGGGCGGTGGGGAGCGTCGGGACGCGACGGCGAGCCGGGGCCGCCGTGGGGCGCGTCCGGACGGGACGGTCCGTTGGGACCGCCGAAGGGGCCGTCGGGGCGTCCGCCGTGGGGCGTGCCGGGGCCGCCCTGCGGACCGTTCGGGCGCGACGACGGCGCGTCGGGACGGGACGGGGCGTTCGGGCCGCCGTGCGGTGCGTCCGGACGGCCGGAGGGACCGCCGTGGGGCGTGGTGGGGCCGCCGAAGGGACCGTTGGGACGGCCTTGCGGGGCGTCCGGGCGCGCGGACGGGGTGGTGGGGCTGTGCGGTGCGTTCGGGGCCGTCGGTGCGGCCGACTGCGGGCGCATCGGGGCGTCGCCGCGCGGTGCGTTCGGCCCGCCTGCCGACGGGGCGTGCGACGGCCCGGCGGGAGGCATGTTCGGGGACGACGGAGCGTTCGGCGCCGACGGTGCGTGCGGAGTCGCGGCCGACGGCGTGGTGGCGCGGCTCGGGGGAGTCGCTTCGGGACGGCCCGCGTTCGGGGACGACGGGCTGGTGGTGTGCGGGGCGCTCGCCGACGGGCTCGTGGCCGACGGGCTGTGCGGAGCGTTCGCCGACGGGCTGTGCGGGACGCCACCGGACGGGGCGCCGCCGGACGGGCCGTGCGGAACGCCACCGGATGGGGCACCGCCGGACGGGCTGTGCGGCATGCCGCCCGAGGGCATCCCGCCGGACGGCGCCGGCGGGGCCGACGGTGCGGACGGCATCGAGCTCGGGCGGGACGGGGCGTCGGCGCGGGAGGCCGACGTCGACAGGTCGGGGGACCGCGGCGCGGGAGCGCTCGACCCCAGGTCACCACGGCTGCCCGGCGTGCCGGTCCAGCCCTGGCCGCCGGTGGATGGACGGCCGGCCGCCGGAGACGACGGGGCGTTGCCGCCGGCGTTCGGAGCGCCGCCGCCCATCGGCGCCGCCTGGGACGGCGCGGTCGACGGCGAGCTGTCGGGGGTGCGTGACGGGGCGTGCGGGACGTCCGGACGCGCGGGGGCCTCCGGAGGTGCGACCGACGACTGGACCGTCTGACCCGTGTTGCGCGGGGCCGGCGCGTCGGGCGCCGAAGGGGCTGACGGCGACGACGCGCTGTGCGGGGCGCCGGACGGGGACGACGGGGAGCTGTCCGGCGTGCGGGCGACCGAGGGCGCCGAGGAGGAGTCGGGGGCCCGCGACGGCACGTCCGGGGACGAGCTGTCCGGGGCCCGCGACGGCGTCGGCGAGTCCGGTGTTGACGGGCTGTCGGGCGCGCGCGACGGCGACGGCGACGGTGCCGATGAAGGCGCCGACGAGTCCGGCACGCGGGAAGGTGCGTCCGGCGTCGACGAAGTGGAAGGCGACGACGAGGACGGCGAAGAAGGCGAACTGTCCGGAGTGGACGAAGGCGACGACGGTGACGACGGCGAACTGTCCGGAGAGGACGGTGACGACGGCGAGCTGTCCGGCGACCGCGTGGACGACGGCGCGCCGTGGCTGCCGGACGGCGTGAGGTCCGCGGCGTCGGGGCGGTGGAAGAACCCGCCCGGCTTGATGGACTTCGTGGAGATCACGTCGAGGCCGGTCACCTTGCCGACCAGCTTGCCGATCACCTTCATGATCTTGGTGAAGATCTCGACGAGACGGCCCAGCAGCGGCGAGACCTTCTTGATGGTCTTGATGAGCTTCTGGATCAGCTCACCGATGCGGGTGGCCCACTTCGAGATCGCGGTCACGGCCTGCGCCACGATCACCGGCGTGCCGAAGCCGAGCGTGAACACGGCCTCCAGCACCCACGTGATCAGCTTCGCGACCAGGTCGGCGATCAGGTCGCGCACCATCTCGCGCACGAACCCGACGACCATGCCCATCACGCCGACCACGGTGCCGACCGAACCCGCGGTGGAGGCCGCGCCGGACAACGCGTCCAGCTGCTCGCCCGCCGACTTGCGGTAGGCGTCACCGGCGGCACCGGTCCACGACGCGGTGGCGTCGACCGCCGCCTTGTAGTCGCCGGCGATCTTGCCCAGCTCCGCGGAGACGTTGCCCCACGTCGTGGAGTACGACTGGATCACCGGCGGGTCGCCCGCCAGCCAGTCCAGCGCCTCCTTCAACGGCTGCATGTGCTCCATCAGGAACGACGCCGCGGACGACAGCAGCGTGCCGAACGGGTCGATCGCCATCGACGCCGCGTCGGCGACGAGACCCACGACGCCGAGGCCGCCCTCGATCCAGCTGCCCTCGGAGATGCCCTTGTACGCGTCCACCGCGGAGTCGGCGATGGAGAAACCGGTCGCCCAGCCGTTGTCACCGGTGCCGGCGTTGAAGAAGCCGGACGGCTCCGCGGGCGCCTGAGCCACCAACGGGTTCGGTGTGGACATCAGAAGCCCTTCAGAGCGTTGGCGATCTGGTCCTCGACCGCCTGGTAGTGCTTGGCGGTCTCGGTGACCTTCTTCGAGGTCGCGTCCATCGCGTCGGCCACGCCCTTGAGCGCGTTCATGCCCCACTGCTCGACGGGGTCGAGCAGCATCCGGAACGGCTGGCAGATGATCCCGTACGCGTCGGTCGGCATCGACACGGTGTTCGCCGCGTCCACTGCTCCCTGCAACCGCCCGTGCAGGCCTTCCAGAGCCTTGGCGTGCGCTTCCAGCACGTCCGAGGTGACTTCGAAACCACCGGAAGTCATCGAACCCCCTCAAGTTCGGGCAGTGGAACAGGACGATCAGCGGACAGGACGATCAGGTGAGCACGGACTCCCCGCCGAAGTCGTCGTCGTCGGACGGCGGCCTGCGGCGCGGGGGAGGCGGTGGCGTCGGGCGGGCGGGCGGCGGTGCGTCGTCCTCCACCCGGAAGTTGATCTCGTTGCGGTCGTACGGCGTCCGCGTCGGCTCCTCGGCGGGAGGCGCCGGGAAGTTCTTCCTGGCCTCGTTGAACAGGACGTTGGCGGTCTCGTCCTGCGTGCCGATGGTCTCGGCCATGGCCTCCTGCAGCAGCTCGGGAATCCGGGACTGCGCGCGCTGCAGCAGCCTCATGATCTCGCCGCTGACCTCGGACATGCGCTTGCCGGCGGCCGACTCGTTGATCACGAGGTTCTGCAGGATCCCGTTGGACCCGACGGTGAGCTCGACGGAACCGTCCGAGGACCGCTCGGAGATCGTCATCCCCTGGACCCGCGTCGCCATCTCCTGGTAGCGGGCGGCACGTTCCTGGATGTTCTGGTTCCAGTTCGCGAGCATCTGCTCGGACCCGGCGATGTCCTCGGGCACCGGTCTTTCCTCCCCAGCTTGCGGCGGACTCAAAGGATGACGCAGCCGGACGGGATCCCGTTCCACCCCGGCGGCAAATAGGCCGTGCAGACCAACGGCGTCCCACCGAACGAACCAGTGGGACGCCGCGGAGTCAAGCTGGAGTCAGTTCACGCCGAGCAGGTCTACGACGAAGATCAGCGTCTCGTTCGGCTTGATCACGCCACCGGCGCCGCGCGCGCCGTAGCCCAGGTGCGGCGGGATGACCAGCTTCCGGCGGCCACCGACCTTCATGCCCTGGACGCCCTGGTCCCAGCCCTGGATGACGCGGCCGCCGCCGAGCGGGAACTGGAACGCCTCGCCGCGGTCCCAGGACGCGTCGAACTGCTCGCCGGTCGAGTGCGAGACGCCGACGTAGTGCACGGACACGAACTGCCCTGCCGTGGCCTCCGGACCGTCGCCGACGGTGATGTCCTCGATGAGCAGGTCGGCGGGCGCCGGGCCGTCGTGCGGGTCGACCTCAGGCTTCGTGGGGGCCATCACAGACTTCCTCTCGGAACGGGGTTGTTCGCGGTCGATCCAATCACGCGCGTGTGAGGACGGCCGAATGGCCTACGCGGACCAGCCCTACCCGGTGCCCGCGCGCTCGTGTCTTCCTTTTAAGCACCCACCGGCCCTGCACCGGCGGGTCACAACAGAAGAAGGAGACGATCATGGCGGCAACCCTGCACCGCCTCCGGTCCCTGCTCGGTGCGGCACTGGCGGCGGCGACGCTGTCCATGGCCTGCGTCAGCGTGGCCGAAGCAGCTCCGGTCCCCACCGCCGACGGCGAGTTCGGCACCCAGATCGTCGGTGGCACGCGCGCGAGCACGTCCACCTACCCCTGGGTCGTCTACCTCGCCACCAGCAGCGGTTTCCAGTACTGCGGCGGCACTCTCGTCGCTCCCAACAAGGTCGTCACGGCGGCGCACTGCACCGTGGGCGACTCGGCGTCGGCGGTCCGCGTCGTGGCCGGTCGTGACGACAAGAACTCCACCGCGGGCGTCACCGCCAGGGTCACCAAGATCTGGATCCACCCGAGCTACCGCGACGTGACGCGGGGCTACGACGTCTCCGTGCTCACCCTCGACCGCAACCTCTCGCAGACCCCGCTGCCGTTCGCCACGTCGTCGGACAGCGGCCTCTACGCCGCCGGCACCAGCTCGCGGATCCTCGGCTGGGGGACGACGTCGTCCGGTGGTTCGGCCTCGCGCTACCTGCTCACCGCCACCGTGCCGCTGACGAGCAGCTCGTCCTGCTCCAGCTCGTACGGCAGCGACTTCAACGCGACCCACATGGTGTGCGCCGGCTACGCGCAGGGCGGCACCGACACCTGCCAGGGCGACTCCGGCGGCCCGCTCGTGGCCGGCGGCAAGCTGATCGGCATCACGTCGTGGGGCGAGGGCTGCGCGGCGGCCGGGTACCCCGGCGTCTACACCCGCGTCGCCACCTACGCGGCGCAGATCCAGGCTCAGCTGTAAGGGCGAAAGCCGGGAAGGCGGGCAACCCTTCCCGGCTCCGCTTCCGTCCTCACACCATGAACGGCAAGAAGCTGTGGGCCGGCGCCGCCGTGCTGGCCGTCGCCGGAGTGTGCGTGAGCTCCGCGGTGAGGGACGAGACCCTCGCTCCACCACCGGTCGCCGACTACGGACCGGTACGCCTCGTCGCGTTCGACTCGTGCGACAACGCGGTCACCGAACTGCGCCGCGCCATGGCCCCGTACGTCGGCCCGTACGGCCTCGCGAGCGGCCGGTTCATGACGATGGAGAGCTCGGCATCGGACACCAGCGCGGGGGTCGCGCAGAAGAGCGTGCCCGACGCGATGCCCGCCACCCCGCCCCAGCCGCAGCAGGACCACTCGACGACCAACGTCCACGAGCAGGGCGTCGACGAGCCGGACATCGTGAAGACGGACGGGAAACGCGTCTTCTCGATCGCCGACGGCAAGCTGCGCGTGGTCGACGTGGCGTCGAAGACCATCTCCGGCACCGTCGACCTCGGCGAGCGGCGGGCGACGCAGCTGCTGGTCTCCGGCGACCGCGCGCTGGTGGTCACCGACAACCCGGTGCCGATCACGAAGCCGACGCGCCCCGGCCGGCCGTCGTTCGCGCCCGAGTCCGGCACCGAGCTCGTCCTCGTGGATCTCCGGGGGCTCAAGGAGATCAGCAGCCTCAAGGTCGACGGCTCCTACCTCGACGCCCGGCAGATCGGCGGCACCGCCCGCGTCGTCGTCCGCTCGCAGCCGCGCATCCCGTGGGTGTACCCGGACGAGACGACGAACGACGCGGGATCGTTGCGCCGCAACAGGGAGATCCTGCAGAACGAGCCCATCTCGTCGTGGCTGCCGCGCTACGAGCTGGACGAGCGGGGCGCGAAGTCGACCGGCACCCTGGTCGACTGCGCGAACGTCAGCCGCCCGTCCGCGCCGAGCGGGACGTCGATGCTGACCGTGCTCTCGTTCGAGCTCTCCGGCCAGCTCGGCACCGGCAAGCCCGTCTCGATCGTGGCCGACGGCGACACGGTCTACGGCACCGACCGCACCCTCTACGTCGCCGACGACCACCGCCTGCTGCCGGAGCTCCCGGGGAAGCCCCCGGTGCAGCGCCCGGCCACGACGGCGATCCACCAGTTCGACATCAGCCAGGCGGGACCGCCGAAGCACGTCGCGTCCGGTGAGGTCGGCGGCACGCTGCTGAACCAGTACTCGTTGTCGGAGCACGAGGGGGTCCTCCGCGTGGCAACGACCACCGGCAACGCGGGACAGTGCTGCTGGCGCGTGCCGCCGGAGATCGCGCCCCGCGATCCGCAGCCGTCCGAAAGCTTCGTCACGACGTTGCGGCGACAGGGGAACGCGCTCGCGAAGGTCGGTCAGGTCGGTGGCCTGGGCAAGGGCGAGAAGATCTACAGCGTCCGCTTCATCGGCCGCACGGGCTACGTCGTCACGTTCCGCCAGACCGACCCGCTCTACACGCTGGACCTCAGCGTTCCCGAACAGCCCAGGGTCACCGGCGAGCTGAAGATCACCGGCTTCTCCGCCTACCTGCACCCCGCGGGCGACGGCAGGCTGATCGGCGTCGGCCAGGAGGCGACGGACCAGGGCCGCACCACGGGAACGCAGGTGTCGCTGTTCGACGTGAGCAACCCCGCGGCACCGCGCCGGCTCGCGCAGCACCACCTGCCGAACTCGGCCTCCGAGGCCCAGGTCGACCCGCACGCGTTCCTGTTCTGGCCCCAGGACGGCACCCTGGTCGTCCCGGTGCAGAACTACCGGACGAACTACGAGGTGTCGTCACTGGTGCTGAAGGTCGAGGGCGACCAGCTGCGCGACGCGGGGAAGATCGTCGAGCCGGAGAGCCAGAACTACGGCGCAGGCCAGCGACGCACCATCGTGATCGGCGACCAGCTGTGGTCGATCTCGATGGGAGGCGTGCAGATCAACGCGCGCAACGGGTTGGCTCAGCAGGCCTGGCTGCCGTTCACGCAGTAGTGGCGCGGTCCCCGGTGAGCAGGCGGTGCGCCAGCACCGTGCCGCCTGCCATCGCCGCCGGGATCACGACCAACGCGGCCAGCGGGATCAGGCACAGCAGGTAGGTCGGCACGGCGAACCCGAGCACCATCGACCGGCGCGTGGCGAGGATCTGCCTGCGCTGCTTGAACGTCCGGCCGCGGCGGGTGAACGGGATGCCGGTCAGCTCTATGCCGAGCAGGTAGGCGTTGATGCAGACACCCAGCACGGGCACGACGGTCTGCCCGACGACGGGGATGAAACCGCAGAGGAACAACGGGATCGCGAACAGCACGGACACGCCGACCAGCAGGATCGTGCTGCGCAGGCCCACGACGAACCCGCGCCAGAAGCCGACCTGCTCGGTCCCGGGCACGCCGCCGAGCTCGTCCTCGACCTCCTCGGCGATGTACTCGTAGAACGGGCCGCCGATCATCAGCGTGATCGCGGTGAACAGCAGCACGCTCAGCCCGAGCACCGCCGCGATCACCGAGATCCCGACGGCGACCTGGACGACGTTCTTCGCGGTGTCGCTCCACGAGTCGGCGAAGCCGGTCAGCCAGTCGGCGATCGAGTCGATGTTGGTGGCCAGCAGCGTCCAGCCGACGATCATCAGCACGACCGTGATCACCGCGGGCAACGCCCCGACGAGCACGCGCTTGGGTGAGCTGAACACCAGCCTGAACCCGCGCAGCAGCAGTCCGAACCCGGCCCCGAAGTCCTTGATCACGGCCGCAGGATAGTCGGTGCGGGAGCTCCGCGAGGCATTTCGTCCGGTTCAGGCGGGCGGTGCGGCGATGCAGGCCGTTCCGACACGGCGGAACCCGACGCGTTCGTACACCCGTGCGACGTCCAGGCTGCCCGCCGACAGGAAGACCAGCTCCGCGCCCCTGTCCAGGGCGTCGCGCGCGAGCCCGGCCGTGACCGCGGCGCCGAGTCCACGCCGGCGGGCCGCCGGCAGAGTGCCGATGCCCACGATCTCGACGACGTCACCGGCCCGTTGCGCGGTGCCGACCGCCAGCACGCCCTCACCCGGCAGGTCGGCCACCGCGTGCCGGTGCCGGGTGCTCGTCGGGGTCGCCTCCGCGAGCGCCGCGTCCCGTTCCGCGATGCCCGCCTCGCCCTTCTCCGTGCCGGGGGACGAGAACGCGAGCTCCGCCACGACCGGCACCTCGGCCGGCCGGGTGTCGAGCACGCGGACGTGCGGGTGCGGTTCCGGCAGCTTCTCGGGGTCGAGCACCATCAACGGCGCTGGGAGCACCTCCAAGCCTGCCTCGACGGCCACGGCGAGAAGGCCGGGGGTCGTCTCGTGCACCCACTCGAACGCCTCGGGCACGCCCAGCTCGCGCTGCCGTTCGCGCACCGCCAGCACGTCGGCGAGCGCCGGGGCCCCACCGGGGAACCGGGGCCGCGCGTAGAACGGGTAGCCGTCGCCGGCCTGGAGGAACAGCACGAGCTCGCCGTGGTCCTCGACGCGAGATCCCGGTCGGGGCACGGAGTCGTAAAAGCTTTCGAGAACGTCCCACACGGACGATCACGCTAGCTACCTTGGGCGGTATGAGGCACGGCAATTTCCGCAGCGGTCCGTCATGAGGGCACTGGCGGTCCTGGCCGCCCTGGTGCTGCTCCTCGGGGGCTGCGGCGACGACTCCGGCGACCGGTTCGTCCGCCCCGGCGCGCCGAAGAACTCGCCCAGCGGGAAGTTCGTCGCGCACGCCGAGAGCGCGAGCGAGGTCCGGGTGACCGACCGCAACGGCGGTGACGTGTTCCGCAAGTCCTACGAGTACGCCACGAGCTCGCGCGCCGACGGCATCGGGGTGGTGTGGCTGGAGAAGAAGGACCAGCTGTGGGTGCTGGTCCCCGGCGACACGAGCGAGCGCGTCGAGGCGGGCCCCGACGGGGTGTGGACAGCGGTCGAGGCCGAGCTACCCGGGGAGATCACGCGGCTGGGGTGAGGCGTCCTCCTCGCCCTCCGCGAGCCGGCGGCCGCGTTCCAGCTCCGCGTCGAACTCGGCGCCCAGCAGCACCGCGATGTTCGAGATCCACAGCCACACCAGGAAGACGATCACGCCACCCAGCGAGCCGTAGGTCTTGTTGTACGACGCGAAGTTCGCCACGTAGACCGCGAAGCCGACGGTCGCGAGCGCCCACAGCACGATCGCGAGCAGGCTGCCCGGCGTGACCCAGCGGAAGCCCGGCTGCCGCACGTTCGGCGCGGCCCAGTAGAGGACCGCGAGCGCGAGGCTCACGAGCAGCAGGATGACCGGCCACTTCACGACGTCCCAGACGGTGACGACGGTGTCGCCGAGCCCGATGGCGTTGCCCACGGTGTCCGCCACACCGCCGGTCAGCACGAGCGCGCCGAGGGTGAGCGACACGAGCACGACCGAGCCGAGCGTCAGCCCGAGGCGCAGGGGCACGGTCTTCCAGAACGGGCGGCCCTCCTCGACGTCGTAGACGACGTTGCACGCGCGCATGAACGCGCCGAGGTAGCCCGATGCCGTCCAGAGGGCCGTCAGCAGACCGATGATGCCGAGCAGGCCGGCCGCGTTCTGGCTCTTCTGCAGTTCCTCGATCGACGACTTCACCAGCTGGCCGGCCTCGCCGGGGGCGACCTCGTCGACGTACTTGATGAGCTCCTGAGTCGTCGTGTCGCCGAGCAGGGCGAGCACGGACGTGAGCACGATGATGCCGGGGAACAGCGAGAGCACCGCGTAGTAAGTCAGCGCGGCGGCCCAGTCCGTCAGGTTGTCGTCGTTGAACTCTTTGACGGTTCGTTTGAGCACGCCCCACCAAGCGCTCTTGGGCAGCTTGGTGGGGCTCTCGACCTCGTCGACAGCCGGTTTACCTGCGGGCACGGCGACGCCAGCTGAACGACCGTGTGCCGGTGCCGACCCCGGCGAGGTGCAGCGCGAGGAGGAGCAGGCCGAGCAGGAGCAGCGTGTTGCCCGTGATGACGTCGCCGAGCCCGGCCTTCGCGAGGTCCAGGATCAGGGCTAAACCGAACGCGATCGCGGCGATGATGGCGAGCATTGTGTCTCCACCTCCGTATTGGGTGAGGTGCGGATACCCGTTTCGATAGGGGTGAAGCGCGCCGTTCGGAGCAATGGACGTGTCATGATCGGACCGTGGACCTCCAGCGCTGGCAAGCGGCCGCGGTTCCGTGGTGGGTGACCAGGGTCGGGCTCGTCGGAGGGTGGGCCGTCGCCTTCTACTTCGCGGCGAGCGCGAACGACGCTCCGTGCACGGCCGCCCAGCCGTGCGTGCCGGACCCGTTGTTCTCGCTCGCGGTGGTCCCGCTGCTGGCCACGCCGTTGCTGCTGCTGTTCGGCCGGGTGCTCACGGGCTGCGCGATGGGTGTGGTGTTCGGTGCGCTGGACATCGTCCTCGACGGCAGCGCGGCGTCGAATGTCGCGTTCGGACTGCACGCCGCCGCGTGTGCCGTGGTGGCGGCGTGGACCGCGAGGTCGCGGGCGGACCAGCACGAGGCGGCGGGGTCGACGGTCGTCTCCCTGCCGGACATGCCGCCGCAGCGCGGAGTTCTCCGGATCGTCGCCGTGCTGCTCGTCGTGTTCGGGTTCCTGACGTTCGTGCAGTACGACATCACCAACAGCGAGATCGAGCGGCACGTCGCGAAGGCCAGCCGGGTCGAGGCCGAGGTCGTCGAGGTCAAGGACACCTACGAGGTGTGGGTGCAGCTGCCGGACGAGCAGCGCGCCGGGTTCGAGCCGCTCGCGCCGGAGAGCTACCAGGTCGGCGACTCGGTGCCGGTGCTGGCGGACGGCACGTGGGTGCGGATGGAGAACGAGCCCGAGGACGTCACGTGGTGGCTCACGCTCGGTGGCGCCGCGGTGTTCTTCGCCATCATGCTGGCCGCCCGGGAACGCCGCCGCCGTTCGCTGTGGAGCGGACCGGTCAAGGCCGTCCGGGTGCAGGCGGTCCCCATCGGACCGCGCCGGGTCCTGTTGCGGCACGACAAGGCCGACGTCGCCACCGTCACCACCCTCGCCGACCTCGGCCTGGAGGAGCCGCTCTACCACGACACCGAGCAGTTCGGCCGGGTCTGGCGCGGCGAGGAGGACCCGCCGGTGCAGCTCGACCCCGCCGAGGTCCTCGTGGCGGGCGAGTGGCACCACGGCGGCCAGGTCGCGTTGCTGCTCGACGGCGAGGTGGTGGCGACGAGCACGCTCAGCCGCGTCCGGCCGCGCCACACCGTCCACAGTGCACACCTGCCGGGGGAACCGGTCACCGCGGGCACCCCGGTCGACCTGCCGCACGCCGTGTGGCCGGGCGACCGCCGCCGGACCGAGGGAGCGGTGCTGCTGCTCGCCGCCGCCGGTGCGCTGGTCGCGCTGAAGTACTACCCGGACCTCATCGTGCTGGCGTTGATCGGCGTGCAGTGCGTGCTGTCGGCGGTGACGCGGTTCCAGCCGATGCTGCGCCTCGACCACGGCTCGGTCGTGCTCTACACCGGCATCTGGACCTACCGCGTGCCGTGGGCGCAGCTGCACGGCGTGCGCCGGTCAGGGCCGCAGCTCATGCTCGCGTTCGGCCCGCACGGCGACGTGCTCACGACACCGCAGCTGCCGGACAGGCAGGCGGGCGAGAAGCTGATGTGGGCGCGCGCCCGCTCGTTGGTCGCGGAGCACCACGGCGAGCGGGTGACCCGCCGGCTCAACGTCAGCGTGTTCGTCGGGCTCGCCTACGCGGCGCTCGTGCTGTTCGTCTGACGCTATTTCAGGCGGGCCACGGCTTGGAGCAGACGGTCCACATCGGACTCGTCGGTGTACGGCCCGATGCCCGCCCGCACCGCGCCCTTGTCGCCGAGCCCGAGCCAGCGCGAGCACTCGAGCGCGTAGAAGTGGCCCGCCGGCGCGTTGACGCCCTCGGCGCCGAGCCGGCGGTACACCTCGGCCGGCTCCAGCCCGTCGACCGAGAACAGCACGGTCGGCGTGCGCGACGACGCCTTGCTGTAGATGCGCGCGCCGAGCTCCAGCAGGCCGGTCTCCAGCTTCTCGCGCAGTCCCAGCTCGTGGTCCTCCAGACCGTCGAGACCGCGCATGAACTCGACGGCCGCGGTCGTCCCGGCCAGCAGCTCGTAGGGCAGCGTGCCCAGCTCGAACCGTTCCGGCACGGCGTTGGTCGAGGGCAGCAGCTTGTCCGGCCGCAACGTCTCCAGCAGCTCCGGTGCCGCCGCCAGCACGCCGAGGTGGGGGCCGAGGAACTTGTACGGCGAGCACACGAAGAAGTCGGCGTCCAACGCCTCGACGTCGACCGGGATGTGCGGGGTGTAGTGCACGCCGTCGACGTAGACGAAGGCCGCCATCTCGTGCGCCGCCCGTGCGATCTCCGCGACGTTCGGCCGGGTGCCGAGGAGGTTGGACGCGGCCGTGATCGCGACGACGCGCGTGCGGTCGGACAGCAGCTTCGTGACGGCCTCGACGGGCAGCTCACCGGTCGTGCGGTCGAACGGCGCCCACCGCACGGTGGCCCTGGCCGCCTCCGCCGCCTGCACCCACGGCCGAATGTTCGCGTCGTGGTCGATCCTGGTCACGATGATCTCGTCGCCCGGCCGCCAGTTCTTCGCGAGCGTGCGGGCGAAGTCGTAGGTCAGCTGGGTCATGCTGCGCCCGAACACGATGCTGCCCGCGTTGAGGAACTCCGCCATCGTGGAGCGGGCCTTCCGCACGATCTCCTCGGCCCGGCGTTCGGCGGCCGTGACGGAGCCGCGGTTGGCGACCGCCGAGGTCAGCGCGTCCCTGACCGCCTCGCCGACGACGTCCGGGACCTGCGCCCCGCCCGGTCCGTCGAAGTGCGCGGCGCCCTCGCGCAACGCGGGGAAGTGGGCGCGGACAGCTGCGACGTCGTAGGCCATGGCCTCATCGTGCTGGAGCACCCGCGGATTGCGAAAGGATCAGCCGTAGGGTCATCACCTGTTCGGTCGCCGGTCTGCCGGACATCTCCAGGACATCTCAGGACAGTGGATGTCCGCGTGCGGTCCTACGGTCGTCGGCATGGACTGGAACAAGCAGTTGACGGACCAGCTGGAATGGCACTGGAACGTGCAGTTGCGGCCGCGTCTCGAAGGGCTGACCGACGAGGAGTACCTCTGGGAGCCGGTGGCCGACACGTGGACGGTCCGGCCGCCCGGCGGGATCGACTGGGAGTACCCGCCGCCCGACCCCGCGCCGGTGACCACGATCGCGTGGCGGCTGGCGCACGTGACGGTGGGCGTGTTCGCGATGCGGTCGGCGTCGCACTTCGGCGGTCCGCCGGCCGACTACGCGACCTGGCAGTTCGCGGCCGGCGCCGACGAGGCGTTGAAGCAGCTCGACGACGCCTACGAGACGTGGATGGCCGGCGCGCGCAAGGCGGACCTCTCGGTTCCCGTCGGTCCGGCGGAGGGACCGTTCGCGCCGGAACCGATGGCGACTCTCGTGCTGCACATCAACCGCGAGGTGATCCACCACGGTGCCGAGATCTCCCTGCTTCGCGATCTCTACCTGCGGAAGTCGTGACTTCGGCGCCGGCGGCGACTTGACGTTGACCGACCTCTGGTCGTCCTGTTGCCGTGACCGCGCGTTAACCGTTCGTTGACCGTGTCCCCTGATCGTGTGGGAAACATCCACACGATCGGGGAGTGCTCATGGCACGGTGGAGTCCACTTGCGTTAGTCGTCGGCCTGTTGGCGGCGGTCGGCCTGTACGGGTCGACCAGCGCCGTGGCCGCTGCTCCGCTCACGGTCGCGCAGGCGATCAACCAGCAGAACGGGGCGTCGGCGACGGTCCGCGGGTACGTCGTCGGGCAGCCCACGGCCACGACGACGGTCATCTGGTCGAACTACCCGAACGACTACGCGCTGGCGCTCGCCGACTCGGCGTCCACCACCAGCACGTCGAGCATGGTCTACGTGCAGATCCCGTCCGCGTTCCGCGCGCAGTGGGGGATGAAGTCGAACCCGTCGCTGCTCGGCAAGCAGATCGACGTGACGGGCACGTTGGGCGCGTACTTCTCGCACGCCGGTCTGACCTCGTCCACGGCGTTCGCGTTCGCCGGCACGACTCCGCCGACGTCCACGACGACCACCACAACAACGACAACGCCACCACCGTCGTCGTGCGAGAGCTACTACACGGCGGCGTGCGGCAAGACCGGTACGGCGTTGAAGTCGGCGTTGAACGGCATCATCAAGAACCAGACCAAGCTGAGCTACGACCAGGTCTGGGACGCGCTGAAGTCCACCGACCAGGACCCGGCCAACTCGAACAACGTGATCCTGCTGTACAGCGGCCGCTCGCAGGCCAAGTCGGCGAACGGCGGCGGGGTCGACGACTGGAACCGCGAGCACGTCTGGGCGAAGTCGCACGGTGACTTCGGCACCGCCACCGGTCCGGGCACCGACGTCCACCACCTGCGGCCCGAGGACGTCTCGGTGAACTCGGCCCGCGGCAACCTGGACTTCGACAACGGCGGCTCCGCGGTCGCCGAGGCACCGGGCAGCTACGCCGACGGCGACTCGTTCGAGCCCCGCGACGCCGTGAAGGGCGACGTCGCGCGCATGCTCTTCTACATGGCCGTGCGCTACGAGGGCAACGACGGCTACGTGAACCTCGAGGTCAACAACTCGGTGTCCAACGGCACGGCGCCGTACATGGGCAAGCTCTCGGTGCTGAAGCAGTGGAGCCAGCAGGACCCGCCGGACGCGTTCGAGAAGCGCCGCAACCAGGTGATCTTCGACAGCTTCCAGCACAACCGGAACCCGTTCATCGACCACCCGGAGTGGGTCGCCGCTATCTGGCCGTGAGTCGTTCGAGGAAGGGGCGTTGCGCGGAGACGATCTTCGCGCTCGCCTCCTCCACCGAGAACCACTGCACGCGGTCGACCTCGGGGAACGTCTTCTTCTGCCCCGACTTGGGCGGCCACTCCATCTCGAACGTGCCGGGCGTGACGCTCTCCGGGTCGAGGTCGCCTTCGAGCGCCCAGACCGTGATGACCTTGCCGGAGCCCTTGGCCTCGCCCAGCGGGAGGAGCTCGCCCTCCGGCACCGGCAGCCCGAGCTCCTCGGCGAACTCGCGCCGCGCGGCCGCCTCCGGGGTCTCGTCCTCGGTGTACTCGCCCTTCGGCACGGACCACGCGCCCGCGTCCTTGCGAGCCCAGAACGGGCCGCCCATGTGCCCCAGCAGCACCTCGAGCTGGGCGGTTCGTCTGAAGAGCAGGATTCCGGCGCTGCGTTTCATACCCCCAGTATCTACTCTGGCCGGCATGGCGGACCGGGTCCTGCACGTGGACCTCGACCAGTTCATCGCGGCGGTCGAGGTGCTGCGCGACCCGTCGTTGCGAGGCCGGCCCGTGGTGGTGGGCGGCAACGGCGACCCGGCCGAGCGCGCGGTCGTGGCCACCGCGTCCTACGAGGCGCGCGAGTTCGGCGTCCGCTCCGGCATGCCGTTGCGCACGGCGTTCAAGAAACTCCCCGACGCCGTCTTCCTGCCCGTGGACCACGCGCTGTACGAGGCGGCGTCGGCGGACGTGATGGCCGTGCTGCGCTCGTTCCCGGTGGTCGTCGAGGTGATGGGCTGGGACGAGGCGTTCGTCGGCGCGTCCGTCGACGACCCGCTCGCGCTGGCCAGGTCGCTGCAGGCGGCGGTGCTGTCGTCGACCGGCCTGCACTGCTCCGTGGGCATCGGCGACAACAAGCTGCGCGCCAAGATCGCCACGGAGTTCGGCAAGCCCGCCGGCGTGTTCGAGCTGACCAGGGACAACTGGGTCGAGGTGATGGGCCACCGGCCGACGTCCGCGCTGTGGGGCGTCGGCGCGAAGACCGAGCGCAAGCTGGCCGAGATGGGCCTGACGACCGTGACGGACCTGGCCCGCGCCTCCGAGGCCGACCTGGCCGCCCGGTTCGGTCCGCGGATGGGCCCGTACTTCCGCTCGCTGGGGCTGGGCGCGGGCGACACGGTCGTGAGCGCGACGCCGTGGGTCGCGAAGTCCCGGTCGCACGAGAAGACCTTCCAGCAGGACCTGACGTCGCTGGACGACATCCGCCGCGAGGTCGTGGCCCTGGCCCACCAGGTGGCGGTTGACGTGGTCGCGGAGGGACGCCCGGTCGTGCGCGTGGGCGTGAAGGTGCGGTTCGCACCGTTCTTCACGAAGGTCCGCCTGATGAAGCTGCCCGCGCCGACGTCGTCCGCATCGGAGCTGGCCGAGGCCGCGCTGGTGGTGCTCGACCGCTTCGAACACGGCCGCGCGGTGAGGCTTCTGGGCGTCCGCGCGGAATTCTCCGGCGACGATGTCGAACCGAAGCCTTCTTCTTCGACGTATTAGTGAGTAGACGCTTCACCGCTAGGAGAAGAAGATGAACACCTCACTGACACATCACGACCGCGCCGTTCTCAGAGCCGTGGCCGACGGCCGGTGCGAGATCACCGGGAGCTCCCTGCTCGTCGACGGCCTGTGCTGCGCCGACCAGTTCGCGGGCCTGCGCCTGCGCACTGCGGGCCTGATCAGCGCTGGTCCAGGCGTTGCCGCACTGACCGACGCCGGCCACGCCCTGCTCGACGCGGCCTGACCGTTCATTTGCGGAAGACCGACATCAGGTACTTGTTCGCGAACCTGTATTTCCCGTCCGGGGTTTTGTACGGCTCGGCGGCGGCCCGGATCTGCGCAGCATCGTGTCCTCGTCTGAATGAATCCGGGGAATGTCGATCGTGAGCTTTTCGAGTGGCTCAGGGGTCTTCGCGCGCCTGCGCCCGCTCGGTCCGCGCACTGCCTGCCCGATCGTGTGCGAAGAACAGCGCGTCGAACGCCGTGACGACGTCGAACGTGCCGTCGTCCCAAGGAAGTTCGCCCAGCGCACGTACGTGGAACCCGGCCTCCGGTGCGGTGGTCCGCGCACCCACTTCCTTGTGGCGGCGCAGAACTAACTGCTACCGCACGCGAGGTCGAGCACGCCTTGCCCGGCTTTACGACCCCACAGGTCGCCTTCCCCGGTCACGTTCCGACCCTGGTCAGCTCCGGGTCGCGGAAATCCGGTCGCCGCGACCCGGATCATGGACCGCATGGGTGTGTTGACGCGCGTGCTGCGATCACTGGGCGGTGAAGAGACGCTGGACCGGCTCGCCGCGTTGTCCGGCAGCGACCTGACCAGCCTGCTGCTTGCCTTGACGCGACGGCGCGCGTCGACGCTGTCCGGACCGGACGTGTTGCGGCAGTACAGGTCTGACCGTTTCGTGGCTCCTTCCGCCGTGCCGTTCTCCGTGCTGCGCGCCGCCGAGGACCGCTTGCTGGCCGCGTTGCCGTCGTCGTTCACCGTGGTGGGGCTGTCGCCCGTGGCCCCCCTCGGAACGTGTGCCGCCGTCGCCGAACAGGACCAGAACAACGTGGTGTCCACGGTGCGCGGCACCGAGGTCGCCGCCGACCCGACCAACGCTCTGGCCCTGGAAGTCGCCGTGCGTCGACAGTCCGGTGCCGACGACGTGCGGCTCGCGGCCGTGCAACGCGTGGTGCGTGCACAGCTCTTCAGCGGCGAGGGCAGGTTCGCACACTTCACGTTGTTCGCGTTGGTCTCGGCTTGGCGCGACCGCGGTTCGCTTTCGTTGGAGCGCCAGCACTTCGCCGAGCACGTCGCGTTCCTGCGCGAGGCGTGCGGCGCCGTCGAGGTGCGCGTGACCGTGCTCGACCCGCGGTTCGAGGTCGTGCGCGGCGACCTGCCCGCCGACCCGTCGCGGAGCACCGGGTACTACCAGGGGCTGTGCTTCAAGGTGTACCGCGACGGGGTGGAGATCGGGGACGGCGGGTTCGTCGACTGGACGGCTCGGTTGACGGGCAACCGCAAGGAGCGGTTGCTGATCACCGGTGTCGGCGTGGACCGGTTCGCGACGCTCTGATTCCACGTCATAGCAACAGGTTCCGCTTCGAGTATGTCCTTGATGTGTCCACTTTTCCTTGTGGCGTAGGCAAACCTCTGGCGGTGTTGATTGGCGACTTTGTTGACCTACTCTGAGCTGTGGCCTCGCGGGTCGGAGGCGTTCCTCCGCCGCCTCCCGGGGTGCACGCGGGTGGCCGGGCCGAGGGCGGTGGGGTTGTGGTCGGGGACCCGTGATGGGAGCGACGATGGCGGCAGAGCTCAGGTGGATCCGAAGCTCCTACAGCAGTGACAGCGGTGCCTCTTGCGTCGAGTGCGCCTCCGGCTCCGGGCGAACCACCTTCGTCCGTGACAGCAAAGATCCATCCGGACCACTTCTGCGGTTCTCCGCAGATGCCTGGTCTGTGTTCGTTGCATCCACGCACCTGCTCTGACCGGCGGATATTCACACGATCGTGCATGTAAGTCGATGCCTGCATGCGTGCCTCTGGCTGGCCAGTAGCATTTTCAAGATGTGCAATCTGCATACAGTCATGCTATGTACGCGCACCTTGCTAAGTGGCAGAATGGTGGTAGGCAGGTTCTTCCTGCCTGCGACCGAGGGGGCGCTGCACCTTGCCAGTTAAGGAGAACGCCGCTGCGCAGCGGCGGAGGCTGCTGGGAGTGCTGAGGCAGGCACGTGAGGACCTCAAGCTCACCCAGGACTCCGTCGCGGAAGCGCTCGACTGGCACAAATCCAAGATCAACCGCATCGAGCAGGGCAAGAGCGGTATCTCGGTCACTGACCTGCGCGCGCTGCTGCTTCATTACGGGATCACCGAGTCGACGCGCGTGAACGAGTTGGTTGATCTCGCGCGTGCGACAAAGCGTCCCGACTGGATGGCGAAGTACCGCGGTCTGCCCAAGGGTTTTGCGCAGTTCGTCGAACTTGAGTCGGTTGCGATCCGCTGTCGGTACGTGCAGACCCTTCTCATCCCCGGCATGCTGCAGACAGTCGGCTACGCCACCGCGATCGTCTCCGGAGGCGGTGGCACCGCGGACGAGGTGAAGAACGGCGTCGACATCCGCATGCACCGCCAGACCCTGGTGGGCCCGGATGGCCCGGAGATGTTCTTCATCATCGACGAGTCCGCGCTCCACCGGACTATTGGGGGTCCCGATGTCATGCGGGAGCAGCTCAACCGCATCAAGGAGCTGGCTGCGACAGAACAGATCAGCATCCAGATCGTGCCCTTCTCGGCGGGAATGCATCCGGCCATGAGGGGCTCGTTCTCCATCCTCGAGTTCAACGAGGTCGAGGAGGACTACTCGTTGTTCCTCGAGGAGCTCTACCAAGAGTCGCTCGTCCAGGACAACTCGGAGGAAGTGCGGAAGTACCTCGCGTACTTCTTCCAGCTCGAGGAGTTCGCTCTACCCGCCAGTGAGACGCCGCGCGTCATCGACGAACGGCTCAAACAGCTAGCAGACTGACCTGTTCGAAGTTGGACGGGTGTCTGCGCCAACAGACACCCGTCCGAAGGCAACGCCGCTTACCCGACACCACCGCGCAAAGTGAGGCGAGAAGACAACGCGTCGTCAGCTTATGACGTTCGTCCGGTTCTGACTGCCGCCATGCGGACCCTTCCGGGTCAAATGGCCTCGCCTCATCGATCCAGAGAGATCGGTGGCCCGAGGTCACCCGTGCCGGCAAGGAGGCCGTGATGAACGCGAGACGCTCCACCCCGCTGTTACCGGGGATCGCCGCGATGTGGGGGAGTGGCGATGAACGGTCTCTTCATTAGCTACAGCCACAGCGACGGCGCCCCGATCGCCTCGGCGCTGGTGGCTTTGTTGCGGCCGCGTGGATTCGACGTGTGGTGGGACGGCGACCTCCCTGCCGCCGCACCGTTGTCCATCCCGTCGTGGATGGAGGAGGGCTTCCGCGACAGGACCGTGCTCGTCGTCGTCTCGCCCGACTACCTGAGGGCGTTGGAGACCAACAACTTCACCGAGCGCAAGGGTGTGCGGTACGAGGCGAGGCTCCTGCGGCACAAGCTCTACCACCACGGCTCTGCTTATGGGTGCGATGTGGTGCCGGTGGTGTCACCGGGGTTCGACAAGAACATGTTGCCGGCGGTGCTGCAGTCGCTGGTGATCCACACCTTCGACCGGGACACGGGAGAGGGGTTCGGGGAGCTTGCGGAGGCGCTCAGGGGAGCGGGGGCCGCGGAAGGCGGTGTGGCGATGAGCACGGGACCTTCGACCGCGTCGCCGACGGTGCGGGAGATGCTGCGGGACCTGGAAGAACGCGATCCTGCGGAGCCGGCGGCCCTGGTGCTGGCCGAACGGCTGGTCGAGCTCGGTTCGGGGGATATCGAGCTCGCCAGGTCGTTCGACTCCGTGGTGGGGGTCGCCAAGGCTCACGGGGACGTGGATCTGGTGCGGCGGACGTCCGAGATGTGCTTGCGCACGCTGTCCTCGACCGAGCGCTTGCGCGGGGAGGGCGCGTTGGAGGCGAAGATCCTCGTCGAGGGGCAGGGTTGGTACCTGCTGCGCGAGCATCGGCTGGTCCGGGCGGCAGCTGTGGCCGAGGAAGGTACGAGGTGCGCGGAGAAGTATCGCGACCTCTACACGGCGGCACGAGGCACTCTCTGTCATGCAACGGTTTACCTGCGCATGGCGGGCGAGGGTGCGGCGTACGACCGTGATTTCTACCTGCGCAAGAGCGAGCTTCTTCTGCTGCAAGCGATCGACCGCTTCACTGCCATCTCCGGCGCTGCTAGCGAGGAGGTAGGCCTCTGCGCCTCGCTGAACGCGGAGTGGTGGCTGGCGCGCTTCCACCTGAACGGTGATCGGGCGAACCTCACCATGGCGATGACGGAGGCGCACTCCGCGGAGGCTCTGCTGAGGCCTGGTGGCGAGTGGTACCACTGGTTGATGGTGCTGCGGGCGCGCCTGTGCCATGCCGCCCGCAAGTACAACGACGGCAAGGCGTTCGTCACCGGTGTCATCGAAGCCGGTTCTTACCCGGAGGTGGTGGCGCGGGCGCACCAGGTACGGGCTGAGCTCTCGCTCGGTAGTCGAGAGAGGGCGAACGCCGTCCGTGACTTCCTCTCGGCGGAGAAGAGGTTCCGTGCGCTGCGCTACGAGTACGCGGCGGCAGGGTCCTGGTGGTCCGTCGCCAAGCTCGACCCGGCGAGGATCACCGAGGTCAAGCTGACCCCCGCCGACATCGACTACCTGGAAGAGCTGACGCCGGATCCGCGGACCCGGCGCCGGGCCGTGCTCGAGCACGAGGAATCGAGCGCACGCCGGCTCGGACGTCGTTGCCCGCCGGACTGGCGTTTTCTGGTGGAGCGCGTCCGGTACGCGTGAGTCAGCCTCCGGCGTAGCGCTCGGCCAGTTCCTCCTCCCGGTCCTTCGGCCACGGGCAGCGGATGTCGCCCTGCGTGGCCGCGAAGAACAGCTCCAGGTGCACGTGCCACGCTGCGAGCGCTTCGGGGCCGTGTGCGTTTTCCTGGGTCAGTACGACCGTGGTGCCTTGCAGTGGCACGTGGTCGAACTCCCAGCGCACGACGCCCTTCGGCACGCCGTTCTCCAGCCACTCGTACTCCAGCAGGCGCGGGGCTTCCGACCTCGTGACCTTGCCAGGTTCGATGCCGGGGTGTGCGGCGCGGGCGGGTACGGCGTCCTCGGTGCCTTCGGTGAGGAGTTGCCAGACGTCGTCGAGCGGGGCCCACACCAGGTCGCGCACGAACCGCACGCCTTGTGGGGTGTCGGTGCCCTCGTCGAGGCCGAACTCCCTGATGTAGTGCTCGATGCGTGACAGCCACTCCGTGGGTGGCTCGAACTTCGTGCCGTCGGCGTGGGCGACCAGTGCGTCGAGGCACGTGATCCAGCCGGGGGCGTCCCGGCCCACCGAGAGCTCGCTGCTGACCGTCGCCGTGAAGACCAGCAGGCAGCCGTCTTCGCGCGGCAGGATCTCGAAGCGCAGCACGTCGCCCGCCCAGCGGAAGGCGAACACCTTCGGCGGGTCGGACTCGAGCAGTTCGCCCTCGCCGCCGTCGGCGTCGACGGGCGCGGACTCCGGGAAGGTGAAGCGCATCGTGCGGCCGTCGATCTCGACCTCGGCCGGGAACCAGTGCTTCATCTCGGCGGGCTCGGTGACGACCCGCCAGACCTTCTCCTGCGAGTGCCGCAGCCTGCGCTCGAAGCGCAGCACGGGCTTGCCCTCGATCATCCGCAGTTCGACGTCCACGGGTCAGTCCCCTTCGATCTCGTCGAGTCGTCGTTCCAGTGCGTCCAGGCTCTTCTCCCACATCCGCCGGTAGGGCGCGAGCCAGGCGTCGATCTCGGCCAGCGGGCCGGGGGAGACGCGGTACCAGCGCCGTTGGGCCTCGGTGCGCACCTCGACCAGGCCGGCCTCCCGCAACACCTTGAGGTGTTTCGAGACGGTCGGCTGGGCGAGCGTCAGCCGGTCGACGAGGTAGCCGACCGGCTGCTCGCGGTCGCGCAGCAGGTCGAGGATCTCCCGGCGGCTCGGGTCGGCCAGCACGGCGAACGTAGATGCCATGTCGGCAATATAGCCACAGTGGCATATACGTGTCGAGTGGTGTGGAGGAGGACGTCGCACGGCCTGGGCCGGCGGACCGATCAGTTCGTCACCTGTCCGCCGGCTCCTCGACGGGGCTCAGTCGGCTAGGCGGATCGCCACCTCCGTGCTCCACTTGCTCTGATCGGGTTCGACCGCCGGGTCGGTGAAGTAGGTCTCGAGGCGTGCGCCCCACCTGTCGCCGTCGCGGTCGAACCGCACGGCGTGAGCGAGGAGCTCGTCGGTGGTGGCGGCCAGGCCGTCGAGACTTCCCTCGTGCAGCGCGACGAGGTACTGACCGGCGGGCAGCGTCGAGGTGAACACGTCACCGTCGCCGGGCACCTCGGCGGCGGTGGGGATCCCGGCCTCCACCTCGAACTCCTCGCCGGTCACGCGTAAGTAGCGCAGGAACGGCGCGCCGAGGACCGGTAACTCGCGATCACCCAGCCACCGCATGATCTCGGGGAAGCGGTCGGCGATCTTGGCGAAGGTCTCCAGCGTCACCTTGGCCTTGATCGCGGCGTAGGGCTGCTCAGCGCGTGTCTCGATGTCCATGTGACCACGCTAACCACGAGCACCGACAGAAAATCCGCGTTCGCCGGGAGAGCACCCCGGTTAACGTGAAGTTCATGCACCGCACCCTCCCCGTGGCCAGCTCCCCGGTGCGCGACCTGCTCGCGCTGACCTCGCGCCCCGAGGTGATCTCCTTCGCGGGAGGACTCCCCGCCTCCGAGCTGTTCGACCTGGACGGCCTGCGCGCCGCCTACGACCTCGCGCTGCGGGACCGCTCCGTGCTGCAATACGCCCCCACAGAAGGAAATCCGGCACTTCGCGCGCTGGTCTCCGCCCGCCTGACCGGCCGCGGCCTGCCGACTTCGGACGTCCTGGTCACCACGGGATCCCAGCAAGCGCTGACCCTGGTGACCACCGCCCTGCTGGAGCCGGGAGCCGTCGTCGCGGTCGAGGAACCGACGTACCTGGCCGCGCTGCAGTGCTTCCAGATGGCGGGAGCCCGGATCGTGCCCGTCGCGAGTGACGCGGACGGCCTCGTCCCCGACTCGTTGCGCGAGGTCGTGGAGCGCGAACGCCCCTCGGCGCTGTACCTGGTGCCGACCTTCGCGAACCCGACCGGCCGCACCCTGTCCGCGTCCCGCAGGTCGGAAGTCGCTGCCCTGGCCGCGGAACACGACTTCTGGGTCATCGAGGACGACCCGTACGGCGAGCTGCGCTACCGGGGCTCCGCGGTAGCGCCGATCGCCGCCATCAGCGACAGGACGGTGTACCTGGGCAGCTTCTCGAAGATCGGCGCTCCCGGCATGCGCCTCGGCTGGCTGCGCGCCCCCGCCGACCTGCTGCGCACCTTGACGATCGTGAAGCAGGCCGCCGACCTCCACACGTCCACTGTGGACCAGGCCGCTGCCGCCGCCTACCTGTCCCACAACGATCTCGACGCCCACGTCGCCCGCCTGTGCGTTGCGTACGGCGAGCGCCGGGACACGATGATCGCCGCACTGCCGTCCGTCGTTCCCGACGGCACGACGTGGAGCGACCCGGACGGCGGCATGTTCGTGTGGCTGAGGCTGCCAGGTGACGTCGACAGCGCCGCGCTGTTGAAGGAAGCGCTGCGCCACGACGTCGCTTTCGTGCCCGGTGCGCCGTTCTTCGCGACCACACCGGACCACGCGACGTTCCGGATGTCGTTCACCACCAACACGCCCGCGGAGATCGAGGAGGGCATGAAGCGGCTGGCGAAGGTGCTGCGGTGAGCCTGCTCGACGACGAGACGCTGTGGAGCTCCTCGGTCGTCGCCAACTGCGCCATGAACCGGGAGCGCGGCCTGGCGAGCTACCGCCGTGAGCTGGGAACCGACCTGGCACTGAGACCGGGCGACCGGTGGGTGGACCTGTGCTGCGGCTCGGGCAAGGCCCTGGCGGAGGCGGCACGGGACGACGTGACGATCATCGGCGTGGACCTGGCGAACTTCGACGTCGACAGCGTGCGTCGCGCCGATGGCACGGCGTTCGGCCGTGTGCTGACGAAAGCGTTGCGAGAGGCCGGTTTCACCTACGACAACCGCAATCGCCGCGTCAGCCGTGTCGGCGCGGGATCGCCACGGCTTCCGTTCGCCTACCTCGGCGCTGACGACAAGGCCGGCCCCAACTACACGGGCCAGCCCGCCGTCCACTCCTGCTACGAGCCCTGCTGAGCCCACGGGCCGACACCCGCCACGCGGTCGACCTTGATGCGCGTGACGAAGCCGGGTGGCGGGTTGTCCATCGGCGGGAACTTCGCGTCCGGGCCGACGTAGGTGTGCGCGAGGCGTTGCAGCAGCTCCGGCGCGCCGCCCTCGGTGATGCGCGCGGTGCCGTAGACGACCAGGTACTCCCGCATGCCGATGTCGTTGACGTTCGGCGCCTCCAGGGAGAGCACCACCCGGCTGTCGTTGCGGATGTTGCGGACCTTCTGGTGCTGCGCCAGGTGACCGGAGACGATCTCGTCGCCGTCCAGGCCCACCCACACGACGGTCACCTGCGGGGAGCCGTCCTTGCCCAGCGTCACGAGGTGGGCGAGCGCGCCGGACTCCAGCACCGCCCTGGCCGATTCGGGAAGCATGCCGCGACGCTACGCCGGTTCTGGCCGGCTCAGGTGAAGAGTTCGAGCGCGTTCTGGTGGTGCTCGCAACGGCCGCCGCCGGTCGCGATCGTGCACGGCGCGCCCTTCCTGGTGAGGGCGCCGCACTGCAGGGCCGGGTCGTGGATGTGGCACAGCCCGTTCTTGCCGGCGGTGATCGGGCAGGGCGTGCCCTTCTTCGTGGGCGCTCCACACGGTTCGCCGGACAGCTCGCGCGGCTGCTTCGGCTTGGCCACCTTCCGCGGTTTCGCCTGGGGCTGCGTGACTTCCCGCCCCGTCACCTCCTCGACGCCGCGCACGGCGAGGCGGTCGGCGCGCTCGTTCTCCGGGTGGCCCGCGTGGCCCTTCACCCAGTGCCACTCGACCTCGTGCCGGCCGTTGGCCTCCTCGAGCCGGCGCCACAGGTCGGCGTTCTTGACGGGCTCGCGGGACTTCGTGAGCCAGCCGTTCGCCTTCCAGCCGTGCACCCACGAGGTGATCCCGTTGCGGACGTAAGTGCTGTCCGTGTAGAGCTTCACGGTGGACGGACGCGTGAGGCTCTCCAACGCCATGATGGGCGCCATCAGTTCCATGCGGTTGTTCGTCGTGGGGCCGATGTCACCGCCGTACATGTCCTTCTCGTGCTCGCCGTAGCGCAGCACGGCACCCCAGCCGCCCGGTCCGGGGTTGGGGCTGCACGCCCCGTCGGTGTAGATCTCGACCTCCATGCGTCATGAGGCTACCGACGAGGTCCGACAGCCTTCCGCCGACGGTTGGCGGCGATGATGTGGCGGAACATCTCAACGAGCGCCGGAGCGTTGATCTGCTGGTCGCGGTACACGGAGATCATGCGCGCGGTCTTGTTGCCGTGGCCGCTCGTGATGATGTTGTGCGGGTCCGGCACGCTCGCCTTGTCGTAGAGCATCACGTTCACGTGGTCCTTCGTGCCGAGCAACGCGCAGATGTTGCCGTCCAGCACGAAGTACGGCCGGTTCGTGAACTTGATCGTCTCCTCGACACCGGGGTCGGCCTCGTGGACGAGCCGGCGGACCTCGCGGCAGATGTCCTGCTGCCACTCCGGCAGGCTCGCGATGTAGTCGTCGATGCGTGTGTCCATAGCCCTATGTCGCCGCCCTCGGTCGCTTCTCGACATCATGACCGTGCAGGAAGACGCGGACGCCCGCCGCGATGTCCTCGTCATCCGGTCGTGTGCCCCGGATGCTCGGGTCGCCGGTCATCGTGAGCAGCATCAGGTGGACGGCCGCGCGGTCCGGATCCCGGAACCCGAGCTCGCGCAGTTCGTGCGACAACGCCTTCCGCACCCTGCGCGGCCCCGTCTCCTGCCACGCCTCGATCGCCTCGGGCGGGATGTGGCCGAGCTCGGCGTTGATCTGCCGCACCAGCGCGAAGTGCTCGGCGTGACCGTGCTGCGCGCACATGTCCCTGCCGAACGCGACCAGGTCCCGCTCCAGGTCGGTGACCTTGTGGAAGTGCCGCTCGATGATCGCGAGCTGGTCGCGCGCGGCCTCGTCCGCGCTGGCCCTGATGACCTGCCGGAAGAGGTCGGCCTTGTCCGCGAAGTGGTTGTAGAGCGTGCGCGTCGACACCTCCGCCTCCTTCGCGATGGCGTCGACGGCGGCCCGTGCGTACCCGTCGCGGGCGAAGATCGTCAACGCTCCGCGCAGGATCGCCTGCCTCTTGTCTGATCGCACGGAGGCGATAGTACAACGGTCGTTGCACTTGTTGCCACGACCGTTGTACTTTGGCGGCCATGCGAATCGCAGTGATTCTGGGGAGCACGCGTCCTGGTCGCCGTTCCGAGGCCGTGGCGCAGTGGGTCGTGAAGATCGCCAACAGCCGTGACGACGCCTCGTTCGACCTGGTCGACCTCGCGGAGGTCGATCTGCCGTTCCTCGACGAGCCGATGCCCGCCATCGTCGGTCAGTACCAACACGAGCACACGCGAGAGTGGGCGGCGCGTATCGCGTCGTACGACGGCTTTGTGTTCATCACGCCCGAGTACAACCACTCCTTTCCTGCTGTGCTGAAGAACGCCATCGACTACCTGTACGCGGAGTGGAACCACAAGGCGGCCGGGTTCGTGGGCATCGGAGGTACCGGCGGCTTGCGCGCGGTCGAGCAGCTGCGGCTGGTGCTGGCGGAGGTGAAGGTGGCGACTGTGCGCACGCAGGTCGCGTTCGCGCGTGGTGACCTGCAGGGGGAGCCGCCGCACGCGGACACGCTCAACGTGATGCTGGACGAACTGGTGGCGTGGGCGTCGGCGCTTCGGTCGGTGCGAGCGGTGGCGGTCTAACGCGGCAAGCAACTGGCGATGTCGGCCATGGCGTCGAGCACGTCGTTGCTCACCTGGCCGGATGCGGACTCCGTTTCCGCGATCACGACCGTGCTGCCGTCTGAGCGGGACTGGTAGTGCAGGCCTATGAAGCGGATGTCCGCGCACTTGGGCGAGGGAGTGCAACACGCACTTGGCCGTCTGCTTGAGCGTAGGCATGTTCAGCTGACGCCCCGCTCCGTCGCCGCCCCGCCACCACCGAGCCTGCCGTTGCCCGCCGCGACCGACACTCGATCAGGTGGTGTTCGGCACCAGCGGTAGCGGTCTGGCGTTGAGCACGGCGCGGGCAGCGGCGACCAAGTCCGCTTCCCGCCCGTGTCGTGCCACGGCCTGCAACCCGACGGGCAGGCCGTCTGCGTCGAGCCCCGCCGGGATGCTGATCGCCGGGTGACCACTGAGGTTGAACGTCCAGGTCAGCGCGGTGTTGATGCGCGGTCCCGGGCCGTCGTGACCGTGCGGCGGGCCGGGTGTCGTCGGGGTGAGCAGCAGGTCGGCGTGTTCGAACAGCTCGTCCAGGGCGGGGTTCGGGCCGCAGTGGTTCGCGTACCAGTCGTCGGCAGGGTCCGGCAGATGCAGCGAGACGGGGCGTGGACGCAACGGTGCTGCCGCTCGCCAGGCGATCTCGACCTGTTCGTCGTCCACGGTCGCGAAGCCCAGGTCGGGAGACCAGACGGCGGTCGGTTCGCTGGTCTCCGCGGTGCCGAGGTAGGTCGCGAGCAGGGCGGGGTCGCGGGTGAATACGCCCACCGCGGCCCGTTCGGACGACGTCGTCTTCAGTCCGAGCACACCGCACCACGCGGCGGGGATGCGGATCGAGCCGGCGCCGTCGACGCCCGTGGCCAGCGGAACCACCCCCGCCGCGACCGCGACCGCCGAGCCCGCTGACGAACCGCCGGGCGTGCGGTCGAGGTTCCACGGGTTGCGTGTGACGCCGCGAGAGTTGCGGCCCCACGTCTGCCACGGCGTGCTGCCGTCGGGCGTGGTCGTCAGACCTATCGGCACGCAGCCGAGAGCCATCAACGACTCACGGTGGCTCTTGCGTTCGCCGCGCTTCACCGCGATGGGCATGCCGGCGAGAGGCAGTGACGGGTCGATGGGCGCGAACGTGCGGTAGACCTCGTGGAACGCGCACAACTGCGGCTCCACGGAGTCGAGACGTGCCAGGGCCTGCTCGACGGCTGACGGCACCGAGTTCTCCAGCAGAATGAGGCGCATGAAATGGACCCGCGCAGTGCATCATCTGACCGAGCTCGTGGAGAAGTGCGCTGAGCCGCCCAACCCCGTCTTCCGCTTTGACGTCGTGGAGCTGTGGGCGTTCGGTGACCTGCTCGGGGTGCCGCGGGAGCTGGACGTGATCGAGGTCGCGGTGGTCTCGGACCTGCCGGTGGACGAGGTGCCGTGGCTCACCGAACCGCTCGGGGCCGAGCACTGGGCGCACTCGACGAGGGTGTCGCGCAACCCCATCTCGGTGAGGTGGCGCTCGGTGCACGCGCCGGTGTGGAACCACGAGATCGAACGGCCGGCGCTGGTGTGGAGCCGGGCCCACGGCGTCGTGGAGGAGGCGCTGGTCGCGGTGAGCGACGGCACGGCGGAGCTGGTCCGGCTGCCGGAGCCGTCGCCGGACGAGCTGCGCAAGCGGATCGAGGACGAGCTGGTGGTGAGCTTGGCGGCAATGCGCCGGGCGAACCAGGTCTACACCGACAAGCGCTGGAGTCCCGGGAAGCTCACGCCGCACGCGGACTCGTTGTGGCACACGACCAGCGGCTACCTCGACTTGCTGGACGCGGCCGGCTAGCACCTACAGCTCGGCTGGTGGCCGCTTCGCCAGGTGTTCGAGGTGGTGTGACATCGCCATGGCGACCCAGCGCGACACGGTTTTCGCTGACCGCCCGCCTCCACTGCGGCAGCCGGCCAGCTCGCGGTCGCCCCACGAGTAGGTGCTGCCGGCGAAGTCCGGCCGGGCCACCAGTTCGTCGGCGAGATCCGCGAAGGCTTCGCCCGTCATCAGCTTGCCGTCGTCCTTGACGGGCTGCCTCCGCATCGCGATCACGCGGCTGGGCACGGTGTAGTAGAGGTACGGGTAGATGGTGCGCGGCCCGGAATCCATTGACGCTTGCGGGATGGGGTTGACCACGCCGTAGTCGCCGTAGTTGATTCCGGGAACCTCGTCGGCCACCTCCTGCCACAGGACGACCTCGGGCCGCTCCCGGACCGTGGTCACGAAGCCGTGCCGGACAGCGGGTATCGATCCGGCCAGCACGGTCGTGGAGGACGCGCCGAGCCGGTCGCCCAACTCGGCGGCGAGTGACCGCGTGAGCGCCACCTGCATCGGGTGGACCGACTCCACGAAACCCAGGTCGACCACGGCGTGCAGCGGGTTGCCGCGAGTGATGGGAGAGACGCGGCGGAGGCAGCCGTCGACCTGGTTCGGCGCGAGGCCGCGGAACCGGATCACGACCGGCCGGGGCCGGTGCTCCTGCAACAGACCGACCCGCACGAGCTCGTCGTCCGTCGGCGAGGCCGAGATGACCGGGACGAAGGCCGGGACGTCCGGGGCGAAGAGGCCGTGCTTCTCGAGCAGAGCGGCTTCGATCCGGTCGTCGAGGAACTCGAACGCGCCGCCCGCGTACCGGGAGAGCGCGGCATTCGGGCTGAGCAGGTGCGTGTCGATCCAGACCGGCTGCCGCAGTTCGGCCATGCGCACGGCGGCTTTGACGAGCGCGGGCAGGAGCAGGCCGCCGTCGGGTTCGACGGAGTCGCGCAGGTCGATCACGACTCCGGGGCCGGCTGTCTCGCGGTCGGCGAGGTTCTGCAGGGCCTGGAACTCGCCGAGCTTGCTCTTCATCGCGACTAGAGGAGTGAACGCCATCGCCTGGATCCCCCTTCTCAGCGGCAGCGCGAACCACTTCGATCGTGGTGGGGGATGGCCCCGCGATGTAGCCCACTGGACGGGTGAATTCAGCTCGTCGAAGTCAACCGCGAGTAATAAGGCTTGGGGTTATTCCACTCGCCCGAGTGATGGTTGCGGTCATTCGTAACAGAGATCTGCTGCCCCGACGAATAGGTGTGTGAGCCGGACGTTGCCGAGCACGCACCGAGTCGACGGGAGTGATCGATGGACGGATACGGCATTTCCGTTGGCTTCGACGGTCGGCAGCTCGTCGTCGTGCCCAAGAACGCCGTGGCCGAAGTCGCGTTGGGCGGCGGAAGGCTCGAGGTGAGCAGCTCGGCGTTGCTGTCGGTCTCGATGACCAAGGCACGGCTGTTCCGAAACGGATGCCTGGACCTCGTCGTCCGGGACGGGCGGGCTTGCCGGCTGCACTTCACCCGCGGACAACAAACGGATTTCGAGAAGCTCTACCACGGTCTGCTGTCTTCTCGCGTGGAAGCCTCGAGCGCTGTGGAGGTCTCTCGTCCGCAGCCCGAGAAGTCGCGGCCTGCTCCAGTCGCGCCGTCCGGCACGACGCTCCTGCTTCGAGGCCGCGGCTGGTTCGGCCAGGAAGTGGTCGGTGAGTCGCACTACTTCCGGGCGCTCCGCGCGCTGGCCGGCAAAGCATCGACCGGCGAGCGGGAAACAACGGCGCGATTGCGTCGTGAGCCGTCGAATCCCCACGATCGCAACGCGGTTCAAGTACTGGTCGAGGGGCAGTTGGTCGGCTATCTGCCGCGTGAGTCGGCTGTCGAGTACGCCGCCTCGCTCCAGGTGCTGGAACGGTCGAACAGGATCGCCGAGTGCCGTGCGCGCTTGTGGTGGCGCCGAGGACCGGGGGATTTCATCGCGAGCGTCTCGCTTGACCTGGCCGATCCGGATGTCCTGTTCCCGATCAACGACGTCGACGACAGGTCGCCCCACATGACCGTTCCGGCGGGCCGTTCCTACCAGCTGACTCGCGAAAGCGAGCACATGGACGTGCTGGAGCCTCTCCTGCAGCGGGCACACCCGCAGAGCAAGGCGCTGGTCGTCGCGAGCCTCCGGGCTGTGGAGAGAACCGGTCCTCGTTCCACGAGCGAGGTCGTCGTGGTCTTCGTCGACGGTCAGGAGATCGGTGAGCTGACGAAGCAGACCTCGGCCAAGCTGCTGACCGTCGTGCGCCCGCTGCAGAACGCCGGGATCACCTGCTACGCGGACGTCGTGCTGACCGGCAACGCCCTGGCGGTGGAGGCGAAGCTCAACATCTCGTCTCCGGAGGACCTGCCGCACGACTTCGTCCAGCGGCTAAAGAACACGACCCGGCAGGCCTGAGCGGGGCTCCCGGCACGTCGGCCGGGAGCCATTCGAAGCTCACCAGCCCCGGGCTCGCCACTCCGCCAGCGACGGGCGTTCCTTGCCCAGCGTCGAGTCGTCGCCGTGGCCGGGGTAGAACCAGGTGTCGTCGGGCAGGACGGCGAACAGGCGGTCCTCCACGTCGTTGATCAGCGAGGCGAAGTTGTCCGCCGACGTGGTCTTGCCCACACCGCCGGGGAACAGGGAGTCGCCGGTGAACAGGTGCGGGTGGCCGGTCGGGTCGTCGTAGACGACGGCGATGGAGCCCGGCGTGTGGCCGCGCAGGTGGATGATCGAGAGCGGGACCTCGCCCACCTTCAGGGTGTCGCCGTGGTCGACCAGGACGTCCGGGGTGACGGGGAGCACCGGGGCGTCCAGTTCGTGGGCGACGGTGTTCGCGCCGCGGGCGTCGGCCAGGGCTGCCAGTGCCTGCCAGTGGTCGCCGTGCTGGTGCGTGGTGACGATCGTGCGCAGGCGCGGGCCGTCCGGGGTGGTGTCGAGCAGGTCGGACAGGCGCTCGGGGTCGTTGGCCGCGTCGATCAGCAACGCCTCGTTCGTGGACCGGCAGACCAGCAGGTAGGCGTTGTTGTCCATCGGTCCGACGGAGATCTTCGTGATGGTCAGCGCGTCCAGCGCGCGGCGGGCGGCGGGGCCGCCCGGATCGACGTGACCGGTGTAGTTCTCGAGTACGTCCACGGTGGCAGACGGTAGTCGGTCCATGCGGCGAGACGCACACCTTCAGGTTGCATACAGGTCTCACTCATAGGGTAAGTAAGGATCAAGCTTTGGTCCGCGAGTACGCCGAAAGCACCAACGACGAGGGTCCCCGCCTATCGTGATTCCAGCGCAACGAGAGAAACCCCGTACGGCCCGCAGGGTCAGTTGGGACGTCCTGCGCGTCGTCGCCATCGGGTGCGTGTTGCTCCACCACGCCACGCTCACGAGCGTCAGCAGCCACCCCGAGCTGGGGCCGCTGCCGTTCACCTTCCCGATGTCGATGGGCGCGAGCACGCTGATGGTCGTCTCGGCCTTCTTCGCGTGCGCGTCGCTGAACAGCGGCAGACCAGGGCAGTTCCTGTGGAGAAGACTCGCCCGGCTGGTGCCCGCCTACCTGGCGGCGGTCCTGCTCACCTACTCGGTGCAGCGCTGGATCGCGCCGGAGGGGTGGAGCCAGCTCGACGGCAGAGACGTCCTCTACAACCTGCTGCTGGTCAACCAGTGGTTCCCGGACGTCAACATCGTCGACTTCGCCTACTGGACCGTGCCCGTGCAGATCGCCGCGTTCATCGCCGGCGCCGTGCTGGTGAAGGTCCTCAGAGGCACGTGGCTGCGGGTCTTCCTGTGGGCGCTGATCGTCACGCCGCTGCTGCTGCGGCCCCTGCTGGACCACTCGCACCCGCTGTTCGTGGTCTACAACGGGTTCGCGCTGCACAGGGCGCAGCTGTTCGCCGCCGGCATCGCGATCTGGCTGTGGCACAAGGACCGGATGAGGACCCCGCACCTGGTCGCGCTCCTGACGGCGACGCTGGTCGCCCAGGCAATTCACACGACCGAGTACGGGTCCACGTTCGGGTTCGCTCTGTTGCTACTGATGGTGTGCGCAGCGGCTGCTGGACCCGACTGGGTGTTCTTCAAGCCGGTCGCCAGGCCGATCACCTGGCTCGCGGGCATCTCGTACGGGGTCTACCTCGTGCACCAGCAGATCGGCACGGTGGTGATGGACCGCGTGCACGCCGCTGGGCTGCGGTCCGGGTGGCTGCTCGCCGGGTTCCTCACCTCGGCGCTGGTGCTCGGCTGGGCGCTGACGAAGTTCGTCGAACGACCGGCCTACCGGTGGCTGACTCAGATCCAGTCGGGCAGCTCCGGCAGCTCGCCGCGCAGGTCCGAGCCGTCGGTCCTGCCGGTCAGCCATCCGAGGACGGCGCTCGCCGACCCGCTCACCGAGATGCGGCTCGCCGGGCCGTTGACGGTCCAGCTGCGCTGAGTGCCGTCGGGCAGGGTCACCTCGATGCCGAACGGGTCGACCCTGCCCTCGAACTGCCGCACGGCGTCGTCCAGGAACTCCTGCACGAAGTCGTCCGGCAGGTCGCCGAAGCCGACGCCCGCGTCCAGGTCGACCAGGTGGACCCAGATCTCGCGCAGCCGGAACAGCGGCACGGAGGACGCCGGGATCGCCTGGCCCTTGGGCGCGGTGACCTCGGACCGCCACGCGTGCGCGGGCATCTCGCGGCAGGCGGCCTCGAACCGCAGGCACGCGGAGTCCAGGTCGGCCTTGATGACCTGCAGCAGCCGGTGGGACCCCTCCTCGATGTCGGCGTCGCGGTCCGCCCGTGACGCGTAGGCCTGGTGCTCGACCCCGGTCCGCGCCCAGGTGAGCAGGTTCACCAGCGCGTCGGCGTTGCGGGCGAGGTGGGTGATGACGTGTCCGCGGGTCCACCCGGGAAGCAGGCTGTCGCCGCGCACGGCGGCCTCGTCCAGCTCCTCGACGGCCTCGTACAGCACCTCTGTCGCCTGCCGCACTGCGGTGATGTGCCGGTCGGGCACACCTCGCGGCGCTGGGACGGTCGTGTGCTGCGTGGACGGCGTTTGGGTCATGTGCTGCCTCTCCCCGACGTTGAGGCTCTGATCGAAGTGACCAGCCTAGTGAGGAAGGCCTGCTCAGGGGAATGCGGAAGCCGCTCGATCCGTTTTTGTCGGGGGTGGCACCTAGCATGGTCGGCGGGTCGGTCGATGCCGCCGAGAAGATGCCGCTAAGCTTCGAACGCTTGTTCGGAAGAGTGTGGCGTGAGTGACCCGCCAATCGCAGCCGAAGGGACCCCAGTGGCAGACCGTCTTGTTGTTCGCGGCGCCCGCGAGCACAACCTGCGCGGCGTCGATCTCGACTTGCCGAGGGACAGCCTGATCGTCTTCACGGGGCTGTCCGGCTCCGGCAAGTCGAGCCTGGCTTTCGACACGATCTTCGCCGAGGGCCAGCGCCGCTACGTCGAGTCGCTCTCGGCGTACGCGCGGCAGTTCCTCGGGCAGATGGACAAGCCCGACGTCGACTTCATCGAGGGCCTCTCGCCCGCCGTCTCGATCGACCAGAAGTCCACGAGCCGCAACCCGCGCTCCACCGTCGGCACGATCACCGAGGTCTACGACTACCTGCGCCTGCTCTACGCCCGCGCCGGCAAGCCGCACTGCCCCCAGTGCGGCGAGGCGATCGGCAAGCAGACGCCGCAGGAGATCGTCGACCAGGTGCTCGCGATGGAGCAGGGCACCAAGTTCCAGGTGCTCGCGCCGGTCATCCGCGGCCGCAAGGGCGAGTACCTCGACCTGTTCCAGAACCTCCAGTCGCAGGGCTACTCCCGCGCGAAGGTCGACGGCGTCGTGCACGCGCTGGGCGAGGTGCCGAAGCTCAAGAAGCAGGAGAAGCACCACATCGCGGTCGTCATCGACCGGCTGAGCGTCAAGGCGTCGTCCAAGCAGCGCCTCACCGACTCGGTCGAGACGGCGCTGCGACTCGCGGACGGCCTGGTCGAGCTGGAGTTCGTCGACCTCCCGGAGACCGACCCGAAGCGGGTCAGGGGCTTCTCCGAGAACCTGGCGTGCCCCAACGGCCACCCCCTCGCGATCGAGGACCTGGAGCCGCGGTCGTTCTCCTTCAACTCGCCCTACGGCGCTTGCGTGGTCTGCACGGGCATCGGCGTGCGCAAGGAGGTCGACCCGGAGCTCGTGGTGCCGGACGACGAGCTGAGCCTCGGCGACGGCGCCATCGCCCCGTGGGCCGGCGGGCAGACCGCCGAGTACTTCACGCGGCTGCTCCAGTCGCTCGGCGAGACCATCGGCTTCCGGATGGACACGCAGTGGCGGCTGCTGCCGGCCAAGGTGCAGAAGGCGGTCCTGCACGGCATCGACGAGCAGGTGCACGTCCGGTACAAGAACCGCTACGGCCGTGAGCGCTCCTACTACGCCAACTACGAGGGCGTCATCCCGTTCCTCGAACGGCGTCAGGAGCAGACCGAGTCCGAGTACATGCGGGAGAAGTACGAGGGCTACATGCGCGAGGTCCCGTGCCCCGCGTGTTCCGGCACCCGCCTCAAGCCCGAGATCCTCGCCGTCACGCTGCACCACGGCAAGAAGGGTGACCGCTCCATCGCCGAGGTCTGCGCGATGAGCGTGTCGGAGTGCTCCGACTTCCTCGACGGCCTCAAGCTCGGCAAGCGCGAGTCGATGATCGCGGGCGCGGTGCTCAAGGAGATCCAGGCCCGCCTGCACTTCCTGCTCGACGTCGGCCTCGACTACCTGTCGCTCGACCGCGCCTCCGGCACCCTGTCCGGCGGGGAGGCGCAGCGCATCCGGCTCGCCACGCAGATCGGCTCCGGCCTGGTGGGCGTGCTGTACGTGCTCGACGAGCCGTCGATCGGCCTGCACCAGCGCGACAACCACCGGTTGATCGAGACGCTGACGAGGCTGCGCGACCTCGGCAACACGCTGATCGTCGTCGAGCACGACGAGGACACGATCCGCACGTCCGACTGGGTCGTCGACATCGGCCCCGGCGCCGGCGAGCACGGCGGCAAGGTCGTGCACAGCGGCCCGTACAAGAAGCTGTTGTCCAACAAGGAGTCGATCACCGGCGCCTACCTGTCGGGCCGCAAGTCGATCCCGATGCCCGCGAAGCGCCGCAAGATCGACAAGAAGCGCCAGCTGACCGTCGTCGGCGCCCGCGAGCACAACCTGCGCGGCATCGACGTGTCGTTCCCACTCGGCACGCTGACCTCCGTCACCGGCGTGTCCGGTTCGGGCAAGTCGACGCTGGTCAACGACATCCTCGCCACGGTGCTCGCGAACAAGCTCAACGGCGCGCGCCAGGTGCCCGGCCGGCACACCCGGATCAACGGGCTGAACGAGGTCGACAAGCTGGTGCGGGTCGACCAGTCGCCGATCGGCCGCACGCCGCGGTCCAACCCGGCCACCTACACCGGTGTGTTCGACCACGTCCGCAAGCTGTTCGCGGCGACGACCGAGGCGAAGGTCCGCGGCTACCAGCCGGGCCGCTTCTCGTTCAACGTCAAGGGCGGCCGCTGCGAGGCGTGCGCGGGCGACGGCACCATCAAGATCGAGATGAACTTCCTCCCGGACGTCTACGTGCCCTGCGAGGTCTGCAAGGGCGCGCGGTACAACCGCGAGACGCTGGAAGTGCACTACAAGGGCAAGACGATCTCCGAGATCCTCGACATGCCGATCGAGGAGGCCGCGACGTTCTTCGAACCGATCAACGCCATCTACCGGCACCTGAAGACGCTGGTCGAGGTCGGTCTCGGGTACGTCAGGCTCGGTCAGCCCGCGCCCACGCTGTCCGGTGGTGAGGCGCAGCGCGTGAAGCTCGCGTCGGAGCTGCAGAAGCGGTCGACGGGCAAGACGGTCTACATCCTCGACGAGCCCACGACGGGCCTGCACTTCGAGGACATCCGCAAGCTGCTGGGCGTGATCAACGGCCTGGTGGACAAGGGGAACACCGTCATCGTCATCGAGCACAACCTCGACGTCATCAAGACGTCCGACTGGATCGTCGACATGGGTCCCGAAGGGGGCTCCGGCGGCGGTATGGTCGTGGCAGAGGGCACACCCGAGCAGGTCTCCGAGGTCGAGAAGAGCTACACGGGGCAGTTCTTGCTGCAGGTGCTCGAGAACGAGGAGGTGTCGGCAGCAGGGTGATGATCCCACTCGACGCGCTGGCCCACCGCGAGATCCTTCGGGCATCACGCGAGGAGCCCTCAGCGCACCCCTTCAGCCTCGTAGAGGTGCTCGACTCGTCGGAGCAGGCACTCCGCCGAGTCGTGGCTGCCGGTTGGTTGCGGGCCCTGGAACGGCTTCCTCAGCTCACCGGCAAGTGAACACGGACGGCCTAGCGGGGCGCTGGAGTCCCGCTTGAGCCGTAGTACATGCCGTGGGGAATTCGCGGTTACCTGTGAGTTGGGTCGTGAGCCTGTCACTCGGACGACCCATCCGGGATGATGGTGGCCGTGTCACTGAACCGCTATCGCTTCCGCAGCGTGTGGCACGTCGACGCGTCTCCAGCCGATGTGTACGAGGTGCTGTCCGACATCGCGAACTACCCGAAGTGGTGGAGCGAGGTGCGGTCGGCCAGGAAGATCGACGACGAGACGGGCGAGCTCCGCTGCCGCTCGTTCCTGCCGTTCGACCTCGTCGTGCAGGTGCGCCACAGCATCAGGAACCAGCAGGCCGGTCTGCTGCGCGCGACGCTGACCGGTGACATCGAGGGCTTCGCGAGCTGGGAGATCATCGGCAGGGACGGCGGCACCGACCTGATGTTCGACCAGGAGGTCGTGGTCAACAAGGCGCTGCTGCGGCGTCTCGTGCTGATCGCCAAGCCGTTCTTCCGCGGCAACCACGACATGATGATGCGCGGCGGGTTCAAGGGGCTGAAGCAGGTCCTCGAAGCCAAGGCCGCCAGCCGCGAGTGACCTACCCCCAGGACGTGGCTGGGGCGGAAGCCGGGCCGCTGCGGCGTGGACGCCGGGCGGTCCGGCCGGGTTCCGCCCGGACGAGCCGCATCAGGTGCGGCCGGACAGGTGCCGCACGAGCAGGGCCAGCTGGTCGGCGTACCTCTGCGCGAACTCCGGCGTGGCCGGGTCCTCGCCGGTGATCTGGCCCGCGGTCTGCCGCAGGGTCAACGGCGCGGCGGCCGCCGCCATCAGTGCCAGCAGCAGGAAACCGGGGTCGAGGTCGGCCGGCAGCTCGCCCGCGGCCTGCCGGCCGCGCAGCTGGTCGACCTGGGTGCGCAGGAACGCCTCGTCGACGGGCGGGCTGTCGCCGGCCAGGTTCGACCACGCCCACAGGCGGCCCTGGTCGGTGAGCGTGGTGTGCACGAAGCCCGCCAGCACCTGGTCGAGCGGCTGCTCGGTGCTCGCCATCTCGGCGGCGGAGGTGTGCCAGCTCGTCGCGATCTCCTTGTACAGGCCCTCTTTGCCGCCGAAGTAGTAGGAGATCAGCTGTTTGTTCACGCCGGCGCGTGCCGCGATGTCCGTCGTGCGCGTGGCCGCGTAGCCCTTGGCGCCGAACTCCGCCGCGGCCGCCTCCAGCAGCAGGGCCCGCGTGCGTTCCGGGTCGCGCTTGCGTTCGGAGGCGCTGGGCGAACGACGTTGATCCACCGCCACACGGTAGCCGACGGGTTGTTTATCAACCAATGGGTTGACTTAATCAACCGCTCGGTTGAAGCTCGGAGGCATGAGAATCGCTGTGGTGGGTGGGGGAATCGGCGGGCTGTGCCTGGCGCACGGGTTGCGCGGGGCCGGCGTGGACGTGGCGGTGTACGAGCGCGACCTCTCGCGCACGGACCGCCTGCAGGGGTACCGGGTGCACATCAACCCGGACGGTGCCGCCGCGCTGCGGGAGTGCTTGCCCGCGGCGGGCTGGGAGCGTTTCGAGCGGAGCGCGGGCACGGACGGCAACGGGTTCGGGTTCCTGACCGAACAGCTCAAGCCGTTGCTGGTGCTCGACCCGGACGAGGAGAAGCACTACTCGGCCAGCCGGATCACGCTCCGGCAGGTGCTGCTCGACGGACTGGACGTGCGGTTCGGCAAGCGTTTCGTGCGCTACGAGCAAGGTGATGCCATCACGCTGCACTTCGAGGACGGCACGACCGCCGGGTGCGACGTGCTCGTCGGCGCCGACGGCATCCGGTCCCGCGTGCGAGAGCAGTACCTGCCGCACGCGGGCACCGAGGAGGTCGGGGTCGTCGCGGTGGCGGGCAAGCTCTTCCTCGACGAGAACGACTGGATCCCGCGCAGTCTTCTCGACCGGGCCAACACGATCGTCCCGACCAGCAGGTGCGGGATGTTCCTGGCGAGTCACGACGGGTTCGGGCACACGGACGCCGATGGGGCGCTGTTCGACAACACGCGTCCCTACCTGATGTGGGCGTACGCGGCGCACGGCCTCGACCTCACCGAGGGCCTGCAACAGACCGTGTTGCGCAGGATCTCCCAGTGGAGTCCGGACCTGCAAAGGATCGTGAGGTCATCGCACTCGGACACGGTCAGCCAGTGGCGCATCAGATCGTCGAAGCCCATCGAACGGTGGGAGAGCACGAACGTCACGTTGCTCGGTGACGCGATCCACGCGATGACACCGATGCGCGGTATCGGGGCGAACGTGGCGTTGCGCGACGCACAGCTGCTCGCGCGCAAGCTCGTCGAAGAAGGAGTGGAGGGTATCCGCGCCTACGAGACCGAGATGTACGACTACGGCTTCGCCGCCGTGCGCGACTCACTGCGTGCTGCCAGGCAGTTCGCGGAGGGAAGCCCGCTCTCGCGCACCCTGTTCCGGACCGTGCTCAGGACGGCCTCCGCGGTGCCCGCGTTGAAGCGCGCGATGTTCTAGGAATTTCTTTGAACCGTTCTGGCCCGCTCTGCGTGTGGTGTGCATCGGAGGGCACGAGCCAGGAGGTCGGGGATGATCCGCAAGAGCGTCGCGGTCGTCGCGCTGGGGTTGATCTCGCTGACCGCCTGCGCGGGCGCGCCGGAGAGCAAGCCGGTCGCGCAGCAGCAGGACAGCGTGATGGCGCTGAAGGTCGCGGACATCGAGGACCTCGGTCCGGTCGTCACCGACGCCGAGGGCTTCACGCTCTACCGGTTCGACGGCGACAGGCCGAACGAGTCCACTTGCGACGGTCAGTGCGCCGCGACCTGGCCGCCGGCCACGGTGTCCGGGGAGAACTTCTCGGTCGACGGCGTCGACGACGTCGGCAGCATCGTCCGCCAGGACGGCAGCCGCCAGCTCACCGTCGACGGCATGCCGCAGTACCGGTTCGCCAAGGACACCAAGCCGGGCGAGACCAAGGGCCAGGGCCTGCAGGGCAAGTGGTTCGCCACCGGCAAGGCGGGCGACCGCACGCAGCTCGCCGCCCGCACGGGGGTCATCTCGGGTCTCGGCGCGGTGCTGACCAACAACGCGGGCCTCACGCTCTACCGGTTCGACGGGGACACGGCACAGCCTTCAGCGTCCAATTGCGACGGTGGCTGCGCCGAGAACTGGCCGCCCGTCTACGTCGAGGGCGGCCAGCCGCGGGTCAAGGGCGTCGACCCGAAGCTGCTCGGCACGGTCACCCGCAAGGACGGCCGCAAGCAGCTCACGGTCGCGAACTGGCCGCAGTACACGTTCAAGAACGACACCAGGCCCGGTGAGGCCAAGGGCGTCACGGTCGCGAAGTGGTTCGCCACGGCCACCGACGGCAAGAAGGCCCAGCAGAACAAGGCGATCGCGCTCACCAGCGCGACCGTCGGCGACCTCGGCGTCATCGCCACCGACGCCGACGGCATGACGCTCTACCGGTTCGACGACGACTCCGCGGACCCGCCCACGAGCACCTGCCAGGGCAAGTGCGCGGAGCAGTGGCCGCCCGCCTTCGTCAGCGAGGGGTTCCAGGTGCAGGGCGTGGACTCCTCGATCGTGGGGACGATCGAGCGGGACGGGAAGAAACAGCTCACCATCGCGGGGTGGCCGCAGTACCTGTTCGCAGGGGACGAGGTCTGCGGTGACGCCAACGGGCAGGGCGTTGGCGGCAAGTGGTGGGCCACCAAGGCCGACGGAAGTCGCGCCGGCCGGTAGAAGGGGGAGAGGGAAGCCCCGGCGAGAGCGCTCTCGCCGGGGCTTCGCCCTATCGGAGGCGCAGCAGGACCGCCTGCTCCGGCTCCAGGACCGGCAGCTGCACGCCGACCTCCGACAGCACCGAACCGCGCAGCTCCACCGTTTCCCACCGGCCGGGGCCCCGCTGGGTCAGCGTCGGCCGCCCGGCGGGAGCGTCGAACGACAGCCGGTACGTCCGCTCCGGGTCTAGCCCGGGCAGCCGGACGCGGCGCGGCTTGTTCTGCGTCGACGTCGCCAGCTGGATGTAGCCGAACAGCGCCTCGGACCGGTCCGCGGCAACGATTCCGTGCACCCAAGCCGCCGGGTCCGGGTGGTCGGAGTGCACGACGGTCCCGGTGTGCACCAGCTCCCGCACGTCCTTGTAGTACTCGATCGAGGCCTGCAGCCCGGCGCGTTCCTCCTCGGTGGCCGAGTTGATGTCCCACTCGATCCCGAAGTGCCCGAACAACGCTGCGGCCACCCGGAACGACAGGTCGTGCACCCGGCCGGTCGTGTGCGACTTCGTGGGACCGACGTGCGCGCCCATCAGCTCCGGCGGCAGGAACACACCCGTCCACCGCTGGATCAGCTGCCGCTCCAGGGCGTCGTTGCAGTCCGACGTCCACACGCGGTCGGTGCGGTCGAGCACGCCGAGGTCGATCCGCCCGCCGCCGGACGAGCAGCTCTCGATCTCCACGTGCGGGTGCCGCGCCCGCAGTTCGTCGAGCAGCCGGTAGTACGCGGCGGTCTGCTCGTGCACCCGCGAGCCGATCAGGTCGCGGTTGTGGTCCCACTTCACGAACGCGATGTCGTTGTCCGCCAGCACCGACGACACCCGTTCCAGGATGTACGCGTACGCCTCGGGGTGCGCGATGTTCAGCACCTGCTGGTTGCGCGACGGGGGCGGCAGCACGCCGGGACGCGGCCCGAGCACCCAGTCCGGGTGGGCGCGGTAGAGGTCGGAGTCGGTGTTGACCATCTCCGGCTCGAACCAGAGCCCGAACTCCATGCCCAGCGCGCGGACGTGCTTGATCAACGGGGTCAGCCCGTCCGGCCACACGGTCTCGTCGACGTACCAGTCACCGAGGCCCGCCGTGTCGTCGCGGCGGTGCCGGAACCAGCCGTCGTCCAGCACGAACCGCTCGACGCCCATGGCGGCGGCGGTGTCGGCCAACGAGGTCAGCCGGGCCAGGTCGTGGTCGAAGTACACGGCCTCCCACGTGTTCAGCACGATCGGACGGGGCCGCAGCGACCGTTCCCGCAGTTGCCGGTGGAACGCCGCGCTGATGCCGTCGATGCCCTCGCTCGAGTAGGCCGCGTAGAGCCACGGCGTCTCGTACTCCTCGCCCGGCGCCAGCGTGATCTCGCCCGGCAGCAGCAGCTCACCACCGCCCAGGACGGGTTGGCCGTCGACGAGGTTCTCCGCGTACGTCACGTGGTTGCCGCTCCACGCCACGTGCACCGCCCACACCTCGCCGTCGCGGAACGAGAAGCCCGGCGTGCCGGCCAGCAACCCGATGGTCGCGTCGTGCCCGGTGCGGCCACGACGGCTCTCGCGCACCCACGAGCCGTACTGCAACGTCTGCCGTTGCGGTGACCGCTCGCGGCTCCACCGCCCGGTGAAGTCGAGGAGCTCGGCGGCGTGCGCGGGGATCGGCAGCGCGGTTTCCAAGCCCTCCACCGCGTACGGCGTCGTGCCGTCGTTGCGGACGACGTGCCGGAGCCGGAGCATGCCGGACGGCAGCAGCTCGACGGTGCCGGTGACGGTCAGCTCGGCGGCCTCGTCCGACGCCTCGTACCGGAAGACGCCGCCCTCCGCGGAATGCGACGTCACGGCCAGCGCGGGGGCGAAGTGCTCGCCCTGGCGGTGCCCGCGCAGACCGGGGCGGCCCGCGTATCCCGCACCCGCGTCGGGCAGCAGTGCCAGCGGGACCGGGACGTCGGGCGCGTTGTTCGGGTTGGTCCACGAGACGACGTCGACCAGGCCGCGCAGTGCGGCCTGGTCGACGCTTCCGAGTGTTCGCCCCCAGTGCGAGACGACCGGGAGGCTCGTGCCCTCGAGGGTGATGACGACGCTGGAGGTGTCGTCGTGCAGGTGCACGACCTCCGGGTGGTTCATGCGGGCCCCGTTCACATCAAACACAAATGAACAATGGGCCGATCCTCAGGGCACGTCACAGCGATGTCAAGCGGGCGAAAATGTTGATTTGTGTCGGATCAGACAACCAGGCTGATGAGTGCGGCGACCACGAAACCGACCACCGAGAGGATGGTCTCGAGGACGGTCCACGACTGCAGCGTCTCCTTCACCGACAGGCCGAAGTACCGGGACACGATCCAGAACCCGCCGTCGTTGACGTGCGAGGCGATGATCGAGCCCGACGCGATGGCCATGACGACCAGCGCGAGCTGCGGCTGCGAGTAGTTCAGGTCCGCGACCACCGGGGCGACGATGCCCGCGGTCGTCACGATCGCGACCGTCGCCGAGCCCTGGGCGATGCGGATGACGCAGCTGATCACGTACGCCAGCGCGATCACCGGCAGGCCGATGCCCGAGAGCTCGTTCGCCAGCGTCTTGCCGATGCCCGTCGCGGCCAGCACGGCGCCGAAGAAGCCACCGGCGCCGACCACGAGCAGGATCATCGCGACCGGCTTCAGCGACGCGGCGGACAGCTCCGCGACCTTCTCCCTGGTCATGCCGCGCCGGAAACCCAGCAGCCAGAACGCGAGCAGCACCGAGATCGTCAGCGCCACCGCGGGCGTGCCGAAGAACGTCGCCACCGAGTACAGCTTCGAGCCCTTGGTCAGCAGGATCGAGCCGAACGTGCCGGCGAGGATCAGCACCAGCGGCAGACCGATGATCGCCAGCACCAGGCCGAGCGACGGCGGTTCACGACCGTCGTCACCGCTGCCGTTCTCCGCCCGCGCCGCCTCGGCTGCCGCCAGCATCTCCTCCGGCACCGGCACGTTGATGCGCTTGCCGATCCAGTACGAGTACAGGACACCGCCGACGAACCACGCGGGAATCGCGACCGCGAGACCCATGATGATGATCCAGCCGAGCGACACCTTGAGCAGACCGGCCGCCGCCACCGGTCCGGGGTGCGGTGGCATGAACGCGTGCATGACCGAGAGGCCCGCCAGCAACGGCATCGCGAACAGCACGATCGACTTGCCACTGCGCTTGGCCGCCACGTACACGAGCGGTGCCAGCACGAAGATGCCGATGTCGAAGAAGACCGGCACGCCGAAGATCAGACCGGCGAGACCGATCGCGACCGGCGCGCGCTTCTCGCCGAACGCGTTCATCAGCTTGTCCATCAGCACCTGCGCGCCGCCGGACGCCTCGAGGATCGCGCCCAGCAGCGTGCCGAGCCCGATGATCGCGGCGATGTGGCCGAGGATGGAGCCGAAGCCCTTCTCCAGCAACGAGTCCGAGGCCTTCTGCGCCGACCCGACCAGCGTCTCCACCGGCACGCCGGCCAGGAGGGCCACCAGCAGGGCGACGACGATCAGGGCGATGAACGGCTCGACCTTGAACTTGATGATCAGCAGTAGCAGCACCGCGATGCTGACTACCGCGAGGGTGAGCAAGCCCCCTGTTGAGTGTTGCAACCAGTCGATCACGGGCGGCTCCTGAGTGAATGGCCTGGCAATGCGCCGGTGGCGGTTCCGTCATCGATCACCGGCACCCCGTTGCAGAACACGAACGGGATGCCGGCGGCCTGCTGTCGCGGCTCGTCGAACGTCGCCGTGTCGGCGATCGTCTCCGGGTCGAACAGCACCAGGTCGGCCGCGCAGCCCTCGCGGACCAGACCCCGGTCGGTGAGCCGCAAACGCTTGGCGGCACGGCCGGTGAGGTGCTCGACGCACTCCTCCAGGCTCAGCACGCCCAGCTCGCGGACGTAGCGCGCGAAGTAGCGCGGGAACGTGCCCCACGCGCGCGGGTGTGGCCGGTCGCCGACGAGCAGGCCGTCGCTGCCGCCCGTGTGCGCCAGATGTTTCATGATCGCCTGCACGTTCTCCTCGTGGCCCACGTGCATGAGGCACGAGGTGCCCAGGCGTTCGTCGACCAGCGTGTCGAAGTAGAGGTCGGCGGGCGCGCGGCCGAGGCGTGCGGCTGACGCCTGGACGCTGGCGCCGACGAGGTGCGCGTTGCGGTCGTTGCGCACGCCGTTGATCTCGATGGAGTCCCAGTCGACCGGCACGCCGTGGCAGCCGTCCGACCCGGTCTCCTCGATCTCGGCGCGGATGCGTTCGCGGGTGTCCACATCGGACAACCGTGCCAGCGCCTTCTCCGGCCCGCCTTCCGTGGCCCACGACGGCAGCAACGCGGAGAGGTACGTCGCGCCCGGCAGGTAGGGATAGGTGTCCAGCGAGATGTCGGCACCACCGGCGATCGCGTCGTCCAGCAACGTCAACAGCTCGGGTGCACGGCCCTTGTTCACCGGGAAGTTCATCGTCGCGTGCGCCAGGTGCAGTGCGCAGCCGGAACGCTTCGACACGTCCACCATCTCGGCGTAGGCCTCCAACGCGCCCGCGCCGTAGCTGCGGTGGTGCGGGCTGTAGAACCCGCCGTGCTGCCCGACGACCTCGCACAGCTGCACGAGCTCGGACGTGTCCGCGTACATGCCCGGCGTGTAGGTGAGCCCGGACGACATGCCCATCGCGCCCTCCGCAAGCGATTGCGCGAGCACGGTCTTCATCCTGTCCATCTCGGACTCGGTCGGCGGCCGGTCGTCCCAGCCGACGACGAGCATCCGCAACGTCCCCTGCGGCACCAGGTACGCGGCGTTGACGGCGATGCCCCGGTCGAGCCGGTCGAGGTACTCGCCGACCGAGCGCCAGTTCCAGTCGAAGCCGGGCGGGTCGTCGTTCCACCCGGCGAGCTGGCCGCGCAACGTCGCGAGCACCTCGTCGTCCACCGGCGCGTACGACAGGCCGTCCTGGCCGAGCACCTCGGTCGTGACGCCCTGCGAGACCTTCGCCAGGTGGTCCGGTTCGGCGAGCACGCGCAGGTCGGAGTGCGAGTGCATGTCGATGAACCCCGGCGCGAGCACGAGCCCGTCCGCGTCGATCGACCGCGACGCCGACAGGCCGTCCCCGATCGAGGCGATGACACCGTCCTTGATCGACACGTCCGCGCGGTACGCGGGCGCGCCGGTGCCGTCGGCGATCAGTGGTCCGCGCAGGACGATGTCGTCCATCGGTGCACTCCTCGTCAGAAGTAGGTGCGGATGAGGTCGACCACGGTCGTGCCCTGCACGACCGGGATGAGCTGCCACTTGTCGAACACCGTGCACGGGTGGGACAGGCCCAGCCCGACCCAGTCGCCGACCCGGACCGTGGCCTCCGCGCCGAGCTGGAGGAACGCGTGCTGGTCGTTCAGCGCGGTCACGCTCGCCTGCGCCAGCGGGGCGATCGCACCGTCGCGGCGGCGCAGCAGCTGCGGTTCCGGCAGGCCCTCGTCGAACGACGCGTCGCGCTTGCCGATCGTCAGCAGCGCCAGGTCGCGCTGCGGCCGCGAGGTCACCTGGGCCCACGCGCGCAGAGCGCTCTTGAACGGCTCCACGCCGTCGATCCGCGAGAACGGCGAGATGCCGCGGTAGAAGCCGTCGTCGTGCGTGATGTACGCGCCGCTGCGCAGCACCGGGGTCACCGGCACCGGCCACGGCTGCGAGAGCGTCGCCGCGACCTGGTCGAAGTACGCGCTGCCGCCCGCGGTGACGATCACCGAGTCCAGCTCGTCGAACGTCCCGGCCTCGGCCAGCCGCAGCACGAGCGTGCGCAGGTCGTCCAGGTAGCCGTCGATGACGGACTTCGCCGAGTCGGACGCGTCGTGCGCGAGAGCACCCTCGTACCCGCCGGCGCCGACCAGCCGCAGCACCGGGCTCTGGTCCACGGCCCGCGCGACGGCCAGCGCCGTGTCGAGGTCGCGGGCGCCGGTCCGGCCGCCGGGGGCGCCGAGCTCGACGATCACGTCGACCGGCCGGGACGGCTGCAGCTCCTGCAGCGTCTCGGTCATCAGCGCGACGCCGGCCTCGGAGTCGGCCCAGCAGCTGAACTCGAACGCCGGGTCGGCGTCCAGCTCGCCGACCAGCCAGCGCAGCGCGGCGGGGTCGAGCAGCTGGTTCGCCAGCAGGATCCGGGAGACGCCGAACGCCCGGTAGACGCGCAGCTGGGAGGCGTTGGCCGCGGTGATGGCCCAGACGCCGTGCTCGATCTGCCGCTGGAAGAGCTGCGGAGCCATCGTCGTCTTGCCGTGCGGCGCGAGCTTGACGCCGTGGTTGTCGCACCACTGCGCCATCGTCGTCAGGTTGTGCGTCAACGCGTCCGCGTCCAGTACGACGAGCGGCCCGACGAACTCGTCGGCGAACAGGTCCAGCCGCCGGTCGGCGACTTCGCCGATCGTCGAGCCGAACGTGGTGGACGGCAGGCCCTTGAACCGCCAGTTCACCCGTTCGGACCGGATGTCGGCGACGGCGGCGAGGTCCATCTCCATCAGTTGTTGCATATTTTGCAACTCCCATTGCGCGATGTGATGCTGGAGTGTGTAGCATTCGGGTGCGCCGCCGTCAACGAACACCTCTGGAGCACGCATGCGGTTCGAACACGTCGGCGGTGTCGTGTGCCTCGGCGAGACCATGGTGATGATGGTTCCGGCTGACCCCGGACCTGTGCATCTGGTGCGCACGTGGCATCGCGCCGTCGGTGGTGCCGAGTCCAACGTGGCCTGTCACCTCACGCGCCTCGGGGTGCGGTCGTCCTGGGTCAGCGCGGTCGGCGACGACTCGTTCGGGCTGGCGGTGCTCGACACCGTGGGCGGCTACGGCGTCGACGTGTCGGGGGTGCGGGTCGACCCGGTGCGCCCGACCGGCCTCTACGTCAAGGAGGCCTCCCCGGACGGCAGCCCCGTGCGCTACTACCGGCGCGGGTCGGCTGCGTCCGGCATGGGCCTCGAGATGATCGACCGGCTCGGCCTCGGCGAAGTCGCGCTGGTGCACGTCAGCGGCATCACGCCCGCTCTGTCGGACTCGTGCCTGGCGTTGATGCAGGAGCTCCTGCGCCGCCCGCGGCACGGGTTCCGGATCTCGTTCGACCTGAACTGGCGGCCCGCGCTGTGGACCGACCGCGACCCGCGCGTCCTGCGGGAGCTCGCGGACCTGGCCGACGTCGTGCTCGCCGGGTCGGACGAGGCGGAGCTGGTGTGGGGGACCGGTGACCCGCAGCGGCTGCGGGCGTTGCTGCCCGGCCCGGCGTCGCTGGTGGTCAAGCAGGGCGCGGACGGCGCGACGCTGCTGGAGGACGGCGAGTCGTACTTCGAGCCGGCGCTGAAGGTCGAGGTCGTGGAACCGGTCGGCGCCGGCGACGCGTTCGCGGCCGGGTTCCTCGCGGCTACCTTGGCGGGGGCGACCCCGTCGGTGCGGCTGCGCGCGGGCCACCTGCAGGCGGCCTCCGCTTTGCTCACCGCCGAGGACGTCGGAGATCCTTTGCCGGACGACGTGTCGGACCCGCTGCTGCACGCCGACCCGCGGACCTGGGCGTCCGCCCGCCTGGAGGTGTAGATGAGCCAGAGCCTCGACCGCGCGCTCACGCTCGTGAGCCAGCTCGCGACGGGACCGAAGACGCTGGACGAGCTGTCCGGCGTGATCGGCGTGCACAAGTCGACGACGCTCCGGCTGCTGCGGACCCTGGAGTCGCACCGGTTCGTGCAGCGCGACGGCGTGCACCACTACCGCCTCGGCACGGCGCTGTTCGACCTCGCCAACCGGGCCCTGGAGGAGCGGGACGTCCGCCGTGCCGCCGAACCGGCGCTGCGCGAGCTGAACGCCCGCCTCGGCCACACCGTCCACCTCGCGTCCTACGAGGACGGTGAGGTGATCTACATCGACAAGTACGAGTCACGCCACCAGATGCGCATGTACTCGCGGATCGGCCGCCGCGCGCCGTTGCACTGCACGGCCGTGGCCAAGATCCTGCTGGCCGACCTGCCCGCGCCCGCGCTGCAGAAGGTGCTGGCGGGCATGGAGTTCCCGAAGCTGACCGAGAACACCATCCTCGGCCCGGCCGCGTACCTGGCCGAGCTGGACCGCGTGCGCGCCAACGGGTACGCCGTCGACAACTCCGAGCACGAGGACTTCATCCACTGCATCGGCGCCCCGATCAGGGGTGCCCGCGGCGAGGTGCTCGCGGCCGTCTCGATGTCGGTGCCGAAGGTGCTGCTCGACTTCGACGGCCTGCTGTCGCACCTGCCCGACCTGCTCGCCACCGCCGAGGCCGCGTCAGTCGAATGCGGCTATGTGCCCAGGTAGAAATCGAACACTGTTTTGAGGGAGTCTCCGTTGTCCAAGGTTGAGATCAAGACCGCCGACGCGCCGCAGCCGGTGGCCCGTTTCTCCCAGGGTGTGCGCAAGGGCAACATCCTGCAGGTGGCCGGCCAGGTCGCGTTCGACCCGAAGTCCGGCGAGATCGTCGGCACCACGGTCGCCGAGCAGACGCGCCAGACGTTCGCGAACCTGCACGCCGTGCTCGCCGCCGGTGGCGCGTCGATCGACGACGTCGTGATGATCCGCGTCTACCTCACCGACACCGCGCACTTCGCGGAGCTGAACGAGGTCTACGGCGAGTTCGTGACGGACCCGGCGCCCGCGCGCACGACTGTCTACGTCGGACTGCCGGCCGGTCTGCTGGTCGAGATCGACGCGCTGGCCGTCGTCGACTGACCCGCTCGACGCGCGAAAGGGGCTCTCCACATCGGAGAGCCCCTTTCGCTTTGGGCGTCAGGACGTCTTGCCGCCCACGTAGGTCACCTCGGCCACGGCCTTGCGGGCCATCGCGCCGATCGCCCCGCGATAGGCGTAGACCTCGCCCATCGGGTCGCGCCACGTCAGCAGCACGTCGCCGTTGTTCATCTTGATCATCGTGGTGTCGGTGCCCGCTTCGTGGGTGTCCCGGACTTCCCACACGCGGAACGGCACGGACGGGCTCGACTGACCCGTCGTGTTCACCAGGCCGTTGCCGTCGCGGACGCTGAGCTCCAGGCTGCCGTTGCCGGCCAGCACCGCGGCGGGCGCGCCGGCCGCGACCAGGTCACCGACCGGCTGCCAGGGGCCGGGGAAGCCCGACGTGCCTTCCCGCTGCGTGTAGACCTTGTTGTCGGACCGCCGGACCACGACCTGCACCTTGCCGTCGGTGTGCACGACGGCGGCGGGCTTGCCCAGCACGTCGGTGCCACCGGTGCTACGCGCGGCGGCCAGCGTCGACCCGGTGACCCTGCTGACGCGCACCGAACCGTCGGCGTAGCGGCCGGCGACGTCGATCTCGGTCCCGTTGCGCAGCGCCGTGAAGTCGGCCGTCAGGCCGGAGCCGCCGAGCGACCGCCAGGCGCCGAACGTGCCCTGCGAGGGCGCGCCCCACAGCACGAGCTGCTTGCGGTACCAGAGGGCGCCGGAGGAGTCGACGGCGAACGACACGAGCAGGTTGTCCTTGTCCTTCACCAGCACGGGGTTGCCGACGAAGCGGCCCGCGAGCTCCTTGAACGACGCGGACCACACGTCGCTGTTCTTCGTCGACTGACCGCGGGTGCGGACGCCCGCGTCGGCGGAGCTGTTCGCCTGGACCTCCAGCTTCCCGTCGCCGTACACGCCGTAGGTCACCTCGCCGGTGAACCTGTCGTGGCCCGTGAGGTCCTTGTGGTCCACCAGGAGCAGGTCGCCGGTGCTGCGCTGCCTGCCGTGCGTGAGCCGGCCGGACGGGTTGACGAAGAAGTAGTTCACCAGGTTGTCGTCACCCTGGTAGGCCGCGACGGGCGCCGAGTAGTTCGGGGTCAGCACCGGCGTGGCGGGCGGGGTCGGGCCGCCGAGGATCTTGCACGCGTCCGGCGCGCCCTCGATCTGCCAGTCCGCCGACCAGCCGTCGGAGACGAACTTGCCGGCGTCGGCCGCCCACTGGCCGTCGCCGAGGTAGCGGTACCAGCGCAGCTGGCCGCTGTCGGCCTTCACCGCGTAGAACACGCCGCCGCCCACGGAGGCCACGTCGGAGAACTGGTTCCAGCCCGAGCTGCCGACCTCGCGCTCGTACTCCAGCCAGCGCTGGCTCTCGGCGTCGTACTGGTAGCGGAACAGCTTGCCGTCGGTCGAGCGGGCGAACAGGCCGCCCTCGCCGTCGGCGAAGATCATGGTGTACTTCGTGCCCCAGCCGGTGTCGATGATCCGCTCGGTCCAGACGCGGGTGCTCTCGTCGAAGCGCCACCAGTGCAGGGCGTTGTCGGACGGGAAGCCGTAGAAGTCGCCCTTGGCGTCGATCGTGAGCCGGGTCCGCGCGGCCGCGTCACCCCAGCCGTGCCAGCCGCCGGCGATCTTGTCGCTGACGCCGCCGTTGTCCCAGCCGGTGCCGTTCCAGACGAACTTGTTGACGTCGCCCTCGGGCGTGATCTCGTACGTGCGACCGCCGGGACCGGTGTGCATCTGCCCGTCCCACGCGAAGCCGATGCCGCGGTTGGCCGACCAGACCGGGTTGCCGTTCTCCGGTTCCTGGTGCGCCCGCAGCTCCAGGCCGGTGTCGGCGTGCCGCACGAAGACCGGTGCGGCGGTCTGGCACGAGAGCGTGCCCGCGGCGACGGCCTGCGTGGCGAGCACCGGCGTCACCAGTCCGGCGGCGACGACGGCCGCGATCGCGATTCCTCTTGTTCTCACAGCAGTTCCCCCAGTTCTTTCGGGCATGGTGAAGACCGTCCTCCGTGATGCTCCACAGAGGACGGTCCGGGGCAGGTCAGAGCTTCGTCTTGCCGCCGGTGTAGGAGACACCGGCGGTGGCGGACCGCTGGGTGGCGAGCGGCGTGCCGTACGAGCCGCGGTAGGTGTAGACCTCGCCCATCGGGTCGCGCCACGTGATCAGCCAGCTGCCGTCGCTCCACATCGCCGACGACACGTCGGTCGCGGCCTCGTGGAAGTCGCGGACCTCCCACTGGCGGAAGGCGCCGTACTGCTGGTTCTGACCGGTCGAGTAGACGAGGTTGTCGGCGCCGCGCACCGAGACCTCGATCCTGCCCCGGGTGGTCAGCACGGCGGAGGGTGCGCCGGCGGCGGTCAGGCCGTCGATGACGGTCCACGTGCCGGGGAAGCCCGTCGAGCCCTGCTTCTGCGTGTAGATCTTGTTGTCGGCCTTGCGCACCAGGACCTGCAGCGTGCTGTCGCCGCCGTGCAGCACGGCGGCGGGCTTGCCCCTGGCGTCCGTGCCGCCGAGGTCCTTCCACGCGCCGAGCGTCGTGCCGGTCAGGCGGGCGACGCGGACCGAGTTGTCGGTGAGCCGGGCGACCACGTCGAACGCGTCGCCGTTGGGCACCACGGAGAAGTCGGTCGTGAGGCCCTCGCCGCCGAGCGAGCGCCACGCCGTGAAGCGGCCGTCGTTCGCGATCTGCTTGCGGTACCAGAGCTTCCCGTCGGCGCTGACGCCGAACGACGACAGCAGTCCGTCGCCTCCCTTCGCCAGCACGGAGTCACCGGCGAGGTGACCGCGGTGCTGCGTCAGCGAGGCCGTCGGGAACGGGCCGTTGGCGCTCGACTGGGTCTTGCCGCGCGTGTCGGCGTCCTCGTGGCTCTGCGCCTGGACGTCGAACGTGCCGGTCAGGCCCGTGCCGGCGGTGGAGGTGTTCAGGCCGGCCGCGGGCGTGCCGGTGTACCTGTCGTAGCCGGCCAGCGGGGTGTGGTCGACCAGCAGCAGGTCACCGGAGTGGCGCTGGTGGCCGTGCACGAGCGCGCCCTGGGCGTTGACGAGGAAGTAGTTCGCCAGCTTGTCCGGCCCCTCGGCCAGCGTCAGCGGCGCGGTGGGGTTCGGCTGGACCGACGGGCGCTGCGTCGTCGGGTAGCCGACCAGGCGGCAGTCGCCGGGGTAGGCCACGACGTCGAGCTCGTTGTACCAGCCGAAGCCGACTACCTTGCCGAGGTTCGTGTTCGGGTCGCCGGGCGCCCAGGTGTTCGTGTCCTCGAGGTAGCGGTACCAGAGCAGCTGGCCCTGGCCGTTCTGGCCGGGCCACGAGCCGTAGAGGACGTCGCCACCGGGGGAGAAGACCCGGTTGAACATGTTCCAGCCGGCCCCGACGTACTGCGCGTACTGCAGGAACCGGTCGGCCACCGCGTCGTAGCGGTAGCGCAGCAGCTCGCCGCCGGGCTTGCGGGCGTAGAGCACGCCGTCGCCCGCCGCGACGACCAGGTCGAACTGGTCCCAGCCGGTGTCGAGGACCTTGCCGCCCCCGGTCTCGCCGGTCCAGCCGCCGTCGTCACCGCCCTCCCACACGAACATCTTGAGCTGGCCGCTCGCGTTGATCTCGAACAGCCTGCCCTTCTCGTCGACCGTGACCTTGTTGCGGTGCGCGGCTTCCGCGTACCGCGCCCAGCCGCTGCCGACCACGCGGTACTGCCCGCCGCCGGGCATCGTGGCCCAGCCGGGACCAGAGGACGTGTCCACGATCTTGAGCCTGCGCAGCTCACCGCTGGCGGCACCGTTGTTCGGCCCGACGAGGTGGTAGATGACACCGCCGGGCGCGGCGAGCATGCGACCGATCTGCCAGCCGCTGCTGGGGACGTCCTGCTTCCCGCTCCAGACGAAGTTGCCGTTCTCCGGTTCCTCGTGCGGGTACCGGAACACGGTGCCCTGCTGGGTGACGCCGACCACGTTGACCGCGGTGTTGCAGGTGAGCGACGAGGCGGCGGACGCGACCGGAGCGCCGGGTGCGACGAGCAGCGAGACGCCCAGAACACCCGAGACCGCAACGCTCACACCGGATCTGCGCACGCCAAAAGAGCGCGTTGACATTAACTCCCCCAGAAGTCGAGCCGATGTGGACGGTCGGGACGCCCCAGTGCCGTCCCAGTGCCACATCCGGCGAGCGGACCGTAACCCAGCCGCCCCGAAGATCACCAGACCCGACCGGGTGTGAGGTACGTCCGGTTCTGTCCGAAGGTGTCCGGATGCCGCCGTGGACTTGACATCGCCTTCACGCCCTGGCAATGCTCAGTCGTCGGCACTGGGGTTGACGGCGGGTTTTCCGCTGTTGTCGAAGGAAGTTCCTGGGGGAGTAAGACCATGGCCAATGGCCGTATTTGGCGTGCGCGCATGCTTTTCCCGAGATCGCGCAAGGGCAGGATCGCGGCCGTCGTCGGCCTGATCATGGTGCTGCTGGTCGGCACCGTCGGACCGTCGGCGATGCAGCTCGTCCCGCAGTGGGCCGCCGGTGGCGCGCTCGACCCGAGCGAGCTCGCACCCGACCAGAGCTGGGGAACCGCTGCGGACCAGCCGCACGAGACCGAGGGCACGGGTGCGGCGAACCGCGCGATGCCCAGGTCAGAGCTCGCGAAGTACCCGCAACCGAACTTCCCGGCCGCGCCGGAACCACCGCCCAACTCGGCGCGCGAGGTCGCCGCTCCGGTCGGCTTCACCGGCTACGACGCCGCGACGAGCAAGGAGGACGAGTCCAAAAGGGACGCGAACTCCCGCACGTTCCACAACACCGACGGCACCGAGACCACCGAGTTCTCCCAGGCGCGGACGAACTACCGCAAGCCCGACGGGTCGTGGGCGCCCATCGACACCAAGCTCGTGCGTGACGGCAACGGCTGGCGCAACGGCGCCGACTCGGTCGACTCCCGCTTCGGCGGCACGGCCTCGGAGTCGCCGTTCGTGTCGATGAAGATCGGCGGCGGCGAGTTCGCGTTCGGGTTCGCCGGGACGTCCTCCGCGCAGGCGAAGGTGAGCGACAGCACGGTCGTCTACCCCGGTGTCGTCCCTCACACCGACCTCCGGCTCGACGTGCTTCCCGGCGGTGTCAAGGAGACGCTGGTCCTGGCCGGCCCCGACGCCGCCACGGCTTGGGTCTTCCCGTTGCGCCTCAACGGACTGCGCGCGAAGGTCGTCGCGAACGCGGTCGAGCTGACCGACGCGTCCGGGGCGGTCGAGGCGATCATCCCCGCCGGCCACATGACCGACGCGGCGGGCGCGCTCTCCGGCGACATCACCTACGAGCTGGTCACCCACAACGGTGGCCAGGCGCTCAAGATGACCGCGGACGCGTCCTGGGTCCGCGACGGCGCGCGCCGGTTCCCGATCGCCGTCGACCCGACGGTGACCGGACCGGCCGCGGACCCGGCCATCTCGACCAACGGCTCGTCCGTGCTGAACGGCACGACGCTCAAGTCCGGCGACGGGTACACCACCTACCTGAAGTTCGGCCTGAGCGGGATCGCGAACCACCGCGTGTTCGGCGCCCAGCTCTACCTGTCGAACTACGACGCGCCGTCGTGCCGGCCCCAGCCCATCAGCGTGCACGCGGTGAACCAGAGCTGGGACAGCGGGACGAAGTCGGTGCTGCCGACCGGTGGCGCGCTGGGCGGCGGCTCGTTCGCGTACGGCTACGTCGGGCTCGGCCAGTCGCACTCGGCCTGCCCGCCGCGCCCGGAGGCCATCGACCTCGGCGAGGGCGGCCGGGCACTGGTCGAGGGCTGGGTCAAGGGCGGCCAGGCGAACAACGGCTTCGCGGTCAAGGCGCTCGCCGGCTGGAAGCTGTTCGCGGGCGCGGGCACGGCCAACCCGCCGCGCCTGTTCGTGACGAGCACGCCCTACGACGCCGGCTACCGCGTCGAGCGCGGCATCCCGGAACCGCCGGTGCACCGCACCAGCGACAACCCCGCGGACCCCAACGCTCCCAAGCCGACCGTCAAGATCGCGGTCACGAACAAGAGCGGCCAGACCTGGAGCCAGGCCGCGGGGTACAAGCTGTCGTACCGCGCGTTCAGCTCGACCGGTCAGCCGAAGGACGCGCGGGTGGCGGCGGAGCTGCCGCGCAGCGTCCCGCCCGGTGACACGATCGTCCTGGACGCCAGGGTGTTCCAGCTGGAGCCCGGCGACTACCTGCTCGACTTCAGCATGGTGCACGGCAACACCTTCTTCACCGACGAGCAGATCCCGCCCGCTCGCCTGTCGTTGACGGTGTTCGAGCTGCCGCCGATCGTGAAGGCGCAGTACCCGCCGGCCGGTCACTCCTCGCCGGTGCTCACGCCGCAGCTGTGGGCCGACGCGGTGGACGTCGACGCGCCGCCGAACACGACGATCGACTACGAGTTCGAGGTCTGTCAACGCAACGACGTCACCGGCGAGACCAACGTCGGCTGCCGGCTCTCCCCGCGGTCGAAGTCGCGCACCTGGACCGTCCCGAAGGGATGGTTGCAGTGGAGCGAAACCTATTACTGGCGCGCCTTCGCGATCGACCCGTCGGGTGCGCGCAGTGAGGCGCTCCAGTTCAGCGCACTGCTGACCGCGGTGCCGCAGCCCGACGTCACCTCGCACCTCGGCGGCGCGCCCTACAGCGCGGGCGACCTCGACTTCGACCCGCAGATCGGCAACTACACCACCGCCGCGGTCGACTCGGCCATCGGCGTCACGGGCCCCGAGCTGACGGTCGCCCGCACCTACAACAGCCTCGACCCGCGCAAGGACCTCGCGTTCGGCGCCGGCTGGTCCACGCGCTACGACATGCGCGTCGTGCCGGACGACGACGGCACGGGCAACGTCGTGGTGACCTACCCCGACGGCCAGGCGGTGCGGTTCGGCAAGAACGCGGAGGACGGCAGCTTCGACCCGCCGCCCGGCCGGTTCGCGACCTTCTACCAGGACAGCTCGACGCGCAACTACGTGCTGGTCGACAAGTCCAACGCCACCTACACGTTCCGCTCGTCCGACGGCAAGGTCGCCTCGATCTTCGACAACGCCGGCCGGCTCGTGGAGTTCGACTACGGCGTCAGCGGGCAGCTCAAGCGCGCGATCAACCGCACCAGCAACCGCACGCTCTACTTCACCTGGTCGGGCAACCACGTCAAGGAGGTCCGCACCGACCCGCCGGTCTCCGGTGGCACGCCGATCCGGTGGACCTACGAGTACTTCGGCGACCAGCTGAAGAAGGTCTGCGACCCGACGACCGCCTGCACCCAGTACGAGTACTCCACGGGCTCGCACTACCGGTCCGCGGTGATGGACTCGAAGCCGGACTCGTACTGGCGGCTCGGCGAGCCCGCCGGCAACGCGGCCGTCAGCCAGGTCGCGACCAACCTCACCAAGGACTGGGGCGAGCACCGCGACACCACGCGCGACCTCACCGGTCCGCTCGACGGCAGCCCCGACAGGGCCACCGGCTTCAACGGCAGCAGCTCGCTCGTGAAGCTGCCGGACGGCGCGATCAAGAAGAGCCGCGACCTGTCGATCGAGCTGTGGTTCAGGACCACGACCGGCGGGCCGCTGGTCGGCTTCCAGCACAAGCCGTTCGACGAGAACCCCGAGGGCGCCGTCCCCGTCCTGTACGTGGACAGGGACGGCAAGCTGCGCGGCCAGTTCTGGCACGGCAGGGTCTCGCCGATCACCAGCTCCGCCGCGGTGAACAACGACCAGTGGCACCACGTCGTGCTCACCGGGTCGCTCGCGACCACGACGATGTTCCTCGACGGCACCAAGGTCGGCGAGATCACCGGCGCCGAGATCGACGACAGCAGGCTGAACTTCGGCCAGATCGGTGCCGCGCACGCCGTCGGTCCCGCCGACTGGGCGCCGTACGGCTGGTGGCCTGGCGAGGGCAAGAAGTTCTTCGGCGGCCAGATCGACGAGGTCGCGCTCTACCAGCACCCGCTCGGCGAGGCGGCGGTCAAGCAGCACTACGCCGCGCGCGAGCACTCCGACCAGCTGACCAAGGTGACGATGCCGAGCGGCCGAGTCGCCGCGGAGCTGTCGTACGACACCGTGAACGACCGGATCTCGCAGTACACCGACGAGAACGGCGGTCTCTGGAAGCTCGGTCTGCCGCAGGTCTCCGGCACCGAGGACAAGGACGCCGCCGGCCGGTCGGTGAAGAACCTGGTCCGGTCGATCGAGGTGACCGACCCCGGCAAGCGGTCGCACTTCTTCGACTACGACCCGGTCAAGGGCCGGATCATCCGGTTCGTCGCCCCGCTGGGCGTCGGCGTCCGCACCGAGGACAGGCCCGACCCGTCCGTCGTGCCGACGACCCCGACCGGCGCGCCGCCGTGCACCGGCACCCCGACGCCGAACCCGGACGGCAGCCCGACCTACTGCGGTGGCAAGACGGGCAACGACCCGACGTGGGTCGGCGGTCCCGTCCAGGGCGTCGGCGTCCGCACCTACGACTACGACGAGAGCGGCTTCCAGCACGTCATCACCGACGAGAACGGCCACCAGGTCGAGCTCAAGCACGACGAGCGCGGCAACGTGCTGTCGCGCAAGACGTGCCGGACGTCGAGCCAGTGCGACACCGAGCACTTCACCTACCAGCCGCCGGCCGCCGGTCACGTGAACGACACCGACCCGCGGATCGACAAGCAGCTCACGGCCCGTGACGCGCGGTCGGCGAGCGCGACCGACAACACGTACCTGACGTCGTCGCAGTACAACGAGCGCGGCGACCTGACCAAGCAGACGATGCCCGACGGCACGACCGTCGTGCACGACTACACCAAGCAGGGCGACACGGGCGTCGACGGCGCCAACGTTCCCGTAGGACTGCTGAAGAGCACCACCGACGGTCGTGGCAAGACCACGAAGTACGTCTACTACGGCAACGGCGACCTGTTCTCCGTCACCGAACCGCCGCGGGCCGACAACGCCAACGGCATCACCACCGAGTACCGCTACGACCTGCTCGGCCGCAAGGTCAGCGAGAAGCAGGTCTCGGACGAGCACCCGGCCGGGCTGGAGACGAAGTTCCTCCTCGACGGGCGCAACAAGCCGGTCGAGGTGACCGACGCGGCCGTGACGAACGCGGTCACGAACGTCAAGCACACCAGGCACACCAGGACGACGTTCAACGCCGACGGCCAGCCCGAACGCGTCGACATCGCCGACCTCACCGGCGGCGACGAGACCAGGACCCTCGCCTACGGCTACGACGACCGCGGCCGGCAGAGCTCGGTGACGGACGCGGAAGGCGCGACGACCTCGTACGCCTACGACGTGTTCGGCAACCGGACGTCGGTCGTGGACCCGTTGGGCACCAAGGTCGAGTACGCCTACACCGCGCGCAACAAGCTCGCCGAGGTCCGCCTGCGCGGGTTCCACGGCAAGCCGATCAGCGGCGGCATCGGCACCGGCGAGACGGCCGACGACGGGCAGCTGCTCGTCATGGAGGCGTACACCTACGACCTCGGCGGCCGGCTCATCTGGCAGACCGACGCCATGGGCCGCAAGACGGTCTACGACTACTACCAGAACGGCCTGCTGTTCCGGTCCAGGGCCGAGGTCAGGGGCGCCGGCGGCACCAAGACCCTGAAGCTGCTGGAGGAGAACACCTACGACGCCGCGGGCAACGTGCTGACCCGCAAGGGCGCGGGCGACCGCCTCACGTCGTTCAAGTACAACCGCAACAACCAGGTCGAGGAGGTCGTCGCCGACCCGGGCTCCGGCAAGCTGGCTCGCACGACGCTCTACACCTACGACCCCAACGGTCTGGTCAAGCAGGTCGTCAAGTCCGGCCAGGCCTCGAACACCGGCACGATGAGCGCCGCGACCAGCGAGGTCGTCGACTACACCTACGACAGCGTCGGCAACCAGCTCACCGAGGCGGTCAAGCTCGGCTCGCAGGCGCTGACCACGTCGCGCACCTACGACCGGCGCGGCCTGATGACGTCGGAGACCGACCCGCGCGGCTTCACGACCGAGTTCTCCTACGACGAGCAGGAGCGCCAGGTCCGGGTGAAGCAGCCCGCCGTGGCCGTCGAGACGGGCGGCGGCGCTCCGGTCACCGCCCGGCCGGAGAACGTGGTCGGCTACAACACCTTCGGCGACGAGGTGGAGTCGAAGGACGAGAACGGCCAGGTCACCAAGCGGTTCTACGACAAGAACGGCCGCCCGCTACGCGTGGAGCTGCCGGACTACGTGGCACCCGGCACGACGACCCCGGTCAAGGCCGTCACGTCGACGAGGTACGACCCGGCGGGCAACGCCGTCGAGACGACGAACCCGCGCGGCGCCGTGACCCGGTTCCGCTACGACCAGCTCGGCCGCATGGTCGAGCGCCAGGACCCGAAGGCCGACGCGCCGACCGAGGTCGGTGGCGTGTGGAAGTACACCTACACGCACAAGGGCGAGCAGCTCTCGGCGACGGACCCGACGGGTGCGCGCACGGAGTCGACCTACGACGACCTCGGCCGCGTGGCCACGCAGTCGGTGCTCGAGCGCAAGCCCGTCGCCGCCGCGTTCACCACGACGTTCGAGTACAACGACGCCGGTGAGCTGGTGAAGGCCACCGCGCCGAACAACGACGTCACGAAGTTCGGCTACGACGCCCTCGGCCAGCGGATCACCGCCACCGACCCGGCGAACGTGACGACGAAGTTCGGCTACGACGGCGCGGGCCGCCAGGTGTGGCAGCAGGACGCCCTGGGACGCACCAGCTTCGTGCGCCACGACGCGGCCGGCCGGATGGACGCCCAGTTCAGCCTCGACGGCGCCGGGCAGATCCTGCGCCGCACCGGCTACACCCACGACGCGGCCGGCAACGTCGAGACCGCGACCGACGGCATGGGCAAGACCGCGCGCTACAGCTACGACGCGCTCGGCAGGCTCACGCAGCAGGTCGAACCTGTCTCGGACACCGAGAGCATCACGACCTCGTTCGGCTACGACGCCAAGGGCAACCGCACCCGGTACACCGATGGCCGCGCCACCAAGTTCGTCACGACCTACAACGCGTGGTCGCTGCCGGAGTCGGTCGTCGAGCCGTCCACGGAGGCGCACCCGAACGCGGCCGACCGCACCTGGACGACCACGTACGACTCGACCGGCAACGTCGAGAAGATGGTGGCGCCCGGCGGGATCACGCGGGAGCGGCAGTACGACTTCCTCAACCGCTTGACGAAGGAGACGGGCGCCGGGTCGTCCGTCGCCGCCGCGGAACGGGTCCAGGCCTACGACCCGGTCGGCAGGCTGCTGGAGTCCAGCGCTCCCGGTGGCAAGAACGTCTTCACCTACAACGACCGCAGCGGCCTGCTGACCGCGAACGGCCCGTCCGGCGACTCGTCGTTCGAGTACGACGACCTCGGCAGGATGAAGACGCGCGCCGACGCCTCCGGCACGGCCCGCTTCACCTACGACAAGGGCCGGCTGCACACCGCGACCGACAGCATCACCGGCACCGGCCAGGTGTTCGGCTACAACGACGCCGGCCAGCTGTCCCGCGTGCAGTACGGCAGCGCCCGCACCCGCGACGTCGACTACGACGCTCTCGGCCGGATGAAGTCCGACGTGGTGAAGGACGGGACCACCGGTTCGGTCGTCTCCTCCCTGGCCTACGAGTACGACAACAACGACCGCCTGACGCGGAAGGTGACGTCGGGCCTGGCGGGTGCGGGCGACAACACCTACACCTACGACCAGTCGAACCGCCTGAAGTCGTGGACGGTCGGCGGCGTGACGACCGCGTACGAGTGGGACGCCTCCGGCAACCGCACCCGTGCCGGCGCCAAGACAGCGGTCTACGACGAACGCAACAGGCTCAAGTCCGACAGCGACTACACGTACAGGTACTCGCCGTCCGGCGCGATGCTGTCGCGCACGTCGTCCGGGTTCGAGGAGAAGTTCTCCTTCGACGCCTTCGACCGCATGATCGCCGTGGGTCAGACGGCTTACGCCTACGACGGCTTCGACCGCGTGGTCTCCCGCAACACCAAGAAGTTCGCCTACGCGGGAACCGACATCGACCCGGTGTCCGATTCGGACTCGTTGTTCGGCCGTGGCGCCTCCGGTGAGCTGCTGTCGTTGCAGCAGGGCACCGAGAAGCGCCTGGCGCTGACCGACAAGCACGGCGACCTGGTGGGCGGCTTCGACCCGGCCCAGGGCGGCATGCAGGACTCGACCGCCTACGACCCGTTCGGCAAGCAGATCGCGTCGTCGGGCACGAAGCGTTCCGTGGGCTACCAGGGCGACTGGACCGACCCGGACTCGGGCCAGGTCAACATGGGAGCTCGCTGGTACCAGCCTTCGTCGGGTGCTTTCTCGTCACGTGACACGGTTTCCGCCTCGTCGGGCGCCTCGGTCCTGTTCAACCGCTACACCTACGGCGCAGGCCGCCCGCTCGACATGATCGACCCCGACGGCCACTGGCCGAACTGGGGCGCGGTCTGGAACGGCGTCAAGAAGGTCGCCTCCGTGGGGCTCGAGGTCGTCAAGGAGGTCTCGGGCTACAACGACATCGCGAACTTCATCCGCGAGCCGAGCCTGGGCAACTTCCTGTGGGCGGCCTCGAACTTCGTGCCGTTCGGCAAGCTCGCCAAGGGCGCCAAGTACCTGGTGAAGTACGGCGACGACCTGATCGGCGGCGCACGCAAGTACGGCGACGACATCATCGGCGCCGGCCGGAAGTACGGCGACGACGTCGTGGGCGCGGGCCGCAAGTACGGCGACGACATAGCCGGCGCCGTCCGCCGCAACGCGGGCGACATGGCCAAGACAGCGGCGAAGGAAGCAGCCCAGGCAGCAGCCCGAAAAGCCGCGGCAGCAGCGGCCGCCGCAGCCGCCCGGTTGGCCGCCATGAAGGCGGTGACGGCCCGCGCCAAGTCCGCGATCGCGCACGCCGTGAAGAACAACGCCATGCCCGTGCTGCAGGCGGCGCTGAAGCCGAAGATCGCGATGAAGGACCTGGTGTCGTCGTCGGCGAACATGCCGGCCCGCCTGGTCGGCGCGGTCGCGGAGAACGTGCAGGACGTCAACAAGGTCTGGGACACGATCAAGGCGACCGTGATCAAGCCCGGCGTGTCCGTGGTGCAGTCTGTGGGCGAGCAGATGGTCTCGGACTTCGCGAACTCGCAGGTGCCGGGGCTCGGGGACCTGATCTCGCTGTTCGGGCCGAACCGGAAGAGGGGCAACGACAAGGCGAAGGACTCGGGGGCGCACGGGCGCAACGAGGCCGGCGCGAGCTGCCCGATCAGCCGCAACAAGAACAGTTTCACGGGTGACACGCCCGTCTTGATGGCGGACGGATCTCGGAAGCCCATTCGGGACTTGAAGGTCGGTGACCTCGTACTGGCCACCGACCCGACCACCGGGAAGACGGCCGCCAAGAAGATCACCGATGTCCGCGGGTACCTGACGGACTCGGCGGTCCACCAACTCGACGTGTCGTCGGAGTCCGGCGGCGGAAAGATCTCGGTCACCGACGAGCACCCGTTCTGGCTGCCCGACCTGGGCAAGTGGCTCTCGGCCGGGGACATCGAGCCGGGGTACCGGTTCCTCACCGCGGACAACCGTCCTGCGACGGTCACCGGCACCCGGACGTTCTCCGGTGGACGGTTGGTCTACAACCTCACGGTCGACGGGCTTCACACCTACTACGTGGGTGCGGGCGGTGCCGGAAAGGCCGCTGTAGCCGATGTACTGGTCCACAACGCCGATCCGTTCCTCTGCGAACGCACGCAGTCGTTCGGTGAGGAACCGCACATGGTTGCGGAGACCTTGAGCGATGAGGTGATCGCGAGCAACCAGTGGACGTCGAAGACGCGCGGAAGCACGGCTGAGGCGATCAGGTTGCCTGGCGGTCAGGTCTACGCCTACCCGAGCGTTCGCGGCGGTACCTTGCCGATCGTCGTCCCCTCCAACATCACCGGCATCGTCGCCGGTGCTCGGCAGAGCGGGATATCCAGCAAGGGCAACGGCAGTTGTGGCCTGATCATCTGCCTGTCGATGGCCGTTCTGGACGGGCACGATCCGACTGGTTCCGACGCTGCGGCTGTGATGCTCAGGAACAAGGACAATCCCAACTACATGAAGCCGATCGGGCCGTGTGCTCTCTGTCGTCCGGTGGTCAACCACTTCAGGATCGACTTCCACACGGACGACGGCATCTGAGAGAGGACCACGTGAGCGGCTTTTCACCTGAGGTTCGGGAGTCCCTGCTGAAAGCGGGCTGGACTCCCGGCCGCAGGGTGGACACGGTGAGGTGGACGTCCGGGTTCACCGCGGCTGGACTGCCGCCGCACGCCGCTGCCGTGGAATTCCTCGCCGAGTTCGGCGGGCTGTCGTTCAGTCCCGTGGACGACTGGAGCTTGGGGTCGCGCTTCGAGTTCGATCCCTTGCTCTGCATCGGCGAAGAGGACCGCTTCCACGAGTGGAGCGCGGATCTCGGCAGCCGGCTGTTCCCTCTCGGGGAGTTCGACGGCGGGCGGTACTTCCTGGGCATCGACGAGGAGCGGACTGTCTACCTCGTGGAGACCTGGCTGGCCAGTTTCGGCCGAGGCCCGCAGGCCGTGGAGAACCTGATCCGGAGGGTGCCGCCGGAAAACGTGCTCTAGAGATCGCCGGTGGCGGTCAGGGGTGCCGGGTTGGGCGGTCCTGACCGCCGCAGACGTTGTGGCAGCATCCGCACCATGAAGTGGTACGCGGACAGACCGGTCAGGTTCACGCGTCAGCTGATCGCCGACCTCCTAGCCGTGGCATGGGTGGCCCTCTGGATCTGGGTGGCCACCACCGTCCACGACTGGGTCCTGGAGCTGCGAGCCCCAGGAGACGGCCTGGTCAACGCAGGCGGCAACATCCGCGACGTCTTCACCAACGCCGCCGCCAAAGCGCGGAACGTCCCCCTGGTCGGCAACGACCTGGCGGGTGCGCTGGGCAACGGCACCAAGGCCGGCGAGACGCTCACCAACGCCGGCAACGCGCAGATCAGCGTCGTTCAGGACAGCGCGTTCTGGCTGGCCGCCGCACTGGTCGTGGTCCCGGTCCTGTTCCTGCTCATCACCTGGCTGCCGCTGCGGCTGCGGTACGCCCGCAAGGCCGGGGACACGGCCCGGCTCCGGGACAAGCCCGATCTGCTGGCGCTGAGGGCGCTCACCGGTCTCAGCCCGCGGCAGCTGGCCAAGTTCGACGGCGATCCGGCGGTGGCGTGGCGGACCGGGGACACCGACGTCATCGACGAGCTCGCGTCCAGGCAGCTCAGGGCGCTGGGGGTGCGGGCATGATCGCCGTGTCCGTCATCGCCGCCGTGGTGGCCATGGTCGCCACGGCCATCGCGCTGTGGCAGGCGCGGGAGGCCAAGAACGCCCAGCACGCCGCCAACAAGGCCCAGGACGCCGCCGAGAAGGCGCAGGACGAGGCGCGGGCCGCGCGCAAGGCCGTCGAGCAGGCCGCGTCCAGTGCGTTGCAGGCCAAGGCCATGGCCGAGGAGGCCAGGGGCACGACGGCCAAGGCGGAGGAGGCGGCGCAGACGGCTCGGGCGCTGGCCGAGGAGGCCCAGCTCGCCGGGCAGCAGGCCACGGCGCAGATGAACGAGATGGCCGAGGTCCTCGCCGCCGAGCGCAGCAGGCGGGGGATGCCCACGTTCGCCATCACGCCGGCGGCGCCGGACGAGTTCCGGCTCAGCTACTTCGGCGGGCCGGCCGTCATCGAGCAGCTCACGGTGTCGGTGGTACCGGGGAGCAGGGTGCTCGGGCTGTCGCAGTACGACGAGCCGCCGAAGGAGCACCTCGCCGTCGGGCCGCTGTACAACGGCTCCGCCGTCACCTTCAGGGCCGCCACCGGCCAGCGGGCCAGCGCGGTCTTCCAGATCAAGGCGGAGCCGTGGGAAGCCGTCGTCGTCAGAGCGGACCAGTAGAGAACGGTCAGTAGACGGGACCGGTGTACTTCTCGCCGGGACCCTGGCCGGGCTCGTCGGGAACGGCGGAGGCCTCGCGGAACGCGCGCTGGACCGACTGCAGGCCGTCCTTCAGCGGGGCCGCGTGCGGGCCGAGGTACTCCGACGTCGCCGTGACCAGGCCGGCCAGGCCCGTGATCAGGCGGCGGGCCTCGTCCAGGTCGCGGCGCGGGGAGTTGTCGGGGTCCGGGTCGGCGAGACCCAGGCGCTCCGCGGAGGCGGACAGCAGCATCACGGCGGCGCGGCTGATCACCTCGATGCTGGGGACATCTCCCAGGTCACGGACGCTGTCTTCAAGCGGATCGGTCACGTGCCCATTCAAGCAAGCCGACGTCACAGGCCCGCGATTCGGGGGTTGACAAGACCGTCTGCTAGTATTTCGGACGCGACCAGCTCTCGTTAGTGCGAGAGCGGCAAGTGGAGCCCCGCTCCCACCCGCGATCACCGCTTCTGGAGGTGGCCGGGTCCGGTCCTCCTGGCAGTCAGGGCGCACGGGCGTCCGAGCAGGCAGGTGTGAGATCGGTCGGAAGCGGGCCCTGTCGTCGACATCGACGACGGGGCTCTTGTCTTTGGCGCAAACGAGTCTCAAAGGACGTGAATGACAAGTCCCTCGAACCGCGGTGCACCCGTCAGCACCGAGCCGCGCATCAACGACCGCATTCGGGTGCCGGAAGTTCGTCTGGTCGGGCCGAATGGTGAGCAGGTCGGGATCGTTCGCATCGAGGACGCGCTCCGACTCGCGCAGGAAGCGGATCTCGATCTCGTAGAGGTCGCCGCTCAGGCTCGCCCGCCGGTCTGCAAGCTCATGGACTACGGCAAGTTCAAGTACGAGACCGCGCAGAAGGCTCGCGAGTCGCGTCGGAACCAGCAGCTGACGGTCATCAAGGAGCAGAAGCTCCGCCCGAAGATCGACCCGCACGACTACCAGACGAAGAAGGGCCACGTGGCCCGCTTCCTCTCGCACGGGAACAAGGTCAAGGTGACCATCATGTTCCGCGGTCGCGAGCAGTCGCGCCCCGAGCTCGGCTACAGGCTTCTGCAGAAGCTGGCGGAGGACGTCGCGGAGCTGGGCTTCGTCGAGTCGAACCCGAAGCAGGACGGCCGCAACATGATCATGGTGTTGGCGCCGCACAAGAACATCAAGCCGCGCGTGGTCAAGCACGACGACGACGCGCCCGAGGCGGACGACACCGCTTCGGACGAGGCGTAGGACGCACGCCCGCCCCCGACCCGGTGGGTAGCACGAGACGAGGACGGAAATGCCGAAGAACAAGACGCACAGCGGGACCTCGAAGCGCTTCAAGGTCACCGGCAGCGGCAAGATCCTCCGGGAGAAGGCCGGCAAGCGCCACATCCTGGAGAAGAAGTCCAGCAAGGTGACGCGTCGCATGAGCGGCACCGCGGTCGTGTCGGAGAACGACGCCCCGCGCATCAAGAAGCTGCTCGGTCTCTGACCCGCTTCGACACACCCCCTAGCTAACTCGGGGGTTCGGGCCCCGACCCCGAACCCCCCATGAGATCGACAGGATGGACCCGTGGCACGCGTCAAGCGGGCTGTGAACGCCCAGAAGAAGCGCCGTACCACCCTCGAGCTCGCCAGCGGTTACCGCGGCCAGCGCTCGAGGCTGTACCGCAAGGCCAAGGAGCAGGTGCTCCACTCGCTCAACTACGCGTACCGCGACCGCCGTGCGCGCAAGGGCGACTTCCGCAAGCTGTGGATCCAGCGCATCAACGCCGCTGCCCGCGCGAACGGCATGACCTACAACCGCCTCATCCAGGGCCTGCGCCTGGGCGGCGTCGAGGTCGACCGCAAGATCCTCGCGGACCTCGCCGTCACCGACGCCACCGCCTTCACGGCCCTCGTCGAGATCGCGCGCGGCGCGCTCCCGGCCGACGTGAACGCTCCGGCCGGGGACAAGGCCTGAGTCACCACGCACGAGCACACCGACCCGAGGCAGCTCCGTTCACCGAACGGACGCCTCGGGTCGTTGCTGCTCGCCACCTCACCCGCCGCCAGGGCCGCGACAAGGCAGGCCGCTTCCTGGTGGAGGGAGCCCAGGCCGTCCGCGAGGCACTGGCCTGGCGCACCGGCGCCGTGCACGAGCTCTTCGTCACGGCCACCGCCGCCGACCGCAACGCCGAGCTGCTCCAGTCCGCAGAGGACCAGGGCGTCCGCATCAGCGAGGTCGACGACAAGGCCGCGGCCTCCCTCTCGGAAACCGTGACGCCCCAAGGCCTCATCGCCGTCTGCGACACCGTCCCGCAGCCGCTGGACACGGCCCTGACCGGCACCCCACGCCTAGTGGCGGTGCTCTACGGCGTCTCCGACCCGGGCAACGCGGGCACCGTCACGCGCGTGGCGGACGCGGCAGGAGCCGACGCCGTGATCTTCGCCGGCGACACGGTCGACCCCCACAACGGCAAGTGCGTGCGAGCCTCCACCGGCTCCCTCTTCCACCTGCCCATCGCCCGCTCCCGAGACGCCGACGAGGTCTTCGAAGCCTGCCGCCAAGCCGGCCTCCGACTCGTCGCCGCCGACGGCTACGCCGAACACGACCTCGTGGAAGCCTCCGCGAAGGGCGACCTGAAGCACCCCACCGCCTGGGTCTTCGGCAGCGAGGCCCACGGCCTCCCGGACGACGTGGTCGCCAAACTCGACACCGCGCTGAAAGTCCCCCTCTACGGCGCGGCCGAAAGCCTGAACCTGGCCACCGCCGCCGCGGTCTGCCTCTACGCCTCGGCACGAGACCAGCGGAATTGAGCTGACGCCCCGCCGGGCGCGCATTATCGTGCGCCCGTGCGCGAACCCGAGATAGAGCTCCTCTGCTCCCAGCTGGCCTCCTACTACGTCTTCCCGGACACCGCCGCCGAGATCGCGAAAGTCCTGCAGTCGAAACTGGCCGAAGGCGCCTACGCCACCGCGGCCGACGACCAGCAGTTCGCCCAGCAGGTGACCGAGGACCTGCAGAGCATCAACGGCGACAAGCACCTCCGCCTGCTCTACAGCGAGGCAGAGGTCGAGGAATCCGACCAGGAGTCGGCCTGGGACCCGGTGGCGTACAAGAAGGAAGCCGAACAGGATGCCTTCGGCATCCGCAAGCTCGAACGCCTGGAAGGCAACATCGGCCTGCTGGAACTCAGCCTCCTGCACGACGCCGAAATCGCCACCCCAGCCGTCACCGCGGCGATGAACCTGATCGCCCACACGAACGCCCTGATCATCGATCTCCGCAACAACGGCGGCGGCGACCCCCACACGGTAGCGCTGATCTGCAGCTACCTGTTCGACGAACCGGTGCACCTCAACGACATCTACAACCGCCCGGAGGACAAGACCCACCAGTTCCACACGCTGCCGCACGTGCCAGGCCCGAAGTTCGGCGGCAAGAAACCGGTCTACGTCCTCACCAGCTCAAGAACCTTCTCCGGCGCCGAGGAACTGAGCTACAACCTCCAGCAGACCACCCGAGCCACCCTGATCGGCGAAACGACGAAGGGCGGCGCCCACCCCGGCGACCGCTACCGAGTGGGCCCGCACCTGAAGTCGTCGATCCCCAACGGCAGGGCGATCAACCCGATCTCCGGCACGAACTGGGAAGGCGTAGGCGTGGTCCCGGACATCAAGGTGGACGCGGACAAGGCGTTCGAGGTCGCCTACGAAAAGGCGAAGGCGAAGCCGAGCCGCCCTTAGCTTTTTCCATACCTGGCGGGTGGGGTGGTCCCGTCACGAGCAGTGCTCGTG
>NZ_JBHYGW010000021.1:117763-148462 GCF_042738015.1 Lentzea sp. NPDC059081
GGGCGGGGGTGGGGGGGGTGTTTCCGCCAACCGGGTTCCCGCGCGAGTCCCCCCACCCCACGGAATCGCGCCCCACCTACGCAACAGCAAGCCGCCCAACACAAACAGGCGTGCCATCAACCCGCCGAGGGCGCTGGCCGGTCTTTGATCAGTTGGCGGGGTCCGGGGCAGAGCCCCGCGCACGAAACCGGAACCCGCACGCACCAACGCAACCACCCACGAAGTCGCGACCCCTCAATCCAATCGAGCAGTCAACTCCCGAACCAGAGGGTCAGTCCCAGAAGCCTTCCCCTGCCGCCTCAAAGCCTCGGACAGCACCGAAAGCACATTCCCCACCTGACCATCATCAGGCAACAACGACGCAGCCCGCCGAGCCTCGACCTCAGCCCCCGAAGCATCCTCACCCCGCAACAAAACCTGGGCGGTGCGCAACACCACGAACACCCGCCAGTTCGCATCCCCAAGAGACGCGACCAACGCCTCAGCATCGCGATAATGCTGCACAGCAACAGAAAACGCCTCGGACTGCCCGGCCACCCAAGCCCGAACAGCCAGGATCTCGGCCTGCCGCCGAGTCACCTCGGCCGGATCATCCAGCAACGGCAACAAAGCCGAAGCATCGTCGACGGCGGCGGTGGTCTCCACCACCTCGTCATCCGGCAGGGTGGAAGCCAGCTCGACCAACGACCCGACGGCTTCGGACAGGTTCCCCTCCTGCTGCCACAACGCCGCAGCTGCCCGCCAAGAAGCGACAGCCTCGTCGTGCCGCTCCAGCCGCCCCTGCACGGACGCGAGCGCGTCGAGCAGGAACGCCCGCCGCCCGATCTCCTCCGCGGGCAACAGCTCCACGGCCTCCCGCAGGTACCGCTCGGCAGCGGGGAACTCGCCGAGCTTCCGGCAGACCTGGCCGAGCCGGAACACGACCTGCAACCGCAGGTCGTCCTGCCCGTCCTGCAGCAGCCGCAGCGACTCCTCCAGCACCTCGGCCGCCTCGACGAACCGGTCGGTCTGCACGTACCCGCCGCTCAGCGCGAAGCAGAAGTGCGCGGTGTGCCCGTCGGAGAGGTGCACGCGCGACACGGCCACGGCCTCGCGCAGGTCGCCCAGACAGGCGCCTTCCTGGTCCAGCTCCTGGATCGCCCCGACCTGGTACCAGCGCGTCTCGGCGGACTCCGGCAGCGGGAACGCCGCTACGAACTCCCGCGAGGTCGCCACGGCCTCGGGCACGCGCTGCAGCAACGTCTCCAGCCGCAGACGCAGCCGGTAGCCCTCGAACCGCGCGTTCGGCCGCAGGTCGCCGGCCATCGCGGACACGACATCCGCGTACGCGCCTTCGAGGTCCTGTTGCCGCGCACGGTGTTCCGCGGCTTCCACGGCAACGCGGCCGCGCAGCTCCGGAACGTCCAAAGAGGACGCCAGGGCGAGCATCTCGGCCGCGCGGTCGTGCGAGTGGTTGTCGTCGTACAGCTCGCTCAGCGTCAGCGCCGCGATCGTCCGCGTGTGGTCGGACGTCGCCTCGGCGAGGCACTTCTCGGCCAGTTCCAGGCCGCCTTCGAGGCCCATCGCCATCCGCGCCTGGTACCGCAGCGCCAGGTCGGCGGGCAGCGCGGTCAGCAGCTCCTCGAACCTCGGCGGGTCGAACGGGACCAGTCCCGTCGTCATCCGCCTGATCCCGGCGTGGGCGGCGAGGTCGGGCGGCAGCAACGAGTCCATGTCCGCGGGCAGCGAGTCGAGCATCCGCCGCGCCTGCACGAAGTCACCCTGCTCGTACAGGGTCACCATCGACTCGGCGATCTCCACCGGGTCGCCGGACACGAGCGGTTCCGCGGCGACCGGCACGACCGGTGCGGCCGGGACGGCCAGCTCGACGTGCGGGTAGTCCTTGTGGTCCAGCGCCTCCGTGACCCGGTCGGTCCACGCCGGCGTGCCGTTGCGCGCGTCGAACGCCTCCGCGAGCTCCACCGCCCTGTCCACGAGCCGGTCGAGCAGCTCCGCCGCGCTCAGCGGGCCGGCACCGGGCACATCGAACAGCACGTCGGGCCTGATCCGCTGCAGCAGCACGGAAGCGCACTCCGCGAACGACATCTCGTCGGCGGGCAGCTGCTTCGCCGTCACCTTGTGCAGCGAGCGGCGCAGGATCTCCTCACCGCGCGCCACGTTGCCGGTCAGCGCGCAGAACCGGATGTGCTCGTGCACGTACGAGGTGATCTCGTCTTCCTTGATCAACCGGTACGCGGTGGAGTGCGCGTGCGCCGCCCGTTCGGTGTCACCGATCTCCAGCAACGGCCACAGCAGCGCCGTCAGGATTCCCTGCGGCTGCGTGGCGCAGCCCGTGTTGCCGGACAGGCCCTCCCAGCCGTGCGCGGCGGCCTCGTGGTGCCGGCCCAGCCGCGCCAGCATCCACACCTGCTCCTCGACCACGCACGCGTCGCAGTCCGCCATCGGCCCCGACTCGGTGGCGAGGTACTTGCCGAGGTGCTCGGCCAGCGCCGTCATGTCCCCGACGTGGTAGGCCAGCTCGGCGCGGGCGCCGTGCACCGGCTGCACCGAGAAACCCAGGCGCCCGTAGCGGTCGGCGAGCTGCTCGACGACCGCGCGCACCTGCTCCAGCGAGAACCGCGGGTCCCGCCGCAGCCCCGTCGCGACCCACTTGTGCGACCAGTTCAGCGAGTGGACCTCGTAGTCGTTGAACGCCTCCGGGTCCTTCTCCTCGGCCGCCCGCACCCACGCGAACGGCGCGAGCATCAGGTCGTAGCGCGCGAGGTAGTACGCCGAGTCGATCATCGCGATCCGGCACGAGACGCCGAGCGGCAGGTGCCCGAGCGCGTCGGACATGCGCGCGGCCCGTTCCAGCGCCTCGTGCTTCGGCATGCCCGTCGGCATGTTGTACGCGTCGAGGAACGCCCGCTCGGCGTCCTCGGCGGTGAAGTCGGCCATCGTCACTTTCCCCCAACAGCGCGGTCCAGGAGTTCCAGGAACGAGCGGTTCAACGCCGCCGTGTCCTTCGGTCGCATCGGCCGCCGCGCCTGCAGGACGGCGTGCACGTACAGGGACTCGAGCGTCAGCTCCACGAGCGACGGGTCGGTCAGCCGCGCCAGCCGCTGCACGAGCGGGTTGCGGCAGTTGAGCACCAGCTGCTCCGCCCGCGACGACTCGGACCCGGCGGTCAGCTGCCCGAGCAGCTCCGCCCACAACGGGTCGGTCGTCTCCTCGGCGGCCTGCTCGGTGTCGAGCTTGCGCTGCTGCTCGGCGTTGGTGATCAGCAGTGCGGGCAGCGAGACCGGGTCGAAGTCGCGGATCACCGCGTCGCAGTCGTGCCGGTCGAGCGCCGCGGCGGCCTCGGACAGCCGTAGCCGCAACGCCGTCTCGATGTCCGGCTCCGGGTCGGCCAGCGCGGCCAGCAGCTCCGACGGCGCGACGCGGCGCGCGACGGCGGGACCGTCGAGCGCGCCGAGCCGGTTCAGCAGCTCCAGGTCGTAGGCGTAGCCGGCGTTGACCAGGCCCAGGCCCTGCGCGGCCGCGACCGGCGCGAGCTGGTGGAACTCGTCGACGTCCGGGATGTAGAGGATCGCGCCGTGCTTGCGCTTGAACTGCCGCAGCGGGACCGGGCCGTCGGTCGTCTCGAACGGCAGCCAGCGCTCGACCAGCCGCAGCATCTCGTCGTCCGAGCGCGCCAGCGACTTGATGCCGAGGTGGTGCGCGGCCAGCAGTTCCCCTGCCCGGCGCGGCTCGATCGCGTCCAGCCTGATCAGCCAGTCGCGGATCTGCTCGCCCAGCTCCTCGCGCACCGCCAGCAGCATCTCGTCCTGGTACAGCGACTCGCGCGACGCCGTCGGCCGGACGGCGGACGCGTCGACCACGCACCGCACGAAGTACGCCCAGTCCGGCAGCAGGCCCTCGACGTTGTCGCCGACGAGCATGCGCTTCAGGTACACGCGGTGCGTCTGCCGCGTCCCGGGGTGCACGCCGGACGGCAGCACGAACGCGACACCGGTCAGCCCGGCCGCCTCGACCTCGATCGGGATCGCCTCGAACGGCGTGAACCCGAAGATCTGCTCGCAATATTCGGAAAGGTCGGCGTTCTCGTCATCCCACGGCCGTTCGCCGCGGGTCACCACGTCGCCGTCCAGCGTCACCACAGCCGGCAGCAGGTCGCCGTAGTCGCTCACCAACGGCCGCACGACGTCCGCCTCGAGCCAGTGCTCGTTGCCGCGCGAGGCACTCAGCACCACCGTGGTGCCGACGGGCACCTCACCCTCCGCAGTGTCCACTTCGGACACCGTGTAGTTGCCCGACGCGTCCGCCTCCCAGCGCACGGCCGACCCGCCGCGAGCGGACCGCGTGATCACCGTCACCGAGGAGGCGACGAGGAAGCACGACAGCATGCCGACGCCGAACTGCCCGAGGAACCCCTCGCGCGCGAACCCCAGGTCATCGCGCTTCGAGGTGCGCCCGAGCGTCGAGAGCAGCTCGTGCACTTCGTCCTCGGTGAGGCCCACGCCGGTGTCGGTGATCGTCAGCGTGGTGCCGCAGGTGATCGTGACGCCGGCCGGGCAGGACGGGTCGAGCTCGCGCCGCGCCGTGATCGCGTCGACGGCGTTCTGCAGCAGTTCCCGCACGTAGACGCGCGGGCTGCTGTAGAGGTGGTGGCTGAGCAGGTCGATGATGCCGCGCAGGTCGACGCGGAAGGTGTGCGACATGATGCCGCCCATATTAGGTAGGTGGAGCGCTTCGACGCCGCCCTTTAACCGAACGTGCGGGAGCGGTCAACTCCGCACCGACTACGATCGGCCTGTTCACTACCGAAGTCCGTGACGGGAGCTGTCCTACCACCATGTCCGGAGCCAACGACCCGTACGACCCGAAGGAGGTCGCGGCGCTGTCGGCCGAGAACCTCGACGCGGCCGTGCAGAAGGCGCGCGAGGCGTTCGCCGGAGCAGCCGACCTCGAGGCGCTCGCCTCGGTCAAGCCGGGCCACCTCGGTGACCGGTCGCCCGTGCTGCTGGCCCGCCGCGAGATCGGTGCCCTGCCCCCCAAGGCCAAGGCCGAGGCCGGCAAGCGGGTCAACCAGGCGCAGTCCGCGATCAAGACCGCGTTCGACGAGCGCCACGCCGTGCTCCAGGTCGAGCGCGACGAGCGGGTGCTGCGCGAGGAGTCCGTCGACGTCACGCTGCCCTGGGACCGCTTCCCGCGCGGCGCGCGCCACCCGATCACCACCCTCGCCGAGCGCATCGGCGACGTCTTCGTGGCCATGGGCTACGAGATCGCCGAGGGCCCCGAGCTCGAGACCGAGTGGTTCAACTTCGACGCGCTGAACTTCGGCAAGGACCACCCCGCCCGTTCGATGCAGGACACCTTCTACATCGCGCCCGGCGACTCGCAGCTGGTCCTGCGCACGCACACCTCCCCGGTCCAGGCCCGCACGCTGCTGGAGCGCGACCTGCCGGTGTACGTCGTGTGCCCCGGCCGCACGTTCCGCACCGACGAGCTCGACGCGACCCACACCCCGGTGTTCCACCAGGTCGAGGGTCTCGCGGTCGACAAGGGCCTGACGATGGGCCACCTCAAGGGCACCCTGGACGCGTTCGCGCGCGCCATGTTCGGCGAGGACTCGAAGACCCGCCTGCGTCCTTCCTTCTTCCCGTTCACCGAGCCGTCGGCCGAGGTCGACGTGTGGTTCCCGGAGCGCAAGGGCGGCGCCGGCTGGGTCGAGTGGGGCGGCTGCGGCATGGTCAACCCCAACGTGCTGCGCGCCACCGGCGTCGACCCGGACGTGTACTCCGGCTTCGCGTTCGGCATGGGCCTGGAACGCACGCTGCAGTTCCGCAACGGCCTTCCCGACATGCGCGACATGGTCGAGGGCGACGTCCGCTTCACCCAGCCTTTCGGAACGGAGGCCTGATCCGGATGCGCATCCCGGTCAGCTGGCTGGTCGAACACCTCGGTTTCGACGAAGTCCCCACGCCCGACGAGCTCTCCGAGGCGTTCACCCGCATCGGCATCGAGGTCGAGGAGGTGAGCCCGCTCGGTCCCGTGACCGGCCCGATCGTCGCCGGTCGCGTCGTCGAGATCGAGGAGCTCACCGAGTTCAAGAAGCCGATCCGCTACTGCCGGGTCGAGGTCGGCCCCGAGCAGGTCAACAACATCATCTGCGGCGCCACGAACTTCGTCGAGGGCGACTCGGTCGTCGTCGCGCTGCCCGGTGCCGTCCTGCCGGGCGACTTCACGATCGCCGAGCGCAAGACGTACGGCCGCGTGTCGCAGGGCATGCTCTGCGCCGCCGACGAGCTCGGCATCGGCGACGACCACTCCGGCATCCTCGTGCTGCCCACCGGCACCGCGCAGCCCGGCGACGACGCCATGGAGCTGCTCGGCCTGAACGACAGCGTGATCGAGCTGGCGCCGACCCCGGACCGCGGCTACGCGTTCTCGGTCCGCGGCCTGGCCCGCGAGATCGCCTGCGCGTTGGAGGTCCCGTTCGGCGACCCCGGTCTCGCCGAGATCCCGGAGCCCGAGGGCGAGGCCTGGCCCGTCCACATCGAGGACCGCGCGGCCTGCTCGCGGTTCGTCGCGCGCCGCGTGTCCGGCGTCGACCCGACCGCGCCCACCCCGTGGTGGATGCGCCGCCGCCTGATGCTCGCCGGCATGCGGTCGATCTCGTTGCCGGTCGACGTGACGAACTACGTCATGCTCGAACTGGGCCAGCCGCTGCACGCGTTCGACGCCTCCTCCCTGTCCGGAGCGCTGACCGTGCGTCGCGCCCACGCGGGGGAGAAGCTCACGACGCTCGACGACTCGGTGCGCGCTCTCGACACCGACGACATCGTCATCGCCGACGACAGCGGAGTCATTTCACTCGCCGGCGTGATGGGCGGTGCGTCGACGGAGGTCCAGGACACCTCCTCGGACATCCTGCTCGAGGCGGCGAACTGGGACCCGGCGTCCATCGCGCGCACGGTCCGCCGGCACAAGCTGCCGTCGGAGGCCGCCAAGCGCTTCGAGCGGACCGTCGACCCGGCACTCGCGCCGGTGGCGCTGGAGCGGGCCGCGAAGCTGCTCAACCACTACGCCGAGGGCTCGATCAAGCCCGGCCGCACCGACGTCGGCGCGCCGACGCTGCCGGAGCCGGTGTCGATGCCGATCGACCTGCCGGACCGCATCGCGGGCGTCCGCTACGCGCGGGGCGTCACGGCGCGCCGCCTCGGCCAGATCGGCTGCCAGGTCTCGGTGACCACCTCGGAGGAGGGCCAGACGATCGTCACGGCCGTCCCGCCGACGTGGCGCGCCGACCTCGTGCAGCCCGCCGACCTGGTGGAGGAGGTGCTGCGGCTGGAGGGCTACGACACGATCCCGTCCACGCTGCCGCCCGCCCCCGCCGGCCGCGGCCTGACCGAGCAGCAGCGCCGCCGCCGCACGGTGTGGCGCACGCTGGCCGAGGACGGGTTCGTCGAGGTCAAGCCGTTCCCGTTCATCGACCCGGCGGTGTTCGACGCGTTCGGGCTGTCGGCGGACGACATCCGCCGCAACACCGTCGGCGTGCTGAACCCGCTGGAGTCGGACAAGAACGTCCTCGCGACGACCCTGCTGCCGGGCCTGCTGGAGACCCTGCAGCGCAACCTGGCCCGCGGTGCTCGCGACGTCGCGCTCTACAACGTCGCCCAGGTGACGCTGCCGCGCGCGCAGCAGGTCCCGGTCCCGTCGCTGGGCGTGGACCGCAGGCCCACCGAGGCGGAGGTGGCGTCGCTGCTGGCCGCCCTGCCGCAGCAGCCGCTGCACGTCGCCGGTGTGCTCACGGGCCACCGCGAGCTGGCCGGCTGGTGGGGCAAGGGCCGCATCGCCGACTGGTCGGACGCCGTCGAGGCGGCCCGCCGCGTCGGCCAGGCCTACGGGGTCTCGCTGCGCGTCGTGGCGTCGGACCTGCTGCCGTGGCACCCCGGCCGCTGCGCCGAGCTGCGCGTCGGCGACTGGCCCGTCGGCCACGCCGGTGAGCTGCACCCGAAGGTGGTCGAGGCGCTGGGCCTGCCCAAGCGGACCGTGGCGTTCGAGCTCGACCTGGACGCCCTCCCGCTGGACGACCACCGCCCGGCACCGATGGTGTCCCCGTACCCGCCGGTCCTGCTGGACGTCGCGCTGGTCGTGGACGCCTCAGTGCCGGTGCAGTCGGTGTCCGAGGTGCTGGGCGCGTCCGCGGGCGACCTGCTCGAGGACCTGCGCCTGTTCGACGTCTACACGGGCGAGCAGGTGGGCGAGGGCAAGAAGTCGCTCGCGTACTCCTTGCGGTTCCGCGCCCCCGACCGCACGCTGACCGTGGAGGAGGCGACCACGGCCCGCGACGCCGCCATCGCCGCCGCGGCCGACCGTCTGGGCGCAGCACTCCGCGCCTGACCGATCACGCTGAGTGAGGCCCGAGGTTCTCCGGAATCTCGGGCCTCACGCGTAACATCTGCCATGTTCCTCCGATTGCGCATGTGCGTAGCCGCTGGATGCCGGTTGACAACAGTGCCTCGTGGGTCCTTCTTCTGGTGCCTTGTGCACGCTGTGTAGCCGACCGTCGATCTCCAAACTGGGTGCTGTTCCCGCCAGGCACCACCCTCTGGAGATCCACATGCGCAAGCGCACCGCAGTCATCGCCGCAGTCGCCATCGTCGCCGTCGGGGGCGGCATCGCCTACGCCGCGTGGTCGAGCACCGGTTCCGGCAACGGATCGGTGACCTCGACCCGGGAGATCAGCTCGAACATCACGCCGGTCAGCGGTGCGGGCCTCTACCCCGGCAAGACCGTCTCGTTCGTGGTCGAGATCGACAACCCCAACGGCTACGCCGTCCAGGTCACCTCGATCAGCGCCGGCTCCTCCGAGCAGACCTCCGGTGGCTGCGTGGCCGGCACCGTCACGAGCATGGCGTCCGGGGCGAATCCCGGCGGCGTGATCGCGGCCGGTCAGAAGGCCTCCTACACGCTGCAGGCGACCATGAACAAGGACGCCGCTGACAACTGCAAGTCGCAGACCTTCACGCTGCCGCTGACCGCGACGCTCGTCTCGGCCGCCTGAGTCATGCGCCGCGCCCTGATCGTGCTCGTCGTGCTGTTCGCGCTCTCGCCGGTGGCGGACGCGGCGGACAGCCCTGGCAAGGCGTTCACGATCGCGGACGTCGGCGCAGCGACGGGGTTGGTCCCCGGTGGGACGGTGACCCGCAAGGTGCGGGTCACCAACCCCAACAACCAGGACATCAAGGTGACCCGGCTCGACACGACGGTCGGGCGCCCCTCCCCGAACTGCCCGGCGAACGCCGTGACCGTCGAGGCCGTCACCACGCCGGTCCTCATCGCCAAGAACGCCTACGCCGACGTACCGCTGACCGTCCGCATGACGGCCACGGCCCCGAACGCCTGCAAGAACCTCACCTTCCCCCTCACCTACTCGGGAACGGCGATCAAGCCATGATCAGCTTCAAGGAACTCGTCCGCAGGCGGTACGTCCGCCGAGGCGTGGTGATCTTCGCGGTCGCGACGGCCGCACTCGGCTCGGGCGTCGCCTACGCGGCCTGGACGAGCTCCGGCACCGGCAACGCCACGGCCACCGCGGCCACGGCGGCAGCTCCGGTGGTGACCGGCGGCGCGGTCATCACCGGTTTCCTCTACCCCGGCGCGACGGGTACCGCGGTCGTCACCGTCAAGAACCCGAACCCGTACCCGGTGGTCGTCAGCACGGTCGCCCCCAACGGCGCGGTGCCGGCGTCGGGCTCCTGCCCGGCGTCCACGGTGAGCTTCGCGACGCAGAACCCCGGCACGCCGATCGCCGCCGGCGCCACCGTCGCGATCACGATGGCGGGCTCGGTCTCGATGATCTCGGGAGCGGTCAACGCGTGCCAGGGCGTGGACTTCTCCATCCCGGTGACCGTCACGATCGCGAGCGCGTGATGCGCACCGTCATCGCGGGCGCGGCGGTGCTGTGCCTCCTCGCGGCGCAGCCCGCCTCCGCGGCCTGGACCACCAGCGGTCAGGGATCCGCTGGTGCGAAGGCTGCCGCGGTCACCGTGCCGACCGGCCTGGCTTGCTCCAGGTCCACCGGCGCGGTGACCTGGCAGGCCGTCCAGGGGGCGACGGGTTACGACGTCTGGTGGAGCGACAAGGACAACAACGGCGGGGGCAACTTCACCGGCCCGATCCGCGTCACCTCGCCCTCGTACACCGTCACGAACGGGACTCCGCTGCGGGCGAAGGTCCGATCCGTCGCCGGAACCTGGCAGAGCGCTCAGAGCCCGGACGCAAACTGCCCATAGAAGTTCGCTCGATCGGGTGAACCGCGGGAATGGGAATTTGGGATCAAATCAGCAGGTGGTAGCCCTGCGTAGCTGTCAAGGTGCCGAAAGTCCCTCATTACAAGGGGAAATCGGCGCCCGTCGGACGCTTGCGCAGTAGGTGAAGCTTCTCCAAGATTGTCGACGCGGCCCGCTGGGCCGAGGGGCGAAGCGATGAACCACCGGGCGAGTCTGGTCGCCGGTCCGGTGGGGAGCTAGAGGCGAACCCACCGCCTGGGAGCAACAACTCTGGAGAGTTGCGCCATGCGTAGTCTGGGTCCGCGCCTCGAGATCGCCGTGTCGTTGACGATCCTCATGGTCGGCGCGGCCGTCGTGGCGGCCATGCACCTCACGTGGCCGGACCCGAAGCTGCCCGCGATGGCGTACTCGGTGAGCAGCGGCGAGTCGGACATGCAGCAGCTCAAGCCGTTCGAGATCAACGACATCTCCGGCGCGCCCGTCGAGCTGACACCCGGTGCGGAGGGGCAGCGCAAGGTGCAGCTGTCCAACCCGAACGGCGTCGACATCATCGTCGAGAGCCTGTCCGCGGTGCCCGGCCAGCCCCTCGACGCGACCCAGCGGCGCGTCACCGCGTGTCCGGCCGGTGTGCTGACGGTCGTGCCGCTCACCGACGTCGTCGAGATCCCGGCAGGCGGCTCGGTCGAGGTGACGATGAAGGTCCAGGTCGCCAAGGACGTGCCGGCGGCGTGCGCCGAGCTCGTCTTCCCGTTGACCTACTCGGGCCGCGCCAAGCACGGCTAGAGGTGCTTGAGGGCCTCGCGCCGGGACAGCGGTGAGAGGTCCGGCCTGGCCTCCACGAACGCCCGCACCCACCCCGGCTCGGTCTTCGCGAACTGCCGCAGCGCCCAGCCGATGCCCTTGCGCAGGAAGAAGTCCTGGTCGGCGATGTTCGCGTCGACGCACGACGTGAGCAGCTCGACGTCGGTCTCGCTCTTCGCGCCCAGCTGGCAGATCACCGACGTCCGGCGGCGCCAGCGGTCCTCGTCGGTCGACCAGCGGAGCATCAGCGGCCGCACGACCTCGGGGGCCGACCGCAGCAGCGGGCCGATCCGCCTCGACGCGATCTCGTCCACGTAGTCCCACCACGCGCCCGTCACGGTCATCTCGTCGAACCACGGCAGCAGGTCGACGGACTGGAAGCGCCGGTCGCCGCTCAGTGCCAGCGCCACGTAGCGCTCCTCGCGGTAGGTGGCCTCCCGCCACAGCGTCTGAACGGCGGCGAGCCACTCGTCCCGGTCCTCGATCACGGGCAGTGACCTCAGCAGTTCGGCGCGTCCCGGTTTCTGCACGCCGAGGAACGGCATGTCGGACTTCATGTACGCCTGCATCTCCGGCGCTTTGCGCGAATCCGCGCGCTCCTCGAGTCCGGCTCGAACCGCTTCGATCAAGGGAACCTCAAGTGTCACACCCAAACGGTATAGCCATAAGGAGTAGCCCTGTTGAGATTATTGGCCCCATTCGTGTCACAATTGCTAACGAATTCGCAAAGCATCCTTTGACCCGGTGCGGGTGTGAACAGAAAACGCTCCAGTTCCGGATACAGTTCGCGTTCATGCGCGTGCTCATGGTGGTGGCGGCGCTCGTGCTCGGCAGCATGGGTGCCACCAAGGCGGAGACAGTCGGTTACCTGGATCTGCCGCTGGTCAACGGGAACGGCGAGGAGCGGGGTGGCGTGCACCCCGACCTGCCGTACGACCGTGCCGAGCTCGAGCAGGCGCTCACCTCGTACCGGGACAAGGGCATCTCGCCGGTGCGGTTCAAAGCGTTGTTGTGGCAGTACTGGATTGTGCGCGCCGCCGATGAAGCGGGTGTGCGGCTGGCCGACTGGGATCCGCAACGGGGTGCCGACACGAACCGCGCGGTGATCTTCGCCGTGTACGACTTCTACGCGAAGTTGTACCTCACTCACCCGGAATCGCTGAGGTGGATGGGATTTGCGAACATGGGCGCGCCCGCGTTCGCGGCCGGGATGCTCGACCTCGGCACCGTTCCGGAACTGCGCTGGTTCTCGTCGATGCTGATGTCGATGCAGAAGCACATCTTCATGGACCTCGGCGCGATGCACGCCGCCTATCTGCACGGTGGCGTGAGGGCCGTCGAGGAGATGCGCGACGCCGGCATCATCGACCCGGCGACCACCGCCGCGTGGGCCGACCCGGCGCGGGCCGTCCTGGCGTTCTCCTCGCGCGAGCAGAACATCGTGATCCCCGACCAGTTCGACCGGACGCGGGCGCGCCTGCTGCCGCCCGGCGAGGTCGTCACGTACGCGATCACGGTCGCCGGCCCGATGCCGGTGCCGGGTGGCAAGACACCGGCGCGCTACCGGCCGCTGCTCGGCGGTCCGCTGCCCGCGTTCAACTACGCGGATCGCACGGCTCGCTGGGACTTCCTGAGCAACGACACGGTGCCCGCGTACGAGCGGCTGTCGAAGGACGAGGTGCGCAAGATCGTCATGCGGCCGTTCGCGGACCGCGTGGCCGAGTACCGTGCCAGGGCCCGGCTGCTCGACCTGGTCATCCCGTTCCGCGGTGACGTGCCGTAGTCGCACGGATTCATTTTTCGTTCAGGGGTGGAAACGGATCAGCCGAAGTAGGCTGCTGACCATGACGTCGTACGACTACGACCTGATCGTCATCGGCTCTGGTCCTGGCGGCCAGAAGGCGGCGATCGCGGGTGCGAAACTGGGCAAGCGCGTGGCGGTCATCGACAAGCAGGAGATGGTCGGCGGCGTCTGCGCGAACACGGGCACCATCCCGTCGAAGACCCTCCGCGAAGCCGTCATGTACCTGACGGGCATGAGCCAGCGCGAGCTGTACGGCGCGAGCTACCGGGTCAAGCAGGACATCACGATCAACGACCTGATGGCGCGCACCCAGCACGTGATCGGCCGCGAGGTCCAGGTCGTGCGCGCGCAGCTGCACCGCAACGGCATCGACCTGCTCAACGGGTTCGGGCGGTTCGTCGACGAGCACACCGTTGCGGTGGAAGGAAGTCACCGCGGCGACCGGACGACGATCAGCGGCGAGTACGTCGTCATCGCGACCGGTACGACGCCCGCGCGTCCGTCCGTCGTCGACTTCGACGAGGAGCGCATCCTCGACTCCGACGAGGTCTTCGCGCTCACGGAGATCCCGTCGTCGCTGGTCGTGGTCGGTGCCGGCGTGATCGGCATCGAGTACGCGTCGATGTTCGCCGCGCTCGGCACCCGCGTGACGGTCGTCGAGCAGCGCGAGCGGATGCTGGACTTCTGCGACCCGGAGATCGTCGAGTCGCTGAAGTTCCACCTGCGCGACCTCGCGGTGACGTTCCGGTTCGACGAGAAGGTCGTCGACGTCTCGGTGTCGGAGTCGGGCACCATCACGACCCTGGCCTCCGGCAAGCGCATCCCGGCCGCCGCCGTCATGTACTCGGCGGGCCGCCAGGGCTGCACCGAGCAGCTCGACCTCGCCGCCGCCGGCCTCGAAGCCGACCGCCGCGGCCGCCTGACCGTCGACGAGCACTACCGCACGCCCGTCGAGCACATCTACGCCGTCGGCGACGTCATCGGCTTCCCGGCACTGGCCGCGACGTCGATGGACCAGGGCCGCCTCGCCGCCTACCACGCGTTCGGCGAGCCGGTGCACGAGCTGACGGCGTTGCAGCCCATCGGCATCTACACGATCCCGGAGATCTCCTACTGCGGCGCCACGGAAGCCGAGCTGACGTCGTCCGCGATCCCGTACGAGGTCGGCATCTCGCGCTACCGCGAGCTGGCGCGCGGCCAGATCGTCGGTGACGCGTACGGCATGCTCAAGCTGCTGGTGTCCACTGTGGACCGCAAGATCCTCGGCGTGCACGTGTTCGGCACCGGTGCCACGGACCTCGTGCACATCGGGCAGGCCGTGATGGGCTGCGGCGGCACGGTCGACTACCTGGTCGACACCGTCTTCAACTACCCGACGCTGTCCGAGGCGTACAAGGTCGCGGCGCTGGACGCCACCAACAAGATCCGGGCGCTGGACCGCTTCACGACCCGCTGATCTCCAGGACCAGCTGATCTTCAGGACCGGGTGAGGCCGCCGTCGTGGGCCACGATGGCGGCCTGCACCCGGTTGGTGACCTCCAGCTTGGGCAGGATCCGGCTGATGTGCGCCTTCACCGTGCCCGTCGCCATGTAGAGCTGCTCGCCGATCTCGGTGTTGGACAGGCCTTCGCCGACCAGCTCCAGGACGTTCCGCTCGGTCTCCGTGAGCGCGTCGATCTTGCGGCGCGCCTCCGAGCCGTCGTCCGGGGCGGTCAGGTGGCGTTCGATCAGGCGTTTGGTGATCTGCGGGGCGAGGATCGGTTCGCCGTTGGCCGCCTTGCGGACGGCGGTGATCAGGTCCTGGGGCGGGGTGTCCTTCAGGAGGAAGCCCGTGGCGCCGACCTTGAGGGCCTGGGCCACGTAGGAGTCTTCGCCGAACGTCGTGAGCATGACGACGTTGGTGGACTTGGCGATCTGTTCCGCGGCTTTGAGGCCGTCTCCGCCCGGCATGCGGATGTCGAGCAGGGCCACGTCGACGGTGTGCTGGTGGGTCAGGGTCACGGCCTGGTTGCCGTCGCTGGCTTCGGCCACCACGGTGATCTCGGGGTCGTTCTCGAGGATCAGGCGGATGCCGGCGCGCATGAGGGTCTCGTCGTCGGCGATGAGAACTCGGATCACGCGGGTCAGCTTAGGTGGTTTCGGGTGATTTTCGGGTGGTTCCGGCGGTGGTTGCGGCTGGGACCGTGCGGGTTCCAGCGTGGTCGCCTTTGGTGGTTCCGTGCCTGTTCCAGCGTGGTCGTGCACCTCGGACGAAAGACTGGGTTCATCGCTGCCCATCGGCGTCAGGTCTGCACGGCTCACCTTCGGCATCGCTTGGGGCCTTGGCTTCGCCGTTGGCGTGCCGGTGCTAGGGGCGTTCCTGTTCCTGCTCCTTCGAGGTGAGCTTGCCCTCGCGGAAACAAAGCTTGTAGAGCAGTTCCGGGTTGTGCGAGGTGCGGAAGCGCGAGCAGCCGTCCACGCCCAGCTGTCCGACGCCGAACTGGTCCATGACGTCGTCCTCGTCCGTGACGCCCACGCGGAGCGAGTCGAAGTACGGCGCGTTCATCTGGGTCGGGTTGGAGAGTGCGAAGATCAGCAGCGCGATCAGCGTGCCCGCGATCGGCAGCGTTGCCAGCAGGCCCAGGCAGCCGCCGCCCACCACGCGCGGGACGGTCAGGATCTCGGCTGCCAGTGGTGGTGGGACCTCGGCGACCTCTGTTGCGGATTGTTCGGACTGCGCTGCCGGGTGCAGGGGGACGTCCGCTGCTACCCGGAAGCCGCCTTCGGTGGGGTGGCCTGCGGTGAACGAGCCGCCGAGCAGGCCCACGCGTTCCTCCAGGCCGATCAGACCTCGGCGGGTGCCCTTGCCCGGTGGGGCTGAGGAAGGGCCGTTGAGCACCTGGATTCGTGCGCGGCCGGCTTGGACGGCCACCTGCACCCGTGCTCGGGCGGTGGGGGCGTGTTTGTGGACGTTGGTGAGGGCTTCGCGGACCACTCGGTGGACGGCTCGGCGGGTTCTCGGGTCGGCGTTGTGCAGGTCGTCGCCCGACCAGTCGAGGGAGACGGTCAGGCCGGCCTTCATCGAGCTCTCGACCAGTGCGGTGATGTCGGAGCGGGTGCCGGTGTCCTCGTCGAGCGACTCGGGTTCGGGGTTGGTGCGCAGGACGCCGAGGATCTCGCGCAGTTCGGCCATCGCGAGGGAGGACGTGGTGCGGATCAGCTCGGCCTGGTCGTGCAGTTGCGGGGCCTTGGTCGCGGTGGCCAGCTCCAGGGCGCCCGCGTGTATGGAGATCAGGCTCAGGCGGTGGCCGAGCATGTCGTGCATCTCGCCGGCGATGTGGGCGCGTTCCTCGGAGCGGGCGGAGGCCGCGGTCAGGGCTCGGGCGCGTTCCAGGTACTCGTTGCGTTCCTGGAGCAGGCGGACCATCGGTTTGCGGCGGCCCAGCAGCATGCCCGAGACGGCGGGGAACAGCACGAAGAACACCGCGCTGATGACCGCTCCGAAGAGCGACTCCCAGAGCGGCATGTTCCGGTAGCTCTCCTGGAACTGGCTGAAGGCGCCCTGCAGCACGGTCATGACGCCCAGCAGTGCCCAGAGCCTGCCCAGGGGCGTGATGCGGCGGCATGCGGTGAAGACCACGAACGTCGTGACGGCCTGGGCCCAGAGGTTGTTGACCGCGAAGAGCGGGGCGGTGAGCAGCAGGGCCCACACCGGCTTGCGCGGTGCCAGCCAGACCAGGGCCGCGATCCACAGCGCCGTCATGACCGTCAGCGCGGGGTGGGGGACCGGGGCCAGGGGAGCGACCAACGGCACCAGGCCCACGAGCAGGGCGAGTGCGGGCCAGACGAACCTCACCGGGCCAGCTCCCTCTTGTCGTCCAGCACGCCGTACTCGTCGAAGCAGAGCTCGAAGTCGATGTCGTCCGAGTCGCGCGCGTGGTAGCGGGAGCAGCCCGCGTTGTCGGTGGCCACGCCGAACCCGTAGGTCTCGGTGATCTCCTCCTCGTGCACCACGGAGACGCGCAGGTCGGTGAACTCCTGCCGGCTCATCTCGCCCCGGCCGAAGACCGCGACGATGAGCAGCACGAACGCCGTGCCGAGCGCCGGAACGACCGCGAGGGTGGCGAGGCAGCCGCCGCCGACCACCCGTGGCACGGTCAGGATCTCGGCCGTGATCGGGGGAGGTGCCTCGACGACGGCACCCGCCGCGCCCGTCTCCTCCTGCACCACCGGGTGCAGCGGGAGGTCGGCCGCGACCCGGAACCCGCCCGCGTACCGGACGGCCTGGAACGTCCCGCCGATCAGCTCGACCCGTTCCTCCAGGCCGATCAGGCCGCGCCGGGTGCCGCCGCCCCTCGGCTCGCCGCTCGGGCCGTTGACCACCTCGACGCGCACGCGTTCGGCGACCAGCACCGAGACACGCGTTCGTGCCGACGGCGCGTGCTTGTGCACGTTCGTGAGTGCTTCACGCACGACCCGATGCACTGCTCTCCGCAGCCGTGCGTCGGCATCGGACAGATCGTCGCCTGACCATTGCAAGACGACGGACACTCCCGCAGCAGTAGACGCGGCCACGAGCCGTTCGACGTCCGTGCGCGTTCCGGCGTCCTCGTGTGCGTCGGAGGACGTGCCGAGCACGCCGAGGATCTCGCGCAGTTCCTCCATCGCCACGGCGGACGTCTTGCGGATCAGCTCGACCTGTTCGCGCAGCTCAGGAGCCTGTTCGGCGGCGGACTGCTCCAGCGTGGCGGCGTGTGCGGTCAGCTGCCGCAGACGGTGGCTGAGCATGTCGTGCATCTCGCTCGCGATGTGGGCGCGCGTCGCCGACCTCGCGGTGTTCGCGGTCAGCACCCGCGTGTGCTCCAGGTAGTCGTTGCGCTCCATCAGGACCTGCGTCAACGGCTTGCGGCGCCCGATGAGCCCGCCGGACACAGCGGGGAAGACCAGCAGGAACACGACGGTGAACGCCGTGCCGAGGACGTACTCGGTCGCGCTGTCGCCCGCGCGCCACGCGTACAGGCCGCCGAACCCCGCCTGCAGCACCGCGGTGACGCCGATCAACGCCCACAACCGGCCCTGCGACCGCACGGACCGGGCCGCGCGGAAGATCACGAGCGACGTGGGGGCGAGCGCGAGCAGGTTGTTGACCGCGTTCAGGGGAGCGGTGAGCACGATCGCCCACATCGGCCAGCGCCCGCTCACCGGCACCAGCGCGGCCGCCCACACCGCGGAGCCCACCACCAGCCACCACTGACCGGGCCTGCCCAGCGGTGCCACCAGCGTCACGAGGGCCAGCAGGAAGGCGCTCGCCATCCACAGCCAGTCGCGCACCTTGACGTTCACGCTGATCATCATGGTCGACCGCGGTGCGGGACCCCAGCGCCAGGTGGCTCGATCAGGTGGACAGGTGGCCACAGTCTGTTGAGTGGGTTTGCATGACCGTGCATAATCATGCGCATGACAGTGAGGATCGCGGTCGCGGGCGCCAGCGGGTACGCGGGTGGCGAGCTGCTCCGCCTGCTACTGGGACATCCGGACGTCGAGATCGGCGCGCTGACGGCGAACAGCAGCGCCGGGGACCTGTTGCTCAAGCACCAGCCGCACCTCCTGCCGCTCGCGGACCGCCGTCTACAAGACACCACAGCCGAGACCCTCGCAGGGCACGACGTGGTCTTCCTCGCACTTCCGCACGGCCACTCCGCCGCCATCGCCGAGCAGCTCGGTGACAGCGCGGTCGTCGTCGACTGCGGCGCCGACCACCGCCTGACCAGCGCCGACGACTGGACGCGCTGGTACGGCGGTGAGCACGCGGGTTCCTGGCCGTACGGGCTCCCGGAGCTGCCCGGCCAGCGGGACAGGCTCGTCGGCGCCCGCCGCGTCGCCGTCCCCGGCTGCTACCCGACGGTCTCGTCGCTCGCGCTCGCCCCGGCCGTCGGCCTGATCGAGGACGAGGTCGTCATCGTCGCCGTGTCCGGCACGTCGGGCGCAGGCAAGTCGCTCAAGACGAACCTGCTCGGGTCCGAGGTCATGGGCTCGGCCAGCGCGTACGGCGTCGGTGGCGCCCACCGGCACACGCCGGAGATCACCCAGAACCTGAGCGCCGCCGCCGGCCGCCGGATCAAGGTCAGCTTCACGCCGGTGCTCGCGCCGATGTCGCGGGGCATCCTCGCCACCTGCACGGCTCAGCTGCGAGAGGGCGCAAACGTTCGCGAGGCCTACGAGAAGGCGTACGCGGACGAGCCGTTCGTGCACCTGCTGCCCGAGGGTTTCTGGCCGACGACGAACGCGGTTCTCGGTTCGAACGCCGTCCAGCTGCAAGTCACCGTCGACGAGGACCTGGGCCGGCTCGTGGTCGTGGCCGCCGTCGACAACCTGGCCAAGGGCACCGCGGGTGCCGCCGTCCAGTGCATGAACCTCGCTCTCGGCCTGCCGGAAACGTCCGGCCTCTCGACCGTTGGAGTAGCTCCGTGAACCGCACCAAGGGCGTCACCGGACCGAAGGGCTTCCGGGCCGCCGGGATCGCCGCCGGGATCAAGGAATCCGGCGCGCTGGACCTCACGCTCGTCGTCAACGACGGGCCGTCCGACGCCGCCGCGGGCGTCTTCACCACGAACAAGGTGAAGGCCGCGCCGGTGCTGTGGTCGCAGCAGGTGGTCCAGTCGCACCGCCTCACCGCGGTCGTGCTCAACTCCGGCGGCGCCAACGCGTGCACCGGCCCCGAGGGCTTCCAGGACACCCACACCACGGCCGAGAAGGTCGCCGAGGTGCTCGGCACCGGCGCCGTCGACGTCGCGGTGTGCTCCACCGGCCTCATCGGCGAGCGCCTGCCGATGGACAAGATCCTCGCCGGTGTCGAGAACGTGGCGAAGGAGCTGGATTCCACGGAACAGGCGGGCCTCAACGCCGCCACCGGCGTGATGACCACCGACAGCCGCCCGAAGCAGTCGTGGAAGGCGTCCGAGCAGGGCTGGTCCGTCGGCGGGTTCGTGAAGGGCGCGGGCATGCTCGCCCCCAACCTCGCCACGATGCTGTCGGTCATCACCACCGACGCCAAGATCTCCGGCGAGCAGCTCGACCAGGCGTTGCGCCTCGCCACCTCGCGCACGTTCGACCGCCTCGACGTCGACGGCGGCACGTCCACCAACGACACCGTGCTGGTCCTGGCGTCCGGTGCCTCGGGCGTCGAGCCGTCGTTCGACGACTTCACCGCGTTGCTGACGGAGGTCGCGGGTGACCTCGTCAAGCAACTGCAGGGCGATGCCGAGGGCGTGACGAAGGAAATCAGCATCACGGTCAAGCAGGCCGCTACCGAGGCCGAGGCCGTCCACATCGGACGGACGGTCGCCGAGGACAACCTGGTGAAGACCGCGTTGTTCGGCAGCGACCCGAACTGGGGCCGCATCGCGATGGCACTGGGCCGCGCCGACGCCGAGATCGACCCGGACGTGCTGCAGATCCTGATCAACGGGGTGTCGTTGTACCGCAACGGAACCCGTGACCGCGACCGGTCCGAGGCCGACCTGAGCGGGCGTGACGTCGAGATCGTCATCGACCTCAACGTCGGTGACGCCGAAGCCACCGTGCTCACCACGGACCTGTCCCACGACTACGTCGAAGAGAACAGCGCGTACTCCTCATGAACGCACAAGAGAAGGCCGCGGTCCTCGTCGAAGCACTGCCGTGGCTCGAACGCTTCCGCGGCGCTTTGGTGGTCGTCAAGTACGGCGGCAACGCCATGGTCGACGACGAGCTGAAGAAGGCGTTCGCCGAGGACATGGTGTTCCTGCGGCTGTGCGGCCTGCGCCCGGTCGTGGTGCACGGCGGCGGCCCGCAGATCAAGTCGATGCTGGACCGGCTCGGCATCCACAGCGAGTTCCGCGGCGGCCTGCGCGTCACCACGCCCGAGGCCATGGACGTCGTGCGGATGGTCCTGGTCGGCCAGGTCGGGCGTGAGCTCGTCGGCCTGATCAACCAGCACGGCCCGTACGCCGTCGGCATCTCCGGCGAGGACGCGCACCTGTTCACGGCCACCCGCCGCGGGGCCCTGGTCGACGGCGAGGAGGTCGACATCGGCCTCGTCGGCGACATCACCGAGGTCAACCCGGACGCGGTGCTCGACATCGTGCGCGCCGGCCGCATCCCGGTCGTGTCGTCGGTCGCGCCGGACGTGCACGGCGTACCGCACAACGTCAACGCGGACACGGCGGCCGGCGCTCTCGCGGTCGCTCTCGGCGCGGAGAAGCTCGTCGTGCTCACAGACGTCGAAGGCCTCTACTCGAACTGGCCCGACAAGTCGTCGCTGGTGGACCAGATCCGGGCCGCCGAGCTGGAGAAGATCCTGCCGGACCTCGAAAGCGGCATGGTGCCGAAGATGGAGGCCTGCCTGCGCGCGGTGCGCGGTGGGGTTCCGCAGGCGCACGTGATCGACGGCCGGCTCGCGCACAGCGTTCTGCTCGAAGTGTTCACCTCCGAAGGCGTGGGCACGATGGTGTTGGGGGACAAAGGATGACCACTCGCTGGCAGCAGTCCATGATGGACAACTACGGCACGCCGACGCTGCAGCTCGAACGCGGTGAGGGCGCGCACGTCTGGGACGCCGACGGCAACCGGTACGTCGACCTGCTCACGGGCCTCGCCGTCAACGCGCTCGGCCACGCCCACCCGGCGATCGTCGAGGCGGTCTCGACGCAGATCGCTAAGCTCGGCCACACCGGCAACCTCTACGTCAACGAGCCCGCTTTGAAGCTCGCCGAACGCCTGCTGGACATCGCGGGCGAGCCCGGCAAGGTCTTCTTCTGCAACTCCGGCGCCGAGGCCAACGAGGCGGCGCTGAAGATGGCGCGCCTCACCGGCCGCACCAAGGTCGTGTCCACGATCGGCGGGTTCCACGGCCGCACGATGGGCGCGCTCACGCTGACCGGCCAGGAGCCCAAGCGCGCGCCGTTCGCACCGCTCGTGCCGGGCGTCTCGCACATCCCGTTCGGTGACGTGGCGGCGCTCGAAGCCGCGATCGACGACGAGACGGCGGCGTTCGTCGTCGAGCCGATCCAGGGCGAGCAGGGCGTTGTCGTGCCTCCGGCCGGCTACCTGCAGGAGGCTCGCCGCATCACCGCCGAGCACGGCGCGCTGCTGATCCTCGACGAGGTGCAGACCGGCGTCGGCCGCCTCGGCACGTGGTTCGCGTTCCAGCAGGCCGGGATCGTGCCGGACGTCATCACCCTCGCCAAGGGCATCGGCGGCGGCCTGCCGCTCGGCGCCACCATCGGCTTCGGCGCGGCGGCCGAGCTGTTCAAGCCGGGCCACCACGGCACGACCTACGGCGGCAACCCGGTGTGCTGCGCCGCCGGTCTCGCCGTGCTGGACACGATCGCCTCGGAAGGCCTGCTGGAGCACGCCTCGTCCGTGGGCAAGGAGATCGCCGCGGGTGTGGAGGCGTTGCACCACCCCGCGATCTCCGGAGTTCGGGGAGCCGGCCTGCTGCTCGGCATCACGCTGCGCGAGGCGGTCTCGGCGAAGGCCGCGGCGGCCGCGCAGAAGGCCGGTTACCTGATCAACCCGATCCAGCCCGACGTGCTGCGGCTCGCCCCGCCGCTCGTGCTGGAGACCTCCGACGCGCAGGCCTTCGTCGCCGCGCTCCCCACCTTCTTCGAGGAGCAGGCATGAGCCCCCGGCACTTCCTCCGCGACGACAGCCTCGACACCGACGAGCAGTCGGCCGTCCTCGACCTCGCGGACTCCTACAAGGCGGACCGGTTCAGCGCGAAGCCGCTGGCGGGCCCCAAGTCCGTCGCCGTGATCTTCGAGAAGAACTCGACGCGCACCCGCCTGTCGTTCGAGGTCGGCATCGCCCAGCTCGGCGGCAACCCGGTGATCATCGACGGCCGGTCGATGCAGCTGGGTCGCGAGGAGACGATCGAGGACACCTCCCGGATCCTGTCCGGGTACGTCGACGCCGTGGTGTGGCGGACGTTCGCACAGGCCCGCATCGACGCGATGGCGTCCGTGTCGCGCGTCCCGGTCGTCAACGCGCTGACCGACGAGTTCCACCCGTGCCAGGTGCTCGCGGACCTGCAGACGATCCGCCGCCGTTACGGCAAGCTCGCTGGACTGACGCTCACGTACCTGGGCGACGGCGCCAACAACATGGCGCACTCGCTGCTGCTGGGCGGCGCCACGGCCGGCATGCACGTCCGCGTCGGCGCGCCCGCCGGGTTCGTGCCGAACCCGCAGTTCCTGGAGGACGCCAAGAAGCGCGCCGCCGAGACCGGCGGGTCGGTGGCGTTGATCAGCGACCCGCTGGCTTCCGTCGACGGTTCGGACGTGCTGGTCACCGACACGTGGACGTCGATGGGACAGGAGAACGACGGCAAGGACCGCGTCGGCCCGTTCCGCCCGTACCAGGTGAACGCCTCTCTGCTGGCGGCGACGGGCAAGCCCGACTCGACGGTCCTGCACTGCCTGCCCGCCCACCGCGGCTGGGAGATCACCGACGACGTGCTCGACGGCCCGCAGTCGCTCGTGTGGCAGGAGGCCGAGAACCGGCTGCACGCGCAGAAGGCGCTCCTCGTGTGGTTGCTGGAGCAGTCGTCATGACCCGCACCGCGCGTCAGGGCCGCATCGTCGAGATGGTCAGCCAGCTCGTCATCCGCAGCCAGTCCGAGCTCGCGAAGCTCCTCGCCGCGGAGGGCATCGAGGTCACCCAGGCCACGTTGTCGCGCGACCTGGACGAGCTCGGCGCCGTGAAGCTGCGCGGTCCCGACGGCGGCGCGCCGATCTACGTGATCCCCGAGGACGGCAGCCCCGTCCGCGGCGTCCAGGGCGGCACCACGCGGCTCGCGCGCGTGCTCGGCGAGCTGCTGGTGTCCACGGACTCCTCGGCGAACCTCGCCGTCCTGCGCACCCCGCCCGGCGCGGCGCAGTTCCTGGCCTCCGCACTCGACCGGGCCGCGTTGCACGAGGTCGTCGGCACGATCGCGGGCGACGACACGATCCTCGTCGTGGCCCGCGAGCCGATGACCGGTGCCGAGCTCGCCGACCGGATCGCCGCGCTGGCCTCGGGTTCGGTCGATGAATGACCCGGTGCACGCGGTCCTGACGTTCGACGCGGGCGTGGTGGTGGCGGTGGACGGCGAGACCGTCTCCGTCGCCGAGGCCGTCCGCGAGATCAACTTCCGCGGCGGCGTGGTCCGCTCCAGCCTGGGCTCGGTCGCGGTCAGGGTCGCGCGGATGGCACTGCCGTCGGGGTCCGGGGAGGTCGACGTCGCGCTGTACGAGGGGCGCGTCGTCGGGCTCATCGCCCGTTCGGAAGAATCGCTCTACGACTTCGCTAGCTGAAAGTTGCGTCTGATGAGTTCTTTGTGGGGTGGCCGGTTCGAGTCGGGACCGGCCGAGGCGATGGCGCGCTTGTCGCTGTCGACGCACTTCGACTGGCGGCTGGCGCCGTACGACATCGCCGGTTCGCGCGCGCACGCCCGTGTGCTGCACGCGGCCGGTCTGCTGACGGACGACGAGCTGGCCGGCATGCAGAAGGCGTTGGACGAGCTGCTCGCCGACGTCGAGTCCGGCGCGTTCACCCCGGTGCTGGAGGACGAGGACGTCCACACGGCCCTGGAGCGCGGCCTGATCGACCGCGCCGGCACCGACCTGGGCGGCAAGCTGCGCGCCGGCCGGTCCCGCAACGACCAGGTGGCGACGCTGTTCCGCATGTGGCTGCGCGACGCGGCCCGTCGCGTTGCCGCCGGTGTGCTGGACGTCGTCGACGCGCTCGCCACGCAGTCCGAGACGCACTTCGGCGCCGTGATGCCCGGACGCACGCACCTGCAGTCCGCGCAGCCCGTGTTGTTGTCGCACCATCTCTTGGCCCACGCGCACGCGTTGCTCCGTGACGTCGACCGCCTGCACGACTGGGACAAGCGCGCCGGGTTCTCCCCGTACGGCTCGGGTGCGTTGGCCGGCTCGTCGCTCGGCCTCGACCCCGCGAAGGTGGCCGCCGACCTGGGCTTCTACGCGCCGGTCGAGAACTCGATCGACGGCACCGCCTCCCGCGACTTCGCCGCCGAGATCGCGTTCGTGCTGGCCATGATCAGCGTGAACCTCTCGCGGGTCGCCGAGGAGGTCATCATCTGGACCACCGCGGAGTTCCGTTTCGCGGTGCTCGACGACGCGTGGTCCACCGGCAGCTCGATCATGCCGCAGAAGAAGAACCCGGACGTCGCGGAGCTCGCGCGCGGCAAGTCCGGCCGCCTGATCGGCAACCTGGCCGGCCTGCTCGCGACGCTGAAGGCCCAGCCGCTCGCGTACAACCGCGACCTGCAGGAGGACAAGGAGCCGCTGTTCGACTCGGTCGAGCAGCTGGAGCTCCTGCTGCCCGCGTTCGCCGGCATGGTGGCGACGTTGAAGTTCGACGTGGACCGGATGGCCTCGCTGGCTCCCGCCGGGTTCACGCTGGCCACGGACATCGCGGAATGGCTGGTGCGCCAGGGCGTCCCGTTCCGCGTGGCGCACGAGGCCGCCGGTGCGTGCGTGCGCGCGGCGGAGAACCGCGGCGTCGGCCTGGAGGACCTGACCGACGAGGAGTTCGCCGCGATCTCGCCGTCGCTGACCCCCGAGGTGCGATCCGTGCTGACGGTCGAGGGCTCTATCGCGTCCCGCAACGCCCACGGCGGCACGGCGCCCTCTCGCGTCCGTGAACAGCTCGACGCTCTCGTCGCGAAGGCCGCCTCCGCGCGTGAGTTCTAGGCTGCTGACCGAGGAGGAGCTGGCCGTCGACCCCGTCGACGCGTCCCGGCTCCTCCTCGGCTCGTTCCTGGAAGCCGGCGACGTGCGGGTGCGCATCGTCGAGGTGGAGGCGTACCGGGGCGGCGACGACCCGGCGTCGCACTGCTACCGCGGCAAGACCCCGCGCAACGAGGTGATGTTCGGACCCGCCGGCCACCTGTACGTCTACTTCGTCTACGGCATGCACTTCTGCGCCAACGTCGTCTCGCTGACCGACGGCGTCCCCGGCGCCGTGCTGCTGCGTGCGGGCGAAGTCGTCTCCGGCGAGGACATCGCGTTCTCCCGCCGCCCCGCGTCCCGTTCCGCCGCCGAACTGGCCAAGGGCCCCGCGCGGTTGTGCAAGGTCCTCGGGCTGGACCGCTCGCAGAACGGCGTCGACCTCACCTCCGCCGACTCGCCGGTCCGTCTGTACGCGGGGGAGCCGGTGACCGAGGTGTTCTCGGGACCGCGCGTCGGCGTCGCCGTGGCGATGGACGTGCCGTGGCGGTTCTGGATCGACTCGCCCGCGGTGTCGACGTACAAGCGCGGCGGGAAGCGGCGCCCCCGCTCAGCGTGATCGCTTGACCTGCTCGATCGCGTCGTCCAGAGCGAGGCTGAGGTTTGGGTCGATCGTGAAGCTCAGCATGAATTCGTACGTGACGTTCTCGCCCGCGCTGACACGCTCGACCAACGTGTCGGCGAGCATCAGGAAGTCGGCGGCGAGTTTGCGGATCGCGGTGACGGGGCCATCTGCGTAGCGGGCCTGCAGGCTGGCGACGCGCCGGACCTCGTCGTAGAGGTAAGTGGTGCCGCGGACGTCCCGCGCCCAGTCGAGCAGCTCCCCGTACAACTCCACCAGCCGTTGGGCGGTGTGGATGACCTCGTCCGGGTTCAGGTTGTTCGTGTCGCCCGGTTCGCCGAAGGTCCTGAGCCGCTTCTCCGGGGAGAGGATCCGCTCCGCTGAGTCGGTGATCTCGGCCAGCATGGCGTGGCGGTGCCTGAACGGGTCGAGGCTGAGCACGTCTAGGACGGCACCGTTGCGTGGCGCGTATCCACTGACGTGATCCCGGAACTTCGGTTCGAGCGCGTTGACGCCCTGGAAGAGGATGCCGGCGAACAGCAGGTATGGCCACGCCGGTGGCCGTGCCGCCAGCAGCGACTTGACCTCGTCCGCGGTGCGCGGAGCTTTGGTGATGAGTTCCGGTTGAGCCGGGGAATGACGTCCGAGCTTCTTCACCACAGCCGCTGCTATTACATCGGTGCCGTGTTTTTGCAGATCGAGGTACGCGATGGTCGGCGGTAGGCCGGGCACTTCAGTGTCGTCGATGCGGATAGGAAGCAGGTACTCCTCTGCCTTATCCAGGGCGCGTGCCTGTGCCGCCTGGCGCTCGACCCTGGTCCACTTCTTCTCGACGTAATGCTTCGATGCGAACAGCAGCACGTACCGAACCTTCTTGCCGTACACCTCAGGCAGGTGGTCGACGAGGTTCACGCCCCACAGCTCGGCCACCCGGTCCTCATCGTAGAAGACCTTGACGCCGAGCTCCTCCAGCCGCCGCACGACGGGCAACACATGATCACGGTCTTCCCCGGCGAACGAGGGGGCGACGTCGAACTCGTACTCGTGCACGCGGCCATCTTGCACCGGATCAGCGTGACAGCCTGTCCAGCGCGACCTTGAACTCCCGCTCCAGCGCCGGATCCACCTCGAACACCAGCGGCACGGTCATGTTGATCTGCTCGCCGGCCGTCAACCGTTCCACCAGCGTGTCCGCCACCTCGCGCAGGTCCTGGGCAACGCCGTGCATCGCCTGCAGCTGCTGGTCGGCGAACTGCGCCTGAACGCGCGCCGCTGCCCGTGCGTTCTCCTCGGCGTAGCTGGTGCCGTGGATGCCGCGCGCCCACTCGAGGATCTCGTCGAACGTCCGCACGAACAGCTCACCGAGGTGCACGATCCGGTCGGGGTCGCCCGGTACGCCGGGCCTGCCGAACGCCGCCTCCTGCGTGTCCGCCGTGAAGACCGTGTCCACCGCGACCTTGATGATCTCGCCCAGCAGCACGTTCCGGTCCCGGATCAGCGTGATCCCGCTGCCGTGCTCGACCGTCCCGTTGCGCGGCGCGTACCGCAGGAAATGCTCCCAGTACTTCTGCTCCAACGCGGAAAGCCCTTGTGCCACAACGGTCACGTAGAGCAGGTACTCCCAGCCGCGCGGCTTCTCCCGTGCCAGCGCGGCCACCGACTGGGGTGTGATCGGGGTCGAGGGCGTGAACTCGGCGCGGTGCTGGGCGAGCTTCTGCACCACGGCGTCGGCGATCGTCTTCGGGGAGTGCAGGCGCAGGTCCAGGTAACCGACGTGCGGGGAGAGACCGGGGACCGGCGTGTCGTCGAGCCGGATCGGCAGCACGTACTCCGTGTGCTGCTCCAGCGCCTGGCCCAGGGCGGTCCGGCTCTGCAGCCTCGACCACTTGTCGACGTAGTGCTTCGAGCTGAAGAGCAGCACGTACCTGGCACGCCGGCTGAACGCCTCCGAGAAGTACTCGACCAGGTCGAGCCCCCACATCTCGGTCTGGCGCTCCGGGCTGTGGAAGACCTCGACACCCGCCGACTTCAGCAGCGCGACAACGGGGAGGACCTGGTCGTGGTCCTCCCCGGCGCAGGACAGGGCGACGTCGAACTCGTACTCGGCCACCCCGCCATTCTTTACGGCCTGACCGTCCTGCGGTACCAGGCCCGCCGGTAACCGGAGGGCAGCGCGATACGCGTGATCAGGTTGGTGAGCAAGGCACCGATGACCAGCCACAGGATCGCGGCCAGGCCCTCGTTGAGCAGTGTCGCCACCGCGGCGTTGTCCGGCGTGAACAGGCCGTCCAGGCCGAGCGTGATGCCGTCCGCCCACCCGGCCACGAACTGGAAGAACCCGTTGCCGGCGTTCGCACCGGCGATCACCAGGAAGATGTGCACCAACAACACGATGGCGAACACCCAGCACACGACGTCGATGATCGCGCAGACGGTCCGCACCGTCCGCACCTTGCGGTAGTCCGCGTCGCGTTCGACGACCTCTTCGACCACCGGCTCGTTCACCCGCGGCATGTGCGGTTCGTTCACGCGCGGCATGTGTTCCGTCGGCCGCCGTAACTCCGCATCACGTGGATCCGTCATGTCCACGTGCGTACCCGTACACGCACCACGTCGAAACCTGTTGGACCAGGTAGGCGACAATGAGTGCCGTGAGCGAGCACATCCTTGACGAACTGTCCTGGCGCGGCCTGATCGCGACGTCCACCGACCTCGAAGCACTCCGGAAGGACCTGGACGCCGGCCCGCTCACGCTCTATTGCGGTTTCGACCCGACGGCGCCGTCGCTGCACGCCGGCAACCTGGTCCCGCTGCTGATGCTCAAGCGCTTCCAGATGGCGGGTCACCGGCCGATCGTGCTGGCGGGCGGTGCCACGGGCATGATCGGCGACCCGCGCGACACCGGTGAGCGCACGCTGAACTCCCTCGACACCGTCGCCGAGTGGGCCGATCGGATCCGCGGCCAGCTGGAGCGGTTCGTGCACTTCGACGACTCGCCCACCGGCGCGGTCGTGGAGAACAACCTGAACTGGACCGCCCAGGTCAGCGCGCTCGAGTTCCTGCGCGATGTCGGCAAGCACTTCTCGGTCAACGTCATGCTGTCCCGCGAGACGGTGAAGCGCCGCCTCGAGACCGACGGCATGTCGTACACCGAGTTCAGCTACGTGCTGCTGCAGTCGAACGACTACCTGGAGCTCAACCGGCGCTACGGCACCGCGCTGCAGATCGGCGGCTCCGACCAGTGGGGCAACATCGTGAGCGGCGTCGACCTGGTGCGCCGCGTCGAGGGCAAGCAGGTGCACGCCCTCACCGCGCCGCTGGTCACCGACGCCGAGGGCCGCAAGTTCGGGAAGTCGACCGGCGGCGGGCGCGTGTGGCTCGACCCGGAGATGACCTCGCCGTACGCCTGGTACCAGTACTTCGTGAACGTCGACGACGTGACGGTGCTGAACTACCTGCGCCTGTTCACGTTCCTCTCGCGGGAGGAGCTGGACGAGCTCGAGAAGCAGACCGCGGAGGCACCGCACCTGCGGGCCGCGCAGAAGCGCCTCGCGCAGGAGTTCACCGACCTGGTGCACGGTGAGCAGGCGACGCAGCAGGTCATCCTCGCGTCGGCAGCGCTGTTCGGCCGGGGCGACCTGCGCGAGCTCGACCTCCGGACGCTGGCGAACGCGCTGGCAGAGGCCCCGACCGGGGAGGTGCGGCTGGCGGACTCGCCGACGATCCTCGACCTGCTCGTCGTGACCGGTCTCGCCGACAGCCGGGGATCCGCCCGGCGCACGGTGAAGGAGGGCGGCGCGTACGTGAACAACGTGAAGATCACCGACGAGGAGTGGGTGCCGTCGGTCGACGACCTGCTCCACGGCGAGTGGCTGGTGCTGCGTCGCGGCAAGCGCAACAACGCCGGCGTGCACGTGCGCGTCTGACCTGCTGGTTCCTCGTTCCGAAGGCCGTCGTCCCCGATCGGGGCGGCGGCTTTCGATCTTTCTACGCGTGACGGCGGTCACAGTGTGTCGGGATCTGGGCTGCGATAGCTTGTTCGTGGGTCCTGTATGGGGCTGTTGACCTGCGGTTTCTTAACCGCGGGTGACGGTGGTGCCCCCGATTTGACCCTGCGTTGGCGTGCGTGTAACTTTCTCCATGTCAGCGCGGAACGGGCCGGGAACACCGGAACGGAGCGCGACGAGGGTCACGAACCAAGCTTCCACTGAGTGTGGTAGAGTGGGTGACCGCGAAACGATGAAGACCCAGCCGGTAGCTCGTCTGAGCTCAGAGGCCAAGGGCGTCGGAAGTTTCAAACACAAGCTTATGTACGACACAGCCTCGGATCGAGTCGCCGTGTGGCGGATCGTGATGATGAGCGCGTGTTCTTTGAGAACTCAACAGCGTGCCGAAACACAGCCAGTAATATGAATACTCCTCGTCAGGAGTATTCCTTTGAGTAGTTTTACCAGATTGCCAGACAGATTCCGTCTGGCCGATCAAACACAATCCTTATTGGAG
>NZ_JBHYGW010000022.1:0-128374 GCF_042738015.1 Lentzea sp. NPDC059081
GGGAAACACCCGGTCCCATTCCGAACCCGGTAGTTAAGCCCTTCTGCGCCGATGGTACTGCACTGGTTACGGTGTGGGAGAGTAGGTCGCCGCCGAACTTAATTTGCCCTGCGGGTTGAGCGCCACAAGCGCTCCCCGCAGGGTTTTTTCGTTTTGCCCGTCCGAACGCCGTGTTCGCCGCGGCGGCTGTCCGGGTGACGCACTCCCGGCGAGCGGGTGACGTGCGTCAAGTGCCGCTTCCCCGTCCCTACCGTGACCGTCATGAACGAGCAGTGGGCAGGGGAGGCACCTTTGCGGTGGCGAGCGCGCAGGAGGCGGGGCAGGCACGCCCGCGAGCCCGCGCCGTCCTCGCAGTCGTTCCTGCCCGCAGTGCTCGGCGTCGTGCTGCTGGTGTGCCTGATCCTCCTCCTGCTCACGTACCTCTGAGCAGGACTGCAGTGCGTCGAACGCCATGGGCAGGGCACCATCACGAGCCGGCGGTCGGCGCCAGGGAACCCGGGCCATGACCAGGTGGATGGTCGTGGAACCAGGTCTTCCTGTCGGCGCTGAACACGGGAGCGCCGTTCTCCCTGGTGAAGCGAAACCATTGCCGCACAGGGGAACGGCGCTTCACCTTTCGGCGGGTGGACTACGCGTCGCCCTTCTCGATCGGAACGGGACGCAGGTCCCCGGTCGGGAACCGGCGTTCGTTGCGCTCGATCTTGGCGAACGCGGCCTCGACGAGGTCGACGCCCAGCTTGTCCGCCAGCCGGGTGAGGTAGTGCATCACGTCCGCGAGCTCGTCCCGCACGTTCCAGGCGAGCTCTGGATTCTTCATCGCGTCCCGCGCCTCGTCCGGCGTCAGCCACTGGAACAGGTCGGTGAGCTCGCCGACCTCCGCGGACAACGCCATCACCAGGTTCTTGGGCGTGTGGTACTCGTCCCAGTCGCGGGCTGCGGCGAACGCCCGCAACGCATCCCTCAGGTCCACAAGGTCACGCTCACTCATGTCCATTGAGTACCACGTGGACGAACAAGCAAGGACGGCGGCTAATCAAGCATGGATCGTCCGAGTCAATGTTGATTGGCTTGAGTCATGTCAACATTGAGCGCGATCAACCCTTCAACAGTGGACGACACCGTCCTGGTCCTGGGCGCCACCGGCAAGACCGGTCGCCGCGTCACGAGCCTCCTGGGCACCGCTGCCCGTCCGGCGTCGAGGTCGTCGGCCACGAAGTTCGACTGGTCCGTCCCCGGTACCTGGGAGCCCGCACTCGCCGGCGTCACCGCGGTCTACGTCGTGCCGCCGGAGAACCCCGCGCTGCTGGCTGAGTTCGTGCCGCTGGCCGTGCGCTCCGGTGTCACCCGGCTCGTCCTGTTGTCGATGCGCGGTGCGCCGGACGACGACCCGTTCGAGGCGGCGGTCAAGGGCTCGGGTGTCGAGTGGACGATCCTGCGGCCGACCTGGTTCATGCAGAACTTCGACGAGGACCTGTTCGCCGCTCCCGTGCAGCAGGGTGAGCTCGCGGTGCCGGCGGGACAGGGCGTGCACCCGTTCATCGACGTCCGGGACATCGCGGAGGTTGCCGTCGTCGCGTTGACCGAGCAGGGGCACGCAGGGCAGACGTACGAGCTGAGCGGATCGGAACCGCTGTCGTTCGCCGAGATGCTGGCGCGGATCGTCGCGGTGACCGGCAAGCCCGTCCTGTACACCGATGTCGAGCCGGACGACTTCGCCGCCTCGTTGCGCGGGCTCGGCTACCCCGACGAGATCGCCGACCTCGTCACGATGCTGCTCGTGCGCATCCGCAGGGGAGAGGAAGCGCATGTGTCGGACGGCGTGCAGCGGGTTCTTGGCCGTGAACCGCGGACGTTCGCGGATTACTTGGGCAGCAGCAGTTTCGCGTGAAGGCCGCGCGTGCCTTCGTTGGTGATCACCGCTTCGCAGAGCGCGCGGCCCGTTCGAACTCGCCACTGTCTCACCATCTCGAAGTAGCGAAGGGCCATCGCATAGGTGAGCTGGCCGATGCGTTCACCTTCAAGCAGCACTTCGAGGGTGTGCTCGCCCGTGTGCGGGCCTCGCGCGATGCGACAGTCCTTCAGTTCTGCGATGACGTGGACCGGAGTGCGTCCGTTGACGACGCGGTGCAGCACGTGCTGATGCGCTTCCTCCTCCGTGATGGTGACCTGCCGTTCGGCGGGCAAGGTCGGCGCGGTGCCGAGTGCTTCGTGGTCGAGCAACAGCAGCCGTGGTGCGCCCAGATGCAGGTGCACGGTGTGGTTGCGGGGGCCGGCAGCCAGGATGCGTGCGGGACAGGAGCCGACCTCGCCGCGTTCGGCCAGTTCGAGCAGCAACGGCTGGTAGTCCGCGGCCTGGTCGCCGCGCAGGTGGCCGGCGGTCACCGCGGTGCCGTCGGCGCGCACCAGGTCGACCCGCACCGTCTTCGCCGCCTCCGGCACGAGCACGGCGGTCGCCGGGACGGCGCCGTCGATCCGGTGGGCCGACGCCTGTTTCGCGACCTCGGCGATGGCGTCCTGGTGGTGCGACTCGCCGACGATCGCGATCCGTCCCGCCGTCGACAGCCGGCGCAGGCGCGAGCGGGTGCGCGTCGGGACCACTGGCTCCGAGGCGTGGTTGTGCTTGGTTCCGACGAACATCAAGGCGAACAGGGCGAGGCCGATGACGAAGCCGAGCGGGCCGAAAGCAACGGTCAGAACCAGCGCGAGCACGGCAACGGCGATGAGTACGGCTGCGGGCGAGGGCTCTGTGCGTTGCTGCATCGTCATAAGGCGTCCCCACGACTCGGCGTCCCGTCACTCTCAGTGTCGGGTGCGCCGGGCGATGCGTTTCAGAAATCGCTCGTTTGGCCTAATACAACGGGCCGAAAACGTCACCGCGTAATCGCGAGGTGACGCGGAACGGGAATTCCCGGCACCAGCGCGTCAGTGGACCAGGGTGAGACGGGCCCGGCCCCTCGGTCCCGGTTCGCCGCCGCCCGGCAGCGCGGTCAGCACCAGCCCGAACACCAGGCCGTTGAGCTCTTCGAGGTCGAGGTTCAGCTCTTTGGCGACGTGCAGCGGTGTCGTGCCGTTCTCGCGGAGGACCTTGAACACCTTGGTGAGCAGCTTGGACGTCTCCCGGCGCATCATGCCCCCGGAGGCGAGGCTGAGGACGTTCGCCCGCTGGACGAACCGCTCCCTCGTCACGTGCCAGTGCCGGTGGTCGGTGCCCCGCAGCCGTTGCCGGGGCATGAGGAACTCGTCGGCGAACTCCTGCGGCGCGTCGTGCCCGAGCAGCACCGCCAGCTGGACAGCCGCGTCGAACCGCGCCTGCTCCGGCGACGAGGCCGGGGTGAGGAACACGAACGGCGTGCCGTTGTGCCAGCACGAGAACGCCCCCTGCGCCACGCAGTCCGCGGGCAGTGAGAACACCCGAACGCCGTGCGACTCCAGCAGCTGCACCATGTTCGGCGCCGGGCTGTCGTCGAGCCGCCAGCTCAGCCGCGTCCCGTCCGCCGACGTCCTGGGCGGCGGCAGGTTCGGCTGGGGCAGCACGAAGAGGCGCTCGAGCCACCCGTTGAACTCGATCGCCAGCTGGGCCGCCGCCGTCGCCTGGGCCGTGGGCGTCTCAACGGCCTGAGGCCGGGGCGGTTCCGGCGCGGCGAGGAACGCCTCCGGGAACCCGAGCACGCCGGCCAGCGACTCGATGGTGGCGGGCTTGGGCTGACGCACCCCGCGCTCGTACTCGCTGATCGCCCGCGCCTGCACCCCCGCCTTGCGCGCGAGCTCGGCCGCGGTGAGTCCGCGCCGGGTGCGGGCGAGCGTGAGTCGCGAGGGCGTGAGCATGATCGGGCCATTGTCGCTGCCCGCGCGACGGCATGCCAGGCGGGTCCTGGTGCGTCGCCGCTCGGCCTGTTCCCGGCCGCGGGAGGCTCGATCTACCGGCGCAGTGCGACCGGGAAGTCCACCTCCTCGGGACCGTCCACAGCGGGCGTCCTGCTCAGCGGGAACTCCATCGGCGGCAGCACGATCCGGTGCGCCCACCGCTCGATGATCTGGTTCTGCGGCGTCGGCTCAGGCTGCGAGACCTCCCGCAACACCACGAGCCGGTCCTCCAGCTGCACCGGGTACGTGACCAGGAACCACAACTTGAGCCCCTCGTTGCGCGCGTTCTCGAACAGCGCGAACTGGTCGTGGTCGTTGTCCCGCATCATCGCCGCGATGGCGGGCCCCTTCGCGTAGTCGCTGCGCAACGGCGCGTCCGGCGACCCCGTCCCCCGGTTGCCCTGCAACGTGCCCAGCAGGATCGGCCGCGCCGGGTGCCGCACCAGCCCGGCGTTCCAGTGGTCGAGCCGCTGCCACCCTTCCGCGGCCAGGAGCTGCCGCAACGTGCCGACGCGGTGGATCCAGTCGAGCAGCCCGGGCGCGTTGGTGGGCCCGAACGGCGGCGAGGCGGCGCGCGCGTCGATGCCGGCGGCGATGGCGCGGTCGAGGATCTCCTGGCGCAGGCCCAGCTCGGCGAGCCGCTCGCCGGTGGTGGGGGTGAGCTTGCGGAAGGCGGCGTTGGTCATGGGCCGACGGTAGCGCCGGGGTCTGACAATTTCGGGCGGCGCCGCTCGTGGTTGTCGGTCCGAGGTGATATCCATCGTTGACCGGGGGAGTCGATCGCGATCGGTGAGGTGGGCAGTGGGCCGGACCGCATATGTGTACGTGGGGGAGCAGTCCGCCGAGAACTTCGGCATCGGCAAGGACCGCGGCGTCTGGGGCTGGGAGACGTCCGTGCTCGACAAGAAGGACGGCCACGACGTCGCCGGCTCGCTTCAGCCGGGCGACCGGCTGGTACTCGGGCACAGGGCTCCCGGCGGCCCTCGGGTGACCGAGGAACGCTGGTCGCAGGTGCGGATCGAGCAGGTCCTGGTCATGGAGATCACCAGGCCGCTGTACGCGAGTGCCGACGAGGTCTGGCCGGACAAGGAGTACCGGCATCGGGTCGACGTGCGGCTGCTGGAGACACAGCACCAGGTCGGCGTCGACTTCCTCGGCCACCGCGGGATGGACGCGTTGCGGCAGTCCGGATGCAGGCAGGGAACGCCTGTCGTGTTCGACGACCCGGACGCGGCCGACGAGCCAGAGCCCGAGGACTTCAGCACGGTCGAGGTCGAGGGGCTCGGCGAGGAGGAGCTCTTCGAGGGTGAGCTCGACGGCGTCTCGGTCACCACGGTCCGGAAAGAGCAGCGATGGCTGAAGTCGAAGGCATTCGGCAACGCCGAGCTGGTCGAGTGCGAGCTGTGTGGCGAGATGCAGCCGCAACGGCTCATCTGGGCCGCTCACATCAAACGGCGCGCCGACTGCTCGGAGGAGGAGCGCCGGCGCTGGCGCAACAACATCATCGCCGCGTGCAAGCTGGGCTGCGACGACCTGTTCGAGCACGGCTACGTCTACGTCGGCGAGGACCTGAGGATCCAGGCCGGTCCGCCGGCCAGGGGACTGGAGAGCGTGCTGGCGTTCATCGAGCAACGCCTGGCCGGCCGGACCGTCAGCGACCGAGGTGGTGCCAGGGCGCCCATGTTCGCGGCGCACCGGCACCGGTTCCTCTAGGCCGCCACCGGCGTGAGCTGGTGCAGCACGTCCCGCTCACCCAGCCGCTCCTGCGCCCACTCCACCACCGCGGTCTCCTGCGCGAACAGCACGATCTGCCGGTCCTCCGACAGCCGCAGCAGCAGGTCGAGCACGGCGCGTGTGCGGGTGTCGTCGGCTTGCACGGTGACGTCGTCCAACAACAACGGGCACGTCTCGGTGGCGAGGTGCTGGGCCAGTGCCACGCGTAGGAGCAGGTAGATCTGCTCGGCGGTGCCCAGGGACAGGTGCGAGGCGTGGTGCCAGGCGTCCGAAGCGGAACACACGCGCACGGTCAGCGACTGCGGATCGACGGCGGCGTCCACGTAACGGCCGTCGGTCACGAGGGGCAGCCACGTGCGCAGGGCGGACTCCAGGGCGGGTGCGATGGTGCTGTGCACCTTTTCGCGGGCCGCGGTCAGGTAGCGGGTGGCCAGGTCGATGGCCTCCACCTCGGCGGTCACCTCGGCCAGTGCCTCGGTCGCCGTCTGCACGGCCTCCTCGGCGTCGGGGACGCTCGGCAGGCCTCGGGTCATCTCGGCCACGGTGGCGGCGAGGGCGGGGGCGGAGGCTGCCAGCGACGGGTCCACCGGGTCGCAGGTGGCGTAGCGGGAGGCCGCTTCCAGCAGGGAGGCGTGGTGGGTCTGGGCGGCGGAGAGGGTGGTCTCGAGGTCGTCGAGGGTGCCGTCGGCTCGCAGGGCCTGGAGTTCGGCCCACGCGTTGCGTTCCTCCTCGGCTTCGCGGAGGAGGTCGTCCCAGCCGCGTTGCCACTCAGCGATGGCGCGGAGCAGGTCTTCCGGGCGTTCGCCGGTGCGGCCGATGGCGGTCACGGCGTGGCGGAGCAGGGCGAGGGCCCTGGTGTGGGCGACGGTGGCCTCGGTGACGGCGGCTTCGGCCTGGCGGCGGTCGGCGAGGGCTTGGGCCAGGAACGGGCGTTGGGCGGCCATGGAGGCCTGGCGGGCGCGGACCTTGCAGTCCGTCTCGTAGTCCACCAGCAGGTCCGGCACGGACATCGTGGCGTCCACCTTGCCGCGGGCCGCCAGCTCCACGCGGACGGCCTTCTCCGTGCGTGTCACCTCGCACATCAGGTCGGCGTGCTCGGCCTCCCAGGCGGCGCGGTTGGCCAGGCGCCATAACGTCTCGCGGTCCGCCGGCACGCCGAGGGACGCGCACTCCGCCACGGCCTCGTCGTTGATGCGCACGGCTTCCGACGCCACGGCGCGCTGGCCCTCCGCCTCGGCCAGGGCGCGGTCGGCGACGAACAGCCGGCCGCGGGCTTGCGTGGCCAGCGCGGCTTGTTCGGCGGCGAAGGCCACTGCCGCCTCACGGGCGGGTGCGTTGCCGCGGGACAGGGCACCGCCGGTGCCGGCGACCAGGGCGGCCACGAGCACGCCCATCGCGGCCAGCTGCTGGTCGACCAGGAACAGCAGCAGGCCGACGAGCGTGGTGAGGCAGCTCAGAGCGATCAAAGCGTTGCGCAGGAACGGGTTCGGCAGCGCGATCTCCTGCACGCGTGCCGCCGCCACGTCGGCCTCGACCTGGGTGCGGGCCGCCGCGGAAGCCGCTTCGTCCTGGACCTGGCGGGCGCCGTCCACCTCGATCGACGCGGTGGTCAGCCGGGCGCCGCTGGTCGGGTCCAGCCGGGTCGCGAGACCGCGCAGCACCGACGGCTCTGCGGACGTCGGGGGTGACGGCATGCGTTCGCGATGGGCCGCGGCGACGGCCGACGCGGTCTCGTAAGCCGTTGCCACGAGACGGAGTTCGTCGTCGACCGCCGTCTCGCCCACCGGAGTCGCCGGAAGCGCCCGCAGCTCCGCCTCCAGCGCCGCCGCCGACGGACCGGTCAGCACACGCGGGGTGGGAGCCGCGCGCCACGCCGCCAGCGCGCGGTTCACCACGTGCGTCAGCTCCTCCTGCGCGGCGAGGCCGGACGGAGGCGAGTCGCCGAAGCGGTCCTGCAGCTCGGTCAGCCGCGCCACGCGAGCCGTCAACGCGTCCAGGACCTCGGAGTGCTCCTGCACGGCCAAGCGTGCGCGCGCAGCGGCCGCCGAACGGGCCTGCGTGCTCAGCTCCAGGTACCGGGCGTGCTCACGACGTGCCACCGCCAGGTCGGTCTCGGTCTCCCGCAAGCGGTTCCTGGCCTCGCGCAACGCGTCCACCGGCGCGGTCAGCCGCTGCAACGCCTGCTCGACCGTGCCGTCGGTGCCGGCGGTGGCCGCGGCACGACGCAGGTGGTCCTGCAGCCCGTCCGCCGCCTCCAGCACGCTCAGCAGTGACGCCTGGTCCACGCACGCGGTGGCGGTGAACGACGTGCGGTCCAGGCCCAGCCGCTGCGCGACGTCCGGGGCCGAGTCGTCGTTCAGGTCCCGGTCCACGGCGACCACCTCACCGGACTCCAGCGACACCATCGCCGCCACGCGCCACGACTCGCCCGTCCACGGACGGTGGCGCGCCGCCGGCTCACCGCACAGCGCGGCGCGGATCGCCGCGTGCCACGACGACTTCGCGGACTCGTTCACGCCCGACACCACGGTCAGGCCGGGCGCCAGCGGCAACGTCCTGTCGTGCAACGGACCGAACGCGTGCGCGGTCACCGACTCGATCTTCATCGTTCCTCCAACGCGCGCAGGCCGGTCGCGAGCACCCGGCCGCGCAACGCCGTGTCCAGGGACTCGTCCGCCAGCACGTCGCGCACGAACTGGCCGCGCACGGTCCGTTCGGCGGCGACGGCGTCGAAGTCCAGCAACGGGAAGGCTTCCTCCGCGCACAGCCAGTCGAGCGACCGCGACGCGGACACGTCGAACACCTCGCGCGACACCGAGCCGTCGTCGTGCACCGTGCACAGCACCGCCCCGCGCTCACCGGTCTCGCCCGGCGTCAACGGGTCCGGGTTGCCCGGGAACGTGTAGTGGTCGGCGTGCTCGGGCGTGTGCACGTGCCCGAGGAACGCGTGGTCCAGCCCGGTGATCGTGACGTCCTCCGGCGCGGAACCGTGGCACAGCGCCAGGTTCACGCCGCCGCGGTTCACCGCGAAGCCGTCGAGGAAGTCCTTCGCCGGACCGGGTCCGACGTGCGCGGCGCCCCACAGCGTGACGCCGTCGGCGAGCTCCACCGGCGTCAACGACCCCGACGAGAACACGTGCACGTTCGGCGTCCAGTCCACCTGCCGGTAGACCGACTGCGGCCCGTACCAGTCGTCACCGCCGGGGGCCAGGAACACCGGCAGCGCGCAGTCGAACGCCGACCGCAGGAACGACGCCGTGGTGGGGGAGCAGCGATCGTGCTCGTACAGGTCGCCGGCGCACAGCACGGCGTCGACGTCGGACTCCTGGGCGAGGTCGACGATGCGGCCCAGCGTGTCGCGCAACGCCTTGCGTCGCACGGGACCCGCGCTGGGGAAGCGCGCGTCCAGGTGCAGGTCCGCGAACAGCAGCAGTTTCACCGGTGCCTTCAGTGGAGGTCGATGGTGCCGAACAGGGTCATGGACGGCTGCAGGGCCGCGACGACGGCCGCGGCGTCGGCGTGCCAGCCGCTCAGCTCCGCGACGGTCGGGGTCAGCTCGTAGCCGTGGTGGCGGATCGCGCGGCTCAGCGCGTGCCACAGCTGGGAGGTGTCGTAGGCGATGTCCGCGTCCACCCGGGACGGGAGGCTGATCAGCAGGGCGTGCACCGGCTGGTCGACGTTCTCCGCACCGCAGGCGCGCGCCACCGCCCGTTCCACCGCCGTGCGCAACAGCTCCGCGCAGCACCGGATCCGCACACCGTCGAGCTGCTCCGGGCGTGCCAGCAGATTCGCGACGCAGGTGAGCCGGTCCTGCACGTCCGAGGGCAGGCTCATCTCTGCAGCCACCCCGCGAGCAGCTCGGTGTCGCGGATCAGCACGTCCAGGTCTCCGCTGTCGCCGCCGACCCGGCACGCTTGCAGCAGGTCTACCGCCCATGATCCGACCACGTCCTCGAGATGGGGCATCAGCTTCGCCGGTTCCGCGTGTTCGTCGAGCACGGCCAGCGCGATCGTCTGCTTCGTCGTCAACGCGCCCTCCAGGACGCGCTCGACCTCGGCGTGCGGGGTGCCGCGGCTCAGCCGTTCGCGGCGGAAGCGCGCGTGGGACGCCGCTTCCAGGGCCGCCCGGCAGCACGACGCCACCAGTTCGGCCCGCAACGCGTCCGGCAGGTCCTCGTCCACCCGCATCGCCCGTGCGTCGTTCAGGCACCGGCCGACGGGGTCGTCGGACATCCGCACCTGCACGACCGACTCCTCGCCGCGGCAGACCTCCCAGACCGTGGCCGAGAGCCGCAACCGCCGCAGCGCCTCCACGAGCCGTTCGTCGTGCGTGAAGACCACGACCTGGCGGGTGAGCCCGACGTCGGCGAGCACCTGTGCGAGTCCGTCCACCTTGGACGGGTCCATCGCCTGCACCGGGTCGTCGATCATGACGAACCGGAACGGGCTCTCGTCCACCATCGCGCGCGGCAGGAACAGCGCGAGACCCAGCGAGTGCAGCTCTCCCTGGCTCATCACCGCCAGCGCCGAGTTCGAGACGCCGTCGACCGACACGTCCAGCTCGACGTTGCGGGTTCCGCCGAGCCGCACCGCGCCCAGGTCGACGTTGCTCTGCTGGCGCAGCCGCTGCCAGATCCGCTGCGACTCCTTCGCGAACGGCGTGATGCGCTCCGAGCGCAACGTCGCCGCGGCCTTGCGGATCCAGTTCTCGGCCTCGGTCACGTCGGCGAGCACGTCGGCGTCCGCCAGCGCCTGCTGCGCCTGGGAGTGCCACTCGAACAACGCGATCGCCATCGGCCGCCACACCAGGTCGCGCCGGTCGATCTGCTCGCGCGCCACGGACTTCAGCTGCTCCACGGCCACCACCAGCTCGGCGTGGCGGTCGAAGAGCTCCTGGCGCAGCCGCACCGGGTCGTCGAGCGCGAAGCACTCCTCCCAGGCCTGCCACGCCTGCAGCACCGCGGTCGTGTCGACGATGCCCCTGGTCTCCTGCAGCACCTCCGGCACCGGCAGGCACAACGCCCGCGTCGCCGCGATGGCGACGTCCAGCTTGTCCGCGGCGTCGTGCAGCTCGGCGGCGGCCTTGGCGAGGTGCTCGGCGCGCTGCCGGGCCTTGGCGAGCCACATCCCGTCGAGCCGGCCGAGGTCGCACACCGGGCAGGTCTTGGCGCCGCCGGACTCCCGCAGCTGGATCGCGAGCCGCAGGATCTCGCTGGAGCGCAACGAGTCCTGCGCGTTGGCCGTGGCCACGGCCGTCACGGCGCCGAGCGCCCTGTCGAGGTTCTCCCGGCACCGCTCGACCTCGTCCTCCGGCGGCAGGGCCAGGTCGACGATCTGGTGCAGCAGGCCCGTGCCGCTGCCGACGTCCGTGCCGAGCGCGAGGTCCGCGATGGCGTCGAGGTCGGGGGAGGAGCTGCCGAGCAGGTCGGCGGCGCGCCGGGCGCGTTCGTCGGGGGACGCGGCCAGCTCCGCGCGCACGCGTTCCCGCCGGTCGTACGGGCGGGCGACGACGTCGGCGAGGCGCTTGCGGTGCTCGGCGAGCGACTGCTGCGCCTCCGTGATCGCCTCCAGGCCCAGGAAGCGGTGCATCGCCTCGTAGAGGTCCTCCGGCTGCGCGTCGAGGACGGTCCCCAGCTCGCTGTAGGGCAGGAACGGCCGGTAGGTCTCCAGCGCGTCGTGCCACCGGCGGTCGTCGAACGGCTCGTCGTCCTGCGTCCACGCGCCCTGCCCGAGGTCCTCCTCGGGCGACCAGGATCTTCGGATCGTGGTCCGGCCCGGTCGCGCGGCCTGGACGAGGTCGAGCTCGACGGCGGTGTCGGTCTGGTGCAGGTTGCGCCAGCCCTGCCGCCACACGTCGTGCCGCGCGCGGGTCCACCGGGCGTTGAAGCCGGTCAACGCCAGTTCCGCGGCCTCGGCGAAGCTCGACTTGCCCGAGCCGTTGCGTCCCGTGACGACGGTCAGTCCCGGCCCCGGTGCCAACGGCAGGCGGGCCTGGGGGCCGATGCCCCGGAAGCCGCGCACGCGGATCTCCGACACGAAGATGCCGTGACCGGGGCCATCGGTCCTCTCCCGCGGGGCGTCCTCCTGCGCCGGAGCGCCGGCGAGGGCGCGGTCCAGCGCCGCCTCGCCCCGGCACGCCGCGAGCACCAGTTCTGCCGCACGTGGGGTGAGATCGTCCTTGGCCAGTCGCCCGGCCATCAGTTCGAGTAACCCGGCTTCACCCGCCACGGTCACATGTCCTCCAGCTGCCACCACTCGATAGGGCGGCAACCTAGGCAGCAAATGGGACCTACTGACGAGTACTCACACGATCGAGTGGTGTTACATAGGGTGACTAAAGTAGTCCGCGGTCGTTAGGGACCCCACACTTCCAGGGCCCTGATCACGAAGTACGCGTCCGGCACGTAGGTGCCGTGCTTCGGGTAGGTGGTGAACTCGGCCTCGGTGGAGCAGTTCTCGCGCTGGTACACGCTCGCGTCCCTGCTCAGGCGGTTCACGAAGGACCTGCCGACGATCGTGAGCGGGATGCACTCGTCGGGGTTCGCGGATTCCAGGTCGAGGCGCTGCACCGTGCCGGTGTAGTCCGGTCCCGTCCACACGCAGAACTCGCCCTTGTCGCAGGACTTGTCACTCTGCGCTACGGCGATCCCACTGGAGGCGACCGCGCCCGCAGTGATCACCAGGGCGGTGATGAGGCTCTTCGTCGACATGGGCGCACCTCCGTCGGAGACGAGTGTGCGTCCATTCGGGTCAATCGGCCAGACGATCTTGGAGCGCCTTCGCGTCCCGGGGCGCGTAGGCCTTCGCATCGTTGTCGAAGTAGACGAACACGTCGCCGTGCTTCGCCCACGCGCGCACTTTCTCCGCCCACCGGTCGAGGCCGTCGTCGGTGTAGCCGCTGACGTAGAGCTCGTCGTGGCCGTGCAGCCGGACGTAGACGAAGTCGCTCGTGACCTCTTCGATCAACGGGTACTTGCCGGCGGCGTCCGCGACCACGAGCGCGATGTCGTGGCGCTTCAGCAGGTCGACGAACTCCGGCGTCTTGTAGCTCTCGTGGCGGATCTCGAGGGCGTAGCGCATCGGCCGTTCGGCGTCCGTGGTGGTGTGCGCCGGGTCGACGCGGTGGTCGTGGCGCTTCGCGATCCCTGCTGCCTCGGTGGTGGTGCGGGGGAGACCCTCGAAGAACGCCGTCAGCAGGGCGGCGTCGAACCGCAGCGTCGGCGGGAGCTGCCACAGGATCGGGCCGAGCTTCGGGCCCAGGGCGAGGACGCCGGACGCGAGGTAGTTCGCGAGCAGCTCGTCGCCGTCCTTGAGGCGCTTCATGTGCGTGATGAAACGGCTGCCCTTCACGGAGAAGACGAAGTCGTCCGGCGTCTCCGCGGCCCACTTCCGATAGCTCGACGGGCGTTGCAGCGAGTAGAACGAGCCGTTGATCTCGACCGAGCCGAGCTGGTCGCTGAGGTAGGCGAGCTCGCGCTTCTGCGTGACGCCCTTGGGGTAGAACGTGCCGCGCCAGGGCGGGTAGACCCACCCCGAGGTGCCGATCCTGACCTTGCCCATCTGGCTATCGTGACACGGTGGACGCCTACCTACAGCGCATCGGTGCCTCGCGCACGTCGTCGTTGGCCGAGTTGCAAGAGCGACACCTGATGAGCGTTCCGTTCGAGAACCTCGACACCCACATGGACACCCGGATCGTGCTCGAGATCCCGTGGCTGTACGACAAGATCGTCGAACGGCGGCGCGGCGGGTTCTGCTACGAGGTCAACGGGCTGTTCGCGGAGTTGTTGCAGGACTTGGGACATCGGGTCGACCGGCTCGCGGCGCGGGTGTACGGCGCGGAGGGACGGCTCGGCGCTCCGCTCGCCCACCTGGTGCTGCTCGTGGACGACGAGTGGCTGGTGGACGTCGGGTTCGGGGCGTTCGCGCTGCACCCGCTGTCGTGGCGGTCGCGGGACGACCAGCACGACCCGGCCGGCGTCTTCCGGTTGGCGGACAACGGGGACGACGTGGACGTGTTCCACGACGGGGAGCCTGCCTACCGGGTGGAGCGCAGGCCGCGGCAGCTGACCGAGTTCGCGGCCACGTGCTGGTATCAGCAGACCGCGCCGGAGTCGCACTTCCGCAAGGGGCCGATGGCGACCAAGGTGGTTCCCGGCGGGCGGATCACGGTGACGGACAAGCAGGTCGTCGTGACCGAGAACGGCCGCAAGACCTCGACCGACGTCGAGGACCCTGCGGCCGCTTTCCTGGAGAACTTCGGACTCTACTTCCGGCAGAGCAACGCGTCCGGCGTCCTGCGCCAGTTGTAGGCCACGCCGGCGAGGTGTTCGTCCTGGGCGCACTGGCCCTTGTAGTGCCCGTTCGCCCAGTCACCGCCGAGGTCCGGCCGGTTGTCGCCGCGGTCGAACCACACGACACGGGTCGTGCTCCCGCCCGCGATCGGCGCGCAGACCAACGTGAAGTTGGCGTACCCGACGGCCGCGTTCCCATTGGGGCACTGGAGCTTCGTGTAGCCGACGGCCCAGTCGCCGTTGACGTACTGCTCGTTGGTGACCCTGGTCGTGCTGCTCCACTGTGGACTGCTCGCGCACAGGCCGCGGCCGCCCGTGTGGCTGATGCCGACGAGCTCCTCGCTCTGCGGGCAGGACTCCTTGAGCAGCATGTTGAACCGCGGCTCGCGCGCGATCTGCCCGGTCCGGCTCGGCGCGTTGACGAGGCGGTTCCACGCGCCGGACCGCCAGTCGTCGCCGTCGTTGACGCTGATCCGGTTGCCGTTCGCGTCCCAGCGCAGCAACGCCCAGCTGTTGCCGGACCGGTTGGCGTGGAAGCCGACCAGCGGCCAGTAGGCGAAGTCGGCGTCCTGGGCGATCAGCTGGTCGACGAACCGCTCGAACCAGTCGCGCGCCCGCTGGTTCGACTCGTCGATGCCGCCGACGCCGAACTCGCTGATCCACAACGGCGCGGTGTAGTGCTTCCGCGCCTCGGTGATGTAGAACGCCTGGCGTTGCAGGACGTCCGTCAGCTCCTGGGGTGAGAGGTCCTGGTAGCGCGGGTCGCTGGTCTCGCCGACACCCGTGGCGCCGCTGTGGTTGGGGCCGGTGTAGCCGTAGAAGTGGGCGCTGTAGACCAGCTTCTCCGGGTTGGCGAGGGTGTGGCTGAGGAACCGCGCCGGTTCCAGCGTCGGCCTGCCGTGCGCGAAGCCGTCGACCGGGATGCCCGTCCAGTTGATGCCCTCGACGATCACCAGGAGGTCCGGCGCCGTCTGCTGGATGCGGTCCGCGGCCTGCTGGGACGCCTTGTGCCAGTCGTGGTCGTTGCCCCAGCCCCAGTTCGGGTCGTCCCAGACGTTGCGCCGCACCTCGTTGTAGAGGTCGGCGCCGACGACGCGCTTGTTCGACTTGTAGCGGTCGGTCATGAACGCCCAGTCGCCGACCCACTGGTCGGTGCTCTGGCTGGTGTTCCACCGCTCGTTGCCGTCGACGCCGCAGCACCACCGCGACGTCGTGGTGTGGTTGTTGAGGATGACGGCGAGGTCGTTGCGGGTCAGCTCCGCGACGACGGCGTCGTAGACCTCGAGCGGCTTCTTGCCGTTGAGCTGCGCGTCCTTGAGGCCGGTGACGGGGTTGGTGTCCTTGATCATCTGGTTGGAGAACGGCAACCGGACGCTGTTGACGCCCAGCTCCTTGAAGCCGCTGATGATCGTGGCCATCGTCGCGCGGTCGAGGCCGAGCGGGACCTGGTCGGCCTTCTCGCCGGCGTGGTGGGTGGTGGGGTCGTTGATGTCGCCGGAACCGTTCCAGGTGCCGCTCGCACCGTGCCAGTTGCCGGACTTCAGCTTGAAGCGGTCGCCGTTGGCGTCGACGATCCACCGTCCGCGCGTGCTCAGCGGACCGGTCCACGTGGAGGAGGAGGCCGGTTCCGCCTGCGCGGGAGCAACGAGACTCGCGGCCAGGAGCAGGGTGGCCGAGACGCGAGTGAGTTTCACGTATGTGACCGTAACGGCGGTTTGAGGCTTTCCGCCAGAGTCTTGGCGTTACTTGTCGCGGCACCTTGCATTGTGTTGTCGAAGTAGACGTACGTGTCGCGGTCCCAGTCGCGGATCTTGCGCGCCCACTCGTCCAACTGGTCGTCGCTGTAGGAGCTGATGTAGAGCTCGTCGTGGCCGTGCAGCCGGACGTAGGCGAAGTCGGCGGTCACGGCCTCGATGCGCGGGAACGTCGGTGCGTCGCTCACGACGTGGGCGACGTTGTGCTCTTGGAGCAGCTCCAAGTAGACGTCGGTGCGGAACGACTCGTGGCGCGGTTCGAAGGCGTGCCTTCCTGGCGGGAGCATGGCCAGGAAGTCGCGGATCAGGGCCGCGTCGAACCGCGTGCTCGGCGGCAGCTGCCAGATGACCGGACCCTGCTTCGGGCCGAGCGCGAGGGACTCGGCGAACTCCTCGAGCGCGTCCTCGACGTGGCGCAAGCGTTTGACGTGCGTGACCAGCTTCGGTCCTTTGACGGCGAAGACGAAGCCCGGCGGTGTCTCGGCGGCCCACTTCCGGTAGTACGCCGGCGGCTGGAGCCGGTAGAACGAGCTGTTGATCTCGATCGTGCCGACGTGCGAGGCGAGATGGCTGAGCCAGAGCCGCTGGGGCACGCCGCGGTAGAACCCGTCGCGCCACTCCGGGTAGCGCCAGCCCGAGGTGCCGATCCTGATCATGCCGTCCGGGTAGCCGGGGAACGCTGTAGCTACTCCGTAGCACTTATTGGCGAGTTGAGCTACATTGGTGTACATGCAGCAGCTCAAAGCCATCGGGCAACGCGAGCTCCGCAACGACAACGCGGAGATCATGCGCCGTGTCGAGGCGGGGGAGAGCTTCGTCGTCACCCGCAACAACAAGCCGGTAGCGCAGCTCTCGCCGTACCACGGCGAGGCCGTCACCAGGCCCTCGCTCGGCGACGTGCAGGTGCTGTTCGGCACCCTGCCGTCGATCGACGCCGACCGGTGGGACGCCGACCGCGCGGCCGCCGACGAGCTCTTCGGCGCCGACGACCCGCTGGACGGCCCGTGGCAGAGCTGAGCTGTCTGCTCGACACCTGCGTGCTGATCAGGCTGGAGCGGGCGGACCTGGGCGACTACGTGACCGCCCGGCCGTACCTCAGCGCCGTCACGATCGCCGAGCTCGCGTTCGGGATCGACGTCGACGACCCGGTCGAACGGGCCGCGCGCACCGAGCGGTACTACGCGGCGCAGCAGACGTTCGAGATCCTGCCGTTCGGCCTGGAGGAGGCGAAGGTCTACGGGCAGATGGCGTCGCTGGTGCGCCGGGCGGGCCGGTCACCTCGGCCGCGGCGGATGGACCTGCAGATCGCGGCGACGGCGGCGGTCGCTCGGATTCCGGTGCTGACGATGAACGTGAAGGACTTCAAGGACCTGGACCGGCTGGTGGAGGTCGTGCCGATCCGTCAGGTCTGAACGGCGCCGTGGAAGAAGAACTGCCCGAGCCCGACGGTGAACACGAGCACGCCGTAGAGCGCGTGCTCGACCGACGCCGCGAGCAGTGAACGCGTGCGGCGGTAGCGGGTGGCGAAGAGCCAGCCGCCCGCCGCCGACAGCACGACCGACACCCAGCTGCCGAACACGATGTGCACGAACCCGAACGCCGCCGCGCTCGCCGCCACCGTCCACGTGCCGAACGCCGGGCCGTAGCGCTCGAACAGGAACGCGCGGAACACCAGCTCCTGCGGGTACACGCTGAACAACGGGTAGAACACCAAGACCGCGAGCCAGAGCAGCGGCTGTTCCTTCGGCAACGCGAACAACTGGTCCGGAAACAGCACCAGCACGGCCACGACGGCCGCGGCCGCCGCGACGAGCCAGAGCGCCAGGATCGGCTTGAGCCGGACCTCCTCGGGGCGCCAGAGCGAGCGGCGGTCGAACGTGCGCGATCGCAGCAGGTACGCCACGCTCGCACCGCCCAGGACGAGGAGCACGGGGATCGGGCTCGTGCCGCGGGCCAAGAGGTTGCGGAGGAGGGCGAGGCCGAAGAAGACGACGACGTACTCGGCGGCCAGGTATGCCTTGCGTTGCGTGCTGATCGCGACGACTGCCACGGCCGCGAGGGCAGGTGGCGAAGGTGAACCGAAACCGCCTTCCAGATCACCAATGACCTCAATGCTGCCGCTCACGATCTTCCTGTGGGTCACCTGCACTTGCTGCGGCCAGGCCCACGAGGGCCTCCCGTTCGCGTGCTCACTGCTCCGCGCCCGTCTTCTGTCTTCTGGTCGCCGGAGGTCGCCGAGACGCCGCGCAGCATCCTCGGCGAGGAGCAGTGCGTGGTCTGCGGCGACACGACCCGGCGCGCGTGATCGAGCCGTCGCACTTCGGCTGGCTGTAGACGATCCTGCCCGGCCGCGAGCCCACGACGCTGAACCTCAAGACCAACCCGCACACGCAGGAGCTGGGCGTCCGGGCGTTGGTGGAGCTCGAACCCACCTCGCACCCGCTGGCGGTGGAGAGCGGGATGGGATCACGGTCGCGTGGGTGCAGGAGTTCGCGGAGGTCACTCTGTAGCAGTGAGGCCGGCGCCATGGCGCGGCTCATTGCCGCCGGTGCGTGTAACCGGAGTTCACATTCCGGCGATCAACGTCTGGCAGGTGTTCGACATCGCGATCGTCACGACGATCTGTGGCGATGCTTCACGCGAACAGGTGTGACCGCTGAGCTGAACGGGTGTTCACGGTGGTCCGTGGACTGAGAACTGTCGGTGGTCGCTCGTACGGTGGAGCAACCGGCAGACCGAGGGGGTGACGCCGGGTGAGCGAACCTTCGACAGTCGGGCGTGCCGTCTTCGACGAGTCGTTCGGCGATCGTGTTCACGCGCTTCTGCGCACCCGTCCGGTGGCCGACGCGGCGGACAACGCCGCTCGGCAGGTGTGGGGCGAGCAGAGCTACGACGTCGTCACGTTGGCCTTGGCCGCGATCGACACGGTGATCGCCAGACAGGGTTTCGACGACGAGGTCACCTATGACGAGGTGGTCGCGGGGTTGGCGGCGTTGGCGGCCAACATCAACCCGGAGCGCTCGTTCGACGAGCACGTCGCCGTCGCGCACTATGTGGTGGACGCGCTGCTGAACCGACGAGAACGCGAGGTGCCGTTCAGGTACCGGGTGTCTAGTTTCTCCCGCTCCGACGATGGCAGCGTCCTGCACAGGTTCACCACCGCCGAGTTCCGGTTGCTCACCGAACACGAGGAACACACCCGTGGCGTCAACGTGCTGCGTGCGTCGGCTGATGCCATCAACGCCCTGGTCGGCGGGTTGGAGTTCGACGTCGAGGACGAGCAGGCCGCCGTCGAGCTCATGCTCTCGAGGCAGCTCGAACGCGGGGCCTTCGGACAGGCGGAGAAGGCGGCCGAGAGGTCACGGTTGTTGTCCGTCCGGTACGCGGACGAGCTGAGGACACTTCTGGCCGACACGACTCGGGACATCCGGACGGTGCTCGGTCAATGGGCCACCCAGGTGCCGGAGCAGCTGGAACGCAACCGTGCCCATCTGGAGGAGCGGCTCGCAGGCGAGGCGAAACTGCTCGACCACGTTCGCGGCGCGCTGGATGCCGCGGACACCGAGCCGGCTGTCGCCACTGCTGCGGCACGCATTGCCGGGCTTCTCGAGGAATGCCGCCAACGACACACAGAGCTGCACGGACGACTCGTCGGAGCGCGGACGGTCTTCCTCGACGAGCAGACCCGGCAGTCGTTCCGGCCGGTCGGGGGACTGCGCAACCCGGACATCACCGACGGGGTGTTCCTGCCGCTGCTCGCCCTGCCTGCGGAAATCGCGGTCGACCCAGCTGAGAACTTCGCCGTTTTCATGGCAGGCCCCGGAGTTCGTCCGCTCGTCCGGTTCGCAGACCTGGTGGACGACTTGCTCGCGCCACGTCGCGAACCGGTGAGCGAGGCACCGCCGATCCCTGACGACGAACTCGGCGATCCGGACCCACCAGCCGTGCCGCCGGAGGTGCTGCGGGTCGCGGCAAGTGTGGTCGCGGACGTGGGGCTACCCGCTCGACTGTCCGAGCTGCTGCTCGCTGCCCGAGCCGCAGACCTTCCGGCCGAAGTCGACTGCGCGGCCGTGGAGCGGCTCATCGTGCTGGCCGTGCTGTGGAACTACGCACCGGAAACCACCGAAGACGCGTCGACGGCTGTGGACGCGGCTGCTCGCGTGCTGGGCCCTGCCGCGGCTGTCGACGCCGACGGTGCCTTGATCACCGTGCCAGGTTGGTCCGGCGACGACCTCATCGTCGCCGAGGACGAGGACGCGCTGGCACGGTGGGCTCAGACGTGTTCCGTTGCGGTGCAACGAGACTGGGAGGCTTCATGACGCTGAGTCAGCGTGATCTGGCCGATGTGGGTGTGCTCATCGGGTGTGCGCTGCGCCCGAAAGCGCGCCCTGGTGCGGATTCCGGCTACCGGACGTTGCTCGGCCGCTACCGGGTCGACGTCGAGTTCCGCAATGCCGTGGACAGCGTGCTCGACGGGCTGGACGTACGGGTGCTTTCGGATTCCGATCTCGGCCTGGTGCTCGGTGTTCGCCGCGAGTCGGTGTTCGCTTATCGGATTTCTGATCTGCCCAACGTCAACGGCGTGACGGAACGCCTCCTGGTAGGACTGGTGAGCGTCGGGATCACCGCTTACGCGTATCCGACTCCGGCTGACTTCGACGACGATCGCGTCCGATGGGTGTCAGTCGACGAGATCGAACGCTTCGTCCGTGAGGTGTGCGAGCGCTTCAAGCGCACACCCGCCGACGACGAGACGCTCGACGAAGCTTGGCGGACCTACGACCGCTTGTCTCCCGCGTACAAGGCGGACAAGGGCAAGGGCAAGGCACGTCGCTCGCCGGCCTCGTCGACCTACTGGGTGGCTCACGTCCTGAACTGGATGGTCGACCAAGGCCTCGCGAGGCTCGCGCCTGCACGCGGTACCGAGACGTTCCAGCTGCTCGAACGGTTTCGCGTCCAAGCAGGCGAACTCGCGGGCAACGAGACCTATGACCTGCTGGCCGCGATCCGGCGCGACGAGGTGACGAAATGACCTACCAACTGTCCAGGTTCCGGCTGGTCAGCGTCGGTGATCCGGCTGCCAGGTTCACCGATCTCACCCTGGACGTGTCGGCGGCTGCGGCGGATGCACCCGGTGATCCCGTCGACTCCATCCTGTGGCTGCGCAACGGAGGCGGGAAGTCCAGTCTGCTGTCCTTGTTCTTCGCTCTCGTCCTGCCCTTGCGCAAAGACTTCATGGGCAAATCGGTCGACCGGTACCTGGAGGACTACATCGCCTCCGGGGACACGAGCCACACCGTCGCGGAGTGGGCGGCACAGCCGGACGGTGGTCTGCTTCCCACGCCCAGGCTCATCACCGGAGCCGTCTACGAGTGGGCCGACCAGCGCAAGCCGATCGATCCCGACCGGGATCGAGACAAGCTCAACGGCTGGTACTACACCTTCTTCGCGGTGCCGGGGGTGCTCGATCTCGACCATCTCCCCGTCCACGACGAGACCGGCAGGACGAGGACGATGGCCGACTTCGTCCGGCTGCTCAAGGAAGTCGCCGCCACCCGGCCGCAGCAGCTGTCGTTCGCGATCACCGACCAGCGCAAGCAGTGGATGGAAACGCTCACCGCTCGAAACCTCGATCCCGCGTTGTTCGGTTACCAGAAACAGATGAACCACTCGGAGGGCGGAGTCGCCGAGCTGTTCAAGTTCAACTCCACCAGCAAGTTCGTCGACTTCCTCGTCGACCTGACAGTCGACCCCGCTGAGCCGGATCTGGTGGCCACCAACCTGCGGAAGATCATCGAGGTGATCGGCCGAAAGAAGGACCTGCGCGTCGATCGCGACTTCTGCGCCGAGATGGCGGGCAGGCTCGACTCTCTGGCCCAGCGATTCTTACTCGCGACGAAGGCGAACGACGAGGCAGCGAGGGCGAGAGTGGCGGCCGCGCGGCTCGCCGGCGCGTTTCGCCGGGCGGCAGAGGCGCACGAGTCGGACTACGAGTGGTTCGCCGCCGAAGAGGAGCGCCTCCGTGCGGAAGCGCTGAAGCTGGACCGCGAACGCAACCGGGTCAACGACGTGGCGAACGAGTTGTTCCGGATCGCGGCGACGCATCGCCAGGCCGCAGCGCTTGAAGCGCGAGACACGGGGGAGAGCTTGTCGGAGCACGCTGAGGCTGTTGCCTCGGCCTGGGAGGCTGTCGGACCCCTGGCCGATCTGGCCGAGGCCGAGGCTGAGTCCGTGCGTCGGCAGATGGACGAGGAGGAGCGCCAGAGCGCTCCGTTGCGTGCCCGGCGTGATGTCGCCGCCGCGACGCTGAAGGCGCGCTACGCAGCCCTGGCCGTTGATGAACGAGAAGCCTGGCAGATCCAGGCGATGGTTGCCGGCAAGGCTGATGAGGACGCGGAGGCGGAGGAGGGCCGAGCCCAGCGGAACAAGGAGTCGGCGACCGGAGCCGAAGTGCGTGCCGAGCAGCTGCGGGGCAGGGTGGTAGAGCTCCGCAAGGCGGTCGAGGCGGCGGTGAGCCGGGAAGACCTGCCGGATCCGGAGGCTGATCCCGCGGTGGTCCTCGCGCAATACCGAGCGGCCAAGCGCGAGGCGAACACGCAGCTCGGCGACGTGCGGCAACGACGGGCCGCGCGGCCGGTGCGACGCAGGGCGCTGGTCGACCACAGCCGGAGACTGACCGCCGAACTGGCAGCCAGGAGGGCGGAGCGAGAGCAGCTCCTTTCCGATCACGGCAGGCTGGTCGAACGGGCTGACGCGCTCGCCGTCGACGCGAGGCTCGCCGAACTCGTGCAACTCGAAGATGGCGGACGACTTGACCTATGGGCCGAAGCGGCTGATCTCCGCACCGCGCTGACCCACGCGGTCGCGCTCGCTGAATCGACCATTGTGGATACTCGAGTCGACGCAGCGGAAGACGACCGAGCGCTGGAGGGCCTGCGCGGCGACGCGTTCCTCCCGACCACCCGCGATGCGCAGCGCGCGGCCGAAATGATCGCCTCCGTGTCCTCGGACGCCGCGGCGCGACCGGGGTGGGAGCTGTTCCGCGACCTCGTGCCCGAAGCAGGCCGTATTGCGGCACTGGAGAACCCCGTGGTCGCAGAGCTGGCCGCGGGAGTCGTGATCACCGGGATAGACGTCGCACGGGCTCGTGCGGCGCTGGAGGAACACGGATGGCGTTCGGTCGCGCACGTCGCCGTCGCGACCGCAGCGCAGATGGAACAGGCGCTGCACGGCATACGACCGGAATGGTGGTCAGTTGCCAGCGACCCGGCGTTGTTCGACGCCGTTGCCGCCGACGGCGCCCGTGTCGAACGCGAGCTGCGGCGCCACGGTCAGGACCAGCGGATCGCCGGCCTCCACGAGCAGTCGCACGCCGATCGGGCGCTTCTCGCCACGCTGGAGACGTTGCTGAACGACTGCCCGGCGGGCCACCTGGCCGCGTTGGAGAAGACGATCGACGATCTCCGCCAGGTGATCGACGACACGGCCGACGCCGACGAACAGCTCCGCGAGCAGATCACGGAACTGGACGAAAACGAGTCGTCCGATGCTGACGCCGAGCGAGAGTTGACCGGTCAGCTCACGTCTCTGGAAGGACGGATCAACCGTCTGGAGACTCTCGCTGTCCAGGTCGCGGAGTTGCCCGGGATCGAGACGGCCATCAAGCAGTTCGACCGTGATGTTCAGACGTACAACGGGATCGCGGAGCAAGCCGCTGGTCGAGCGAAGGAGTTGCGCAAGGCCGAACGTGACGCTCGGAGACAGGTCGAGTCGCACCGCGCCCGGAGCGAGCGGTACGAACAGGAAGGTCGCGCGATCTCGTTGCTCGACGCGGAGCATCATGTCGAAGTCTCCGAGACCGGCGAACCGTTGTCGTTGCTGCAAAGCCGTTTCATCGACCTGGAGTCGCAATGGCGCACTGTCGCGGCGCAGTCCGTCCTCGCTGAGCGGCTGGACAACATCGCGCGGCGCGGTGAACGAGCGAGGCGTGAGCTCGCTGGTTGCCCAGATGCCATTCGTGAGCGCGCGAAGGAACTGCTTGACACCGGTGAGGGTCAAGACGGCGAACGCAGAGCCTCGGCGCGGACACGGGCCAGGCAGAGGGCAGCGGACGTGCGGACTCAGCTGAACCACCTCGAGTTCGAGCTCGAGCAAGCGAAGCAGGAAGTCGCCGCCCGGACACCACGGGACAGGCTGCGGCATGCCCAGCTCGACGTCGAGCCCGTGACAGAGGAAGAAGCGCGTTGTCAGGCGGACGAGAACGCGGCGATGGCGACGGAGATGAGCGGCCGGGTGACCACGATGAACCGGGAGGCCGATGAGGCACGAGATGCCGCCTCCGGAGCCGGCACCCTGGCTCAAGTGCTCGTCCAGCGCGCACACCGCCTCGCCGATGCTGCGGCACCCGCGATCGTGCCGCAGACCATGACACCGTTCGACGGTGACGACGTGCAAGCCGAAACCGCGACGCAGACAGTGCTTGACGCGCTGGCAGCGGCCGCCGGCGTTGCCGTCGCAACAGGCCAGGAGCTCGACCAGGCCACCTTGGCAGTGCGCAAGCTGGCATCGGAGACTCGCTTCTCCACCATCCCGGACGCCATCCGGGACCGGTTCACCGGTGACGACTCCGAGGTGCTCGCCGAGCGCGCGGCGAGCCGTGCGCAAGAGATGCGTGTGCGCCGCACGACCATCGAGGGCCAGCTGGCCGACATCGGCAGGGACCAGCAGTTGGTCGTGAGCCAGATCGCCGGACTCGTGCAGGTGGTGCTGGCGAACCTGGAGTCCGCCAACCGGCACTCGAAGCTGCCTGGGACACTGGGTGGCTGGGCGAACGAGCAGTTCCTCCGGATCAGGTTCGTCCGGCCCGCGAGCGAGGAGGATCTTCACGCTCGCATCGATGCCGTCGTGGACCGCATCGTCGGCGAGAAGTCGAAGCCCGAAGGCCTCGCTTTGGTCAAGCGGTGTGTCCATGAGGCCGTGGCGCCGCGCGGGTTCACGGTCAAGGTGCTCAAGCCGAACAGCGATCTGGCAGTCGAACCTGTGGACGTGACGCGGCTGGGCAAGTTCTCCGGTGGGGAGAAACTCACCGTCTGCGTCGCGCTCTACTGCACGCTGGCGAGGCTGCGAGCGGTCAACCGCGGCCGGGGCAAGGTCGCGCTCGGAGGCACCTTGGTGCTCGACAACCCCCTGGGTACCGCCAGCCACGTCGCGCTCCTGCGGCTCCAGCGGGACGTGGCAGCCGCGCACGGTGTCCAGCTGGTCTACATGACCGGAGTGGAGGACCTCGGCGCGGTCGGACAGTTCCCGAACGTGCTGCGGATGCGCAACACACCGGGGGCGCTGAGAACTCGGCGCTACGTCGTTCTGGAGGACCGCTTCGGGTCAGAGGTCGAAGGCATCACCAGCGTGCGAGTCGCACAAGACCCGTCGACGGACGGTGTCGCGTCATGAGGATGAGCTCGCTGGCTCTGCACTTGGCCAACCACGTCGCGGCCGCACAACGGCAGAAGATCGACGTCGAGGTGCTGTACGGCGCGGCCGTCGCGTTCGACCGCAGCTTGGCGACCACGCCAACGGCACGCGGCGACATCCGAGACGCGCTAGACGAGCTCGCCGCGGCAGGTCTGGTGGTGTTTCCGAGTTCCCCGCGCCACTTCGACGGGAGGGACGCGCCGCCTTTGCCGTTGTGGGTGCGGCGTCCGCCTCGTGAGCGCGCCGTTCGATCAGCGCCACATCCGCGCGTCTGGCCTGCCGCACTCGAAGGCGCCGGGCGGATCGCAGTCAAGCCCGGAGAAGTCGCGGTGCTGGAGATCGTCGCCGGATTTCTCCGCGATGGAGGCGCGGCTCGGCCCAGTGTGCCGGTAAGGGAAAGATCGCTCGAGTTGTTCGGCGATGAGAAAAGGCTCGATGCGCTCGTGGCGACACGCCTGTTCACTTCCGAGGCGCTGACACTGGGTCTGTTGCGTTGTCACCCGGTTCCGATCCCGTTCGTGTCCCAGTGGGTTCCGGGGAGCGTCGATCCACGCGGCACAGCCCTGCTCATAGCGGAGAATCACCACACCTACACGTCGTTGTTGGAGGCGACCCGCCTCAGTGCCGCCGCTGGTGGTCCTGGACGGCACGTCGGTTATGGAACGGGTGGTCAGTTTCCGTCAGCGGTGTTGTCGGTACCTCTGCTGTCTCCCGTACCTGATCGGATCACGTACTTCGGCGACGTCGACTGGAAAGGACTCCAGATACCGATCAGTGCGAACACCGCTGCGGTGTCGGCGGGGCTTCCGCCGGTGTCTCCGGCGCTGTCGCTGTACCGACTGCTGTTCGACCTGGGAGTCGCGCGTCCGGCCTCCTCGGTCGCGGCAGGGGTGGCCGCCGAGGTCGTGACGTGGCTCGGTCCGTTCGCCGACGTGGCACGAGAATTGTTGACGTCGGGGACTCGCCTTCCACAGGAAGCTGTTGGCTACGAGGTGCTGTCGTCTCGCTTGGCCGTGCTCGACGCGGTCTGATCGGATGATGTTGATCGTCCTGAACTGCTGGTGCTGCAGATCACCGCAGACCGTGCTTCCATGCGCAACTCCGCAGTGGCAGGACCGAGCGCTCCGTCGCATCAGTCGTGAACCGACATGATCTGAGCGACTGCGAGCAGGCTTGAGTGCGGGAGCGTCATCGAGTTTCCGCGCCGGGTCGGCCATTTCGTAGACGGCTGCTTGCGCTGGGTGTTCTGCTCGTCCGCCTTGAGCTTCAAGGAGACCCGCCAAGCGGCGATGCCGACCAGAAGGCCCATGATGCCCAGGACGAGGCCGATGACGGCACCGATGCCGGTGAGCCCGACGAGCTTCCGGCCGACATTGCTGACCGATGCCCGCACCACGTCCAGCGCCTTCTGCGTCGAGTTGATACGGGTGGTGCAGGTTGTCACGTCGCCGGTCCAGGCAGACGCCTCGCTGGCAGCCTTCATGAGCTGATCCGTGCACGGGTCGATGCACTTGCCCAGCTCCGCCGCGCTGTTGCTCTGGTCGGTGCCCGAGACGGCCCGGCCGGTGCGGCGGAACGTGTCCGGGTAGATCTCCCTGATGACGCGCGGGGTCGCTTCGACGGGCGGCAGCGGGACCGTGCTCGCGCACGGACTCGTCGAGTTCCCGTGCGTCTGACAGCCGTCGACCGTGTCAGACCGTGCTTCGGGAAAGCCTGGGCGGTGAAGTCGCACAGGCCCAGTACCTGCTCGCCTTTCGACGGGCGATTTCGGCTTGTCGAACTCGGCTGGATCGAGAGCAACCGGTGAACGACATCACTCCTCGCAGTCAAAGCGACACTCGATGTCAGCGAGTAGTCGAACGCGAGAGGACGGCTTGCTGATCAAGTGAGCAGTTCGGGTACAAGAATGACCTGATCGAGGCCTTCGCGGCTAATGATCCCGCGATTCCAGCCGATACGGGTCGTATGACTGTCACGGACATCGCGACGTGGGGCACGGCGGACCACGTGCGGGCCGCACTCGAACGTCAGCTCGAAGGCGCGCTGGTCGAGGTTCCCCAGGACGACGAGTCGCCCCGCTGGGCGTTCAGCGAGGCGTTGCGCAGGTCGTTGATGCTGCGCCAGAAGCACCCGTTCGACGTCGTCGCCATCGGGCTGCCGGACCTGGTGCGCTACCGCGACCTGGTGGCCGGATCCGAGGTCACGTTGCGGGCCACGCGGATCGAGGCCTACTTCATCCGCCAGGACGGCACCGCGGAGCAGCACGTGTCCGAGAACGAGTGAGGCCCCGGCTCCGTCGAGAGAGCCGGGGCCTCAGCCACCTCAGCGCTACGCGGGCACCGAAGCGACGCCGGGCGCCAGGAAGCGCTTGCCCGTCACCTTCTCCGAGATGCCGGTGCGGTCCAGGTACGGCGTGATGCCGCCCAGCCAGAACGGCCAGCCGGCGCCCAGGATCATGCACAGGTCGATGTCCTGCGCCTCCGCGACCACGCCCTCGTCGAGCATGATGCGGATCTCCTCGGCCAACGCCTCCAGCGCGCGGTTCTTCACCTCGTCACCGGTCAGCGGCGTGGAGCCGAACTCCCACAGCGCCAGCACCTCGGGGTCGACGGTCTGGTTGCCGGCGGAGTCCCACTGCCAGACGGCGCCCTTGCCCGCGGCGACGAACTTCTTCATGTTCTCCGACACCGCGAAGCGGTCGGGGAACGCGCCGTGCATCGTCTCCGACACGTGCAGCGCGACGGCGGAACCGACCAGCTGCAGCAGGATCATCGGCGACATCGGCAGGCCGAGCGGCTCGGTGGCCTTGTCGGCGACCTCGAAGGAGGTGCCCTCGTCGACCGACTTGATGACCTCGCCCATGAAGCGGGTCAGCAGGCGGTTCACGACGAACGCGGGCGCGTCCTTCACCAGCACCGACGACTTCTTCAGCTGCTTGCCGATCGAGAACGCCGTGGCGAGCGTGGCGTCGTCGGTCTGCTCGGCGCGCACGATCTCCAGCAGCGGCATGACCGCGACCGGGTTGAAGAAGTGGAAGCCCACGACGCGCTCGGGGTGCTTGAGCTTCGACGCCATGTCCGTGATGGACAGCGACGACGTGTTCGTGGCGAGGATCGCCTCGGGGGAGACGTGCTCCTCGACCTCGGCGAACACCTGCTGCTTCACGGCGAGGTCCTCGAACACGGCCTCGATCACGAAGTCGGCGTCGGCGAACGCTGCCTTGTCGAGCGAGCCGGAGACCAGCGCCTTCAGGCGGTTGGCCTCGTCCGGCGAGATCCGGCCCTTGCCCGCGAGCTTGTCGACCTCGGCGTGCACGTAGCCGACGCCCTTGTCCACGCGCGCCTGGTCGACGTCGGTCAGCACGACCGGCACGTGCAGGCGGCGCAGGAACAGCAGCGCCATCTGCGAGGCCATCAGACCGGCGCCGACGACGCCGACCTTGGTGACCTTGCGCGCCAGCGACTTGTCCGGCGCGCCGGCCGGCCGCTTCGCCCGCTTCTGCACCAGGTTGAACGAGTACAGGCCCGCGCGCAGCTCGTCGCTCATCACGAGGTCCGCGAGGCCCTCGGTCTCGGCGGCGTAGCCCTTGTCGAGGTCGTTCTCGCGCGCCAGCTCCAGCAGCTCCAGCGCCTTGGCCGCACCGGGCGCCGCGCCCTTGGTCTTGCCGTGCACGATGCCCTTGGCACGCGCGACGGCGGCGTCCCACGCCTCACCGCGGTCGATCTCCTTGCGCGGCACCGTGATCTCGCCGCGGACGACCTGCGACAGCCACAGCAGCGACTGCTCCAGGTAGTCCGCGGAGTCGAACAGCACGTCCGCGATGCCCAGCTTCAGCGCCTCGGCCGGCTTGAGCATCTTGTTCTGGTTCAGCGCGTTCTCGAAGATCACCGTCACGGCGTCGTTCGCGCCGATCAGGTTCGGCAGCAGCTGCGTGCCGCCCCAGCCAGGGAACAGGCCCAGGAACACCTCGGGCAGCGCGATCGCGGCCGCGTTCGACGCCAGCGTGCGGTAGTGGCACGACAGCGCGAGCTCGAGGCCACCGCCCATGACCGCGCCGTTGACGAAGGCGAAGGTCGGGACGTCCGAGTCGGTGAACTTCTTGAAGACGTCGTGGCCCAGCTTGCCGATCGTCACGCCCTGCGAGCGGTCCGTGGCCTGCTCGACGGCCGTCAGGTCCGCGCCGACCGCGAAGATGAACGGCTTGCCGGTGACGGCGATGGCGGCCGGCTCGGCCGCGTAGGCCTCGTCGAACGCCGCGCCGAGCGACACCAGCGACTGCGGGCCGAACGTCGACGGACGGGTGTGGTCCAGGCCGTTGTCGATCGTGATGAACGCGACCGGCTTGTCGAGGCCGGGCACCGTGATCAGACGCGTCTTGGCGTGGGTGACGACCTCATCGGGGAAGATCGCCTTGGCTTCTTCAGCGGTGATGGTCACTTGCCACTCCAGTTCGGGTTCTCCCAGATGACGGTCCCGCCCATGCCGATGCCGATGCACATGGTGGTGAGGCCGTAGCGGACGTCCGGACGCTCGGCGAACTGACGCGACAGCTGCGTCATCAGGCGCACGCCGGAGGAGGCCAGCGGGTGACCGGTCGCGATCGCGCCGCCCCACTGGTTCACGCGCGGGTCGTCGTCGGCGATCTTGAAGTGGTCGAGGAACGCCAGCACCTGCACGGCGAACGCCTCGTTGATCTCGAACAGGCCGATGTCCTCGATGGACAGACCCGCGCGGGACAGCGCGCGCTCGGTGGCGGGCACCGGTCCGACGCCCATGACCGACGGGTCGACGCCCTGGAACGCGTAGCCCACCAGGCGCATGCCGACGGGCAGGCCGAGCTCGCGCGCGGTCTCCTCCTCGGCCAGGATCGCACCGGTCGCGCCGTCGTTCAGGCCGGCCGCGTTGCCCGCGGTGACCCGGCCGTGCGGGCGGAACGGCGTCTTGAGCTTGCCGAGGTCCTCGACCGTGGTGCCGGGACGCGGCGGCTCATCGGCGGTGGCGAGGCCCCAGCCGTTCTCCGCGGACCGGGTCGCGACGGGCACCAGCTCGGGGCCGATCTTGCCGGCGGCCAGCGCGGCCGCGTACTTGGCCTGCGAGGCGGCGGCGTACGCGTCCGCGCGGTCCTTGGTGATCTCCGGGAACCTGTCGTGCAGGTTCTCGGCGGTCTGGCCCATGACCAGCGCGGACGGGTCGACGATCTTGTCCGTCAGGAAGCGCGGGTTCGGGTCGACGCCCTCGCCCATCGGGTGACGGCCCATGTGCTCGACACCGCCGGCGATCACGACGTCGTAGGCGCCGAACGCGATGCCGCTCGCCGCCGTGGTGACGGCGGTCATCGCGCCCGCGCACATGCGGTCGATGGCGTAGCCGGGCACCGACTTCGGCAGGCCCGCGAGCAGCGCCGCGGTCCGGCCGATCGTCAGGCCCTGGTCACCGGTCTGCGTGGTCGCGGCGATGGCGACCTCGTCGACGCGCTCCGGCGGCAGCTCGGGGTGCCTGCGCAGCAGCTCACGGATGACCTTCACGACGAGGTCGTCGGCACGGGTCTCGGCGAAAATCCCCTTGGGGCCGGCCTTGCCGAACGGCGTGCGGACGCCGTCGACGAAGACCACGTTCCGAACGCGTGCCGGCGCTGCTGGTGCGGCCACGGCGTCTCCTCACTTGTGGTGACAACTCTGTCCACTCCGGAGGGGCAGCACGACATCCCTACCGGTCGGTAACGCCAACTCTAGCCCTAGTTACTGACCGGTAACCACAGTGGCGCCCCTGTTCGTTGTGTCACACACCTTGCGGATGACGAGGAAGAGCGGCAACCCGACCGGGGCCAGCAGGATCGTGATCACCAGAACGGGTGCCATGACCAGCGGGTGGACGTTCAGCCGGCGCCCCTCCAGGTACATCCAGCGCCCGACGAACAGGTCCCACGCGAGCATGTGCGCCCACACCAGCGCCGTGCCGGTGTCCGTGGCCAGGTACTCCGCCAGCGGGCCGATCTCGGGCCGGGTGACCAGCGGCAGCACGGTGAAGAGCTCCGGGATCAGCAGCACGACGTAGATCAGCACGGGCGGCAGCACGATCAGGTAGGACTCGGCGGTCTTCTGCGTCCAGGACCACTTCGGCGCGAGGATCATCAGCGCCCAGAACGGCGCGGCGACCAGGAACGTCAGCGAGAACAGGGTGGCGGTCATGCGGGAACGAGCTCCTTCTTCGGTTCACGCGCCCACACCAGTCCCAGTGCGGTCGCGACGACGATTCCGGCCAGCGCGAGCAGGGTCGTGCTGTCGGGCTGGACCAGCGACTGGCCGCGCAGCGCCTGCCAGGTCACGAGCAGGAAGATCCCCAGGAACGACGCGCTCGTGACCCACGCGATCCTGGTGTTGGCGCGGGCGCCGAGCAGCGCGATGATCACCGGCAGCACCTGCAGCGCGTGCATGCCGATGAAGTGGCCGACCCGCAGGTCGCCGTGCTCGGTGCTCCACCCGGTGAGCGCCATGTAGGCACCGCCGTCGGGCGCTCCGATCGTGTGCGAGCCGAGCGTGTCGCCGTCGAGCGCCTGGCCGGGCTTCGGGCTCGTCATGAGGAAGCCGACGCCGAGGCCCAGGAACGAGATCAGCAGCCCGAGCCGGATCGACCAGGCGAGCGCCTTGTTCTCGATGTCCGTGCGCCACAACAGGATCGCCACGATCGCGTGCGTCACCCACAGCACGACGATGGTCGAGCCCATGATCGAGAACAACGCGGTGTCGAGCGGCGTCTCGAAGTTGAAGTGGCTGCGCTTGCCGCGGATGACCTGGCCGACGATCACGACCATCTCCGCGGCGCCGGCCGCCGCGAGCACGGTGCCCGCCCACCAGCCGACGCGCTGGAACCGCTTCAGGAACGTGAGCAGCCACACCAGCGTGAACGAGTAGAGCGCGAGCGAGACGGCGAACTTGAGCGGCTTGAGCCAGATCGGCGAGTTGACCACCGTCCGGTCGTCGACCAGCAGCCCGACGAGCGAGACCGGGATCAGCAGCACCATGAGCACGCCGAAGACGACTAACGGCCGATGCCAGTTCTGCATGGTCCTCAACATCCGAGCCCCCTCGGTTGAATGGATAGCGGCACTCTCCGCTATCGACAAACGGGAAGGTACACTATCCATATGCGTGTTGGCGAGCTTTCGAAGAGAAGCGGCGTCCCGGTGCCGACGATCAAGTACTACCTGCGCGAGGGACTGTTGCCCGCCGGCGTGCTGACCAGCCCGAACCAGGCCCACTACGACGAGGAGCACCTGCGCAGGCTGCGTCTCGTCCGCGCCCTGGTGGACGTGGGCGGCCTGTCCATCGCGGCCGTGCGCGAGGTCCTCGCGGTGATCGACACCCGCGAGGAGTCGCTGCACACCAAGCTCGGCACCGTGCAGGAGGCCATCAGCCGGCCGAGCGCGGCCGAGTTCGACCCGCTCGCGGTCAAGGACGTGCAGGAGTTCTGCGACCGGCACGGCGCGCCCGAGGGCTTCGACATCGCCGGGAGCGGCGTGACCCAGATGCTCGCGGCGGCGCTGTCGGCGGCCCGCTCGATCGGGCACGACCACTTCCAGCAGCTGCTCGAGCCGTACCTGGAGGGCTTGCGGATCATCGCGAGGGCGGACCTCGAGTACATCGCCCGCCTCGGTTCGCGGGACGCCGTCATCGAGGGGATGGTCGTCGGCACGCTGATCGGCGACGAGGTGCTCAAGGCCCTGCGGCGGCTCGTGCACGCGCAGGTGTCGCGCGAGCTGGTCGAGACCGACTCGCGGTGAGGTGAAAGACCGGGCGTCCTGCCGGACATGACCCGGGGTGGAGCAGGTGGACGTGGAACCGCGCCGGGCGGGCTTCGAGGCCGTCGCGCAGGAGCTGATCGAGCCGCTGCGCCGGTACCTGGCGCGCCGGACCGATGCGGCGACCGCGGACGACGTGCTGTCCGAGACGTTGCTGGTCGCGTGGCGGCGCCGCGACGAGATGCCCGCCGAGCCGCTGGCCTGGGCCTACGCCGTGGCGCGCAACTGCCTCGCCAACGCCGACCGGGCGCGCCGCCGGCAGGACCGGTTGCTGGTGCGGATCTGGCAGGTGGCCCGGCCTCCCGAGCACGCTCCCGCGCGGGACGACCCGGACCCGGCGCTGGCCGGAGCCCTCGCGCGGCTGTCCTCCGCGGACGCCGAGCTGGTGCGGCTCTGGGCGTGGGAGGAGCTCGGCGCCGCCGAGATCGCCCAGGTCGTCGGGATGAGCGCCAACGCGGTCAGCATCCGGCTGCACCGGGCGCGCAAGAGGTTGAGGTCCCTGCTGGACGAGCAGGCGGAGGGGGAGCGGTCGTGACGGATGACGAGCTGCGCGACCGGATGCGGCGCGCCGACCCCGCGGCCTCGCTGCGTCCGCTGCCCGACGGGGAGGTCCGGCGGCTGGTGGCCGGTGCCGAGCGCCGTCCGGTGGCGCCGCGGGTGTCGTCGCTGAGGCTGCCGGTGCTGGTCGGGGCGGCGGCCGCGGTCGCGGTGGCCGCGGGAGCGCTCGTGGTGACGGGCGGGGACGCGCCACGGCAGCCGAGCCCGCCGGTCGCGTTGCCGACGACGACGCCGCCCGGTCTGGAGAACGGTCAGGGGCTGCCCGACACCAGCGGGGGACGGCCGACGACCGGGCGGACCGTGCCGAACTCGGTGACACCACTGCCTTCGCCGCCCATGAGCCCCAGCTCGCCGGCCGGGCGCAAGACCACTGTCGTCGTGCTCACCGAGGTACCCGAGGACCCGCGGATCCGGTGCCGCGCACCGGAAGCCGGGGTGCTGCAGGAGAGCGCGCAGATGGCGTTCGAGGGCACGGTGCTGCGGATTGACGGCGACGTCGTGACCCTGCAGGTGCGCCGGGCCTGGCGCGGGGACGCGGACGTGCTCGAGGTCAGGAACGCGACAGGCGCGCCGGTGCTGGTGGGGTTCGAACCGGAGGTCGGCAGGACCTTCCTGGTCGCGGCGTCCGACATGCGCGTCCTGGGCTGCGGGCTGAGCGGCCCGGACGAGCCGGGGCTGCGCGGGATCTACGACGAGGCGTTCCGGTGAGGAGGCCGCGATGCGGTGCGCATCGCGGCCGCCCGGCTACTTCGTGAGGTAGGCGTCGACCACGGTCTGGGTGACCGAGTCACCGCCCCTGCTCACGAGCTTGGCGCGCAACGAGACGCTGCCGCCCCTGCCCGGGTTGAGCACGAACATCGAGTCACCCACCACCCACGCCGGCTGCCACGTGCGGCCCCGGTCGTAGGACACCTGCGTGGTCAGCGACTTCACCTGGCCACCCTGGACGGTCAGCGGGACGCGCTGGACCCGGTGCGCGGGCAGGGTTCCGTCGAGGCCGACCTCCGGTGTGAACCTGACCATCGACAACGGCACCTGCGTGACGGCGCCGGTCGTCGCCGAGTCGAACCCCCACGTCGTGGTGACCGACGTGCTGACCGTCGCCACGCCCGACCGGGTCGCGGTGGTGGTCAGCTCGTAGCGGCCGCGTCCCTCCGGCAGCGAGAAGAACGTCTCCAGGTCCAGCGGCCGATCGGTCGAGTCGACGACCTTGCCGTCCCGCTTGAGCACCGTCGAGCCGGAGTCGACGACCGAACCGCCGGTGCGGCCCTGGCCGTCGGCGAAGAACGGAAGGCTGCCGAACAGCACGTCGCCGTCGCGGTACAGGCCGACGCGGCGCTCGTTCGTCAGCGCGGGACCGAAGACACCGGTGTTGAACGTCTTCTGGTAGGTCTTGCCCGGCTTGAACGTCTCGTCGTCCGCGCCCCACCACGCCTCGGTGGTGTCGCCGTTGTCCTGCTCGAAGCGCAGACCCCACGTGTTGGTGGGGGAGTAGAGACGCATCTTCCGCTGGTGCGGCAGGGCATGTCCGAACGCGACGCCGAACAACGGGCTGTCGCCGACCGCGGCCAGGGCGTGCACGTAGCCCAGGCGTCCCGCGGCGGTGGTGCCCGCCGAGGCCTCGATGGTCACGAGGTCCTTGTCCTTCAACGGCTTGCGGTAGCCCGTCCAGAACCTCGTGAGCGTCGTGGACTGGTCGACGACGTGGAACTCCTCGCGGTCGGCACCGGTGTAGGAGGCCACGACGAGCTCGTTCATCTCACCCGCCTTGCCCTCCGGGCCGACGTGCGCGGTGTTGAGGGCGCTCAGCGGCACGCCCAGCAGACCGAAGCCGTACTCCGTCGACGGCATCTTGTGGCCGACCCTGATGTAGGAATGGCGTTCGGCGGGCTTGCCGGGCAGGCCGATGTCGACCGGCTTGGCCTGGCGGGCGTCGAGCGTGATCGTGGTGTCCGCCTTGACGTCGATGTTCGTGCCGTTGAACCAGTTGTAGTTCGCGCCGGGGATGCCGGGCGCGGTCCACTGCTGACCGCTGAGCAGGTAGCGGCCCTTCGGCACGCGCAGGGACTCCAGGCCGGTGCCCAGGCCCGCGAAGGCGCCCGTCGCGTCCCCGGTGACGCCCTGCAGCATCGCGCCCCAGTCCGCGGCGGGCTTGCCGTCGCGGCCGATCGCCTTGACGGTCAGCGTGTAGCGCTCGGCCTCGCGGGTCACGGCCGCCGGGGTGACGACGGACTGGCCGCCGCCGCTCGCGGTGACGTACGCGCCGAACGTGCCGGCCGCGTCGCCACCGAGCTTGGTGTCGGCGGTCAGTTTCGTGGTCGCGGTGCCGTGCGCGGGCACGGTCAGGGTGCTGTCCTTGAGCGTGAAGAAACCCTGTGGTGCGGCGGCGTCCAGCTTGAGCGACAGCGTGACCGGCTGGTCGCTTTCGTTGCGGTAGAGGACGTCGCGGGTGATCGGGGCGTCGTCGTGGTGCGGCCACAACGCCGTGCCGAACGAGACCGGGCCGGACGTGACCGTCTGCTTGATCGCCTTCGCGACGTCCGCGCGGCCGGCACCCTGTTCGAACGGCGTGTACGCGCCGGGCTTCGCGCTCGCCGTCAGCGCGGCCTTGAGCTGCTCACCGCGCCAGTCCGGGTGCACCTGGGCCAGGATCGCCGCGGCGCCCGTGACGTGCGGGGTGGCCATCGACGTGCCGCTCAGGAAGATGTAGCCCTCCGCGGGACCAGGCCTGGTCTGTCCGAGCGCGCCGCCCGCCGCCGCGCCGATGTTGACACCGGGTGCGGTGATGTCCGGCTTGATCGCGCCGTCGCCGTTGCGCGGCCCGGTGCTGGAGAACGGGGCGAGCGCGTCGTCGCGGTCGACGGCGCCGACGGTGAGGGCGGCGTCCGCGCTGCCGGGCGAGCCGACGCTGTTCGGACCGGCGTTGCCCGCCGCGATGACGAACAGCGTGCCGGTCTCCTGCGAGAGCCGGTTGACCAGGATCTCCATCGGGTCGAGCACCGGGCTGTCGTCGCCGCCGAGGCTCATGTTGACGATGTCCACCTGCTGCTCGACGGCCCACTCGATGCCCGCGAGGATCCCGGACTCGTACCCGGACCCGTCGTCGCCGAGCACCTTGCCGTCGAGGATGCGCGCGCCGGGCGCGACACCCCGGAACTTCCCGCCCGACTTCGCACCGGTGCCCGCGGCGATGGACGCGACGTGCGTGCCGTGCCCGACGCGGTCCTGGTTGTCCGGCGAGTCGGAGAAGTTCTTCTCGGCGATCTCCTGGGTGGCGAGGTCCGGGTGCGTGTTGTCGACGCCGGTGTCGAGCACCGCGATCTTCACGCCCTTGCCGTCGAACCCGGCCTGCCACGCCTGCGGCGCGCCGATCTGCGCCGTGCTGCGGTCGAGTGCCGCCTTGTGCACCGCGTCGAGCCAGACGGTGGTGTTCGACCCGCGTGCGTTCTCCAGCGACTTCCAGACCGATGCCGCGTTCTCGGCGCTCACCGTCACCGCGTCGACGCCGATGCGGCTGAACGTCCGGGCGGCCGTGAGCCCGGTGCCACCCGACACGAGCAGGCCGAGGCCCTGGCGCTTGGTGTACTCGGGCTTGCTGAGCAGGGCGAGGTCGAACAGGCGCCGGTCGAGCCTGCCCTCGGTGACCAGCGGCTCGACGTCGGCGGGGACGGCGTAGAGATGTGTGCCGTCCTCTCTTGTGGAGACGGGGACGTGCTCACGACCGGGCGCGGGCTTCCACTGCTGCGGCTTGCCCTGGGAGTCGGTCAGCACCTGGTCGCCGGTGACCAGCGTGATCCAGTGCTGTGCGCCGGGCCGGGCGGGCGCGACCTCGGCCGTGGTCGCGGCTGCGGGGACGACGACGGCCGCGGTCAGCGCGAGGCTGACCACGGCGATGGGGAGAATTCGTTTCAACGGAGGCCTCTCCTCGGGGACGGACTGCTCCTCGGAGGGCATATGTCCGGCAGTCGAGGCCGATATTTCGCTTAGGCAACTGTCAAAGGTGCCGCCGCCAGCGGGCCTCGCCGTCGTGCAGCTCACCCGTGGACGTCAGTCCGGCGGAGGCGGCGACGGCGGCCGACGCGTGGTGCTCCGGGTGGATGTGGGCCACGACCGTGCGCACGGCCTGGGTGCCGAGCCAGCCGACCAGCCCCCGCGCGGCCTCGCTCGCGATGCCCCTGCCCTGCCACGGCGTGCCGACGACCCACGCGATCTCGGCGGTGTCGCCGGTGATCGTCGCCTGGACGGTGCCGGTCAGCCGGTGCTCGGCGCGGAGGCGGACGACCCAGTTCAGCCAGCGCTGGGCCGGGTCCGGTGAGCCCGCGGCCAGGCGTTCGTACCGGGTGCGGAGGTCCCGCGGGCTGAGCGGGGTGCCGCCGATGAAGGTGTGCAGTGCCGGGTCGGCCAGGACCTCGGCCATCTCGTCGGCGTGCTCGGGTCGCAACGGGACCAGCTCCAGGCGTTCGGTGCCGATCGCCTGGAACCGGCCCTTGCTGTCGTCTCCCACCGGGAGATCATCCCTCGCCGGGAGGATCCGCCTGCTTCAGCGTCGCGGTGAGGACCTCGTCGAGCGGGGTGGCGGTCAGGCCGAACTCCGACGCCATCCGGGAGGCGTCCACGACGAACGGGCGGTGCGACTGGTGCCGGGTCTCGTCGAGCTCGTCCCACAGCGGGGAGGTGGCGCCCAGCAGGGCCATCTCGCGGTCGGTCATCTCGGCGAGCCGGGGCGTCGGTGCGCCGGCCAGCTCGGCGAGGCGGGTGGCGACGGTGCGCACGGACGTGACCAGGACGGGCGCGTGCCACGCCCTGCCGAGCGCCCGCTCGTCGTGGACGACCGCGACCAGAGCGCGCGCGGCGTCGCCGATGGACGTGAACGAGTGCGGGGTGTCCAGTGCGGCGGGCACGAGGGCGAAGTGTCCCGCGAGGACCTTGGGCACCACCGTGAGGGCGAACACGGAGATCGCGCCGGGACCGATGAACTGGCCGGCGCGCACCTCGGTGACTCGCACCCTGCCCGCGTCGTGCGCGGCCTTGGCCTCCCGCCACATGCGGGCCCGCACCTCGCCCTTGGGACCGGTCGCGCTCAGCGGGTGGTCCTCGGTCAGCGGCTCGTCGACGGGTCCGTAGCCGTAGAGGTTGCCGAGCATCACGTAGGTGGCGCCGGTGCGTTCGGCGGCCGACAGGATCGAGCCGAACAACGGCGGCAGGGTCCGCGGCCACGTGTGGTAGGCGGGCGCGGCGGCGTTGATGATCGACGTCGCCCCGGCCGCCACCTCGGTCAGCGCGGTGGTGTCGCTCGCGTCCAGGGCGATCCTGGTGACGCGGGGGTGGCCGGGGCCGTCGCCGGAGCGGCTGACGATCCGGACGTCGTCGCCGGACTCGGCGAGCGACAGAGCGGTGGCGGTGGCCGTGGCGCCACGGCCGACGATCAGGTGCATGGTCCTCTTTTCGGGAACATCGGATCGGGTCGAACCTGTTGCTCCACAGTGCTGCGGGCGCCCGGTTCGCGGCACCGGCCCGTGTGCCACGTTCCCGGAGGTTCTGGCCATGCATCGGATCGTCTTCGTGGTGGTCGAGCCGGTGTTCTCGTTCGACCTCGCCATCGCGCGGATGCTGCTCGACTCGACCGGCGCCTACGAGATCGTCGTCTGCACCGCCGAACCGGGGCGGGTCGAGGCTGTGGGTGGGCCCGACGTCGTCGTGGACCACGACCTCGCTTCCGCGCGCGAGGCCGACACGTGCGTCGTGATCGGTGGTGGTGGGCGTGAGGACGTCGACCCGCGAGTGCTCGCCGCCGTCCGCGCTGCGGCACGGGCTGGGGCGCGCGTGGCCGCGATCTGCACGGGCGTGTTCGTGCTCGCCCAGGCGGGGCTGCTCGACGGACGCCGCGCGACGACGCACTGGGGTCTGACCGACGAGCTGGCCCACCGCCATCCCGCGGTGACCGTGGTGCCGGACGCGCTCTACGTCGCCGACGGTCCGGTGATCACCTCGGCGGGTGCCGCGGCGTGCGTCGAGCTGTGCCTGCACCTCATCCGCAGCGACTTCGGCGCCGCCGCGGCGGCCACCGCGAGCCGGCTCGCCGTGGCGGCCCCCGCCCGTCCCGGCGGTCAGGCCCAGGTGGTGGACACGCCGCTGCCCGACCTGCCGGACTCCTCGCTCGCCGCCACCCGCGAGTGGGCGTTGCGCCGGCTCGACACCCCGCTCACCCTCACGGACCTGGCCGTGCACGCCCGCGTGAGCGTGCGGACGCTGACCCGCCGGTTCCACGCCGAGACGGGGACGAGCCCGGCGCAGTGGCTGCTGCACCGGCGCGTCGACCGCGCCCGCCGGCTGCTGGAGACGAGCACCCTGTCCGTCGACCTGGTCGCCCACCACAGCGGGCTGGGCACCGCCGACTCGCTGCGCCGGCACCTGGTCAGCCGGACCGGGCTCACGCCGTCGGCGTACCGGACGTCGTTCCGCCCGCCCGCGCGGTGAACCGGTGCAGGAAGGCCGCGACGAGGTCGTCGGTGAACTCGCGTGGGACGGGTGAGCCGGTGACCAGGACTCGGTAGTAGACCGGCCCGACGAGCTGGTCCAGCGCGGTGTCGACGTCGAGGTCCGCCCGGAGCTCACCGCGCTCGATCGCGCGCTCCAGGGGGAGGCGGTCGCGGACGCGCTGGTGGCTCAGGTGCTCGTCGCGCAGCCTCGTCGCGAGCTGGGGGTCGTGCTGCGCCTGGCCGGCGAGGGCCCGGAACACCGCGCCGGGGTCGGAGGCGGTGAGGAACCCCGCCAGGGTCGCGAGGTGGGCGCGCAGGTCGGTGCCGAGGTCGCCGTGGTCCTCCGGCGTCAGGTGCTCGGCCATGTCCTCGGTGAACGCCTCCAGCAGCACGTCGACCTTGGACGGCCACCAGCGGTAGATCGTCTGCTTCGCCACGCCCGCCCGCGCGGCGATGCCCTCGATCGTCACGGCGGCGAACCCGCGCTCGGCCAGCAGGTCGTCGGCGGCCTCCAGCACCGCCTGCCGCGCCTGTTCGCTGCGCCCGTGCCGATTCCCGCGATGTGCGGTGCTCATCGACCACCTCCCGGACGCGTACCTTAGCCAGGGCTAGATTAGACGCAACGTTGCGTCTAATCTAGCTGTCATGACGATCACCTTGCACGAGCCGCGGGTCCGCACGGTCCTCGACCGGCTCTTCGACTCCGCCACCGCCGACGACACCTTCGAAGCACCGTGGGACGACCTGCGCTCGGTCGGCGCACAGGAACGCGCCGACGCGCTGGCCGGCGTCTACATGCCGATCTCCGCGCGAGGGGGCGACCTGCTCTACGGCCTGGTGCGGTCGAGCCGGCCGGAGACCGTCGTCGAGTTCGGCACGTCGTTCGGCATCTCGACGCTCTACCTGGCGGCGGCCGTCGCCGACAACGGCCGGGGGCACGTCTACGGCACCGAGATGTCGGCGGAGAAGGTCGCGGCGGCGCGGAAGAACCTCGACGAGGCCGGGCTCGGCGACGTCACGACGGTGCTGCCCGGCGACGCGCGGCGCACGCTGGCCGACCTGAAGGGGCCGATCGGGCTCGTGCTGCTCGACGGGTGGAAGGAGCTCTGCCTGCCGGTGCTGCGCGACCTCGAACCGCGTCTCGCGCCCGGTGCGCTCGTCGTCGCCGACGACATCGACCAGGCCTCGATGGCGGACTACCTCGCCTACGTGCGGGATCCGGCGAACGGGTACGTGAGCGTCGCGTTCCCCGTCGAGGACGGCATGGAGATCAGCTGCCGGGCGTGACCGAACGCGAAGGCCCGGCCGATATATCGGATATCAGCCGGGCCGCGTTGGTCGTCGAAATGATTGATATATCGGATATCAGCTGGTGGACGGCGGCGGCGCCGTCGCGGCCAACGCCTTCGTGAGGCCTTCCAGCGTCAGCTCGATCTGCCACGACCGCGCTCCGCCCTCGCGCAGCACGGCGGCCACGGACTCGGGCGACAGGTCGGCCGGCGGCTGCCAGCAGGTGCGGCGCACCAGGTCGGGCAGCAGCAGGTTCTCCACCGGCAGGGTGTTGGCCTCGGCGATGCCGGTCAGGGCCGCGCGGGCGGCTGCCAGGCGGGCCGCGGCGTCCGGGTCCTTGTCCGACCAGCGGTTGGGCGGGGGAGGACCGTCGTGGTGACCGGCGGGTTCCGGGAGCTCCGCCTTCGTCAGCGCGCTCGCCTTGCGCAGGGCGTTCATCCACACGCCGGACATGCGGCGCTGGGAACGGCCGCGGAAGACCGGGAGGGCGAGCAGTTCCGCCTCCGAAGCGGGGTTGCGCGCGGCAGCCTCCATCAGGGCGGAGTCCGGGAGGACTCGGCCGGGGGCGATGTCGCGTTCGCGGGCCACGGCGTCGCGGGCTTCCCACAGCGACCGCACGAGGGCCAGTTGCCGCTGGTTGCGCACGCGGTGAATGCCCGACGTGCGCCGCCAGGGGTCGGTGCGGGGGCGCGGCAACGGCGCCGTCCGCACCGCCTCGAACTCCTCGAGCGCCCAGGCGAGCTTGCCCTGGCGCTCCAGCTCGGCTTCGAGAACGTCGCGCAGCTGCACGAGCAGCTCCACGTCGAGAGCGGCGTAGGTGAGCCAGTCGGCAGGAAGGGGCCGGCGCGACCAGTCGGCCGCACCGTGCCCCTTCTCGAGCCGGAAGCCCAGAAGCCGTTCCACCAACGTGCCCAGTGCGACACGGTCGAACCCAGCCAGCCTGCCCGCCAGCTCGGTGTCGAACAGCACGCCGGGTCGCAGCCCGAGTTCGGCGAGGCACGGCAGGTCCTGGGACGCCGCGTGCAACACCCACTCAGTGCCATCAAGGGCCTGCACCAGCGGGTCGAGCCGTCCGCCGAGGGCGATCGGGTCGACCAACCAGGTGCCGGCGCCTTCCCGGCGCAGTTGCACCAGATAGGCACGCTGTGAGTAGCGGTAGCCCGAGGCTCGCTCGGTGTCCACCGCGACCGGGCCCTTCGCCCCGGCGAGCGCGTCAGCGGCTCGCCGGAGCGCAGCAGGATCGGCGACCACGGGCGGGACCCCATCAGCAGGTTCCGTCAGCGGTACCGGATCTGGTCCGGTCGGTGCGGTTGGCTCGTCGGCGGGTACATCCACAGCGGATGACCCTACGACGATCGCACCTCTCACAGGTGTTCTCGGCCGGTTCAGTGCTTCAAACCGGTATCTAACGGATCACGCCGGCACGCATGGCCAGCGCGACCATCTGAGCGCGATCTCCTGTGCCCAGCTTCCGGCCGATCCGCGACAGGTGAGACTTCACCGTCAACGCGGACAGGCTCAGAGCCTCGCCGATCTCCTTGTTGCTCTGGCCATCGGCGACCAGCTGGAGCACCTCGACCTCACGCGCGGAGAGTTCCCGCGGCGTGTTGTCCGTGCCCGGCACCCGAGTACCCGCTGCGAGTACTGGTGCCACGCTCGGATCTGCGTAAACGCCGCCGTCGAGGACCCTGCGCACCCCGTCGGTGACCACCATCGGCGAGGCGGACTTCAGGAGGTACGCCTGGGCGCCCGCCTGGAAGGCCGACCTGACCGCGTAGGGGTCGTCGGAGGATGCGAGGACCACGATGCGGGGCCAGCCCTGGGCACGGAGCTCCGTGACCAGGTCGATGCCGGTGCCATCCGGCAGGCCCAGATCGAGGATCGCGAGGTCGCACGGTCCGGTTGCGAGTGCCCGCGCCCGAGCCTCCGCCACCGATGCGGCCTCATGCACTGTCCCGGCTCCCATCTGGGTGAGCCGAGCTGATATCGCCTCCCTCAGCAGTGGGTGGTCGTCGACCACCAGCACTGAAAAAAGCTCTTCCCGCGGGTGCGGGACCATGTTCGCCGGCAACGAGCCGGCTGGCGTGGTACGAACGGCCTGACCTAAGCCGACGGCAGCCACGTCACTACTTCCCTGGAGTCGGTCGTGCCCCCCGACCGGCACCCGAGACTTTCGTCCAATCAGCCGCGCCACTGATCGACCGAAAGTGGTGTCGTCTGGGGCAGCGTAGCCGCCCATGCGGGTCTACGGGACGATCAATCGGGTATCTATCCCTATCGGGTTGTGACAGATGGCCTCATCTGTCACACGATTGGATGACAACTAGATAGGGGGCGTAACGCGAGTCCCTCTCAGAACGACATCTAGGAGTTGGTTGTGCCGAGCAGTGCAGGCCGCGAGAAAGCCCGGGCGTTGCTGCAGCGTGTGCCCCTCGTCGACGGTCACAACGACCTGCCGTGGGCGCTCAGGGAGCTCGCCGGCACAACGGGCGGCGACATCGCCGCGACGGTCGCCGGAGTCGATCTCACGCGACGTCATCCCAGCCTGCACACGGACCTCGTGAAGCTGCGCGAGGGCGGTCTGGGCGTGCAGTTCTGGTCCGTCTGGATCCCCGGGAAGCTGGCCGGGGACGGAGCGGTCACCGCCGTCCTGGAGCAGGTCGAACTGGTCTACGAGCTGGCATCCCGGTACTCCGACCACCTCGGCCTCGCGACCACCGCTGCGGAAGCTGAGAAAGTTTTCTCATCCGGGCGTGTCGCGTCCCTCATCGGCGCCGAGGGCGGACATTCCATCAACTCTTCACTCGGCGTCCTGCGCGCGCTGCGCCGGCTGGGCGTCCGGTACATGACGCTGACCCACAACGACAACACGCCGTGGGCCGACAGCGCCACTGACCAGCCGGAACACGACGGCCTGACCGAGTTCGGCCGCAGCGTCGTGCGCGAGATGAACCGGATCGGCATGCTCGTCGACCTGAGCCACGTCGCGCCGAGCACAATGCACGCCGCGCTCGACACGAGCGTCAAGCCCGTCATCTTCAGCCACTCGTCGTGCCGCCACGTCGCGGACCACCCGCGCAACATCCCGGACGACGTCCTCGGGAAGCTGAGGACGAACGGCGGTGTGGCCATGATCACATTCGTTCCCGACTTCGTCTCAACTCGTGTCGCTCAATGGGACGCAGCCCTTCGTGACGCCATGACGGCCGCCGGCGCGAGCCACGCCGACATGGACGAGCGCAAGACGTTCGGCGAGAAGTGGGCCGTCGACAACCCGAAGCCGGGCGCGACCCTCGACGACGTCGTCACGCACCTCGAGCACGCACGGGAGGTCGTGGGCGTCGACCACATCGGCATCGGCGGCGACTACGACGGCGTGCAGAGCCTTCCCGAGGGGCTGGAGGACGTCTCGACTTACCCGAACCTGTTCGGCGCGCTGCTGGACCGCGGCTGGTCGGAGGACGACCTGACGAAGCTGGCCGGGGCGAACGTGCTGCGGGTGCTGCGGGAAGCGGACGCGTAGAGACGTCCGGAGCACGGCTCGAACCGCTGGGGGAGCCGGCTTGGTCGCGCGGTGCCCCCGCTGGTTGCGTTAACACCGGGCACGACCGGGTGGGGGAGCGCAATATATTGGATATCAGGTGGAGTGCGCCGGCCGTGGATCCCTACGGCTGGCGCTGCCCGAACATCGTGACGCCCACCGGCGGCAACCCCACGGCCGTCGCCATCAGCTCGTAGAACGCGGTGCCGTGCTCGGCGAGCTCCCCGTCGAGCGCGGTCCACGACGCCCGCAGCTCCAGGTCGTCGGTGCGCGCCGGTCCCGCGATGTCGCCGAACCGGGCCGACGACGTCTGCGTCACGGTCCCGCCCAGCGCGGTGAACCCCGCGCCCGACTGCTCCAGCGCCTCGGTCAGCCACGACCAGCCGACCTCGGGCAGCAGGGGGTCCGACGCGAGCTCGTGGTCGAGCTCCACGCGCACGTACGCCACGACGCGCAGGACGCCGCCCCACGCCTCGTCGCCGTCCGGGTCGTGCAGCAGCACGAGTCTTCCTGTCGACAGCTCGTCCGACGGGCCGGTGACCTCAGCCGTCAGCGCGTAGGCCCACGGGGCCAGCCGCTGCGGTGGGCGAACCTCGGTGAGTTCGATCTCGGGCCTGTGGCGAACCGACTTGAGCGTCCCCACCGCCCGGCGGAAGATTTCCGGCTCGGTCACGCAACTGACTGTATGCCTCGCAATCCGGCCGAGTGACGGCGGCACGCCGGGACGTGGGACCATGAAAGAGATATGAGCACTCAAGTTCCCCTCCTCGTGGCCGCAAGTGGCGGCACCCCGTCGCACACCCCTGTCTGGTTCATGAGGCAGGCGGGACGGTCGCTGCCCGAGTACCGGGCCCTGCGCCAGGGCACCGCGATGCTCGACGCGTGCATGGACCCGGAGATGGTCTGCGAGATCACCATGCAGCCGGTCCGGCGGCACGGCGTCGACGGCGCGATCCTCTTCTCCGACATCGTGGTGCCGCTCAAGGCCGCCGGTGTCGACCTCGACATCGTCGCGGGCACCGGCCCCGTCGTCGCGAACCCCGTGCGGACGCTCGACGACGTGAAGGCGCTGCCCGAGCTGCACGCCGAGCAGGTCCAGCCCGTGCAGGACGCGATCGGGTTGCTGCTCAAGGAACTCCCGCCGCACGTCGCCCTGATCGGGTTCGCCGGAGCGCCGTTCACGCTGGCCTCGTACCTCGTCGAGGGCGGGCCGAGCAAGAACCACGAGCGCACCAAGGCGCTCATGCACGGCAACCCGGAGCTGTGGCACGCGCTGCTCGCGCGGATCGCCGACGTGACGGCCGCGTTCCTGCACGCCCAGCTCGACGCGGGCGTCCAGGCGGTCCAGCTGTTCGACTCGTGGGCGGGCGCGCTGTCCGAGCGCGACTACCGCGAGTTCGTGCTGCCGCACTCGAAGCGCGTCCTCGAGACGATCAGCACGGTGCCGCGGATCCACTTCGGCGTCGGCACCGGCGAGCTGCTGCCCGCGATGCGCGAGGCCGGCGCGGACGTCGTCGGCGTCGACTGGCGGCTCCCGCTCGACGTGGCGGTCGCGCGGCTCGAGCAGGCGAACCCCGAGCTGCCCAAGCCGGTCGTGCAGGGCAACCTCGACCCTGCGCTGTTCTTCGCGGGCTTCGAGGCCGTCGACCGCGAGGTGCGCCGCATCCACGCCGAGGGCAAGGCCGCGGCCGGGCACATCTTCAACCTCGGCCACGGGGTCCTGCCCGACACCGATCCGGAGATCATCACCCGGACCGTCGAGCTGATCCACAGCTTGTAATGCACGGGAGAGCGCCGCACGTCGCCATCATCGGCGGAGGGGTCTCCGGGCTGGCCGCCGCGCACCGGTTGCGCCTGCTGCTCGGCCCCGACGCGAGGATCACGGTCGTCGAGCAGTCCGACCGCCTCGGCGGCAAGCTGCGCACGACCGAGCTCGGCGGCGTGCGGTTCGACGTGGGCGCCGAGGCGTTCCTGCACCGCAAGCCGGAGGCGCAGGAGCTGATCGCCGAGATCGGTCTGCGGGACCACGTCGTGCACCCCACCGGCGCGAAGGCGTCCGTCCACGCCGCCGGGCACACGCACCAGCTGCCCGCGCACACGTTCATGGGCGTCCCGGCGAGCGTCGAGAGCGTCCGGCACCTGCTGTCGTCCGAGGGCGCGCTGCGGGTCGAGATGGAACCGACGCTGCCGCCGGTGGACCTCGGCGGCGGTGACGTCTCGGTCGGCGCGCTGATGAAGGACCGGTTCGGGCCGGAGATCGCCGACCGCCTGGTCGGCCCGCTGCTGGGCGGCGTCTACGCGGGCCGCGCGGACGACCTCGGCCTGCGCGCCACGATGCCGCAGATCGCGACGCTGCTCGACAAGGGCGTCGGGTCGCTGCTCGCGGCCGCCGCGACGATGATGCCCGCGCCGCCCCAGGCACGGGCCGCGCGCCCGCCGGTGTTCGCGTCGCTGGACGACGGTGTGCAGTCGCTCGTCGACCGGCTCGCCGAGATCGCCCGGCCCGAGGTCCGCCTGGGCCTGCCGGTCCGGGTGCTGTCGTGGCTGGGCAGCGGCTGGCGGCTGGAGATCGGCTCGGCCGCGACGCCGGAGTACCTGGAGTGCGACGGCGTCGTGCTCGCAGTCCCGGCGCCGTCCGCGCGCAAGCTGCTGCACGAGATCGCCCCGCAGGTGTCCGCCGCGTACGGCAAGGTCGAGGTCGCCTCGATGGCCGTCGTCGCGCTCGCCCTGCCGCCGGGCACCGAGCTGCCGGACCGCTCCGGCATCCTCATCGCGGAGGGGGAGCGGTACTCCGACCGCATCACCCCGTTCACCGCCAAGGCCTTCACGTTCTCCAGCCGCAAGTGGGCGCACCTCGGCGAGCCGGTGGTCCTGCGCGGGTCGGTCGGGAGGCACGGGGAGACCGCGCTGCTGCAGCGCAGCGACGCCGACCTGGTCAAGGCCGTGCGCAACGACCTGTACGAGCTGACCGGCGTCAAGGCCGAGCCGATCGACTCCGTGGTGCAGCGCTGGGGCGGCGGGCTGCCGCAGTACGGCGTCGGCCACGTCGACCTGGTCGACACGATCGAACGCGGCATCGCCGACGTGCCGGGCCTCGCGGTGGCCGGTGCCACGCTGCACGGAGTGGGCGTGCCGGCGTGCATCGCGACCGCCGACGCGGCCGCCGCCCGTGTCGCAGCACACCTGCTGGGCCGCGTTCGCCGTTGAGGTGCCCGTGCCAAGATGGACCTATGGCGCGCCTGAACTACAACGAGCTCAACGACACCATCCGCTACACGATGTGGTCGGTGTTCCGGGTCGAACCCGGCAAGCTGCCCGAGGACCGCAGCGCCGCCGCGAGCGAGACCCAGGACTACCTGGACGCGTTGGAGGGCAAGGGAGTCGTCGTCCGCGGCGTCTACGACCTGGCCGGTCTGCGCGCCGACGCCGACTTCATGATCTGGTGGCACGCCGAGGAGATCGAGCAGGTGCAGGCCGCCTACACGGGCTTCCGCCGCACCCCGCTCGGCAAGGTCTCCACGCCGGTCTGGTCGCAGGTCGCCCTGCACCGCCCCGCGGAGTTCAACCGCAGCCACATCCCCGCGTTCCTCGCGGGTGAGGAGGCGCGCAAGTACGTGTGCGTCTACCCGTTCGTGCGCTCCTACGAGTGGTACCTGCTGCCGGAGGAGGACCGCCGCAAGATGCTGGCGGACCACGGCAAGGAGGCCCGCGACTTCCCGGACGTGCGCGCGAACACCGTCGCGTCGTTCGCTCTCGGCGACTACGAGTGGCTGCTCGCGTTCGAGGCGGACGAGCTGCACCGCATCGTCGACCTCATGCGCCACCTGCGCGGCACCGAGGCGCGGCTGCACGTGCGCGAGGAGATCCCCTTCTACACGGGCACCCGCGTCCCGGCCGCCGAGCTGGTCGTCAACCTGCCGTGACGGCGGGGGAGGGCCGCCGCGAGACGGCCCTCCCGCGTCCTCAGCTCAGCCGGTAGGCGTGGATCACCGTCACCTCGGACGTGTTGCCCTTGGCGTCGACGGTGGTGGCCTTCAAGGACGTCCACTCCGCGTTCAGCGGGTTGTAGACCAGCGCACTGGCACCGGACACACCCGCCGGACGCCACGACTTGCCGTCGTCGTGCGAGTACTGGACGCCGGTGATGCGCACCGCGCCCGTGTCGCCCTGCGACTGCGTGGACAACCCGATGCGCTGCAAGGTTCCTGCGGGCACCGCGCCGTTCGAGTCGAGCTGGGGCGCGAACCGCACCACCGACAGCGGCAGCGCCTCTGTCCTGCCCTCGGTGCCGGTGGACCTGAACGTCCAGACACCCGACACCTTGGTGCTGAACTCGAACTGCGAGCTCCGGTCGAGGCTCATCTCGGCGCGGTAGTCGCCCTGCGACAGCGGCACCTTCTCGAAGTACCCGCTCGTCGAGGCGGCCTCGTCGAGCAGGACCCCGTCGCGGTACAGGGCGGTGCGCGCACTGTCCAACGTGGAGTAACCGATGCCGTTGCTCGCGTCGCTCACCAGCGGGACGCCGACGATGAGCAACGGCCCGCGCCGGGTGACCAAGGGGTACGGCGTCTCGGGGAGCCCCGGCGAGTACACCGGCCGGTTCTCCCGCTCCTGGTACGTCCGCCCGGCCTGGTAGGTGCGGAACCCGGAGGTGATCTGTTCCATGGCGCCGTTGGCGTGGGTGTTCAGCAGGGACGACTGCCACCGCAGGCCCTCGGTCGTCACGTAGTCGACGACCTCGCCGCTCTCCGGAGCCCGGTAGAGCAGCCCGCCGCCGTAGAGGCCGAGCGCCGACGCCGGGAGCTCGCCCTTCAGCGCCGTGCTGCCGGGTGCGAGTCCGCTGATCGTGGCTTCGACGCGGGCCAGGTCCTCCTTCCGCGGTGCGCGCGTCAGCCCGGTGGGCAGGCTGCCGCCGACCGGGTAGGACAGCCGGAAGTACGTGCCGGCCTCGGCCGCGGTGTCGGTCTGCAGCGTCACCAGGGACGCCATCTCCGCCGGCGACAGCGGTCCGCCTCCCTGGGCCGTGCGGATGCCGTCGAAGCCGCCGCGCGCGACCAGCGTCGACGCCACCGTCCGGCTGCCGAGCGTGCGCCGCCACGCGAGCTCGCCGACCACCGAGTCGCCGGGGGCCTCCGGAGGCGTGATGGACAACGGCTTCGCGAGGCGTGCGTCCTGTGTGATCGCCGTGTCGGCGGTGAGCACCACGTTCGGCTGCACCAGCAGGTCCAGGCCCTCGTCCGTCCCGATCGTCGTCTCCAGCACGTAGGTGCCCCTGGGCAGGCGGATCTTCAGGTCGCCCGCGGTGTCGAGCACCTGGACGACGGAGTTGTCGAGGCCGACGAGGAACGTGGACGAGCTCGCCGGGTCCTTCCCGTCGCGGTCGGTGAAGTCGACCGCGAGCGTGTAGCGCTCCTCCTCGCGGTCGATGCCGACGAGCGTGCGGACGGTGTGCGTGCCGGACGTCGCGACGACCTCGCCGGTGAACGCGCCGTTCTGCGTGTCGGCACGGGTGTCGCCGATGACGTCGACGGACGCGGTGCCCTTGGCCGGGACCGTGACCTTCGAGGCGCTCAGCGCGATCATGCCCCGCGGCGCGGTGCTGGTGAGCGTGAGGTCGAGCGTGATCGCCGCACCGGTCGGGTTGGTGTAGGTGATCGGCCTGATCTCCGGCTTGTCGTCGTCGTGCGGCCACTCGTGCTTGCCGAGGTTGACCGTGACGTCACCGGTCAGCACCTGGTCGATCGCCTTGGACACGTCGATGCGCCCGGCCCCCTGGTCGAACGCGCTGACGCCGGCGGTCGGCTTGGCGGTGGTCGCCAGGGCCGACTTGACCTGCGCCGGCGTCCACTCGGGGTGTTCCTGGCGCAGGAGCGCCGCGGCGCCCGCCACGTGCGGGGTGGCCATGGACGTGCCGCTCGCCGCCACGTGCCCGCCGTTCGTGCCGGCGGCCGCCGCGACGATGCCGACGCCCGGCGCGGTCACCTCCGGCTTGAGCCCGCTGTCCCCGATGCGCGGGCCTTTGCTGGAGAAGGAGGCGAGCTGGTCGTCGCGGTCGACGGCGCCGACGGACAGCGCGGCCTCGGCCGTGCTCGGCGAGCCGACCGTGCCGGGGGAGCCGGAGTTGCCCGCTCCGATGACGAACAACGTGCCGTACCGCGCGGTGAGCTCGTCGACCGCCTGTTCCACCGGGTCGACCTCGGGTGTGTCCGGGCCGCTGAGGCTCATGTTCACGACCTGGGCGCCCTGCTCGACGGCCCAGCGCATGCCCGCGATGACCGCGGAGTCCGGGCAGCCGCGCGAGGTGCACACCTTGGCGTCGAGCAGTTGGGCGCCGGGGGCCACCCCGCCGTACTTCGCGTCGTGGCTCGCGACCGTGGAACCGACGTGCGTGCCGTGGCCGATGGTGTCGGTGTTGTCGGGGTCGGTGGTGAAGTTCTTCTCGGCGACCTGCTGGCCGACGAGGTCCGGGTGCTTCTCGTCGACACCGGTGTCGACGATGGCGACCTTGATCCCCTTGCCGGTGATGCCCCGCTGGTGGGCGGCCGGTGCGCCGATCTGCGCGACCGACCGGTCGAGGACCGGCCTGCGGATGCCGTCGAGCCAGATCTTGTCCCCGGAGAGCCGCAGGGCATTCCAGTCGCCGGTGCTCCTCGCGCCGAGCCTGCCGCCGCCGTTCACGATCAACGGCATCCGGTCGCGGTAGCCGAACTCGAGCAGCGTGGTCACGTCGAAGAGCCTGCGGTCGAGCCGGCCCGCCGCCAGGGGCCCGAACGCGTCCTGCGGGATGACCGCGGTGTGCCCGTCGGGACCGCGGAGTGTTCTGAACCTCATCGTGTCGCGGCCCTCGCCGGGCTCGATCGCGACGACCCGCTGACCTGGTCCGAGGAGGACCCTGTCGCCGGTGACGAGGGTGACCTCGTCGACCGCCTGCTGGGGTGCCGTCTTCCGGGGTGCGGGAGCTGGTGGTGCGGCCGTCGCGACCGCGACCGGCGCCGCTGTCAGGGCGAGCGCCGTGACGGCGCTCAGCACCTTCGTTTTTCCGCGCATTCGAATCCCCTCGTGGGCCGAATTCACTGCGCGTTGTGGTCCGCGCAGGCCGGAAGGCCTTCCGCGGTAATGCGAAGGCAATCGAAAACGCCCCCCGACGGTTTTGAACGTATCGAGGGGCGACTGGAGTCACACAGAGCTGAACGGACGATTCCGGCCGGTCCGTTCGACTGTCAGTTCGATCGCCAGAACTTCCAGTAGGACTTGCGGTTCTCCGGCAGCTCGCCCGCGGCGCGGCACCATTCCGCGAACCGCGCGGCGTCCTCGCGGGCGCGTGACCCCGCCCGACGTGGGTGTTCGACCGCGTAGGCGTCGAAGAGCGGCTGGAACCGGTCGCCCAGCTCGTCGGCCACGGAGGGGCCGAGCATCCGCGCGATGCTCCGCCGTTTGGACAGCAAAGCGCGGCGTTCGACGGCAAGGCGTTGTTCGTCGAACCCCGCCGGGGCAGGACCATTGGCGAGCAAGGCGTTCAACAGGGCCGCCTGTTGAGACGCGAGCCTTTCGCGGGCGGCCGGGATCTCGTTCATTTCAGCCACGGTGTTTGTCCACGACGGCGCGGATCGCGGCCAGTTCGGACGCGATTTCGGTGTCGGACGGGTAGTTGTCGTCGCGTTCCAGCAGAACACCGGGTGGATTCACGCGGGAACACAGTTCGTCGAGCACCCCGAGAACTTCCGGCAGCACCGCGTGCGCGTGCGTGTCGTGGTAGACGTCGCCGTGCTCGACGCCGCCGGCCACGTGCACGTATGCCAGGCGCTCCAGCGGGATCTCGTCGAGGAACCGCTCCGGGTCGGTGCCGATGTTGCGGGCGTTGGCGTAGAGGTTCGCGACGTCGACGAGCAGCCAGCAGTCCGTGCGCTCGACGAGCTCGGCCAGGAACTCGCCCTCGGACAGCTCGCCGTCCGGCCACTCCAACAGTGCGGCGACGTTCTCCAGGGCGAGCGGCACCGGCAGGTTCGCCTGTGCCAGCTTGACGTTCGCGACGAGCACGTCGAGCGCGTCCCTGGTGCGCGGCACCGGCATGAGGTGGCCGGAGTCGAGCCCGCCCGCACGGACGAAGCACACGTGGTCGCTGACCATCGGCGCGCCGACGGCCTCGGCGACGGCACCCAGGTGCTCGACCCGGCCCAGGTCCAGCTCCTCCGCGCCGCCCAGCGACAGCGACACGGCGTGGGGGAGGACCGGGATGCCGCGTTCCAGCAGCAGCGTCACCGACTCCGGCAGGTGTCCGGTGTGGAGGTTCTCGGCGACGACCTCGACGAAGTCCACGCCGGGCAGCCGTTCCACGGTCAGGTCGATCTCCGAGCGCCAGCCGATGCCGACGCCCAGGTCCTTGATCCCCGCCATCAGTCGCCTCCTCCGCCACCGCAGCCCCCGCCGCCACCACAGCTGCTGCCACTGGAGCAGCTGCTGCCGGACGAACAACTGCTGCTGTCACTGCTACCACAGCTGCTGGCCCCGCAGCCGCTGCTCCAGCTCGACGCGGCCGCGCCGGACCCGCCACGACGGCGCCCCTGCGCCTGCTTCTTCTTCCGCAGCCTCGCCGGGACCTTGACCGCGTTGACCACGGCCCTCGGCAGGTCGAACAGGTCGCCGACGTTCTGCCCGGCGACCCGGCCGGCGAAGCCGTACTTCGCCACCGCGAGGACCCGGTCGCTCGCGGCCGCGTCGTTCAGCACGGCCCGGCCGGCCCTGGTGACGCCGCTGCGACCACGCGTCCAGAACCCGAGGACGAAGAAGCCCGCCGCGCCGAAGAAGAAGTACGGCAGCAGGAAGCCCAGCACCGTCAGCAGGAGCCCGACGAAGAAGAAGACCCACCACGCCTCGGAGCGCTTGCGGGCAGGGCGCATGAGCTTGCGGTCGAGCAGGTGCCGGCGCATCGCGTGCGCCTCGTTGTCGTTGGCGGCGATCCGCACGACCTTGGTGAACGACAGCGGTGACCGCACCTGTTTGAGGATGCGGGCTTCGAGCGCCGTGGTGGTGCCGCGGCCGTTCTGGTGGACGGCGGACACACGTCCGTCGCGGGTCACCCGGACCAGTCCGGCGTCGAGGAGCCTCGCCAGCGCGGTCTCGGCGGCTCTGGACGGTCCCGCGGCCAGGAAGCCGATCTGCTCGGGGACCAGCTGGGTGCCCTGCGTGCTCGTGGGTGTGACCATCGTTCCCCCTCAGCTGCTGGAGCTGCTGCAACTACTGCTACTGCTGCTGCAGCTCGAACTGCTGCAACTGCTGCTGCTACTCGAACAACTGCTGCTCGAACAACTGCTGCTGCTCGAACAGCTGCTGGAACTGCCGCAGCTGCTGCTGGAGCAGTTCGACGAGCTGCTGCACCCGCTGGTGTGGTCGTAGTAGTCGTACGTGGTGGTGCAGCTGCTGCCACTGTTCGAAGTGGACCTCCGCGGGCGGCCCTTGCCCCGGTTCAGCCCGTGCAACGCTACGACGTCCGCGCCGCCGCGCTGGTTCCGGAGCGCGTACATCAGCACGCTCTTGCCCTGCGTGGTCAGCCTGCCCTTGTTGCGCAGCAGGAAGACCAGGAGCACCAGCAGCGCCGTCACCAGGATGATCCGGCCGTCGAACGCGATGACGCCGACCAGGGAGAGGACGGCGAGGACGATCAGCAGCACCCGGAGCGCCTGGACGCCACCGCGGGGCTTGCCCCACTGGGACCGCACGACACCGCGTGCGACCAGGCTCTGGTGCAGCGCGCCCATCTCGTGGCTCGCCGCCGACACCGGCACGAGCTGCCGGAGCGGACGCGCGCTGCCGTGGAGTCCGGTGAGGACGTACGCCTCGATCGGGGTCGTGGCGCCGTAACCGTTCTGGTGGACGGCGGTCACGAGGCCCTCGCGGGAGACGCGCACGAGACCGCCGTCCATCAACCGGGCCAGCGCGGCCTCCACCGCCCTGCCCGGCCCCCCTGCCAGGAACCCGATCTCCTCCGCCGTCCAGACCACCTGGTGCGGTGTCGAAGACTTGGTCATCAGCACTCCCCTCACTGAGCCAGTGCATCTTCGACGTGAGATCTACCCCCGGGTTCCTGGTGTTACCGGAAAACGACCGCGAGTCCGGTCAGCTGCCACCCCCGCAGCCACCACCGCATCCGCCGCCCCCGCCGCAGCTGCTCCCGCTCGAACACGAGGACGAACCGGTCGAGCACGAGCTGTAGCCGCCCGTACCGGTGTAGCCGCCGGCGGACCCCGAGGACGCGAGCAGGGAGCTGCGGACGGCGAGGTCCGGGTAGACGGTGAGGCCTCCGAAGAGGACGAGCCCGGCCGCGCCGGCGTACAGGGCCTCCTCCGGCATCGCCGACCGGCTGCGCGACGTGCGGGCCTCGTCGAGGGCACGACTGCCCTTGCCGGTGCGGACGTGCTTGCCGCCGCGCGTGAGGACGACGATCAGCAGTCCGGTGAGCACGAGCTGCAGCGTCAGCCAGCCGACGGGCGCGCTGATCGCGATGCCGTTGACCCAGCGGACCACACCGATCGCGACGAGCACCCACAGGGCGATGGATCCCTTGCGGCGCGCGCTCTTCGCGGCCTCCGCGCTGATCACCAGGCCCATCGCCTCCAGGCGCCGCCCGATCGACGTCACGGCCTCGTCCTGCGACACGGCCGGGATCATCAGGTTCACGGTGCGGTTGGAGTAGCGCTGGCAGTCGCTGATGACCGCGCGGTCCACGGCGTTGCGTGAACTCGTCGTGGACGTGGCCTGAACGGCGCCACGACGGGAAGTGCGGATCTCGCCCGCGGTGAGCAGGCGTGCGAGGGACGTCTCGACGACGCGCCGCGCACCGCCCGCGAGGAACGCGAGCTCGTCCATGTCCAGGGACCGCACGGGCTGCTCACCGCGGCCGGCACGCGCGCGCACCCGGACGACGATCGCGACCAGCACCGCCAGTGCCAGTCCGATCCAGTACAGCTGAAGGAACTCCGGCCCGGACAACCCCCAAGGCTTCTGCATGCGACCCACCCCCTGACTGCACCGAAAGTGCTTCGGTGCGATCCATGGTGTGGTCCGGGCCACATGCTCACAAGGCTTGTTGACGAAGCCTTAGGGTTGCCCGTCCGCCGTCACTTCCGGTGGCCGTCGCTCACTCTTCGAGCTCGGGCCCGGCGGTGCGCGGGACGTCAGCTCGACGAGCCGCCGTCGACTCCGCCGGAGCCTTCACCATCGGTGCCGAAGAAGTGCATGATGCCTCCCAGGTCGGTCCGGCTCGTCCTGAACCGGACTCCGGGCTCAGTCTCCTATTCGGACGGAACGAGTTTCAAGGAGACGGAGTTGATGCAGTAACGCTGATCCGTCGGTGTGGGGTACCCCTCACCTTCGAAAACATGCCCGAGGTGGCTGTGGCATGTGGCGCAGAGCACTTCCACGCGCTTCATGCCGAGGGTGCGGTCCTCGCGCAGGATGACCGACTCACCGGCCAGCGGCGAGAAGAACGACGGCCAGCCGCAGTGCGAGTCGAACTTGGTGTCGCTGCGGAAGAGCTCCGCTCCGCAGGCGCGACACTCGTAGACGCCCTCGGTCTTGGTCTCGGTGTACTCGCCCGTCCACGGGCGCTCGGTGCCTGCCTGGCGCAGCACCGCGTACTCGGCGGGGTTCAGCTGGGCGCGCCATTCCTCTTCGGAACGCACGACCTTGGGAGTGGTGCCGACAACAGGTTCCATGACTCTTTATAACGCCGCCCGTGCCGCTGGGCTTCCCGGTGGACGGGGTCGTGCGGGGCCGTAAGCCCCCGTTAAGGCGTCGTCGCTCAGAAGATGATCGCGAGGATGTCGCCCAGCGCGAACCAGATCGTGAGGATCACGCCGAGCAGGATGAGGCCGACGACGATGACGGCGACGAGTCGCTGGTGGCCGGTCGTGCGGTTCGCCGAGTCGGCGAAGTCCTGGACGCCCTCCAGGTAGCCCTCGACGGTGTAGCCCGGCCGGTGCCGCTTCATCCGGTCGAGGTGGTCGGCGAACGCCTTCGTCTCGGGATCGTGCGGGTCGAGGCCGATCAGTTCCTCCTGGAACTGCTCGCGCTCGTCCTTCGATTCGCCCATAACCCCCAGCTTAGTGGCTGGGGGTCCGGATTCCGGCTTGGCGAACGGCTAACTGGCGACAGCGAGTGACGGACGCACGGCGCCCACCGCGCGTCCGTGACCGAGGACCGGCACGGTCGCGAGGTCCTCGACACCGCTCACGTCCACACCGAGACGCTTGAGCACGGCCACGACGACGACGGCACGCGCCCGCGAAGACCCGTCGGCGATCTTCAGGGCCACGCCCTCGCCGGTGGGCAGGCCGACCGCGTAGACGCCCTCGGCGCCGTCCTTGGCGATGACGCCGGGCAGGGCGCTCATCAGAGCCGTCACGTCCCGGCCGGTGCCGCCGACCCACTGCGGGTGGGCGTTCATCGCGGCGGCGACGCGGTGTTCCAGGGTGCCCTCGGGAGCGCTGGCCAGGCGGCCGAACGCCCTGGCGAGGCCGGTGAGGCTGATGGCGAAGATGGGGGCGCCGCAGCCGTCGACGCCGACCTGCGCGACGGGCTCGCCGGCCACGTCCTCGATCGTCCGGCGGGTCGCGACCTGCAACGGGTGCGTCGGGTCGAGGTAGCTCTCCGTCGACCACCCGTTGACGACGCAGGTGGCGAGCATGGCGGCGTGCTTGCCGGAGCAGTTCATGTACTTCGGGGCCGCGGGGAGACCCAGGGCGAGGTGCCGGGCGCGGGCCTGCTCGCCGATCGGCAGGTCGGGGGTGCAGCGCAGGGCGTCCTCGCCGAGGCCGGCCGACGCCAGGATCCGCAGCGCGCCCCCGACGTGGAAGTCCTCGCCGGAGTGCGAGGCGCAGGCCAGGGCGAGCAGCTCGCCGTCGAGGTCGAGGCCGGCGCGCAGCATCGCGAGGGCCTGCAGGGGCTTGTTGGACGACCGCGGGAACGCGACGTCGTCGGGCCGTCCGACGGACAGGGTGGGGGAGCCGGACGCGTCGGTCGCGACGACCGTGCCGTGGTGCACCGACTCCAGGAAGTCGCCCCGCCAGACCTCGGCCAGAACCTCGTGTCCCATGTCGCCCTTCCCACGCTCGTGGTGACTGCCACCCAAAGACTGCCAACTGTCGACAGTTGACATGCTCGCTAGTTTAACGGGCGGACAGCGGGTGCCGTCCAGATCAGGAGACGAAGGTGACACCCCCTCTGCACCTCAGCCTCGCCGGGCAGGCGGTCGACGTGCTGCGCGAGCTGGTGCTGACCGGGGAGATCCCGGCCGGTTCGCGGGTCAACGAGGTCGAGGTGGCGCAGCGGCTCGGCATCAGCCGCGGCCCGTTGCGCGAGGCCATCCGGCACCTGGCCTCCGAGCGGCTGCTGACGCTGGTGCCGCACCGGGGCGCGTTCGTGCCCGCTGCCGACGACGGCGACGTCCGCGCGCTGTTCGAGCTGCGCACCGCCCTGGAGTGCGCCGCCGCGGAACTGGCGGCGTCCCGCCATACCGACGGCGACCTGGTGCGGCTGCGCGAGGTGTGCGAGGAGAGTCGGCGCGGCTACAGGGCGGGGCAGCCCTTCCCGTACCGGCTCGACCTCGCGTTCCACCAGGCGCTGCTGGACGCGGCCCGCAGCCCGCACATCGCCGAGCAGGTCCGGCTCGTGCAGCAACGCGTGGTGCTCCTGCGCAGTGCGCTGGAGGACGACCCGCAGCACCAGCAGGCGTCGATGGACGACCACGACGAGCTCGTGAAGGCGATCGGGGACGGAGACGCGGCGCGGGCGTCCACGGTGATGCGACGCCATCTCTCTCGCGTGTGCGCGCAGATGCTGACGAGCCTGAACCGATAGTTTCGCGATCATGACGTTCGGCGCCCGGCTCGTGCACCACCGCAGGCTCGCCGGGCTCAGCCAGGAGGAGCTGAGCGCGCGTTCCGGCGTCAGCGTGCGGGCGATCTCCGACATGGAACGCGGCCGGGCCCGGTCGCCGCAGCGCCGCACGACCGAGGCCCTCCTCGACGCGCTGGGTCTCGACGAGCCGAGCCGGGACGAGCTGCGCCGACTCGCGCGGGCTGGCCGGGCACGACCCGTCCGGTCGTTGCCCGTGTACGTCGCGGACCTCGTCGGCCGGGGCGCCGAGCTGGACGCGATCGCGTCCGCGCGGGGTGGGCTCGTGGTGGCCCACGGGGCCGCGGGAACCGGCAAGACGAGCCTCGCGGTGCGGGCCGCGCACCTGCTGGAGGAGCGTTATCCCGACGGTCAGCTGTTCGTCGAGCTGGACGGGCCGGCGCCTCCGCTCGAACGGTTGCTCAAGGACCTCGGCGTGTCGGCGGAACACGTGCCGGAGGACGTGCACGGCCAGACGCGCCTCTATCGGTCGTTGGTCGAGGGGAAGCGTCTTCTGCTCGTGCTCGACAACGCGCGCACGAAGGAGGAGGTCCGCACGCTCCGGGCCGATCCGGGCTGCCTCACGGTCGTGACGTCGCGGCACCGGCTCGCCGGACTGAGCTGCGCCACGTGGCTGCGGCTCGGCGGACTGGCGGAGGACGCCGCTGTCGAGCTGCTCACGTCGATCATCGGAGCCGCCCGTGCCGCCGAGGATCCCGCCGCCGCGCGGGAGCTCGTGGAGCTGTGCGGGAGGTCGCCGCTCGCCGTGCGGATCGCGGGCAACCGGCTCGCCAGCCGCCCGCGCTGGCCGGTGCGGCACCTGGTGGAGCAGATCGAGGAACGCCGGCTCGCCGCCCTCACCGCGGGCGACCTCGACGTGCGGGGCGCGTTCGAGGTCTCGCTGGCGCACCTGCCGGAGACCGCGCGGCTCGTGTTCCGCCGGCTCGGGCTGCTCGTCGGCACCGATGTGACGCCGGACCTCGCTGCCGTGCTCGCGGGCATCGGCGTCGGCGAGGCGTTGCAGGCACTCGAGGAACTGGCCGACGTGAGCCTGCTCGAACCTGACGGCAACGGTTACTCGATCCACAGCCTCGTGCAGACGTTCGCCAACGGGTTGATAGACGCCACCGACGACGACGCACACCGCGCGATGATCGCGTGGCTGTTGGAAACCGCCGTGGCCGCAGGGGTTCTCTTCGGACAGACGGGCGACGCACGGCGCGTGGGTCCGCGCGGCACGCCGTTCACCGACATCCAGGCGGCGCGGCGTTGGCTGGACGCGCATCGCGACCTGTTGCTGGAGACCATCGAACGCGCGCAGTCCATGGACATGCACGACGACGTAGCGCGCGCTGTCATCGCACTCTCGCACTACGCGGCCGTCGAGCCCGGTCTCGTCTGGGAACGCGTCTACCGCGCCGCTCTCGCGTCCACGCGGCAGCCGTGGCAGGAGATCGTGGTGCTCGCCCAGCTCGGCTGGGTGCTGTTCGACATCGCCGACCGGTCCGGTCCGGCGCTGGAGGTGCTGACCAGGGCGGTCCAGCTCGCCGAGTCGTCGGGCGAGACCGGTCACCTCGGCTGGGTCCGGCTCATCGCGTCGGCCGCGCACAGCGGGCTCGGTCAGGACGAAGAGGCCGAGCGTGTGTGTCTCAAGGCCATTGAGTCGATGCGTGAATCTCAGGACGTGCACTACGCACGGTCTGTGCTCGGCGTGTTGTGGCGGCGGACCAACCGCGCGGAAGCTGCTGTGGTCGTGCACGAAGAAGTGGCACGCGAACAGCGCGCATACGCCCGCACGGCCTACGAACTCTCAGCACTGGGTCGCACGCTCGGATGGCTCGGTCTCGCGCTGATAGACGCGAACAGGCCGGACGACGCCGTGGAAGTGCTCACGGAAGCCGAAGCCGTCTACGTGCGTGCACAGATGACGTCGTGGCGTGCGCAGGTGTTGGTGCATCGTGCGGAAGCCCATCGGGCTGCCGGTCGGATAGCCGAATCGGACGAGGATTTGGCGCGTGCGCTCGCCCTTTCAGCGTAGAACGGTACTCAGAAAGGCGTCCGCGTCGAACCTCTCCGTGCCCGCGGGAACGAGCCGGTAGCTGGCGGCGAGGAACTTCCGCAGCGTGTTCGCCGAAAAGCGGAACACCGTCACGTGCCGGTCGGAAATCAGTTCCAGGACCAGCGTGCGGCCGGAGTGGGGGCGGAGTCTGACGTCGCCGTCCCCCGAGGGCATGCCCATGCCCTCGGCGAGCAGGTCCCTGCCCATGATCCAGGTCGCCACCGAGCCGCCGGCGTGGAACCGCATGGTCACCGCGAACGGGTCGTCGGCCTGGTAGATCAGTTCCGTCTCGACCGGGGCGGTGCTGCCGTTCAGCCGGACGAAGTCGAAGACGGTGCGTGACGCGACCCGCATCGGGACTCCCTGTGGTGTTCGCCTGTGTTCACAAGAGGTCACGTAAACGGCACGTAAATGGTTCAGGTTTCCGCGTCGTCATTACCAGTTGAGTCACCGAACACTTTTCACGTTCAGTCCGTGTGAACGGGCGGACCTGCGTACTTCTGCCGGTGCTTCTGCGTGGTCCTTTCGTGCTGGAAGGGATTTCCTGGAACGCATGGTCACCCCGCTCCGCCCCGGTCTCGTCGGCACCGTCGTGCGGCAGGCGGGCAGCCTGCTCGTCGGGCGCGAGCGGGAGATCGACGTCCTGACCGACGCGCTGAGCACCGCGCGGTCGTGCGTCGTGCACGGCGCGACGGGCATGGGTAAGAGCGCACTGCTGTCCGTCGCGTCGTCGATCGCCGTCCGCAGCGGATTGCGACCGGTGCGGGGCGTGCGTGCGTTGGCAGGGGTGGATCGCCACGCAGTGCTCGTGGCGGACGACGTCGAACGGCTCTCCGCCGAGGAGGTCGAACGGCTGGCGCGGTTCCGGGGAACGGTGCTGGCCGCCGGTGACGTCGACCCCGATGAACTGGGGCTGGTCGACGCCGTGCGGGTGCCGTTGCGGCCGGTCGACGACGTAGTCGTGGCGGAGATCGTCCGGCGCCGGGCCGACGTCTCGCCGGATCTGGTCTCACTGTTCGTGGAGTTCACGGGCGGGGCGCCGGGCCTGGTGTGCGACGTGCTGGACACCGTTCCGGACATTCCGGATTTGCCTGCCGTGCTTTCCGGGTTGCGGCTGCCGCGGTTGTTGCGAGCCGTGCGGCGGCATTGGGAGACGTTGGACGCCGACGCGGTGGCTGTCGCACGGGCGTTGGCGGTGTTGGGCAGCTCGGAACCGGATGTGCTGGGCGAGGTTTCCGGCCTGGAGCTGTTCCGCGCGCGATCGGCGTTCGAACGACTCGTGGACGCACGGCTGGCCTGGGACGAGCCGATGCGGATGCGGACACCGGCCTTGCGCCACGCGATCCGGCACGAGACCGCACCTGAGCTCCGTGACCGCCTGCACCGCACGGCCGCCGACGTGCTGCAACGGCGTTGCCGCTCTGCTTCGTCCGTCGCCGAGCACGTCCTGGAGTGCGCGGAACCGGTGGGCACGCGGTGGGCCGCACCGGTACTGCACGACGCGGCACGAACGCACAGGGCCGCCGGACGGCCGGAGACCGCCGCGCGGTGCCTGCGTGCCGCGCTCCGCGAGCCGTGGAGCGGGGACGTCGCGGCGCGGGTGGCGATGGCGCTGGCGGACCTCCACCTGCGGTGCGGCATCCCGCCGCGCGCCGACGAGCTGGCGCGGCTGCGGGCGTTCGTCGACGGCGAGGCGGCGGAGTGGCTCGACGCGGTGGCCCTCGACTGGCGGTGCGGCGAGCTCGACCCGCGAGGGCGGGCCCGGCTCGTCGGTGCGGAGCAGGACTGGCTGACGGCGCTGGAGATGTGGGCGTTCCGGGATCGCGGCGAGCACGCCGAAGTCGCACGACTCATGCGCGAGCTTGACACGTCGCCCGACCGTGGCTGTGTGGCGCTGGGAACGGGTGCGTTCGTCGCTTCCTGTGTGGACGCCGGAAAGCCCGCTGACGCGCGGGAAGTGTTGGTGCGACTCGGTTACATGGGCGCGTTGCCGACGTCGTGGGCGCACGCCCTGCTGTCGCACCACCGCTCGCGCATGCATCTCGCCCTGGGTGCGCCGAGAGCAGCGGTGTGGGACGAGCTGACGCCGCACGAGTCGCGCATCGTGCGGCTGGTGCTGGAAGGCGAGACGAACCGGGAGATCGCGGCGCGGTTCGGGGTCACGCGCCGCGCGGTCGAGCTGCACCTGACCCGCGTCTACCGCAAGGCCGGGATCAGCAGGAGGGTGCAGTTGCCGCTGGTCTTCGGTTCCTAGAGCAGACCGGAGCGCAGGGCCCACGCCACGGCGTGCACGCGGTTTCGCAGCCCGAACCGGTCCAGCAGCTGGTGCAGCACGTACTTCACGGTGCGTTCCGAGCAGAACAGCCGTGCGGCCACCTCCGCGACCGTCGCGCCGTCCGCCAGCAGCCGCAACAGGTCCAGGTCGCGGTCGGTGAGCACGGGCGCCCTGTCCCGCACCGGCTGTGCGCCGACGAGAAGCTCGACCAGGCGTTCGGCGTTGACGTCAGCACGCCGCACCGGGACCGGGAGGCCGGCCTGCGCCGCGATCGACGGCGTGAGGTCGTGCACCCGTGCCGCGATCACCACGATCCTCGGCGAGCCGCCGGCCCGCAGCCGTGCGGCCTGCTGCGCGCAGAGCTCGTTGACCAGCGCGAGGAGGACGTGCGCGTCGGCGCGGTCCGGCACCACCCGCACCCGCGGCGAGGACGTCAGCAGGTGGGTCACCCCGGCCGCGCTGATCAGGTCGCGCGACTCCACCGCCACGCGCACCGGGACGATCCCGTCGTCCGCCAGGGCACTGCTCATGCCCCCGATCGTGGCGGATGTCCGCCGAGGTCCACTTCGGAAAGCCGAACCCACCCGATCAGGACCTGCCGGTCGTCGACGGACGTGCGGAACTCGCCGGTGGGCCAGTGCTCGACCCGCAGCTCGTCGCCGGGGAGCACCGGTGCGGTGAACCGGGCGTGCAGCTCGGTGAAGTCCTTGTCGCGCAAGGTGATCCCGAGCGTGCACAGGCCGTGCAGGATCGGTCTCGGGAACCCGGCCCGCCGCGCGAACTCCGGGTCGTGGTGCATCGGGTTCACGTCACCGGTCTCGCGGTAGAGCAACGCCTGGTCCTCGCTGGTCCGGAAGAAGCCGACCTCCGGGTCGGTGTCCGGGACCCCGAACTTCCGCGTCTCGCCGCGTTCCCCACCGAAACCGCCGTCGCCCTTGACGAAGCACGACGAGCGCGTGGTCGCGTGCTCGGACTCCCAGCGGCTCACGACCAGGGCGCCGGAACCCTTGTCGTAGATGTGCTCGACGGTCTTGGTGACGAGCGCGGAGCCGTCGGCAGGAAGCGGTTTGTGCAGCCAGAGCGACTGTTCGGCGTGCAGGACCTGCGTCATGTCGGCGCCGGTCAGCCCGAGCTGCGGGCCGCCGTGCTGCAGCAACGGGATGGCGAACGCGGGGGAGAGGCCGCCGACCGCCTCCGCGTACACCTCGGCGTCGCCAGCCGACCAGGTGCGGACCTGCCGGTCGACGACGCCGAGGATGCCGTGGTCGAGCACTTATCCGAGGGTGCCGCGCACGTTGGCGTGGCCCTTGAGCAGGTTGCGGGCGATCGTGCGGCGCTGGATCTCGTCGGTGCCCTCGTAGATGCGCAGCAGCCGCAGCTCGCGGTACCAGCGCTCGATCGGCAGCTCGCGGGTGTAGCCCATGCCGCCGTGGATCTGCAGGACGCGGTCGACGATCTCGTTGGCCTTGATGCCGCCGTAGAGCTTCGCGATCGACTGCGCCTGCCGCGAGTCCGCCTTCTGGTCGACGAGCCACGCGGCGTGCAGCACGAGCCAGCGCAGCGCCTCGATCTCGACCGCGGAGTCGGCGATCATCCACTGGATGGCCTGGTACTCGGCGATGGGCTGGCCGAACGTGACGCGGTTCTTGGCCTGCTCGATCGACATCTCGACCAGCCGCTCGACGCTGCCGAGCGCGCGGGCGGGCAGCAGGTAGCGGCCCTGGCCGATCCACTGCATCGCGAGGTTGAAGCCCTTGCCCTCCTCGCCGAGGATGTTCTCGTGCGGCACGCGCACGTTGTCGAACACCAGCGCCGCCGGACCCCACTGGCCCATGGTCGGGATGGGCTCGGACTTCCAGCCCATGTCGCGGTCGACGAGGAAGCACGTGACGCCGCCGTCGGCGCCCTTCTCCTTGTCCGTCACGGCGAACACCATCACGAAGTCGGCCTCGTTGCCCTGCGTGATGAACGTCTTCTCGCCGTTGATGACCCACTCGTCGCCGTCGCGGACGGCGGTCGTGCGGATGGCCTTGGCGTCACTGCCGGCGCCGGGCTCGGTGATCGCGAAGCACGACACCCGTTCGCCGGAGATCGTCGGCAGCAGGTAGCGCTGCTTCTGCTCCTCGTTGCCGTGGAACAGGATGTTGTCCGCGTACCCGCCGAACCGGAACGGCACGAAGCTGCGCCCGAGCTCGGCCTCGATCAGCGCGGTCATCATGCCGCCGAGCCCCATGCCGCCGTACTCCTGCGGCGTCAGCACACCGAAGAACCCGGCCTGCTTCGCCTTGTCCTGCAACGCCTTGAGCTCCTCCTTCGGCAGACCGGGCTGGCCGGCGCGTTCGCGGCGCAGCACCTCGGGCTCCAGCGGGATGATCTCCTTGCGCACGAAGGTCCGCACCCAGTCGCGGATCTCCTTCTGCTCCTCGTCGAGCGTGAAGTCCATTGCTTTCCTCTCAGATGAACGCGTTCACGCCCGTGAGCGCGCGGCCGATGAGCAGTTTCTGGATCTGGCTGGTGCCCTCGTAGAGGGTGGTGACGCGGGTGTCCCGGAGGTACTTGCCCACCGGGTACTCGTCGATGTAGCCGTAGCCGCCGAAGACCTGGATGGCGTTGTTGGCGACCCGGACCGCGGCCTCGCTGGCGTAGAGCTTGGCCATGGACGCCTCGGTGCTCATCGGCTGACCGCGATCCGCGAGGTCGGCGACGCGCCAGGTGAGCAGGCGGGCGGCGTCCGTCTCGACCGCCATATCCGCGAGGAGCTCCTGGACGAGCTGGAAGCCCGCGATGGGCTTGCCGAACTGCTCGCGCTCCCCGGCGTACTTCAACGCGGCTTCCAGGGCGCCCCGCGCGGCACCGACGCAGCCCGCCGCGACGGACATCCGGCCCTTGTCTAGGGCGCCCATCGCGAGCTTGAAGCCCTCGTCGCTGAGCAGGGCGTCGTCCGGCACCTCGACGTCGTCGAGCGTGATCTCGGCCGTCGCCTGGCCGCGCATGCCGAGCTTGCCCTTGATCTCGGTGGCGGTGAAGCCCGCGGTGTCCGTGGGGACGAGGAACGCGCTGATGCCCTTCGGCCCCGGTCCGCCGGTACGGGCGAACACGAGCGCGACGTCGGCCCACGTGCCGTTGGTGATGAACACCTTGCGGCCGGTGATGCGGTAGCCGCTGTCCGTCTTGGTGGCTTTGGTGACCAGGCTGCCGGCGTCGCTGCCGGTGCCGGGTTCCGTGAGCGCGAAGCAGCCGACCTGCCGGCCGCTGGTGAGACCGGGCAGCCAGCGCTGCTTCTGCTCCTCGGTGCCGTGCTTCGCGATCGACTTCGCGACCAGCCCGAGCGAGACCGAGATGATGCCCCGCACGGCGCTGTCCCCTCGTGCGACCTCTTCGAGCACCAGGCAGTAGGCCAGGTTGTCGCCACCCGACCCGCCGTAGCGCTCGTCGATGCCGAGACCGAGGAACCCGACCTCGCCGAGCGCCGGCACGAGGTCGCGGTCGATGGCCTCCTCGCGGTCCCAGCGCACGGCGTGCGGGACGATGCGTTCGTCGGTGAACCGCCGTGCCAGCTCCCTGAGCTGCCGGTGTTCGTCCGAAAGCGTCAGATCCACGACCCCTCCCGATTAACCGAACAGTGTTAGGTTAACCCACATGCCCCGGCCGAGCACCCCTCTGCTGAGCGCCGACCGCATCAGGTCGGCGGCCCTGGCCATCATCGACCGCGACGGCCTGGACGGTCTGTCCATGCGCAAGCTCGCCGCCGAGCTGGGTGTGCAGGCCGCGTCGCTGTACGGGCACGTCCGCACCAAGGACCAGCTGCTGAACGACATCGCGTCGACGATCCTGGCGTCGGTCGACGTCTCGGGCTTCGCCGTGGACTGGCGCGAGGGCCTGCTCCGATGCGCGCGCTCGTACCGTGAGGCGCTCTCCTCGCACCCGAACATCGTGCCGTTCCTGGCCTACGGACCGGCGGGCCGCGACGAGTCCCTGCGCCGCCTCGACATCCTGCACGGCGCCCTGGTCGACGCGGGCTGGTCGCGCCGCGAGGCCACGATGATCGCCGCCGGCCTCATATACGTCGTGTTCGGCTCCGCGCTGAGCTCGTTCTCCAGCGGCTTCTCCGCCGACCCCGCCGACTACTCCGAGCGCTACCCGCACCTCGACCGCGCCCACCTGCTCCCCGGCGTGGCCCGCGAGCTGGACCGGGACAGCTTCGAGCTGGCGCTCGCGGCGTTCGTGCGCGGGCTCTAGTGTCGTCGCGTGGCTGCTGCGAAGTCGAAGGCGATCGAGCTCGAGGTCGGTGACCAGCTGGTGCGGGTGTCCAACCCGGACAAGCCGTACTTCCCCGCGCGGGGCATCACCAAGGGGCAGGTGGTCGAGTACTACCGCACCGTGGCGCCCGTGCTCCTGACGGTGCTGCGCGACCGCCCGGTGGTGCTCAAGCGGTTCGTCGACGGCGTCGAGGGAGAGGCGTTCTACCAGAAGCGCGTGCCCAAGGGCGCGCCCGACTACGTCGAGACGGTGCAGGTGAAGTTCCCGTCTGGCCGGCCAGCCGACGAGATCTGCCCGACCTCCGAAGCGGTGGTCGTGTGGGCCGCGAACCTCGGCACGTTCGACTTCCACCCGTGGCCGGTGCGGCGCCCCGACGTCGACCACCCCGACGAGCTGCGCATCGACCTCGACCCGCAACCGGGCACGGACTTCTCCGACGCCGCCCGCGTCGCCGCCGTCCTGCGCGAGGTGCTGGACGACGCCGGCCTGGTCGGCTACCCGAAGACGTCCGGCGGCCGCGGCATCCACGTGGCCGTGCGCATCCGGCCGGAGTGGGACTTCATCGACGTCCGGCACGCCGTGATCGCCCTCGCCCGCGAGGTGGAGAAGCGGGCGCCGTCGCTGGCGACTTCGGCGTGGTGGAAGGAAGAACGCGGCGAACGCGTGTTCATCGACTTCAACCAGGCCGCGCGCGACCGCACGATCGCGTCCGCCTGGTCCGTGCGCGGCACCTCCCGTGCCACCGTCTCCACTCCGGTGACCTGGGACGAGCTGTCCACTGTGGACCCCGATGACTTCGACGTGCTGACGGTGCCGAAGTACCTGGAGGAGCGCGGGGATCCGCACGCCTCGCTCGACTCGGAGGCGTTCGGGATCGAGAAGCTGCTGGAGTGGTACGCGGCTGACCCGCGCGGCGAGATGCCGTACCCGCCGGACTACCCGAAGATGCCGGGCGAGCCGTTGCGGGTGCAGCCGTCGCGGGCCCGCAAGCAGGAGTAACGGCGGCCGGAGAGGTGCCGATCTTCCGGGCATGGTCGCAATCTCGTCTGTCGCGGCGGACATCGCCGTCGCGGCGGTGGTAGACGTCCGCGAGTCCGAGGAGCCGATTCCCGCCCGCACGCGTAGCCGCACCATCGCCTACCTGGGCGGACGTGACTGCCGCACCCTGATCGAGCTGTGCTGCAACCGCCATCACACCGGCCAGGCGGGTGACGACACGGAGGCGGAGAAGGCCGAGCTCCTGGCCGCGTTCGTGCACGAGGTCGTCGGCGCCGTCGGAGTGGACGACCAGGCCACGCGCGAGTTCGCGCGCGATCTCTGGGGGAAGATCGACTATCTGGCGCGGGAGTCGGGGCGCAGGATCGACGCCAGCGACAAAATCCGCATCGCGGTGAAGGGGCCCGAACGGCCGATCGCGGAACGGCTCGCGCTGGCGCTCGACTCGGTCAGGTCAGGGGAGTCGTCCGATGCCGGTACCGTGATCCGCGCGGCGATGGGGCGTGCGTACGACCGGATGGTGATGCCGCACTCCAAGGAGGACTTCCGCTTCCCGGTAGAGAAGATCTACGTGCCGCGCACGCTGCGCCGCAAAGACCCGCGGGACCCGTCGAAACCGCGGGTCGCCGAAGGCGAGCTGACCGCGCGGAAGTTCGTCGTCGTCGGCAATCCCGGGGCGGGCAAGAGCACGTTCATCCGGCGGATGATCCACCGCACGGCTACCACCGCCGGCAGCCGGGTCGTGCCGCTGCTCGTCCAGCTCAAGCACCACCAGAAGCTGAAGGACGACTTCGTCTCGATCCTGACCGCCGACCTGCGTCCGCTGGTGCAGAGGGAGGTGCCGCGGCAGCACCTCACCGACGTGCTGGACCGCGGTGACGGGCTCGTGGTCTTCGACGGGCTGGACGAGGTCGGCGGGCTCGCTGCGCGCCGGGCCGTGGTGCTCGCGATCGAGGCGTTCGCCGCCCGCTTCCCCCTGACGCGCATCGTGGTCACCTGCCGGGAGGAGAGCTACCCGGTTGCGATGCTCGACTCCGAGGCCTTCCCGGTGCACTGGCTGCCGGACTTCGACGACGAGCAGGTCGGGCACTACGTGCGCACCTGGTTCTCGCTGATGCGTCCGCACAGCACTGTCGAGGGTGCGCACAGCTCGGCGTTCCTCACCGACAGCGAGCACGTGCGGGACCTGCGGTCGAACCCGTTGATGCTCTCGTTGCTCTGCATGCTCTACCAGAGCGAGGGCTACATCCCGGAGAACAGCGCGGACGTCTACCGGGAGTGCGCCGAGCTGATGCTCGTCCGGTGGGACTCGGTGAGCCAGGTCCCGTCGTTGATCCGCTCGTCGGTGAAGCTCGCGAAGTTCCTCGTGCAGGAGCTGGCCCAGCACTTCTTCTTCCAGCTGGGCGGCCAGGGCTCGGCGGGGGAGCGTGAGCTGGAACGCCTGGTCGTCGCCCACCTCGAGGAACGTGAGGACGAGGACACGCTGACCTACCACCAGCAGGCGCGCGCCTTCCTCAACTACTGCGCGGCACGGGCGTGGGTGCTGACGCAGATCAGCACGTCCAGCAGCGGCGAACGGCGGTTCGGCTTCACCCACCGGACGTTCATGGAGTACTACACGGCTTGTCATGTCCTGCGCACGCAGCCGACCGCGATCGGGCTCGTGGGCGTCCTGCGGCCGATGATCATCTCCGGCAAGAGCTTCGTCGTGCCGCAGGTGGCGTTGCAGATGTACGACGTCAACCGCGCCGACGGCGGTGACGAGTGCGTGGCCCTGCTGCTCAAGTCGGCGCGCACGACGCCCAACGAGCGGGCCGAGCTCGCCATCATCACGTTCTGCGTCTCGTTCCTCGAACACAACAGCGTCCGCCGCGCGACGGTCGTGGAGCTGCTGGAGCACGCCTTCGCGCTGCTGGGACGCACCGGTGACGAGTACCTCAGGAACGGCCTCATCGCCCTGCGCGGCAGGAGGAGGCACCGCGCCGCGACCATCGCCAGGAAGGTGGTCGAGCGGACCGCCGGTACCCGTGACCTGGACACCGATCTTCGGCTCGGCGCGGGACTGGTCGTGCGCGAACCCGCTGTCGCGTACGAGGTGGCGCTCGGCGAGGCGCGCCACGGGCTCGTGGCACCGGAGATCTTCCTGCGACGGCACCGTGCACGGACGTTCGTGTACGCATTGCTGCCCGGTGACGGGACCGAGTACGTGCCCGGCCCGCTCGTGAAGGCGATCCGGGACCTCACCCCGGCGTCGGTGGCGCACCGGCACAGGTACTTCGACGCGGTGTCGAAAGCGCTCGCTCCTGCGCTTCCCGACGTGCTGCCGCTCCCGGTGTCGGTACTGGCGAAGATCGTCCGGTGGTTCACCGGAGTTGACCGCGAGCTGGTGCTCAAACCGCTCGCCGCGGACCATCCGGCACTCTCCGGCCTGGTCGCCGTCCTTGCCGCCGCCATGTGCGAGGCCGGCCTGCGCTGGGACCTGCCGCAGGAGCTGATGGACGACTCCCGCGTGCCGATGGTCCACGGGCCGGCGGAACGGCGTGCGCTCGGTGAGCGGTTGTGGTTGTACACCAGGGAGAACAACTCGCTGGCCGCCCTGCACGGATGTCTGCGCCGGTGGGCGAACAGCCAGATGTCGTTCGTCGATCCCGCGCGCTGAACCCGGCGCCGCCCGGGTCCGCTGCGCAAAGTGGCATGCGTTGGGCGGCAACGGAAGCGCGCCGAGGTGGGCGTTTCGTGACGAAGAGCGGCCGGTGGTGCCGGAAGACGGTGGTTCGGCGAGTGAGCCAACCGGCTGTATCAGTGACGAATCCTATGAGCGACCTCGTAGAATGAGGTGAACGCGAGAGGAGGTCGTGATGTCCCAGCCTTATGTCGTGCGGTACGTCGGCGGTCCCCTCGACGGCCGGGTCGACTCGTTGCCGTCCACGCCGGAGGATCCGAAGCAGACCGTGACGTATGTCCACCTGCACGGTGGGCCGAAGATCGTGCACATCTACGAGCTGTCGTACGCGGTCGAGTACGGCTGCGAGTACCGGTTGCGGGGCGAAGAGGCCTGAGTCAGCGGGTCTGGTCGGTCTGGAGGGTCGTCCTGACGGCCAGCGTGCCGAGGTTGATCTGCCAGGCCTGGCGCCAGCAGTCCTCGTCGGTGGTGCAGTCCGCGTAGGCTTCGCGCGCCTGGAAGACCTTGACGATGCCGGCCAGTGTCCTGCTGTAGCGGCGGGAGTCCTCGCGTGCCCGGAGCTCAGCGCCGAGAGCGGACACGACGTCGGCCTGGTTGGCGAGCCGGTCCGCGCACGCCGGTGTGCGTGCGGTCGTGGGGCCGCACGGGTGTGGTGTTTGCGTTGCTGCGTCGAGCTTCTTGTCCCACTCGCCGGTGAGCGGGGCGGGTGCGCTGGGGGTCGTGGGCGCGGGAGGTGGTTCGGGTGTGCAGGCCAAAGTCGTGAAGGCTGTGAGTGCGATCAGCGTTCGGCGCATGGTGCCTCCTGTCGTACCACGGCCAGGAGGTTCGTGATGATCTTGAAGCCGACCCTGTGCTCAGAAATGTCGGGGGAGTAGGGCATGCTGGGGCACAGGTGTTCGAACGGTGGGGAGGCAGCGCGATGGCGAAGAAGAGCGGGTTGTCGGCGGAGGACGTCGACAGCCTGCGCTCGCAGCTGGACGGAGGCACCCAGCCGCTGGTGTGGTTCACGGCGGCCGCGGTGGGCATGGAGGAGGGGAGGTCGGCGAAGCTGCTGGCGGTCACCGATCCTCCCGAGGGCGACTTCATCCAGGTCCGGCCCACGGGCTCGAAGGACGAGATGTCCTTCTCCCCGGCCGAGCTGACGCTGGAGAAGCCGCCGCCGCGCAAGAAGCCGGCGACCCCTCCTCCGGCGCCGCCGGAGCCGCCGCGGGAGACTGAGATCATCCATCCCTACGTCCCGGAGGCGCCGGTGAAGCCAGCGGCCCCCAAGCCGAAACCCGCCGCTCCCGCGGAGCAGGCGCCCGCCGCGAAGCCCGCCCGCAAGCCGGCGGCGAAGAACGCGACCCCCGAGGTCACCGTCACGCTGGTCTCGGTGGGCGAGGGCGAGTGGGTCGTCGAGGTCATGCAGGGCACCCGCAAGACGGTCCGCCCGACCCCGGTCCCGCCGGCCGCCGTGGCCCAGGCCGCGAAGCTGCTCACGCCCGAGGTCGCGGAGATCGTCGAGGGCGTCCTGAACGCGGCGCGTGCCCAGCAGCTGGCCCGGGTGGAGCAGTTGCGCGCCGAGTTGGAGGCAGCGCAGAAGGCCCTGGAGGACCTGGGCGCGTAGCTCTGTCACGGGCCGCGACCCGAGCGGTGGCAGTCGCCACGCGTTCGGGTGAGAGGGGTTCCCAGGGCTGGTGCCGGGGCGGACCGTGGGATGCGCGGAGGTCCCGCGCGAGGACCGGCTTGGAGTACGGGAGGCCCTGATGGGTACGTGTGGGTGCTGTTCCGGGTGCACGGGTCCCGGCTGCGGCTGCTGTTCCAGCTGCTGACACGAAGATTCGGCGAGGGAGTCTGCCGCGGTGTGGTTCACGCGGCAGGCTCCCTTTGCCGCATCAGGCTTCTTCCGCGTTCCGGCCGGAGTCGAGCTCCCGGAGTTCCCGGCGGACGTCCGCGGCCTGGGGCGCGCCGAGCTCGTCGAGTATCACGAGAGCGTCCGCCCACGCCTCGCGCGCCCGGCCGGCCCTATCCGAGCGCAGCAGGATCTTCCCGAGGCAATGGAGGATCTCGGCCTCGCCACGACGATCACCGATCTCCCTGCGCATGACCAGCGACTGCTCGTACGCCTCCATGGCATCGCGCAGGCGGCCGAGTTGTTCGTAAGTGGCGCCGATGCTGTGGAGTGCGAAACCCTGCCCGTGCAGATCGCCGATTTCCCGCCTCAGGACGAGTGATCTGGTCAGGTGGTCGAGGGACTCGTCGAAGCGTTCGAGATCGCGATAGGTCGAGCCCAGCCGGTTGAGCGTGACAGCGATTCCGCGCTTGTCCCCGCCTTCGAGCCGGATGGCGAGCGCCTCCTGGTGGCAGTCGAGTGCGGCGTCCTGAAATCCTTGCCTGCGATAAGTGGTGCCGAGCATGTCGAGGCTGGCGGGAGTACCGCCGAGGTCACCGATGGCGCGGCGGATGGCCAGCGACTCCGAGAACAGCGCGGCGGCCTCGTCGTAGTGCTGGAGGTCGTAGTGGGCCACGCCGAGCGCCCGGACGATCCAGGCGAGGGTCTTGTCATCACCCAGCAGTCGAGCCGAGGACATGCCGATCTCGTAGGTGGCGATCCACTCGGTCCACGGTTTGCGCAGGTCGTAGTAACTCCACAGGGCACGCGGGAATGCTGCCGCCACCTCGTGCTCGCCGAGCTGAGCTGCCTGGCGGACCGCGGCGGAGAGGTTGCCCGCTTCGGTTTCACACCATTTCAGGGCTTCATCGCGCGAGGTGAAGGGCACGACGTCGGCCGGCGGTTCCGGCAAGTCCGCCACCGGAGGGGTGAACAGCGGCAACAGGAGCCTGTCGGCGGCGCTCGAGGAACGGAGGTAGCAGCCGAGCATCCGGCGAACCGCCGCGGTGCGCTCACCGTCCGCCTCCTCCGACTCGGCGAGCTCAGCCGCGTAGAGGCGCACCACGTCGTGGAACCGGTATCTGCCGGGGTCGCTCGGCTGGATGAGGTTCGAGCGCGCCAGTGCCTGCAGGAGACGCTTCGCCTGAAGCAGCCCGACATCGGCCAGTGCGGCGGCCACCGGTGCGCCGAAGTCGGGTCCGGGGTGCAGCCCCAGCAGCCGGAACAGCCTGGCGACGGGCGGTGCCAGGCCGCGGTACGACCAGGAGAAGACCGCGCGCACGGCGGTGCTCGCGTCCTGGTCGTCCGCGCCGGACAGCAGGTCCAGGCGACTGCGCTCGTCCCGCAGCTCGTCGACGAGCTCGCTCAGCGCAAGGGCGGGCTCGGCCGCCGCGCGTTCGCCGGCCACCCGGAGCGCCAGGGGCAGGCGGCCGCACTGGCCGGCCAGGGTCGCGGCGGCGAGCGGCTCCGCCTCGACCCGGCCGGCACCGACCAGGTCGCGGAGCAGGCTCAGGGACTCGGTGGGGGACAACAGGTCCAGGGTGAGCCGCCGCGCGTCGTTGCGGCTGACGAGACCGGACAGGCTGCTGCGGCTGGTGATCAGGGCGAAGCAGGTGTTCGAGCCGGGGAGGAGGGGGCGCACCTGGTCCGGAGTGCTCGCGTTGTCGAGCACCACCAGGACTCTGCGGCCGTCGAGCAGCGAGCGGTAGAGCGCGGCCTGGTCGCTGAGCCGCGGCGGAACGGCATCGCCCGACACGCCGAGTGCGTGCAGGAACCCCTCCAGCGCCTGGCCGGGCAGGACCGGCGCGTCGGGTGAGTACCCGAGCAGGTCGACGTACAGCTGGCCGTCCGGGAACCGGTCGCGCACCCGGTGCGCCCACCGGACGGCCAGGGCGGTCTTGCCGACCCCCGCGGTGCCGGCGATCGCGCAGACGACGACCGCGGCCGCCGGACGCTCGTCCTCCAGCACCGAGTCGAGCTGCCGCAGTTCGGTTTCCCGCCCGCTGAACTGCCGGATGTCCGCCGGGAGCTGGTGCGGCGTCACCGGGTGGATGGACGGGTTCGACTGGTGCAGGCGGAGATCGCCGTGGACGTCGTGGATCTGCACCACGGTGCCGGCGTGACCGTGGACCTGGTTCGTCGGCGCGATCTCCATCCCGCACTCCGATCTCGGTCACGGCCCGTCAGCGGACCGGCCGGATCACGGAGGACAGACGGTCCCGTTCGACGGTACCTTCGCGTCGATCAGGTAGTCCCGGACAGCGGTGGTGGCACACCCGGACAGCCCAAGCGCACCGTGCCCGCTGCCCTGCCACCCGATCAACGCCGACCCCGGCAGCCGCTGCGCCGCGTGCTCCGAGCCGGGCGCGGGCGTCAGCGGGTCGTTGGCCGTGCTCAGCACCACGATCGGCGGCGCGCTCTTCAGCGGGTCCACCTTCTCCGCCTTGGGCGGCGGGAACGGGTTGCAGTGCAGCAGCTGGCGGGCGTACAGGGCGCCGAACATCGGGTACTTGGTCTGCCAGTCGGTGCTCAGCGCCTTCACCCGGTCGGGCGGGATCCGGGTGGCGGTGTCGTTGCAGCCGATGATCAGGCCCGCGTCGAAGCGGGGCGGGTTCTCGTCCAGCTCGTTGACCTGGGGTGCGAGCAGCGCGAACAGGCCGCTGCCGTCACCGCCGCGCGCCTTCACCAGCGCGTCGGTCAGCGCGGGCCAGCGGGAGCGGTCGGCCAGGCCGGTCGCGACGGCGTTCAGGGCCGAGCCGGGGGTCAGGTCGATGTAGTCGCCGCGGACCCTGGTCGTGCGCAGCTGGGTCAGCAGGGCCTGCACGTCCTCGCGCGGGTTCGTCAGGGCGCAGGTGCGGATCTTGCAGTCGCGCGCGAACGCCTCGAGCGTCGCCTCGGCGGCGACCGCGCGGGACTCCAGGACGCCCACCTGGTCCAGCGTCGGGTCCGGGGCGCCGTCGAGGACGGTGCGGCCGATGCGGTTCGGGTAGCGCTGGGCGTAGGTCGTGATCACCCGCGAGCCCTCGCCCAGGCCGATCGCGTTCAGGCGGTCGGTGCCCAGGTAGTCGCGGAGGCGTTCCAGGTCGGCGGCCGCGCGCCACGAGTCGAACGCGGTCAGCCTGCCCTCGAGGTCCAGCACGCACTCCTGCGACGCCTCACCGGCCGCGACGACCAGGTTCGACTGCTCGGTCGACACGGGGTCGTACTCGACGAGCTGCGCACGCGTCCCCATCGGGACGCACGCCAAGCCGTCCGACCGGCCCGTGCCGCGGCGGTCCACGCCGATCAGCGTGTACGTGCTGAGGATCTCCTTCGGCAACGCCGCCGCGAGCCGGGCCGCCTTCACCGTGCCGGGCTCGCCACCGGGGTCGTTCACCACGACCAACGCGCTCTTGCCGGTACCCACGCGCATCAGCGCGATGCCGATCGTGCCGCGGCCGGGACGTCCCGGCGGGTCGAGCACGGCGGACATGCGCGAGCACTCGTAGGTCAGGTCGCCCTGCGGTGCGTCACCGCCGAGACGGTCCTTCATCTGCTCGTTGCACGGCGCCCACGCGAGCGAGTCCTTCTTGTACTCGTCCAGCGGGGGCACGGGCTGCGGCCCCGCGAGCGTGCTCTGGTCGACCGGCCCGTTCTCCTCACCCCGCACGGCGATCACCGGCCGGGTCGAGGGTCCCGCGCTGCACGCAGCCAGCACGCTCACTGCCAGTAGGGCCAAGGCAGCGCGACGCACAGAAGTCCTCACTCTCGTTCACGATCCGGGAACTGAAGCCTCGCACGAGCAAGGTAAACGAGAGGTGAGCAAGGATGGGGCACATGTCCCACGCTGATCGGCTTCCCGTCGCCAGGCTCCTGGGCGGCGTCCCGCCGACGGCTCTCGTGCTCCTCGGCATCGTCAGCGTCCAGGTCGGCGCGGCCGTCGCGAAGCAGCTCTTCGCCACGGCGGGCGCGATCGGCATCGTCACGTTGCGCCTGCTCGTGGCCGCGGTCGTGCTGCTGGCGATCTGGCGGCCGTCCCTCAGACTCGACCGCCGCACGCTCACCGTCGTCCTCACCTACGGCGTCGTGCTCGCGGCGATGAACCTCTGCTTCTACTCCGCCATCGAACGCATCCCGCTCGGCGCCGCCGTCACCATCGAGTTCCTCGGCCCGCTCGCGGTGGCCGTCGCGGGCTCACGGCGCTGGCTCGACGGGCTGTGGGTGCTGCTCGCGGGAGCGGGCGTGGTGCTGCTCACCCGCGTCGAGGGCGGTCTGCTGTGGACGGGCGTGCTCTTCGCGCTGGCCGCGGGCGGGTTGTGGGCCGCGTACATCCTCGTCACGGCCAAGCTCGGCAGCACCACCAGCGACGGCAAGGGCCTCGCGCTCGCGATGGCGGTGGGTGCCGTGATCGCACTGCCGTTCGGCGTCACGTCCGCGGGCACGGCGTTGCTCGACCCGGTCGTGCTGGCCGCCGCGGTGGTGGTCGGCCTGATGTCGTCGGTGCTGCCGTACTCGCTGGAACTGGAAGCGTTGCGGCGCATGCCCGCACGCGTGTTCGGCATTCTCATGTCACTGGAGCCGGCGGTCGCCGCGGTGGCGGGTCTCGTCCTGCTCGGGGAGTTCCTCGCACCGGTCCAGTGGGTCGCGATCTGCTGCGTCGTGATCGCGTCGGTCGGTGCGACGAGATCGGCGAAACCCGAGGCCTAACGAGCCCGCAGCTCGCCCTTCAGCACCGACGCCACGTCGTAGCGGGCCGGGATCTCCAGCTGGTCGTAGCGGCACGACAACGGTTCGCGGTCCGGACGCCACCGCGCGAACTGGCCGTTGTGCCGCAACCGCACCGGCGCGTCGCCCTCGGTCTGCGTGTAGTGGATCTCCAGCACCCGTTCGGGCCGCAACGCCACGTACTCGGCCTGCTTGCCGCGCCACCGGTTGATCTCGCCGGGAATCCTTTGGCCCGCAACGGGGTGTGCCCACGGGTGGTCGTCGTCAGCGGTGATCAACGGGGCGAGTTCGGAAGCCAGCGACCGCCGCTCCGCCGCCTTGAACGACCCGCACACCCCGATGTGGTGCAGCACGTCCGACGAGTCGTACACCCCGAGCAGCAACGACCCGACGGCCGTCCCCGGCTCGGTGTCCTTGTGCCAGCGCAACCCGGCCAGCACCACGTCGGCGGTCCGCGCGTGCTTCACCTTGATCATCGACCGCTTGCCCGGCGTGTACGGGCCGTCGGACGGCTTGCCCATCACGCCGTCCAGCCCGGCGCCCTCGAACAGCGTGAACCACTGCCGGGCCGTCTCCACGGACGTCGTCGCGGGCGTGACGTTGAGACCCGGCAGCTCCAGCAACGCCGCACGACGCTCCACGGTCGGCTTCTCCAGCAGCACCTCGAAGCCGAGCGCGAGCAGGTCGAACGCGACGAACGTGGCCGGCGTCGACTCCGCCAGCATCGTCACCCGCGACGCCGCCGGGTGGATGCGCTCGGACAACGCGTCGAAGTCCAGCTCGTCGTTCTTCGCCACCACGAGCTCGCCGTCCACGACCACGCGCTCGGGCAGCACGTCGAGCATCGACGCCACGACCTCGGGGAAGTACCGGTTGAGCGGCTTGCCGCTGCGCGACTGCAGGAACACCTCGTCCCCCGCGCGGAACACCACGCAGCGGAACCCGTCCCACTTCGGCTCGAACAGCAGGTCCGCGGCGTCGGGGATGCCGTCCACCGCGGTGGCGAGCATCGGCTGCAGCGGCGGTGTCAGCGGAAGGTCCACGCCGACATCCTGCCTCTTCAACTGGAATTTCGCCGCTGGTAGCGCAGCAACAGCACGTCGTCGGCACGCAGCACCGACGCCAGCGAGAGATCGACCGGCGGCACCACGGGGCCCGTGGCGATCCGCGAGGCCTCGCCCACGGCCAGCAACGGCGCCACGGTCAGGTTCAGCGCGTCGACCAGCCCGGCGGCGACCATGGCCCCGAACAACCGCGGCCCGCCCTCCAGGTCGACCTTGTGCAGACCCCGTGCCGCCAGCTCCGACACCGCCAGCGGGAGATCCACCTCGGAGTCACCCGCGACGATCACCTCGGCGGGCAGAGCGGGCAACGACGCGGCCGCGCAGGTGATCACGATCGGCGGCACCGCGGTGTCCGTGAACAGCGGCAGGTCCGGCGTCAGCGACCCCCGCGCGGTCACCACGGCGATCGGCAGCGGCCGTTCCCGCCGCGCACCCCGGTACCCCTCCGCCAGCACGGTCCCGGCGCCCACCAGCACCACGTCCGCGAGCTCGCGCCCCAGCGAGAAGATCTTCTTGTCGGCGGGGGAGCCGAGGCCGGCGGAGCGTCCCTCGACCGACACCGAACCGTCCACGCTGGACACGAAGTTCGCCGTGACGCCCGACTCGGAGGAGTAGAGCTCCACCAGGTCTGTGTCGGTCATCTCAACGCCCGGTGAGGGCCACAACATCTGCACGAACCCATCCCATCACGCCGATAGGGTGCGGGCATGCGCTTGTCCGACCGGGATCCCCAGATCGGTGCCGACGAACTGATCGAGGGCCTGGTACCTCCGCCGAGGTTCGACACCGTCAGCTTCGACACCTACCTCCCGAACCCGGACGAGCCCAGCCAGGCCGCCGCCGTCGAGGCCGGCCGCCTGTTCGCCGCCCGCGTCAGCGTCAAGCGCAAGAAGTGGTCGCTGTTCGGCGGCAGGGCCGACGACGAGGGCAAGCTCGGCCTCTACCTCGACGGCGGCTTCGGCGTCGGCAAGACCCACCTCCTCGCGAGCCTCTGGCACGCCGTGCCGGGCCCCAAGGCGTACGGCACGTTCGTCGAGCTGACGAACCTCGTCGGCGTCCTGACCTTCCCCGAGGCCGTGAAGCGGCTGAGCGGCCACAAGCTGCTCGCCATCGACGAGTTCGAGCTCGACGACCCCGGCGACACCATGCTGGTCACGCGCCTGATCAAGGAGCTGACCGCCCAGGGCGTGCACGTCGCCGCCACCTCGAACACGCTCCCCGACAAGCTCGGCGAGGGCCGGTTCGCCGCCGCCGACTTCCTGCGCGAGATCCAGTCGATGTCCTCGAAGTTCGACGTCGTGCGCGTCGACGGCCCCGACTACCGCCACCGCGGCCTGCCCGACGCCCCGGCGCCGATGGCCACCGCCGACCTCGAGACCAGGGCCGCGAACACCCAGGGCTCGACCATCGACGACTTCGACGAGCTGTGCGCGGCCCTCGCCCGCATCCACCCGTCGAAGTACGGCCGGCTGCTCGACGGCGTCACCGCGGTGCACCTCAAGGACGTCAAGCCCGCACCCGACCAGAACGTCGGACTGCGGCTCGTGGCGTTCGGCGACCGCCTCTACGACCGCGACGTCCCGGTCGCCGTGTCGGGCCGCCCGCTGTCGGAGTTGTTCACCGACGAGATGCTCAACGGCGGCTACCGGAAGAAGTATCTGCGAGCTGTCAGCCGTTTGGTCGCGCTGTCGAGGGTTTGACTCCGGCGACGTTCGAGTATCCACTGGTGACGAGTGGGAATGATGACGTCCCGACGTCCCCCGGAGGCACCCATGCTGAGTGAAGCCGAGCGCCGCTCGCTCGAGGAGATCGAGCAGCGGTTGTTGGCGGACGAACCGAGACTCGCCCGCACCATGAACCGTCAGGTGCGGCCGTGGCTGTTCTACTCCCTCCTGCTCGTCTTCGGCGGCCTCACGGTGCTGCTGATGGTGATCGGAGCGTTCGGTCCCGCGTTCCAGTGCCTGCTGGTCACAGCGGGTGTGCTGGTGTTCAGGAAGTACCCGCTGCGCCTGCGGTAACCCGTAACTCGCTGGTCATCGCGGCCGGAGACCCCGATCATCTCCGGCGTGGGTTATCTGGAGGCGAACGGGCTCGCGTACGCACTTCCCGACGGCAGGGAGCTGTTCCGCGACGTCTCGTTCAAGGTGAGCGGCGGGACCGTGGTCGCGCTCGTGGGCGCGAACGGCGTGGGCAAGACGACGCTGCAACGGATCCTGTCGGGCGAGCTCACCCCCAAACAGGGCAGCGTGCACGTGCAGGGTGGACTCGCGGTGATGCCGCAGTTCATCGGCTCGGTCCGGGACGACTCACTCGTGCGCGACCTGCTGCTGTCCGTCGCCCCTCCGGCGTTGCGGACCGCCGCTCAAGAGCTCGACGACGCCGAGCTCGCGCTGATGGACACCGACGACGAAGCCGCCCAGATGCGCTACGCCAACGCCCTCACCGGCTACGGCGAGGCCGGCGGCTACGACGTCGAGGTGCTCTGGGACACCGTCACGGTCGCCGCACTGGGCCTGCCCTACGACCGCGCACGGTTCCGTGAGGTCCGCACGCTCTCCGGCGGCGAGCAGAAACGCCTGGTCCTCGAAACGCTCCTGCGCGGCCAGGAGCAGGTCCTCCTGCTCGACGAGCCTGACAACTACCTCGACGTCCCCGGCAAGCGCTGGCTCGAGGACCGCCTGAAGGCCACCGACAAGGCCGTCTTCGTCGTCAGCCACGACCGCGAGCTGCTGGCCAGTGCCGCCACCCACGTCGTCACCGTCGAGGCGCACTCCGCCTGGACGCACGCCGGCTCGTTCGCCACCTGGCACACCGCCCGCGCCAAACGCATCGAGAAGCTCCTCGAAGACCACCGCCGTTGGAACGAAGAGCACGCACGCCTCAAGGAACTCGTGCGCACCCTCCAGCAACAGGCCAAGTCCTCCGAAGTGATGGCGCAGAAGTACCGCGTGATGGCCGCACGCCTCCAACGCTACGAGGACGCCGGTCCTCCTCCGGAGATCCCCTCGGACGAGAAGGTCACCCCTCGCCTTCGGGGCGGACGCACGGGCGTGCGCGCGATCACGTGCGAACAGCTCGAACTCACCGGCTTGATGAAGCCGTTCTCGCAGGAGATCTTCTTCGGCGACCGCGTCGCGGTGCTCGGCTCCAACGGCTCCGGCAAGAGCCACTTCCTGCGACTGCTCGGCGGCGACGACGTCCGCACCACGGGCGCGTGGAAACTCGGCGCGCGCGTAGTGCCCGGCCTGTTCGCACAGACCCACGAGCACCCGGAATGGCTCGGCCGCACGCTCGTCGACATCCTCTGGCACGGCGACGGCCGGCGGTCGGGCAAGGACCGCGGCGCCGCCATGTCCGTGCTGAGCCGCTACGGCCTCGACAAGGCCGGTGACCAGCGCTTCGAGAACCTGTCCGGCGGCCAGCAGGCCCGGTTCCAGATCCTGCTGCTGGAGCTGTCCGGAGCGACGCTGCTCCTGCTCGACGAACCGACCGACAACCTCGACCTCGCCTCCGCGGAGGCGTTGCAGAACGCCCTGAACGACTTCGAGGGCACCGTCGTCGCCGTCACGCACGACCGGTGGTTCGCCAAGTCGTTCGACCGCTTCCTGCACTTCAGGGCCGACGGCAAGGTGTCCGAAGTGGACGAACCGGTGTGGACCTAGTTTTCACCCGAACGAGCCCCTTCTGGGACTGACTTCAAGCCCTAGCGTCGGCGGAATGACCATCTCCACCGCGTACAGCAGGGACCTGGGCGACGAGCTGCGCCACCTGCGCGAGTCCGGCACCGGGCTCACCGGCCGCGCGCTCGCCGTCCAGCTCGGCTGGGACCCCAGCAAGGTCTCCAACATCGAGCACGGACGGGCGCGCGCGAGCGAGATCGACCTGGTGCAGTACCTGACGCTGTGCGGCAAGGACGTCGACTTCTTCGAGGAGTTCCGCCGCCGCTACCGGCACGCGTTCGACCTGTACTTCGTGCAGGTCCCGGACGAGCTGCGCACGCTCTCCATGACGGAGTCGGCGGCCACGAAGATCACCACCTACGACGTCCTGATGATGCCCGGGCTGCTGCAGACGGTTCCGTACGCGCACGAACTGTTCGTCGAGAGAGGTGTCGAGACGCCGGAGAACATCAAGAGGGGCATCGAACTGCGCGTCGAGCGGCAGACGATCATGCGGAGGCCGAACCGCCCGGAGTGCGTCTTCTACCTCCACGAGCTCGCTCTCCAGGTGCGGCTGGGGACGGCACAGGTGATGGAGGACCAGTACCTGCGCCTTCTCCACCGCACCCACGTGCTGAGGATCGTCCCGGCCAATGTCATGACGGCCGCGCTGTTGTCGAAGTGCTCGCTGTACGAGTTCGAGAAGGCGTCACCGGTGTCCTACGGGTCGACCGAGGCAGCCATGGTGTTCGCGCAGGATCCCGCCGCGATCAAGCGAACGCGGAAGGTCTTTCAGCGGCTGGATGCCGTCGCCTTGGATCCGGAACAATCTCGGAGGAAGCTGATGGAGTACGTCAGCAGGCTGCGAGAGGACTCCAATGGATCGCGAACGGACCTGGCGTAAGAGCAGCTACAGCGACGGTACGGTCAACAGCGACTGCGTCGAGGTCTCGCTCGCGTGGAACGCACTGGTCCGCGACTCCAAGAACCCGGCCGCGACCCTCGCCTTCTCGGCCGGCGCCTGGCACGCCCTGCTTGCCGAGGTCACAGCTCCCAACTGACGAAGGCGCCGTCGTAGATCGACCCGCCGGCCTTCTTGTAGGTGGCCTGCGCCGCCGTGTCGCCCGCGGCGGTGCCGGTCCACATCGCGTAGCAACCGCGTTCCGCCGCGAGGCTGCGCAGCGCCTCGACCAGCGCCGTTCCGATGCCGCGGCGCAGGAACCGGTCGTCCACGCCCAGCTCGTAGAGGAACATCTCGGTGCCCTTGTCGGGGTGCGTCGTCTCGATCCCGGACACGAACCCGGCCGGCACGTCGCCGACGTAGGCGATCAGCAGGTGGCTGTGGTCCTGCGCCAGGAACCGCGCGGTCGAGTCCGGCCGCGGCGGCGCGTCGAACAGGTGCGCGGCGGCGACCACGTCGTCGGGGGAGGCGGCGCGACGGATCTTCACCTGGCCAGGTTAAGCACGATCTCCGCTCATCTCGCTGCGGTAGAACCGCTGGCGTGTCGGTCGACGCCTGCTGCGAACGCCTCGGTCCCGGCCGGTGGGCCGAGGCACCGCCGAGCCTGCTCGCACTGGTCGGCCTCGCGAGCCTGAGCTTCCCCACGCTCGCCACCCAGCTCACCGGTGCCCTGGACGGGTGCGGCGCGGGTTCGTGAGCTGATCAGTCGGCGTGACCATCACGGCCGCCGCTGGGTGTCGGCTCAGTGGCCGCCCTCGCTTCGTCCCACCCGGCGACCACGGCCCGTCGAGCGCCCCGGAACTGTCAGACCTGCCTGAGACGATAGGAGTGGGGACTCGCGCCCCCCAGGGGGCCGGTCAGTCGGAATCGATTCCGCGCGGAGCGGAGGGCCGTGTCAGCGGTGTCGCTCACGCTCCGCACCCTCGACGAACCGCTGTGCGGCAGCCGTCCCGATCGCCACCCACTTCGAGCGGCACGTGCTCGATGCCGTCACGTTGTGGCTCGTGTCGGAAGCGATCCTCCGCCGCGTCAGCGGTCCTCTTCGACGTGCGCGGGCAGCTTCCCGGCCTTGACCAGACGAGTCAGCTCCTCGTAGTCCGCCTCGGTCTGGTCGGCGTAGTCGAACGCGTACTTCGCGAAGGCCTCGTCCAGGTCGTTGCCGCCGCCGTTCTGGAAGTACCCGGCGAGCAGCCGCGGGTCCAGCGACCGGGTGTGCGCGCGGGCCAGCAGAGCACCGGCGAAGCGGCCGTAGTCGTCGAGGTCGTCGCGCTTCAGCGTGGTCGCGTCGATCTCGCCCTTGCGGTTGCGGAACTGGCGCACGATGAAGTGCCGGCCCTCGATGGTCGTCCAGCCGAGCAGGATGTCCGTCTCGGCCTGCACGAGCCGTGCGCCGTGCACGATCCGCTTGCCCTCGTGCTTGGCGGGGTCGACGTCGAGGAACGGCTGCAACGCCGACGGCCGGGCCTCCTTGGCCTGCAGGACGAGGGCCTCGGTGCCGTTGCCGTGCAGCAGGACCAGGTAGTTGCGCAGGCCGACGCTGCCGGTGCCGACGACGCGGAACGCCACGTCCGAGACGCCGTAGCGCATGATCAGGTTCCGGCGGGACTCGCGCAGGGTGTCCACGTAGGACGGCAGCGCGCCGATCACCGCGTCCGCCGTCTTCTGCGTGACCTCGGTGAACGTCGGCGGGTTCGTGACGAACCGCCACTTCTCGCCGTCGTGCGCGGTCCACTTCGCGGCGAAGCGGGCGCTGGTGTTCTTGCGGGACTTCTCGGCGGCCTTGGAGAAGTCGTTGATCAGGTCGTCGGCCTTGACCTTCGACAGCGTCGACTCGTCGCCGAGCGCGGTCCACGAGTCCATGAACGGGATCTCGGCGAGGTGCTTGATCGTGCTCCGGTAGGCGCTGACGGCGTCCTCGGCGGCGTCGCGGCAGCCCTTGTCCGACACGCCGCCGACGCGGCCCGCCAGCACCAGCGACGCCACGAGCCGCTTCAGGTCCCACTCCCACGGGCCGGGCAGCGTCTCGTCGAAGTCGTTGATGTCCATGACGATCTGGCCCTCGGGCGTGCCGTAGAGGCCGAAGTTCGCGGCGTGTGCATCACCGCACAACTGAGCGTGAAGGCCCGTCGCGCACCCGGCGGCGAGGTCGCCCGCCTGCAGGCCCGCCGAGCCGCGGAAGAACGCGAACGGGTTCTCGAGCATCCGGCCGACCCGCAGCGGGATCAGGTGCTCCAGCCGGCCCTCGTTGCTGGCGCGCAGGAACTCCAGCACGGACGGGCGCGATGCGGCGAGCGACATCGCCCGGTGCGCCTTGAAGTCCACTTCGGACCGCAGCGCGCGCCCCTCCGCGTAGACCTCGTCCGGCTCCACCCAACGACCCAGTGCCGCAGCGGCCTTGGCACGCACCCTTTCACCCATACGAGTCATGATGCATGCGGCGGACGAAGTACGTGGCTCGTCCGCCGCATTTGTGACCTGGCCAGGCGCGTAAATCACCCCAAATCGGGACGAACGACTTCCGCAATCGCTTGCACACCCAGGTCGATCTCGTCCCGCGTGATCACCAACGGCGGCGCCACCCGCAGCGTGGACGCGTGCGTCTCCTTGCACAGCACCCCGCGCACCGACAACGCCTCGGACGCCGCACGGCCGACGGGACCGCCCGGCGCGATCTCGACACCGGCCCACAGCCCGCGCCCGCGCACCTCGGCGATGCCGTGGCCGACGAGCTTGTTCAACTCCGCGTGCAGGTGGTCGCCCATCTCGCGCGAGCGCTCCTGGAACTCACCGGTCTCCAGCAGCCGCACGACCGCCCGCCCGACGGCGCACGCGAGGGGGTTGCCGCCGAACGTCGACCCGTGCTCGCCGGGCTTGAGCACGCCCAGCACCGCGCGCGACCCGACCACCGCGGACACCGGCAGGATGCCGCCACCGAGGGCCTTGCCGAGCGTGTAGAGGTCGGCGCGCACGCCCTCGTGGTCGAGCGCGAACAGCTCGCCGGTGCGGCCGAGCCCGGACTGGATCTCGTCGGCGATCATCAGGACGTTGTTCTCGTCGCACAGGCGGCGGACGCCCGCGAGGTACCCGGCGGGCGGCACGACGACGCCGGCCTCGCCCTGGATCGGCTCGATCAGCACGGCGGCGGTGCGCGGCGAGATGGCCGACTCGACCTCGTCCAGCGCCCCGTACTTGACGACCTTGAAGCCGGGCGTGAACGGGCCGAAGTCGTTGCGCGCGGTCTCGTCGGTCGAGAACGACACGATCGTCGTGGTGCGGCCGTGGAAGTTCGACCCGGCGACGATGATCTCGGCGGTGCCCTCCGGCACGCCCTTGACCCGGTAGGCCCACTTGCGCGCGACCTTGATCGCGGACTCGACGGCCTCGGCGCCGGAGTTCATCGCGAGGACCATCTCGGTGCCGGTCAGCGTCGCGAGCTCGCGGCAGAACAGGCCGAACTGGTCGTGGTGGAACGCGCGGCTGGTCAGTGTGACGCGGCCGAGCTGCTCGACGGCGGCGGCCACCAGGGCGGGGTGGCGGTGCCCGAAGTTGAGCGACGAGTAGCCGGACAGGAAGTCGAGGTAGCGGCGGCCCTCGACGTCGGTGACCCACGCCCCCTCGCCGTGCGAGAGCACCACCGGCAGCGGGTGGTAGTTGTGGGTGCTCCACTCTTCGTCGAGGTTGATGAAGTCAGCGCTGGTGGTGGCGGTGTGCTCAGCGATGGCGGTCATCCTCCAAGGCTAGGTGCGTCTACAAGCGAATTCAGCCGTCAAGCGTTGCGCACGGCCTCAGTTCGTTGCGCATATTCATCCGTCCGTGGCAGTTCTTTGCACAGCGGGCGGAATCAGCGGTGAATCGCTACGGTCTGATGATGGCGAAGAAGTCGGTTCGTGATGCCCTGCGGCTCGACGAGGTGGACCTCTCCACCCTCGACCCCGCCGGCCGCCCGATCGGTCCCAAGAACAAGAAGGAGGCGGCGGAGGACCTCGCCGCCACCGGGACCGAGCTGGACACCCTGCAGGAGGCGCTGTACGCGGAGAGCTCCCGCGCGGTGCTGCTGGTGCTGCAGGGCATGGACACCTCCGGCAAGGGTGGCGTGATCAGTCACGTCGTCGGCCTGGTGAACCCGCAGGGCGTGCACATCGCGTCGTTCAAGAAGCCGACCGCCGCCGAGCTGCGGCACCACTACCTCTGGCGCATCCGCAAGGTCCTGCCCGAGAAGGGCCGCATCGGCGCGTTCGACCGGTCGCACTACGAGGACGTCCTCGTGCCCAAAGTAGAACGTCTCATCACGGCCGCGGAGCTGCGCGGGCGTTACAAGGAGATCAACGCGTTCGAACGGGAGCTCGCCGACACCGGCACCACGCTCGTCAAGTGCTTCCTGCACATCTCGCCGGAGGTCCAGAAGGAACGGCTGCTCGCCCGCCTCGACGACCCGCGCAAGAACTGGAAGTACAACCCGGCCGACATCGACGTGCGGTCGAAGTGGTCGAAGTACCAGGAGGCCTACACGCAGGCGCTGCGGACCTGCTCGGACACGCCCTGGTACGCCGTGCCGTCCGACCGCAAGTGGTACCGGAACTGGGCGATCAGCCGGCTGCTGCTCGAGACCCTGCGCGAGATGGACCCGAAGTTCCCGCCGCCCGCGTACGACCTCGAAGCCGAGAAGGCCAGGCTGGTGTCGAACGACCCGTTGCGCTAGACGCAATCTTCGACGCGCCTGTTGCATCGCCGCAGTGGTCTAGGCCAGTGTGGATCGCGCCGCCGCCGACGAACTACCGGAGGTGCGGACGTGGGTGTGGACCGGCGACGTTTTCTCGGAGCCATGGGCGTGGGAGCTGGACTGCTGATGACCGGAGGAACCGCTGAGGCGGCACCTGCCACGAAGAGAGTGTTCTTCGGCGCGTACACGACGTGGAGCGGCGGCGCCAAGGGCATCGGCATCGGCACGTACGACACCTCGACCGGCCGGCTCGCCAAGACGGGCGTCATCTCCGGCGTGGTCAACCCGTCGTTCGTGGTCGAGTCCGCGGACGGCCGGTTCCTGTACGCCGTCAACGAGAACTCCTCCGGCGAGGTCACGTCGATCAACGCGGCCACGCTGAAGGTGATCAACAAGCAGGCGACCGGCGGCGCCGACCCGTGCCACCTGACGCTCGACCCGTCCGGGAAGTACCTGATCACGGCCGACTACTCGTCCGGCTCGCTGAGCGTCTTCCCGGTCAACGCCGACGGCAGCCTCGGCGCGCGCACGCAGAAGGTGCAGCACCAGGGCTCGGGACCCGACCCGGACCGCCAGGCGGGCCCGCACGCGCACCACATCGTGTTCGACCTGGCCGGCAAGTACGCGGCGGCGGTCGACCTGGGCGCCGACTCGGTGTTCTTCTACTCCTTCACCGGCCGGCTCCAGCTCGTCTCGACGGCGAAGCTCGCGCCCGGCGCCGGGCCGCGGCACATCGCGTTCCACCCGAGCGGCAAGACCGCGTACGTCGCGAACGAGCTGGACTCGACCGTCGTGAGCTGCGCTTACGCCGACGGGAAGCTCACGCCGGGGCAGGTGCTCAAGACCGCGCCCGAGGGCGCCGAGCGCAACTACCCGGCCGAGGTGCTGGTCTCGTCCGACGGCAAGCACGTCTACGTGTCGAACCGCGGCCACGACAGCGTGGCGCACTTCGCGGTCGACGGCGCCGGGCTGGCCCTGGTCGGCCACACGTCCGTCGGCGGCAAGTACCCGCGGCACATCACGTTCGACCCGACCGGGTCGTTCCTGTTCGCCGCCAACCAGAACTCCAACCTGGTCACGTCGTTCGCCGTCGACCGCGCGACCGGCAAGATCACGCCGTCCGGCACGCCGCTGAAGACCGAGATCCCGGTCTGCGTGCTGCCCACCCGACTGGGCTAACGCCCTTCCCGGTCCTGTGTGGACGCTGGTACTCCGGCACACATGGGTTTCTTGGCTGGGGTACTCGCGGTCGCACTGCTGGCGCCCGCGCCGATCGCACCGGAGTACGTCGCACTCGGCGACTCCTACGCGTCCGGTGCGGGTGCCGGCGCCTACCTGGACGGGGCGTGCCGCCGCAGCTCGAACGCGTATCCGGCGTTGCGGGGCGCGGAGTTCACGTCGTTCGAGTTCCTGGCGTGCAGCGGCGCGACCACCCGTTCGTTGCGGCCGCAGCTCCGCGCGCTGACCCCGGCCACTTCGCTGGTCACGATCACGATCGGCGGCAACGACCTCGGGTTCGCCGACGTGCTGACCACCTGCACGCTGAACGGCGACCGCGCGTGTGTTTCGCGGGTGTCCGAGGCGCGGGAGTTCACCCGCTCCTCGTTGCCTTCGCGGCTCGACTCCACCTACGCGGCGATCCGTGCTGCCGCGCCGCGTGCCCAGCTCGTGGTGGTCGGGTACCCGCGGCTGTTCACACCGGACGACCGCTGCCGGGTGATGTCCGGTGCCAAGCGGATGGCGTTGAACGACGCCGCCGACGAGCTGGCGGCGGTCGTCTCCCAGGCGGCTGCACTAGCCGGGGCTCGGTTCGTGGACCCGAGGGAAGCGTTTGCGGACCACGGTGTGTGCGCGGTGGAGCCGTGGATGAACGGGCTCACCAACCCGGTCGGCGACTCCTACCACCCGAACAAGGCAGGTCAGGCCGCCTACGCCCGAATCCTGTTCGGCTTCGGGCGGGTGTTCGTGTGATCATGCGCCGGTGAATGTGGCAGGGAGTCTTCTGAGGGAGGTCACGGCCACCCGGTACGTGACCCCGTTCCGCGAGGGCGGGTCGATGCCGGGCCTGGTCGAGGCCGACGACCTGGGCATGTACGTGGTGAAGTTCCGCGGCGCCGGGCAGGGCGTGAAGGTCCTGGTCGCCGAGATCGTCGTCGGCGAGCTCGCGCGGCGGCTGGGCTTCCGCATACCCGAGATCGTGCTCGTGCACCTCGACCCCGAGCTGGGGCGCGCGGAACCCGACCAGGAGGTCCAGGAGCTGCTGAAGGCCAGCGGCGGGCTGAACCTGGGTCTCGACTACCTGCCGGGCTCGTTCGACTTCAACCCCGTCGTGCGCGACCCCGGCACCGATCTGGCGACGCGGCTGCTGTGGTTCGATGCCCTCGTGCTGAACGTGGACCGCAGCTGGCGCAACCCGAACATGCTGCTGTGGCACCGCGAACCGTGGCTGATCGACCACGGCGCCTCGCTGTACTTCCACTACTCGTGGAGCGAGGACCGGCCCGCCACCAAGGAGTTCCGGTTCGACCCGTCCGACCACGCGATGCTGCCGAACGCGGCCGCGCTGTCCGAAGTGGACGCTCAGCTGGCGGCGGCGGTCACCCCGGAGCTGCTCGACGAGGTGCTCGCGCTCGTGCCGGACGAGTGGCTCGAAGGCGATCCCGCCGAGTTGCGGCAGCGCTACAAGGACTTCTTCACCTACCGCCTCGCGCACCGCGGCTGGGTCGACTCGCTGGAGGCCGCGCGTGCCGCACGTGTTTGAGTACGCGCTGCTGCGGGCCGTACCGCGGCAGGAGCGCGGCGAGTTCATGAACGTCGGCGTCATCGTCTACTGCCGGGCGCTCGACTTCCTGTGCGCCAAGACCTATGTGGACGGTGACCGGTTGCGGGCGCTCGACCCGCGGCTCGACGTCGAGACGCTCGAAAGCAGCCTGGCGCACCTCACGAGCTCGTGCGCCGGCACCGCCGACGCCGGGCCGGTCAGCAAGACCTCCACCGGGCAGCGGTTCCGGTGGCTCACGGCGCCGCGCAGCACCATCGTGCAGACCTCGCCCGCGCACACGGGATTCACCGACGACCCGTCTGCCGAGGTCAACCGCCTGTTCGAGGCGTTGGTGCTGCCGCCCCGGTAGGTTTCCTCGCAACCTGGACGGACGACTCGCGTCCCTAGGTGCAAAGCGAAACTAAAGCGATCGGGGTTGGCGACACATGAGCGCTGGGTATCACCACGGCTACCAGCAGCCGCGGCGTCCCATGCCGCCGCAGCGGCCGGTGCGGAAGAAGCGGCGTCCTGGACGCATCATCCTGGTGCTGCTGCTCGTCCTGGTTCTGGGTGCCGTCGGGTTCGGGTTCTACGTCGACTCGACGCTGACCCGGATCAACGCGCTGCCGGACTACGAGGGCCGTCCCGCCGAGACGGCGGGTACCACGTGGCTGCTCGTCGGGTCGGACGCGCGCGAAGGCCTGACGCAGGAGCAGAAGGACGCGCTCGCCACCGGTGACGCGGCCGGTCGGCGCACCGACACCATCATGATGCTGCACCTGCCGGACAACAGCGCCGCGAAGCCCGTGCTGCTGTCGATCCCGCGCGACTCCTACGTCGCGATCGAGGGCAACGGCCGCAACAAGGTCAACGCCGCGTACGCGTTCGGCGGCCCGCAGCTGCTCGTGAAGACCGTCGAGGGCGCGACCGGCGTGCGGATCGACCACTACATGGAGATCGGCTTCGGCGGGTTCTCCGACATGGTGGACGCGGTCGGCGGTGTCGACATGTGCCTCGACGAGCCGATCAAGGACCCGCTGGCCGGCATCGACCTGCCCGCCGGCTGCCAGGAGCTCGACGGGCCGCAGGCGCTCGGCTTCGTCAGGACGCGCGCGTTCGCGACCGCCGACCTGCAGCGCGTGCAGAACCAGCGGAAGTTCCTGTCGGCGTTGTTCGCCAAGGTCAAGAGCCCGGCCACGCTCGCGAACCCGTTCCGCCTCGTGCCGCTGATGAACGCGGCCTCGGGTGCGGTGTCGGTCAACGACGACGACCACGTGTGGCACCTCGCGAGCGTCGCGCTCAACATGAGCGAGGCGACGAGCGGCACGGTGCCGGTGGGGTCCACGCCGACGGTGCCCGGTGCGGGCTCGGTCGTGCAGTGGAACAAGGAGAAGGCCTCGCAGCTCTTCGACCTGATCAGCAAGGACGAGCCGGTGCCCGCCGAGCTGATCGCTCCCCCGAAGTAGTTACTCGGCAGGCTCGGGAGTGGGCTCCGAGCTGGTCAAACCGGCCTCCTGCGCGATCTCGTCGAGCTCGCGCAGGAGGTCGTCGTAAATGGGTGTGGTGGACATGGTGGTTCCCCCTCTAGCGATCTTCCCCCGTTCAGGTGACGGGAGCTTACGCCCCTGTACCCAAACTTTTGCGATCTATCCCCGCTCGGCGCTAAATGGTGGCTAAAGCCACCGCGTGACCAGGCGTTGTGTGGGGCCGCCACATGTTGATCACGGCCTGTGACGCCTACCGTTTCCGGTCATGTCGAGTGTCACGGGTCACACCGCGCTGGTCACCGGAGCCGCGAGCGGCATCGGCCTGGCCTGCGCCGAGGCGCTGGCCTCCCAGGGCGCGAAGGTCCATCTGGTCGACCGCGACCCGCGGGTGCTGGAGCTCGCCGCCGGGCTCGGCGGGACCGGGCACGTCGCCGACCTGACGGGCCCCGTCGACGCCCTGCCTGCCGAGGTCGACATCCTCGTCAACAACGCCGGCGTGCAGCACGTCGCGCCCATCCACGAGTTCCCCGCCGAGCGCTTCTCGGCGATGGTCGAGCTGATGCTGGGGGCGGCGTTCCGGCTCACCCGGCACGTCCTGCCGCACATGCACGACGCCGGCTGGGGCCGCTTGGTCCACATCTCCAGCGTGCACGGGCTGCGCGCGTCCGCGTTCAAGTCGGCCTACGTCGCCGCGAAGCACGGCCTGGAGGGGTTCTCCAAGGTCGCCGCCCTCGAAGGCGCGCCGTTCGGCGTCACGTCGAACTGCGTGGCACCCGGCTACGTGCGGACCCCGTTGGTGGAGAAGCAGATCGCGGACCAGGCGCGCGTGCACGACATCGGTGAGGACGACGTCACGTCGCAGATCTTCCTCCAGCGCAGCGCGGTCAAGCGGCTGATCGAGCCCTCCGAGGTCGCCGGCGCCGTGCTGTGGTTGTGCGACAACAGTTTTGTCACAGGCACGTCGTTGGCCGTCGACGGCGGCTGGACCGCTCAATGAGGAGTAGTCGATGATCAAAAAGGTGGTAGGCGCTTCGCTCATCGGGACGACCGTCGAGTGGTACGACTTCTTCCTCTACGGCTCGGCGGCCGCCCTGGTGTTCAACAAGCTGTTCTTCCCCACGGCAGACCCGCTGACGGGCACGCTGCTCGCGTTCACCACGTACGCGATCGGCTTCCTGGCCCGGCCGTTGGGCGGCGTGGTCTTCGGTCACTTCGGCGACCGGCTGGGGCGCAAGAAGCTGCTGGTGCTGTCGCTGTTGCTGATGGGTGGCGCGACGATGCTGATGGGCGTGCTGCCGACGTACGCGTCGGTGGGCGTCCTGGCGCCGTTGCTGCTGACTTTGCTGCGGCTGGTGCAGGGTTTCGCGCTCGGCGGCGAGTGGGGCGGGGCCGTCCTGATCGTGTCGGAGCACGGGGACGCGAAGCACCGCGGGTTCTGGGCGTCGTGGCCGCAGGCGGGAGCGCCGGGCGGCAACCTGCTCGCGACGGCCGTGCTCGCGATCCTGGCCGCGGTGCAGTCCGACGCGGACTTCCTCGCGTGGGGCTGGCGGATCCCGTTCCTGCTCTCGGGCGTGCTCGTGGTGATCGGGCTGTGGATCCGGCTGCAGGTGTCCGAGTCGCCGGTCTTCCTGGCCGCACAGGAGAAGGCGGAGAAGGCGCCGAAGCAGGAGAAGGCGCCGGTCCTCGAACTGCTGCGCGACCACTGGCGCGAGGTGCTGGTCGCGATGGGCGCCCGGCTCGCCGAGAACGTGTCGTACTACGTGATCACGGCGTTCATCCTCGTCTACGTGACGACCGGCCTGGGCCTGTCGAAGTCGGTGGGGCTCAACGCGGTGCTGATCGGCTCGGCGGTGCACCTGGTGACGATCCCGGTGTGGGGCCACCTCTCCGACCGGTTCGGGCGCAAGCCGGTCTACCTGGTCGGCGCGGCCGGCATGGCGGTGTGGGTGTTCGCGTTCTTCGCCATGCTGGACACCAAGAACCCGTTCCTGATCATCGTGGCGACGACGGTCGGCCTCGTGCTGCACGGCGCCATGTACGGGCCGCAGGGCGCGTTCTTCTCCGAGCTGTTCGGGACGCGGGTGCGGTACTCGGGTGCCTCGATCGGCTACCAGCTCGCGTCGATCGCGGCCGGTGCGCTGGCCCCGTTGATCGCGACGGCGTTGCTGAAGGCCTACGGGTCGTCGCTGCCGATCTCGATCTACGTGGTGGCCATGTGCGTGCTGACCGTGGTCGCGGTGCTGGCCGCGCGGGAGACCCGTGGTGCGGATCTGGAGGAACGTGACAGGGTTGGGGTGTGACACGACGGCGTGAGGCCGAACTGGCGGCGTTGTTCGAGACCGCGTCCGAGCTCGCGGGCATGCGCGACCCGGACGCGGTCCTCCGCTCGATCGTGCGCAGAGCGCGGACGCTGCTCGGGACGGACGTCTCGTACCTGTCGATGAACGACCCGGCCGGCACCTACATGAGGGTGACGGACGGGTCGTTCTCGCCGTTGTTCCAGAAGGTCCGGCTCGGGCTCGGCGAGGGACTCGGCGGCCTGGTCGCGCAGACCGCGCGCCCGTACTCGACCTCCGACTACTTCGCCGACGCCCGCTTCAACCACACCCGGCCGATCGACTCGGCGGTGCGCGACGAGGGCCTCACCGCGATCCTCGGCGTGCCGCTGAAGCTCGACTCGAAGGTCATCGGCGTGCTGTACGCGGCCGACCGGACCCCGCGCGAGTTCCCGCCCGAGGAAGTGGCCCTGCTGCAGTCGCTGGCCGACCACGCGGCCATCGCGATCGACACGGCGTCGTTGTTCGCGACCATCCAGTCGCACAACGAGGCCATGAAACGCGCAGAGGAAGCCCACGACCGGCTCACGGACCTGGTGCTGCGCGGCGGTTCCTCGGCCGAGGTGGCCGCGGCGGTGGGGGAGCTGCTCGGCGGGCCGGTCGAGGTGCTGGAGACCGTGCCATCGCCGGCGGTGCGGGCCAACGGCCGTGCGGTGCTGGTGGGGGAGGTGTGGGTGTGCGCGGTGCTCGCGGGGTCCGAGCTGCTGGGCGGGATCACGCTCTCAGGCCGTCCCGACCTCTCCGACGCGGACCGTCGGGTGTTCGAGCGGTCGGCGGCGGTGACGGCGTTGTTGTTGCTGCTGCGGCGAACCGTGGCCGAGGCGGAGAACAAGGTCCGTGGTGAGCTGATCACCGACATCCTGGACGGCCGCGACGCCACCGGTCTGCTGGCTCGGGCCCGGCGGGTGGGTGTCGAGCTGTCCGAGCCGCACGTCGTGCTGGTGGCGGACGGGAACCTGTCCGGTGCCACGCATTACGCGTCGGTCCACAGAGGACTGGCTGGGTCGCGTGGCCGTGACGTCGTGCTGGCCTTGCCGTCGTCGTCCACCGGCGTGATGCGCGATGTGGCGAAGGCGTTGGACGCGACGGTCGGTGCGTGCGGGCCGGTCGCCGGTCCGGTGGCGATCGCGGCGGCCTTCGAGGAGGCGCGGCGGTGCCTGAAGGCGTTGCGGCAGCTGGGACGGGACAAGGACGCGGCGACGTTGGACGACCTCGGGTTCGTCGGCGTGCTGCTGGGCGACCGCGCGGACGTGTCCGGGTACGTGCGGTCGGTGCTGGGGCCGGTGCTCGACTACGACACCGAACGCGGCACGGAGCTCGTGCACACGCTGGAGGTCTACTTCCGCTGCGGCGCCAACCTCAGTCGTGCCAAGGCGGAGCTGCACCTCCACGTCAACACGGTCACGCAACGGCTCGACCGGGTCTCGTCGTTGCTCGGCGCCGACTGGCAGACGCCGGACCGCGTGCTGGAGGTGCAGCTCGCGTTGAGGCTACTTCGCCTGCAGGACAGCTGATCTTTCGACAGGAACGGCGTCGCCGGCGGCAGCGTCGGAGTTGCCGAACGGCTTGGCGATCACCATGTACACCAGGCCGATGCCGACCACGAGCGCGCCGCTGAGGATCACGACGTAGTTGTCGTACCACGGCGCGTCCGGGGTGCGCGGCCACACCATGTTGACCATCGCCGCGACGCCGTACGCGAGCGCCAGGACGTTGACGACCAGGCCCCAGCGGCCGAGCGTGAACTCGCCCGACGGCGTCCAGCCCTTGAGCCGTGCCCGCAGCGCCGCGAACACCACCATCTGGAAGCCCAGGTAGATGCCGAGCGTCGCGAACGAGACGATCTTGTCCAGCGCGTTCGTCGAGAGCATCGACGCGACCACGATGACCGCGGGGATCACGCCGGCCAGCGCCAGCGCGTACGGCGGGATGTGGCGCTTCGGGTTGAACTTCGCCAGTGCCCTGTGCCCGAACAGCATCTTGTCGCGGGCGTAGGAGTAGGTCAGCCTGCTGGCCGCGGCTTGCAACGACATCGTGCAGGACAGGAACGAGATCAGCACGACCGCGATCACGATCTTGTACCCGACCGGGCCGAACGCGTTCGTCAGGACGTTCGTGACGGGGTCGGCGTCCTCACCGCTGATGACCCTGCCGAAGTCCGGCACCGCGAGCAGCAGTGACAGGCACGCGAACGTGGCCGCCGCGCCGCCGATGTAGATGGTGCGGCGCATGGCCTTCGGAATGACGCGGCCGGGATCCTCGACCTCCTCCGCGGTGTCGCCGCACGCCTCGAAGCCGTAGTACTGGTAGAGGCCGATGATGCCCGCCGCGAAGAACGCCGGCAGGTAGCTGCCGGACCCCTCCGCGCCGAAGCTGTCGAACAGCACGCCCAGGCCGTGGATCCGGTTGTCGACGAGCAGCCAGACGCCGACGACGAGCGCGCCGACGATCTCCGCGGCGAACCCGAAGATCGCGGCCCAGCTCAGCACCTTCGTGCCGGCGTAGTTGATGAGCGTGGAGACCACGATGATCGCGACCGCGCAGAGCACGGTGTTGCCGACCGTCGCGGTGTAGCCCAGCAGCGTCGCCAGGTAGGGGCCCGCGCCGTAGCTGACGGACGCGATCGTGACCAGCAGGGCGATCATGTAGACCCAGCCGGTCATCCACGCCCAGCGCTTGCCCCACAGCCGCCGGGCCCACGGGTAGACGCCGCCTGCGACCGGGTACTGCGCGACCAGTTCGCCGAAGACCAGCGCGACCAGGAACTGGCCGACGCCCGCCACGACGAAGCTCCAGATCATCGGCGGACCGCCCAGGGCGAGGGCGGTGCCGAACAACGTGTACGTGCTGACCACGGGGGAGAGGTACGTGAAGCCGAGCGAGAAGTTCGCCCAGGGACTCATGTCCCGCTTGAACTCCGACGTGTACCCGAGGTCTTTGAGCCTGTCCTCGGCCGTCAGGTTCACGCGCCCCCCTTGATCAGGTCGGCGGCGCGTTCTCCGATCATGAGGACCGTGACCATCGGGTTCACGGTCGGCATGGTGGGGAACACGGACGCGTCGACGACCCGCAGGCCCTGCAAGCCGATCACCTTGAGATCACCGTCCACAACGGACCCGATCGCGCACGTGCCCGCCGGGTGGTAGACGGTGTGCGCGGCCCGGCGGCCGTACTCGGACAGCGCCTTGTCGCTCGTGACGTCCGGGCCGGGAGCGATCTCCCGTTTCAGCCACGACCTGAGCGGCTCCTGCTCGGCGATCTTCCGCGCGATCCGGAAGCCGTCGACGAGGGTCTGCTCGTCGTAGCCGTCCGGGTTGGTGAAGTAGCCGAAGTCGAGCGCCGGCTTCTCGGTGGGGTCGTTGGACTTCAGCCACAGGCGGCCCTTGCTGTGCGGCCGCGGGATGTTCGGCGTCATGCAGACGCCGTGCTCCACCTTCGGGTAGCCGAGGCGTTCCGTGTTGGTGGTGAACGGAATCTGGTAGAAGTGGAACATCAGGTCCGGCCTGGGGTCGGACTCGTCGCGCCGGACGAACAGGCCCGCGTCGGAGTCCATCACCGAGTTCTCCGGCAGCGGCTTCGTGGTCTCCCAGACGATCACCGACTCCGGGTGGTCGAGCAGGTTCTCGCCGACGCCGGGCAGGTCGTGCTTCGGTTCGATGCCGATGTTCCTGAGGTGCTTCGAGTCGCCGACGCCCGACAGCATCATCAGCCGCGGGGTGTCGATGGCACCCGCGCAGAGCAGCACTTCCTTGTTGGCCTCGATGTAGCCCTTGTCGGTGTGCACCCCGATCGCCTCGGTGCCGTCGAACTCGATCCTGCTCGCCCAGGTGCGCAGCAGCAGCGTCAGGTTCCGGCGGCTGCCGAGGATCTCGTGCAGGTACGCGGTCGACGCCGACGAGCGCTGGTTGTTCTTCTCCGGGTGGTAGGCGATGGAGAAGAAGCCCACGCCGTCCTCGAACGGCTCCGCGTTGAAGTCGTCGACCTCGTCGACCCCGATGGCCTCCTGAGCGGCCGTCACGAAGTCCTTCGCGATCGGGTTCCTGTCCTTCTCCGCCACCGGGATGATGTTGAGCTGGACCTTGTCGTAGTACGGGCCGATCGCGTCCCACGTCCAGCCGTGGCCCCAGTCGTCGAAGTCCTGCGGCAGGGGGGTGAAGCAGATCAGCGTGTTGTGGCTGGAGCACCCGCCGAGCACCTTCGCGCGGCTGTGCCGGATGTGCGAGTTGCCGCGGGGCTGCTCGACCGTCGGGTAGTCGTAGTCGTACTCGGTCTCGAGCAGGTTGATCCAGTTGCGCAGGTTGAGGATCTTCTCGTCGCCGACGTCGGACGGCCCGCCCTCGATGACCGCGACCGTGACGGACGGGTCCTCGGTGAGCCGCGCGGCGAGGACGCACCCCGCTGTTCCGCCTCCGACGATGACGTAGTCGTAAGCGGTCACTGGGCGGAGTCCTTTCGCGCGGAACCGGTGCCGCGGGCGAACCAGTTCTGGGCCTGGGGCTTGAGGTTCTGGTACACGTGCTTGGGCTCGGTGTACTCGTGCAGACCGGCGGTGCCGAGCTCGCGGCCGACACCGGAGCGCTTGAAGCCGCCCCACTCCGCCTGCGGCAGGTACGGGCCGAACTCGTTGATCCAGACCGTGCCGTGCCGGAGCTTCTTCGCGACGCGCTGCGCCTTGTCGAGGTCCTGGCTCCAGACACCGCCGGCGAGGCCGTAGTCGGTGTTGTTGCCCAGCGCCACGGCCTCCTCCTCGGACTCGAACCGCTCGGCCGTGATGATCGGGCCGAACGTCTCGTCCTGGACGAGCCGCATGTCCTTGGTGCAGTCCGCGTAGACGGTGGGGCGGAAGAAGAAACCGTTCTGCAGCTCGGCATCCTCCGGCCGGCGGCCACCCGCCCTGAGGGTCGCGCCCTCCTGCTTCGCGAGCTCGACGTAGCTCTCGACCTTGGCCCGGTGCTCCTCGCTGACGAGCGGCCCGGACTCGGTGTCGGCGTCGAAACCGTTGCCCAGCTTGATCCGGTCGGCCCGGCGCGCGACCTCGGTCACGAAGTCGTCGTAGACGCTGCTGTGCACGATGAGCCGCGTGCCCGACGAGCAGACCTGGCCGGCGTGGAAGAACGCGGCCGTGAGCGCGTAGTCGACGGCGGTGTCGAGGTCGGCGTCCGCGAAGACGATGTTCGGGTTCTTGCCGCCCAGTTCGAGCGCGACCTTCTTCACGGTCTTCGCCGCCGACGCCATGATCCGCTGACCGGTGGCGAGGCTGCCGGTGAACGAGACCAGGTCGACGTCCGGGTGCTCGCTCAGCGGCGCGCCGACCTCGGGCCCGGTGCCGAGGACGAGGTTCGCGACGCCGTCCGGGAGGCCGGCCTCCGCCAGCAGCTCGAAGAGCTTGATGGTGGTGAGCGGCGTGATCTCGCTGGGCTTCGCGACGAGCGTGTTGCCCGCGAGCAGGGCCGGCGCGATCTTCCAGGAGATCTGCAGCAGCGGGTAGTTCCAGGGCGCGATCATGCCGCAGACGCCGACCGGTTCGTAGTCGATGCGGCTGATCACGTCCGCCGGGGCGCCCTGCACGATCTTCGGGTGCAGCAGCCCGGCGAGGTTGCCGTAGTAGCGGAACACGGCGACGACGTCGTCCACGTCGATCCTGCTCTCCACCAGCGTCTTGCCGGTGTCGAGCGTCTCGGTGCGGGCGATGTCCTCCTTGTCGCGCTCCAGGAGGTCCGCGACGTGGTTCAGCACGGCGGCGCGGTGTTCGGGGGCGGAGTGCTGCCAGTCGCCGTGGTCGAAGGCGTTTCTGGCCTTCTCGATCGCGGCGATCGCCTGGTCGCGGGTTTGGTCCTCGACCTCGGTGAGAACACTGCGGTCGTAGGGGTTGATGATCTGCCGCACCGGCGACACGGGCGCCTCCCTGTTCGTCCGTCCACGAAGGACATCGGGGTGTAGCCGGTCGCCGGTGGGTTTCAAACCGTGACGACCGTCTCCTACTTCAGGTTCCTGCGCAGCCGGGTGAACAGCCGCGCGTTGCTCATCGCGACGATCCCGACGACATCGTCTCCGTTGTCGCCGTCTCGGTACGTCGCCACGAACTTCCTGTCCTCGATTGACCCGTCTTCGACGCGAACGTCACGCGTCGCTCGCCCGATGAACTGGATTCGCACCCCGTACTGGTCGGACCAGACGTAGCCGCCGTTGGTGTGCGTGGCGACCGTCTCGCCCGCCAGCAAGTTGCGAGTCGCGATTTGCGCCTGCTCGGTCGCGGACGTCCAGTGCTCGGCCCGGACGCCCGCGCAGTTCGCGACGTCGCCGACGGCCACGATGTTCTTCACAGCCGTCACCCCGCCCGCGTCGCACACGACGCCGTTGTCGACCTGGACGGGTCCGCCCACGAGCCAGTCCGTCGCCGGACGGACGCCGATGCCGGCGACGACGACGTCCGCGTCCACCTTGCGTCCATCACTGAGGTTGATTCCATGGTTGATTCCGCCGTCAACGTTGACCGAGTCAACATTGACGCCCGTAATCAACGTTGATCCATGGTCGCCGTGCAGTAGTCCAACTGCAGCGCCCATCTCCTCACCCAGTACACGGATGAGCGGTGCCGGCAACGCCTCGACGACGGTGACTTCCTTGCCCAGCGCACGCGCACTCGACGCGATCTCCGCGCCGATGAACCCCGCCCCGATGACCCCGACGCTCTGAGCCCCGGCGAACGCCTCGCGGAGCTTGATGGCGTCGTCGAGCGTGCGCAGCACGTGCGCGCCGGGAATCGTGCGCGGGATGCCGCCCGTCGCGATGACGACGCCGTCGGCCTCGACCGTCGTGCTGTCGCTCAGGGCGATCTCCCGGGTGGAGAGCAGCCCGGTCGCCTGGACGCCCAGACGCCACTCGGCGTCGAGCGCGTCGAGGTCCTCCTGGTCCGCCAGCGGTACGGCCTCGACCTTGCCGAGCAGGAAGTCCTTCGAGAGAGGAGGCCGGTCGTAGGGGAGGTGGACCTCGTCGCCGATGACGACGAGCCGTCCGTCGAACCCCTGCTGGCGCAGTGCCTGCGCCGACCTCAAACCGGCGAGTGATGCACCGATGATCGCGATCGTCCTCACGCCACGTCCTTGTTCACCTCGACATCGACATAGACCACTCCATCCTCCACAAGAACGGGGTAGGTCCTCACCGGCCTTTTGGCGGGCAGACAGGTGGGTTCGCCGGTGCGCAGGTCGAAGCTCGCGGCGTGCAGCGGGCACTCGACGAAACAGCCCTCCAGCCACCCCTCGCTGAGCGAGGCGTCCTGGTGGGTGCAGGTGTCGTCGACCGCGTACAGGACGCCGTCGGCGTTGAACACCGCGATCGGCACGTGGGGACCGACGACGCGAACGGCCTCCCCCGCGGGCAGGTCCATGAGAGCGCAGGCGCGGATCATCGTCGGCCTCCGTTGCGTGACACGGCACACGTTCCGAATGACGCAACACAATGTGCGGCTCTCGCGACGCGCCGTCAAGAGGTCGAGCGGCCTGTTTTACCTGCCGGATACTGTTGCGCGATGAGCAACTCCGACTCGGCAGCTCAGGTGCAGTCCGTGGACAGGGCCATCAGCGTGCTCGAACTCCTCGCCCAGGGCGAGGCCGGCATCACCGAGATCGCGGGTGAGCTGGGCGTGCACAAGTCCACGGTCTCCAGACTCGTGTCCGTGCTCGAGTCGCGCGGGCTCGTCGAGCAGCTCGGGGAGCGGGGGAAGTACGCGATCGGTTTCGGGGTCGTGCGGCTGGCCGGGGCGGCTACCGGGCGGATGGACCTGACCAAGCTCGGGCAGCCTGTTTGTCAGTCTCTTGCCGATGCGTTCGGTGAGACCGTGAACATCGCTGTGCATGACGCCGGGGTGGCTATCAACATCACTCAAGCTCGTGGGTCGGCGGCTGTTTCCGCGGTCAACTGGATCGGGCAGCGGACGCCGTTGCACGCGACTTCGTCCGGTAAGGTTTTGTTGGCTTACTTGGCTGTTGATGAACGTAAGCGGTTGGCTTCTTTGTCGTTGGATTCTTATACGGTCAACACCGTTGTTGATGCTGATCGGTTGTTGGCTGAGTTGGATGTTGTGTCTTCTCAGGGGTATGCGGCTTGTTTTGAGGAGCTGGAGCTGGGGTTGCATGCGGTGGCCGTGCCGGTGCGGGGGCATCGGGGGGAGGTTGTGGCCGCCATGAGTGCTTCTGGGCCTTCTTATCGGTTGAGTCGGGAGCGGGTTTTGGAGATTGTTCCGGCTATGACTTCTGCTGCTGGGGAGTTGTCGGCTCAGTTGGGGTATTTTGCTGGGTGAGTTTTGGTGTTGGTTCCAGCGTGGTCGCCGTTGCGGTCTGGTGCTGGTTCCAGCGTGGTCGTCCTTGCGGTCGGGTGCTTGTTCCAGCGTGGTCGCCGTTGCGGTTTCGTGGCTGTTCCAGCGTGGGCGTGCACCTCGGACGAAAGACTGGGTTCATCGCCGCTCCGCGACGATCCGCGATTGGGGCTTGACTTCGGGGCCCTTGCGAGGCGCTGGTTCGGCCGGAAAAGGCCGGATGCTTCGCAACCGGCCGATCCACTAGTGGTAGCACCTCGCACCCAAAGTCAAGCCCCAATCGCCTAACCACGAGTGGGTGCACCGCTACCCATCGGCGTCAGGTCTGCACGGCTCGCCTTCGGCATCGCGGTTGTGGGAGTGCGGGGGTTGTTACTGCTCGCCTTCGGCATCGCGTTGCCCGATCTGTCTGCCGCCTCCCGCCTCCGGCTCCCGGTCGGCGGACGCTAGGAGTGCGGGCCCCTTCTCGGCCAGGTTGACGACGTCGTCCCAGGTGGGCGTGGGTCGTCCTCGCCATGGGCGGTCTCGGACGCCTTGTGCGACTGGAGCCTGCGGAACGTCCCGCAATGACCGGTTCTGGTGGGAGCCGGACGTCTCGCGCCCGAACGGCAGTATTGACAGCCGGTCTCGCTGGCCGCACTTTGTTGCTGATGGCGGAACGGGTTCCGTTCCACGCAACGGCGGCGAAGGGGTGTCCTGATGCCTGGTGAAGTGCCTCGCGTGGTGCTGGTGGGGGCGGGGATCGTCGGGTGTGCGTTGGCCGACGAGCTCACCGAACGAGGATTCACCGACGTCACGGTGTTGGAGCAGGCTGATGGGCTGGCGGCTGGTGGGTCCAGCGGTCATGCGCCCGGGTTGGTTTTTCAGACGAACTCGTGTCGGAGCATGACTCAGTTCGCGCGGTACACGGTGGAGAAGTACACGGCGCTCGGGTGCTTCGAGCAGATCGGCGGGCTGGAGATCGCCACCAGTGAGGCTCGGCTCGCTGATCTGGCTCGGCGGCACGGGTGGGCCACGTCGTGGGGCGTGGAGAGCCGGCTGGTGGACGCGGACGAGGTGGCTCGGCTGTACCCCCTGCTGGATCGGGAGCAGGTGCTCGGCGGGTTCTTGATTCCCAGTGATGGGCTGGCCAAGCCGGTGCTGGCCGCTGAGGTGCAGGCTCGGCGGGCGACTGAGCGCGGGGCTCGGTTCGTGTTCGGGCAGAAGGTTGTCGCGGTGGAGACTGCGGGCGATCGGGTTGCCGGGGTGCGGACCGAGAGTGAGACGTTTGCCGCTGACATCGTCGTGTCGTGTGCCGGGATGTGGGGGCCGGTGCTGGGGGAGATGGTCGGGTTGACCGTTCCGCTGGTGCCGATGGCGCACCAGTACGCGTTCACCGGGGAAGTGGACGCGTCGGTGGAAGCGTTGGCGCGGCAGCCGATCCTGCGGCACCAGGAAGCCGATCTGTACTTCCGGTCGCACGGGCGGGCCGTCGGGATCGGGGCCTACGGGCACAAGCCCATGCCGATCAGGGCCCAGGACATCACCGGGTCGGAGCTGCCGTTCACCAAGGAGGACTTCGAGCCGTCCTGGGAGGCGGCGGTGGACCTCATTCCCGCGCTGGCCGAGGCCGGGGTCGACCACGGGTTCAACGGGCTGTTCTCGTTCACCAGCGACGGGATGCCGTTGCTGGGGGAGCATCCGGGGTTGAGCGGGTTCTGGGTGGCCGAGGCGGTGTGGATCACGCACTCCGCCGGGGTCGCGCGGTCGGTGGCCGAGTGGATCGTCGACGGGCAGCCCGAGCTGGACCTGCACTCCAGTGACCTCGGGCGGTTCGAGCAGGTGCAGCTGGCGCCGGACTTCGTGCTGGAGAGCAGCTGCCAGAACTTCGTCGAGGTCTACGACCTGCTGCACCCGTTGCAGCCCATGGAGAGTCCGCGGCCGATCCGCACCAGTCCGTTCTACGAGCGGCAGAAAGAGCTCGGGGCGTTCTTCCTGGAGGCGTCCGGGTGGGAGCGGCCGCACTGGTACGAGGCCAACGCGGACCTGCCCGAGGTCGCGGAGGTGCCCGAACGCAACGAGTGGGCGGGCCGGTTCTGGTCGCCGATCTGCGGGGCCGAGGCGCTCGTGACGCGCAAGCGGGTGGCGATGTTCGACATGACGCCGTTGAAGCGGCTGGAGGTCAGCGGGACGGGGGCGTTGGAGTTCCTGCAGCGCATGACGACCAACAACCTCAACCGCAAGCCCGGTGCCGTCGTCTACACGCTGCTGCTCGACGAGCAGGGCGGGGTGCGCAGCGACCTCACGATCGCGCGGCTCGACCGCACCACCTTCCAGGTCGGCGCCAACGGCAACCTCGACCTCGAATGGCTCACCCGGCACGCGCCGGAAGGCGTCCACGTCAAGGACATCACGCCGGGAACGTGCTGCATCGGTTTGTGGGGGCCGAAAGCGCGCGATCTGCTCGACGGTGTCGCACACACGCTCGACACGCAGAAGGGGTACTTCACCGCGCAGAGGGCGTTCATCAAGAACGTTCCGGTGACCGCGCTGCGACTGTCCTATGTGGGCGAACTCGGCTGGGAGCTGTACACCACGGCCGACCTGGGCCCGAAGCTCTGGGACACGCTGTGGGAGGCGGGGCAGGAGCACGGCGTCATCGCCGCCGGGCGCGGGGCGTTCAACAGCCTGCGGCTGGAGAAGGGCTACCGGTCGTGGGGCACCGACGTGACGACGGAGCACGACCCGTTCGAGGCGGGGCTCGGGTTCGCGGTCCGGCAGGACAAGGACTTCCTCGGCAAGGAGGCGCTGCACAACCTCACGTCCACCAAGAAGCTCACCTGCCTCACGATCGACGACCCGCACGACGTCGTGATGGGCAGCGAACCCGTGTACCACCAGGGAGAACCGGTCGGGTACGTCACGAGTGCCGCCTACGGGTACACGACCGGCCTCAACATCGCCTACGCCTGGCTGCCCAGCGAGATCGACGACGAGGTGGAGATCGAGTACTTCGGGCGCAAGGTCACCGCGCGGCCGGCGCGGGAGCCGTTGTTCGACCCCGAGATGAAGCGGCTCAGGGCCTGACGTGGCCTACGACGTCATCGTCATCGGGCTCGGCGGCATGGGCGGTGCCGCCGCGTACCGGCTCGCCCGGCGCGGCTTGAAGGTGCTGGGGCTGGAGAAGTTCACGCCCGCGCACACGCTGGGGTCGAGCCACGGCGGGTCGCGCATCACGCGGCAGGCCTACTTCGAGGACCCCGCGTACGTGCCGCTGCTGCTGCGCGCCCACGAGATGTGGGACCAGATCGAGCAGGACAGCGGCGAGCGGATCTTCCACCGCGTCGGCGGCGTCATCGTCGGCCCGCCGGACAGCGACACGATCAGCGGCAGCCGGGCGAGTGCCGAGCAGTACGGGCTGAAGCACGAGCTGCTCGACGCGCACGAGACCCGCAAACGTTTCCCCACCCTGCGTCCCGAGGCGGACGAGGTCGCGCTGTACGAGGAGGGCGCGGGGTTCGTCGTGCCGGAGGCGGCGGTGCGCGCTCACCTCGAACTGGCGCGGCGAGCGGGCGCTGAGCTGCACTTCGAGGAATCGGTAAAGCACTGGGAACAGGGCCGCGTCACCACGGCGCTGGCGACTTACGAAGCCGAGCACGTCGTCGTGTGTCCGGGAGCGTGGGCGCCGGAGTTGTTGCGGGACCTGGAAATCCCGTTCGAGGTCGAACGAGCCGTCCAGCACTACTTCACGCCCACCGGCGACTTCGACGACCACCCCGTCTACATCTGGGACCCCGCGGACGGCCGCGGCTTCTACGGCTTCCCCCGCATCGACGGCGCGGTGAAGGTCGCGTTCCACACCGGCGGCGACCCGTGCACGGCCGACACGATCGACCGCACGGTGCACGACCACGAGGTCGAAGCCATGGTGGACGCCACCGCACGACCGATGCCCGGCATCGCCGGGACGTACCAGCGCGGCGCGACCTGCCTGTACACCAACACCGCCGACCGGCACTTCGTCATCGCCCGCCACCCCGAGCACGAGAACGTGACCGTGGCGTGCGGTTTCTCCGGGCACGGGTTCAAGTTCACGCCCGTCGTCGGCGAGATCCTGGCCGACCTCACGACCGACGGGGCCACGCGGCACCCGATCGCCCTTTTCGACCCTGCTCGCTTGAGAGGCGGAGCATGACCGGCAGCCTGATCTCCACCCTTGAGGGCCGCTACTACACCGACCCCGCGATCTTCGCGCAGGAACAGGCGGAGATCTTCGAGAAGATGTGGTTCTGCGCGGTCAAGTCCAGCGACCTCGCGAAGCCAGGCGACTTCCGCACCGTGCAGGTGGGACGCGAGAGCGTGCTCATCGCCCGCGACCGCACCGGAGCGCTCAACGCGTTCCTCAACGTGTGCCGCCACCGCGGCGCGCGCATCTGCGTCGACGACGCCGGCAGCGTCAAACGGGCGTTCCAGTGCCCTTACCACGCCTGGACGTACGCGTTGGACGGAAAACTGATTGCCGCACCCAATCTCACCTCAATGCCGGACATCGATCGCGTTGAGTACGGACTGACGAAGGTGCATCTGCGCGAGTGGCTCGGGTACGCGTGGGTGAATCTCGCCGAGAGTCCTCCGAGCTTTGAGGACGACGTCCTCAGCGCGGTGACCGAACGCCTCGGCAGCCTGGACGCCATCGACGGGTACGAGATCGACGAGTTGTCCGTGGGCAAACGAATCGTCTACGACGTGAAGGCCAACTGGAAGCTGATCATCGAGAACTTCATGGAGTGCTACCACTGCGCGACGATCCACCCCGAGCTCACCGAGGTCCTGCCCGAGTTCGCCGACGGCTACGCGGCCCAGTACTACGTCGGGCACGGCGCCGAGTTCGGTGACGAGATCCAGGGCTTCACGGTCGACGGCAGCGAGGGCTTCGAGAAACTCTCCAGCCTGGAAGAGGAACGCGACAGGAAGTACTACGCCATCACGGTCAAACCACAGGTGTTCATCAACCTCGTGCCGGACCACGTGATCCTGCACCGCATGTACCCGGTGGCCGTCGACCGGACGGTCGTGGAGTGCGACTGGCTCTACGCCAGGGAAGTCGTCGACACCGGCCGTGATGTCTCTCGCTCGGTCGAGCTGTTCCACCGGGTGAACGAACAGGACTTCGAAGCCTGCGAGCGATGTCAGCCCGCGATGGCCTCCCGCGCCTACGCGCAGGGCGGAGTGCTGGTGCCCTCGGAGCACCACATCGGCGGGTTCCACGCGTGGCTGGTCCAGAAACTGGAATCAGCCGACTAGGGGATCGACCTATCACCCGTGCACGCGAAAGCTTGCACGGGTGATGGAGCAGACGGACTGCTTGCTCCCGGACGGGGAGCACGATCTCCTCCGCCGCATCCGGCAGTTGGCCGAGCGGGCGGAACGGACGGCGCACAACAGGTCCAACTTCGTGGGACCACCGCCGTCGCAAGAGCACCTGGACATCCTCGCGGAGATCAGAGCGCTCTCCGAGGAGATGACCACGTCGGCGAGCGGGGCCAGACCGGCCGGGGTGGTGCCCCGGCAGGCCAGACCCGCTGACGATCTGATCGCGAACGGCTGACGGTCAGCGGCGCTGGCCGCGCACCATCTTCACGAGACCCTTCATCGACTCCTCCAGCCCGGAGCCGAAGGGGTTGTCGTGCACCAGGTACGTCCACGTCGAGCTCGGGCGCTTCACCCCGGCGTCGGCGAGGTCGTAGCCGTCGTCGGTGATGGTCGCCGCCTCGTACTTCTCCCTGGTGAGCTCCCACGACTCCGGCACGATCTTGTTGAACGCCGGGATGGCCTCGCGGTGGAACTCGTCCAACGGGTTCTGCCGTGCCAGCGCACGCAGGTGGATGCCCTCGCGCAGGTCCGACAGGAACGTCAGGTGGTGCGTCCACAGGTCGTCGAGGAAGAACAGCGTGATCTTGCGGGCGGCGTCGCCGGCCACCTCGTCGGACACGCCTTCCTTCTCGCCGACCTTCTCGAACGCCGCGTCCGTGCGCATGACGACGTCGCGGTGCTTGAGCAGGATCTCGCGCTGGTGCTCGATGAGCTTGTTGTAGCGCCAGGTGTTGCGGTGGATCTCCAGGTTCACGCCCTCGGCGACGCGCTGCGCGTGCTCGAAGGTGTGCAGCAGGCCCTTGTCGCGCACGCGGCCGTCTTCGTCCACTTCGGACGGGTCCTCGGCGTCCGGCGCGTACTGCGTGACGAGGTCGTCGTGCATGGAGGAGAAGAACACCGAGCCGCCGGGGTCGCCCTGACGTCCGGCGCGGCCGCGCAGCTGGTCGTCCAGTCGTGACGACGAGTGGCGTCCGGTGCCGATCACGTACAGGCCGCCCAGCTCGGCGATCCGGTCGTGGTCCTCGCCCTCGTGGCCGCCGAGGCGGATGTCCGTGCCGCGACCGGCCATCTGCGTGGAGACGGTGACGCGCTGGTACGAGCCGGCGTCGGCGATGATCGACGCCTCCTCGGCGTCGTTCTTCGCGTTCAGCACCACGCACTCGATGCCGGCGTCGCGCAGCTTCGAGGAGATCCGCTCCGACTCCGCGACGTCGAGCGTGCCGACGAGGATCGGCCGCCCGGTCTCGTGGACGGTCTTGATCTCCTCGACGATCGCCTCTTCCTTCTGCTCCAGCGTCGCGTAGAGGCGGAAGTGCTCGTCCTCGCGGATGTTCTCCTTGTTCGGCGGGATCACGAGCACCTCGAGCTCGTAGAACTCGCGCAGGGTCTCCGCGACGGCGACGGCGGTACCGGTCATGCCGCAGCGCGTCGGGTAGCGGGAGAGCAGCGCCTGCACCGTCATCGAGTCGAGGATCTCGCCCGACTCGGTCGTCTGGACGTTCTCCTTGGCCTCGACCGCGGCCTGCAGGCCGTCCGGCCACCGCTGCAGCTTCGCGACGCGGCCGCGGGTGTCGTTGATCAGGTGCACCTTGCCGTCGCGGACGATGTAGTCGACGTCGCGGTGCAGCAGCACCTGGGCGTGCAGGGCGACGTTGACCTTCGACAGCGTCGAGGTGACGTGCTCCTGCGAATACAGGTCGATCTCGCCGAGAGCGCGCTCGACGGCCTCGGAGCCCGCGCCCGTGAGGAAGACGTTGCGCTCCTCGTCGTCGATCTCGTAGTGCAGGTTCTGCCGCAGGCGCTTCACCAGGTCGGCGATGACCGGGTCGGCCGCCTCCGCGCTGGTCGAGCCGGCGAGCACGAGCGGCACGCGCGCCTCGTCGACGAGCACCGAGTCGGCCTCGTCGATCAGGGCGACCTCCGGCTCGGGCACGATGAGGTCGTCGGGGCTCGTGACGATCCGGTCGCGCAGCACGTCGAAACCGATCTCGCTGACCGGCGCGTACGTGACCTCGCACTTGTAGGCCTCGCGGCGCTCCTCGGCCTTCGAGCTGCCGTTGATCCAGCCGACCGTGACGCCGAGCAGCCGGTACAGCGGGCCCATCCACTCCGCGTCGCGCTGGGCGAGGTAGTCGTTGACGCTGACCACGTGGACGCGCTTGCCCTTGACGGCGAACCCGGCCGCGGCCATGGCGCCCGCGAGCGTCTTGCCCTCACCGGTCGCCATCTCGACGACGAGCCCGCTGAGCATGCCCAGCGCGCCCAGCACCTGCACGTCGAACGGACGCTGCCCGATGGCGCGCTCGGCGGCCTCTCTGGTGAGGGCGACGAGCTCGGTGTCCGTGCTCTCCTCGCGCAGCTTCTTCGCGTGTTCCGTCAGCTCCTCGTCGCTGAACGCCTTGAACGCGTCAGCGTGTTTCTCCACGTCCGCGAGCAGAGCCTGGAACGGGGCGAGGTCAACCGACGCCGGTTTCTGGGCGAACCGACGCATCCGCTGCTTGAAGCGCGCCATGAGAGTGGTCACGACGCAGCAACGTACGGCATCGCTCCGGGGTTCCGCAGAGGTCTTGACTGTGAAGGATCGTTTTGTCCGGATTTACTGCCGGTTCGGGTGCGTTTGCGCAGTTCAGCGGTCGAAGTCGGTCTCGCGCGAGACCTTCTCCCACAGCTCGACCCCGGCCCGCACCTGGTCGAGGTGGGCGAGCACGCCGTCCACCGCGTCACCGCCCAGCGGCAGCCGCAACGGCGTCTCCGCGGCGTCGAGGGCGGTGAGGATCGCGGCGGCGGCCTTCGCGGGGTCACCGGGCTGCTGACCGTCGCGCACGTCGATGAACTTGCGGGTCTTGCCGGACGACTCCGCGTAGACCTCGGTCCGCCGGGACTCGGTGTAGCCGCGCAGCAGGTTCGTGCGGAACGAGCCGGGTTCGGCGATCAGCACCTTGATCCCGAACTCCTTCACCTCGTCGTCGAGCGCCTCCGACAGGCCTTCAAGCGCGAACTTGGACGCGCTGAACGCCGCGAACCCGCCGTACGACAGCTGCCCGCCAAGGCTGCTCACCTGCACGATGGCCCCCTCGCGCCGTGCGCGCATGTGCGGCAGCACGGCCCTGATGAGTGCCGCCGGCCCGAACACGTGCACCTCGAAGAGATCGCGCAACTCCGCGTCCGTGGTCTCCTCCACGGACCCCACGTGCATACGGCCCGCGTTGTTGACGAGGACGTCTATCCGCCCTTCTTCGGCGATGACGTTGGCAACGGTCGTCCGGATGGCCTCGTGGTCGGTCACGTCCAGCTGGACGGGGACGACCTGGCGCGGGTGGGCCCGCACCAGGTCGTCGAGCGTCTCCGTCCGGCGCGCGGCGGCCACGACGCGGTCACCGGCCCCGATCGCGGCCTCGGCGATGGCGCGGCCGAGACCGCTGTTGGCGCCGGTGACCATCCATACCCTGTCGGACACGCCGTCATCTCCTCGGTCGGTTCCTCGTCAGTCTGACTGAGGGTTGCCGGTGGTGCCCGAGGGAGAAACGTGGTCAAACGACCATCACGCCTTCGCCGGATGCGTCTCCGGCAGCTTCAGCACCGAGTACAGCGTCACCACGCCCATCAGGCACAGGAACGCCGACACCGACATGGACGTCGCCGTCCACCCCAGCAGCGCCGTCATGATGACCGGAGTGCCGCCACTGACGAGGATCGACGCCAGCTGGTACGCGAGAGAGGCGCCCGAGTACCGCACGTGCGGCTCGAACAGCTCACCCAGGTACGCGGCGATGGGTCCGTACACGAGAGAGGACGCGACGCCACCGACCGTCGTGGCGACGAACAGCAACAACAACGACGCCGTGTCCACGAGCAGGAAGTACGGGAACGCCCACACGATCAGGCCGATGGAGCCCGCGATGATCAGCGGCCGGCGGCCCATGCGGTCGGACAGGTGGCCCGCGTAGAGGATCACCGGGATGCTCACGACCGAGGAGAGCAGGCTGACGATGAGCACGGAGTCGCGCGTCAGGCCCAGCGTCGTCGTGGCGTAGGAGAGCACGCCGGCGATCGACACGTAGAAGATCGCGTTGGACGCGAACATCAGGCCCGCGCCCAGCAGGATCGGCTTGCGGTGCGTGCGCAGGACTTCCGTCAGCGGTGCGTGGGCGACGGCGGGTGCGTCGGCGCGGCGTTGCTGCATCTCGCGGAACACCGGGCTGTCCTCGACCTTGAGCTGGATGAAGAGGACGACTGGGAACAGCAGTGCCGAGGCCAGGAACGGCACGCGCCAGCCCCACGACGCGAACGCCTGCGCCGACATCGTCGTCGACGCCAGGATGAACGCGACGTTGCCCAGGAACACGCCGATCGGCACGCCGGCCTGGCCGAACGTGCCCGCGAAGCCGCGCCGGTTCTCACCCGCCGACTCGGTCAGCAGCAGGACCACGCCGCCCCACTGCCCGCCGACCGCGATGCCCTGCAGGAAGCGCAGCAGCACGAGCAGCAGGGGTGCGCCGACGCCGATGCTCGACGACGTCGGTAACAGGCCGATCAGGAACGTGGCGCTCGCCATCATCGCCAGGCAGATGACGAGCGCGGGCTTGCGGCCGACCTTGTCGCCGACGTGGCCGAACACCAGGCCACCGATCGGGCGCGCGACGAAGCCCGCCCAGAACGTGCTGAACGACAGCAGCAACCCGACGATCGGCGTGGCCTCGGGGAAGAACAGCTTCGGGAACACCAGCGCCGCTGCGGTCGCGTAGATGAAGAAGTCGTACCACTCGATGCTGGAGCCCACGAGCCCGGCCGCCATCAGCCTGCGCAGGGTCTTCTTTTCAGTCGGGGCGACACTGACCACAACTTCTCCTTCACCACGTGTCGATGAACGGGCGTTTCCTCCCGGGCGACCGGGAAGCTGCAGGGGCCAGCGCCGTGGCGATCCAACGGCGGGTGTCGGCCGGGTCGATCACGTCGTCGATCTCGAAGACCGACGCGACGTTCAGCGCTTTGCCGTGCTCGTAGGCCATCGCGACCATCTGGTCGTAGCGCTGCTTTCGTTCGTCCGGGTCGGTGATGGCTTCGAGCTCCTTCTTGAAGCCGAGCTTGATCGCGCCTTCGAGACCCATCGGACCGAACTCGCCGGTGGGCCAGGAGATCGCGAACTGCGGGACCTTCAGGCTGCCGGCCGCCATCGCCTGCGCGCCCAGGCCGTACGCCTTGCGGAGCACGACGAGTCCGAAGGGGACGGTGATGTTCGCGCCCGTCACGACCATGCGGGTGAGGTGGCGGACGGTGGCGGTGCGTTCGGCGTCGGGGCCGACCATGAACCCCGGTGTGTCGCAGAGCGAGACGACCGCGATGTCGAACGCGTCGGCGAGCTGCAGGAACCGCGCGCACTTGTCGGCGGCGTCGGCGTCGATGGCGCCGCCGAGGACGTGCGGGTCGTTGGCGATCAGGGCGATGGGGCGGCCTTCGACGCGGATGAGGGCGGTGACGATGCCTCGGCCGAAGTTCTCGCGCAGCTCCAGGACGCTGTCGGTGTCGGCGAGGGTGGTGATGACGTTGCGGATGTCGTAGGCGCGGAGGCGGTTCTCGGGGACGGCGTGGCGGAGGAGGCGCTGGTCCGCGCAGCTCCACGGCTGCCCGTCGGCCGCCCACCCGCTGCCCGTCCACCCGCCGCCCGCTCGCCCGCCAGCCGACCGCTCGGCGTGTGCCTGCTCGCCGTCTGTCCGCTCGCTGGCCGACCGCTCGGTGTGTGCCTGCTCGCCGTCTGTCCGCTCGCTGGCCGACCGCTCGGTGTGTGCCTGCTCGCCGTCTGTCCGCCCGCTGGCCGACCGCCCGGAATTGTCGGTGCTGTCTGGGATAATTGATGCCAGGGGTCCCCCCGGCGGCGTGGGCGAAGGCTGCGCGCTCGTGCGGGGGACGCCTGCGGGAGCGTGGCGGGGTTCGCTCGCGGGGGCCTGGAAGTACGCGAGGTACTTGCGGGCGACCTCGACCGCCTCCTCCTCCGACCCGACCACGACGTCCACCACCCCGTTGGGCACCTGCACGTCGAGCGGCCCGATCTCCTCCGGCCGGAACACGCCGAGCCCGCCGCCCTCGATCATCGCCGGCCCGCCCATGCCGATGTTCGCGCCCTCGACGGCGATGATCACGTCGCACGTGCCGAGCAGTACCGCGTTGCCCGCGAAGCACCGCCCCGCCACCACGCCGACCAACGGCACCTGGCCGCTCAGCGAGGCGAACGCGTGGAAAGAGCCGCAGTCCAGGCCGCTCACCATGCTGTGGTCGGTGTCGCCTGGCCGTCCGCCGCCGCCCTCCGCGAACAGCACCACCGGCAGGTTCTCCTGCCGCGCCAACGCGAACAGCCGGTCCTTCTTCTGGTGGTTGCGCATGCCCTGGGTGCCGGCGAGCACGGCGTAGTCGTACGACATCGCCACGATCCGCTGGCCGTTCACGACCCCGATGCCCGCGACCAGACCGTCGGCGGGAGTGCGCTCGATCAGCTCGTCCAGAGACCGGCGCTGCCGTTGTGCGGCAAGAGCCAGACCGCCGTACTCGACGAACGACGAGCAAAGGTCCTTGATGTTCTCGCGAGCCGTCCGCCCACCCCGCGCATGCCTCTTCGACTCCATCTCAGGACGGGAGAAGTCGTGCCGCTCCAGCACCTCGGCCAGATCCGGGCGAACAAGAGCGGGATCCACCGCGACAAGGTCCTCAGTGGACTCACCGCCACCGGAAGCGAGCACCTGCCCCTCGGCCACGGTGTCACCGACCGAGACCAGGACGGCACCGGACACCCGCACGACGTGCTGCATCTTCATCGCTTCCAGCACCACGGAGTCCGGGGAGACGGCCACCACGGTCCCGGCCAACGGCGCGCGCATCCCGGACACCGGCTCCTCGACCACGAAGTCCGTGGTGGCACCGACGATGTCCTGGGTCAGCAACGACCGCAGGAACGCCAGGTTCGTGGACACACCCTCGATCCGGAACTCGCCCAAAGCCCGCCGCGCCCGGTTCAGAGCCACGTCCAGGTCCTCGCCGTGCACCACGAGCTTCGCGAGCAACCCGTCGTACCGCGTCCCGACCCGGTACCCGGCGTACCCGTGCGTGTCGACCCGGACGCCAGGACCGGCCGGCAGCGCGAACGACGACAGCACCCCGCCCGACGTCTGGTTCACCCGCACCTGCACGGCGGCCCCGCGGTTGACCGGCGTGTAGTCCACGTCGCCGCCCCACGCCAGCAGCAGCTGCGTGCGCACGAGGTCCACACCGGACACCATCTCGGTCACCGTGTGCTCGACCTGCAGCCGCGGGTTGACCTCCAGGAACGCGAACGAGTCCCCGGACACCAGGAACTCCACCGTCCCGACACCCGTGCAACCGGCAGCGGACGCCAGCGCCGCGGCCGCCTCCCACAGCGCCTTGCGCAGCGCCGGCTCCAGCAGGGGAGCGGGCGCGATCTCCACGACCTTCTGGTGCCGCAGCTGCAACGAGCAGTCGCGGTCACCGATCACCGACGTCCCGACCAGCTGCACCTCGACGTGCCGGGCGGCGGGCATCAACCGTTCGAAGTAGACGTCGTCGTTCCCGAACGCGGCCAGCGCCTCCGCCCGGCACGTCTCGACGGCGCTGTCGAGCTCGTCGGCGGAGTGCACCGCCCGCATGCCCTTGCCGCCCCCGCCGGCGACCGCCTTCACCATCACCGGGAACTCGCCGTGCGCGGCCTCCAGCACCGGGATCCCCAGCGACGCGGCCAGTTCCCGCGCTCGCCGCTTGTCACCGAGCAACTCCAGAACGTCAGCGGAGGGCCCCACGAACGTCAGCCCGCGCTCGGAACACGCCCGGGCGAACGACGCGTTCTCCGACAGGAACCCCCACCCCGGATGCACCGCCTGACACCCGGACGCCGCGGCCAGGATCTGGTCGACGTCCAGGTACGGCGAGTCACCGCGCAGGGCCACGGCCCGGTCCGCCAGCGTCACGTGCAGCGAGGAGGCGTCCTCCTCCGCGTACACCGCCACGGTGCGAATGCCCAGGTCAGCGGCCGCGCGCAGCACGCGGACGGCGACCTCACCCCGGTTGGCGACGAGCAGCACGGGCAACCTCCTGAGCGACCGCTTAGTATGTGACGGCGGTCGCATGTTGCCACCTGAAGTGAACAGAAGTCCATACGGAACCGATCGGGGGGTTGAGGCGTCAACGGAACACTTCCCCTCAAACGGGCGATTCAGTTGGCAGACTTCCCCGCAAACTCGCGAAGGGCTTCAGGAGGCCGCAGTGGTGTTCAAGAGGATGATGCGCGCGTTCGGCGTGGGCGGGCCGACTGTCGACACGGTGCTCACCAACCCGAACGTGCGGCCCGGCGAGGTCCTCTCCGGCGAGGTGCGGATCGCCGGCGGCGACCACCCCGCCGAGATCGACCACGTCACGCTCGCGCTGCTCACCCGCGTCGAGGTCGAGAGCGGCGACAACGAGTACAACACCAACATGGAGTTCCACAAGTTCTCCGTGGGCCAGCGGATCCTCGCCCAGCCGCACCAGAACCTCTCGCTGCCGTTCCAGATCCCGGTGCCGTTCGAGTGCCCGATCAACGTCGTCGGCGGTCAGCAGCTGCACGGCATGCAGCTCGGCCTGCGCACCGAGCTCGAGGTCCGCGGCGCGGTCGACCCCGGCGACCTCGACCCGATCTGGGTGCACCCGCTGCCGTCGCAGGACGCGGTGCTGCAGGCCTTCGGGCACATGGGTTTCCGCTTCACCAAGGCGGACAACGAGCGCGGCCGCATCTACGGCGTGCCGCAGCAGCTGCCGTTCTACCAGGAGATCGAGTTCTACCCGCCGCCGCAGTTCTCCGGCCGCCTCAAGCAGGTCGAGCTGACGTTCGTGACGACGCCGGGCGAGCTGCACGTGATCCTCGAGGCCGACAAGCGCGCCGGGCTGCTCCGCTCCGGTGGTGACGCCTACGGCCGCTTTGCCGTGTCGCACCAGCAGGCGATCGGCACCGACTGGTCCGCGACGATCAACCAGTGGATGGCGCAGGTCTCCGGCAGCCGCTGGTAGAGCCGGAAACACCCGATCGGTCTACGACGTTACGCCTCGCGCTGCGATGTCCATCCGCTGAAGGGATGATCCGCCGCAAGATCCCCAACGCCATCGGGGAGTAGCGGAGGAGGCGGTATGGGCATCGGCAGCATCATCGGTGCGCTCGTCATCGGTCTGGTCCTGGGCGTGCTCGGCCGGCTGTTCGCGCCGGGCAAGCAGAACATCCCGATCTGGCTGACCATCCTGGTCGGCATCGTGGCCGCGTTCATCGGGACGTGGATCGCGCGGCTGCTCGGCGTGGAGGACACCCCCGGCATCGACTGGATCGAGCTGATCGTCCAGATCGTGGTCGCCGCGGTCGGTGTCTCGGTCGTCGCCGGGATGTACGGGAAGAAGTCGGTCAGCTAGCGGGACGGACCATCCTCAGGACGAGGTCGGCGTACATCGCGCCGATCTCGTCCGGGGTGCGTTTCCCGGACGGCTGGTACCAGCGCGCGACGTCGATGCAGAGCGACAGCACGGCCAGGGTCGCGCCCTTGAGGTCGGGGACGTCGAACACGCCCTCCCCGACGCCGTCCGCGATGAACGACCGCATCCGCCGTTCGATCTGCCGGCGCAGCTCCGCCACCTCCGCGTGGTGTTCCGGGGAGAGCGCGCTGAGCTCGTACTGCACCACCCTCGCCGTCGTGTGGAACTCCGCGTGCCACCCCGCGAACGCCGCCACGGCGTTCTCCAGCCGCCGCACGGCGTCCTCGCCCTCGATCGAGGACAGCAGTGCCAGCGACGTCTCGTGGCCCACGAGTGAGATGTTGAACAACAGCTCCTCTTTGGACCGGTAGTGGATGTACACGGCCGCGGGGGACATGCCGGCCCGTGAGGCGATGTCCCGGGTCGTCGTCGCGTGGTATCCCTTGTCCGCGAACGCCTGGACGGCCGCGATGAGCATCCGGCGGGCCGCCTCGGGGGTGACCGAGCGCCACGTCTCGTCGAGCAGCGCGAACCCGTCCAGTCCGGTTGTCGTCATCGGGCGGCTCCTGGTGTGTTGACAGGGGTTGGATCGTACTGCACGCTAAGCGTGCGCTTAGCGCTAAGCAACTGCTTAGTATGGAGGTAGTGGTGCAGCGGACGCTGTTCAACGAGGATCACGCCGCGTTCCGGGAGTCGGCGAAGGCCTTCGTCGAGCGCACGATCACCCCGAACGTCGAGAAGTTCATCGAGGAACGGGTGATCGACCGGGACGTGTGGCTGGAAGCCGGGCGGCAGGGCCTGCTGGGGCTCGAGATCCCCGAGGAGTACGGCGGCAGCGGCGCGAACGACTACCGGTTCAACGCGGTGTTCGCCGAGGAGTTGTGCCGGGTCAACGCTGCGGTCGCGTCGTCGCTGGGCATCCACGGCGACGTCGTGGCGCCCTACCTGGTCGACCTGTGCACCGAGGAGCAGAAGCAGCGCTGGTTGCCCGGCATGTGCACCGGCGAGATCAAGACCGGCATCGCGATGACCGAGCCGTCCGGCGGCTCCGACCTCGCCGCCCTGAAGACCAACGCCGTGCGCGACGGTGACGACTGGATCCTCAACGGCTCCAAGACGTTCATCACCAACGGCTACACCGCCGACATGATCGTCGTCGCGGCCCGCACCGACCCGTCGAAGGGCTCGCGCGGCATCTCGCTGTTCGCCGTCGAGACCGGCATGGCGGGCTTCGAGCGCGGCCGCAAGCTCGACAAGGTCGGCCAGCACCCGTCCGACACCGCGGAGCTGTTCTTCTCCGACGTGCGCCTCTCGCAGGAGCACATGATCGGCGAGGAGGGCCAGGGCTTCATCTACATGATGGAACGCCTGCCGCAGGAACGGATCGGCGCCGCCATCTCGAACCTCGCGCACGCCCAGGGCGTCTTCGACGAGACGCTCGAGTACGTCAAGGAGCGCAAGGCGTTCGGGCAGGCCATCGGCAAGTTCCAGCACAACAAGTTCCTGCTCTCGGAGCTGCGCACCAAGCTCGACGTCACGCAGGCGTTCGTCGACACGCTGACCATGCAGCACGTGCGCGGCGAGCTCAGCCCGGTCGAGGCCGCGCAGGCGAAGTACTGGAGCGCCGAGGTCGAGAACGATGTCATCGACGCGTGTGTGCAGCTGCACGGCGGTTACGGCTACATGACCGAGTACCGCGTCGCCCGCGCGTGGATGGACGCCCGCGTCACGAAGATCTGGGCGGGCTCCAACGAGATCATGAAGGAACTCATCGGCCGCGACCTCGGCCTGTAAGGGGTGTGCTGTGGCTGAAGCCGTCGTCGTCTCCACCGCCCGGTCGCCGATCGGCCGTGCCCGCAAGGGTTCTCTCGTCTCGCTGCGCCCGGACGACCTGGCCGCGCAGGTCGTCTCGGCCGCGCTGAAGGACCTGCCGGCCACCGAGATCACCGACCTGCACCTCGGCTGTGCCGAGCCGCAGGACGAGCACGGGCAGAACATCGCGCGCCGGGTGGCCGTCCAGCTCGGCCACGACACGCTGCCGGGCACCACGGTCAACCGGTTCTGCGCGTCGTCCGTGCAGACCGCGCGGATGGCCTTCCACGCCATCAAGGCGGGGGAGGGCCACGCGTTCATCTCCGCCGGTGTCGAGTGCGTGTCGCGGTACCTGCACTCCGGCACGCCGTCGTTCAACCCGCTGTTCGACGAGGCGCAGCAACGGACCAAGGACACGGCGGCGTCCAACGCGCCGTGGACCGACCCGCGGCTCGACGGCAAGCTGCCCGACTACTACATCGCGATGGGGCAGACCGCCGAGAACGTCGCGACGCAGCTGGGCATCTCCCGTCACGACCAGGACGAGTTCGGCGTGCGGTCGCAGAACCTCGCGGAGAAGGCGATCGCGGACGGGTTCTTCGCCCGCGAGATCACGCCGGTCACGCTGCCCGACGGCACGGTGGTCTCCACCGACGACGGTCCGCGCGCCGGGGTGACCTACGAGGCGGTCTCGACCCTGAAGCCCGTCTTCCGGCCCGAGGGCACGGTCACGGCCGGCAACTGCTGCCCGTTGAACGACGGCGCGGCCGCGGTGGTGATCATGAGCTCCACGCGTGCGCAGGAGCTCGGGCTGACCCCGTTGGCGCGCATCGTCTCCACGGGCGTGTCCGGCCTGTCGCCGGAGATCATGGGCCTCGGCCCCGTCGACGCGACCAAGCAGGCGCTGGCGCACGCCGGTCTGTCCATTTCGGACATCGACCTGGTCGAGATCAACGAAGCCTTCGCGGCGCAGGTGCTCGGGTCGCAGCGCGCGCTGGGCATCGACATCGACAGGCTGAACGTGCACGGCGGCGCGATCGCGCTGGGCCACCCGTTCGGCTCGACCGGCGCGCGGATCATGACGACGCTGATCAACGGCATGCGGGCCCGCGACGCCCAGTTCGGGCTCGAGACGATGTGCGTCGGTGGCGGTCAGGGCATGGCGATCATCCTGGAGAGGCTTTCGTAATGGGAATCCTGGACAAGTTCCGCTTGGACGGGAAGGTCGCGATCGTCACGGGCGCGTCGTCCGGCCTCGGCGTGGCGTTCGCCAAGGGACTGGCCGAGGCGGGCGCCGACGTCGTCCTCGCGGCCCGTCGTGCGGACAAGCTCAAGGACACGGCCGCACTGGTCGAGTCCACCGGACAGCGCGCGTTGGTCGTGCAGGCGGACGTCTCGAAGCCCGAGGACTGCCGTGAGGTGGCGCGGGCGGCCGCCGAGTTCGGCACGGTCGCCGTGCTGGTGAACAACGCCGGTGTCGCGTCGGCGGTGCCGGCCTCGCGGGAGACGCCCGACGAGTTCCGCGGCGTGATGGACGTGAACCTCAACGGCGCCTACTGGATGGCCCAGGCTGCCGCGTCCGTCATGAAGTCCGGCGGCTCGATCATCAACATCTCCAGCGTCCTCGGCCTCGTGACCGGCGGCATCCCGCAGGCCGCGTACTCGGCGTCGAAGGCGGGCCTGCTGGGGCTCACCCGCGACCTGGCGCAGCAGTGGACCGGGCGCAAGGGCATCCGGGTCAACGCGATCTGCCCCGGCTTCTTCGCCTCCGAGATGACCGACCAGTACCCGCCGGGGTACCTGGAGAAGATGCAGGCGGCGCTGCCGGCCGGCCGCATCGGCGACCCGGAGGAGCTCGCCGCCGCCGTGGTGTTCCTGGCATCGCCGGCGGGCGGCTACGTCACCGGCGAGACGCTCGTCGTCGACGGCGGTGCGGTGATCGTCTGACCTCGTGCCCGTCTTATTCCGGTGGACGCGTGCGGGACGATCAGAACGTGATCGCTTTGGACGAGGTGCTGGTCGTCGACGTGGAGTCGACGTGCTGGGAAGGAAGGCCGCCGCCGGGCCAGACCTCGGAGATCATCGAGATCGGCGTCTGCCCGCTCTCGGTGTCCTCCGGTGAGCGCGGCGAGCGGCGTTCCGTGCTGGTGCGCCCGTCGCGGTCCTCGGTGAGCCCGTTCTGCACCCGCCTGACGACGCTGACCCCGTCGCAGGTCGCCGACGGTGTCTCGTTCGCCGAGGCCTGCGCGGTGCTGCGCAAGGAGTTCCGGTCGGACCGCCGGGTGTGGGCTTCGTACGGCGACTACGACCGCAAGATGTTCGAGCGGCAATGCGCGGACTTCGGCGTCGGGTACCCGTTCGGGCCGCGGCATCTCAACGTCAAGACGCTGTTCGCGCTGTCGCACGCGCTGCCCCGGGAGGTCGGGATGGCCGAGGCGGTGCGGCTGGCCGGTCGCCGGATCGACGGGACGCACCACCGCGGCCACGACGACGCGTTCAACATCGCCGGTCTGCTGGCCGGCCTGCTCCGGCGCTGACTTCACCTGTTCGAGGGATTCCAGTCGATCCCGACCGTGCAGACCCGGTCGTCACCCCGCCACACGGAGATGGCGAACGTGCCCGCTTCCGCCGACACCCGCGTGAGGTACTCCGTGGCGCAGGCGATCGTGTAGCGGGCCTTCCAGTCGGCTTCTTTCCTTATGTACCAACCATGATCCTGCACCGCCTCGACGTAGGCGAGCGTGAGGCGGCCGTTCCCGGCGCGCCGGTGGTACTGGATGCTGTGGACGTACTCCATGACGTGGACGGTCCTCACGAGACCCCGCCACCGTGATTCACGAATGTCAGATCTCGTCCGTAACGTTCGGACCATGTCCGACCCCACGTTCCGGCAGGTGCGCCTCGGTGAGGCGTTGAAGAGGCTGCGCGAACGGGCCGGGCTGAGCCAGCGCGACGCGGCCTACCGGCTCCGCTACAACTACCAGAAGCTGAGCCGCATCGAGAACGGCCAGCTGCCGGAGTACCACGGCATGCGCGCGATGCTGGACCTGTACGGCGTGCTCGTGTCGGAGGAGGCGCCGTTCATCGACATGTGGGAACGCGCCAGTGAGAAGGGCTGGTGGCGCCCCTACGGGCTGGACGACCAGGGCTACATCAGCCTCGAACACGACGCGGTCGGGGTGTGCGAGTTCAGCCTCGGGTACGTGCCGGGCTTGCTGCAGGTCGAGACCTACATGCGAGCCGTCTTCCGCGGATGGCACATCCAGCACTCGCGGAAGTGGACCGAGAACCAGATCGCCATCCGCACGAGGCGACAGCAGCGCCTGATCGACGACGGCCCGCTGCAGTACCACGGGATCATCGCCGAGGCCGCCCTTCAGCAGGCGGATCGCGAGCAGTTGCTGCACATCAACCACCGGGCGACGCTGTCCAACGTGACCGTGCAGGTGCTGCCGGGCGCCGCAGGTCTGCACGACGGGCAGAACGGGGCGTTCGCGGTCCTCGACTTCGCCTACCCCGGCGAGATGTCGGTGCTCTACGTCGAACATCCCGCGGGCTCGACGCACGTCGAGGACGTCGACCGGGTGAAGGCAACTAAACTCGTGTTCAAGCACCTCTCGAAGCTGGCGCTGACCCCCGATGAGTCAGCCGAGTGGATCGGGAGGCTGGCCGCCGAGAGGTAGGGATCGACGTGTCTGCTGTGTGGCGCAAGAGCAGCCGCAGCAACGGCGGTGGAAACGGGAACTGCGTGGAGATCGCACTCGACGGCTCCGCCGCCCGCATCCGCGACTCCAAGGGCCGGGCGGACGCCACCGTCGCGGCGCCCGCCTGGGGTGCGTTCCTGACGATGGTCAAGGACGACCAGGTCAGAAGCTGATGACGGCGGCCTTCGCCGGGTCCGCCTCGCCCCGCACGACGGTCCGCCAGACCTCGGCCAGCCCGTCCGGCCCGCTGTGGCGCGCGACGCCCACCCAGTCGCCGGCCTGAGCGGTGAACGCGCGCCACGCCTCGCCGAACCGCTGGGCGAAGCCGTCACCACCCCAGTCGGCCGTGCGCTTGCGCAGCTGGTCGGGGGCGAAGAAGAACTCCGACCGCGGGTCGGCCGAGGCGGCCTGGTGGGTGAGGCCGATCGAGATGTCCTTGACCAGGTCCGCGCCGAGGCGGTCGTGCAGGGTCGTGCGCACGTCGGCCGAGCCGCTGAAGTCCAGGTACACCGACGGCGCGACGTCCACGGCGGCGTCGTAGGGGAGCACGGTGTCGTAGAGGCCGAGACTCTCCACGAACTTCACATTGCGGGGCGAAGTCAGGCCGACGAGCCGGACGCCGTGCGCGCGCAGGCACTGGGCGGTGCCGAACGCCGTCTTGCTGGAGGCGGACGACAGCACGACCGTGCGGGCGCCGAAGAAGTCGTTGTCGGCCAGCTTGTCCGCCAGCAGGAACGACGTCATGAACAGCGGGCGGTAGAGCACCTGCAGGTCTTCGAGGCTCGGGTCGTAGGCCGGGTCCTGGGTGGTGACCAGGTAGCTGTTGTAGACGGCCGGGAGGTCGGCGCGGTGGTCCGCGGTGTCGACGAAGCCGGACGACGTCAGCGCGGCGCGCACGACGAGGTGGCTGGCCATGGGCAGGTAGCCGTAGACGCGGGTGCCGGCGGGCAGGGCGTCCACTGTGGAGTCGACGACGTCGGCGAAGCCCCACAGCGGGATCACGCCCTTGCCGGGGGCCGTGGTGGGGAAGAAGCGCCAGTAGCCGAGGCGGTCGCCGATGACGCCGTAAGTGACGTTGTTGGCGGTGAGGCCGACGTGGCTGACGCGCAGCAGCACCTCGCAGTCCGACAGGTCGGACGACCTCGGCAGTTCGTCGTGCAGGACTTCGGTTTCGGTGAGGTCGTCGCGGTCGACGGCGACGGTCCAGCGACTGATCATTGCCTGGGTTCTCCTAGGTCGGGAGGTACGCTCCGGTCGTGACCGTGCCTGAAAGACTGATCGACGCCGCCACCCGCCTGTTCGCGGAAAAGGGCTACGAGCGGGTCGCCGTGCAGGAGATCGTGGAGAGCGCCGGAGTCACCAAAGGCGCTATGTACCACTACTTCGGGTCGAAGGACGACCTGCTGCACGAGATCTATGGGCGGTTGCTGCGCATGCAGACCGAACACCTGGAGAAGATCGCGTCGAGCACCGGCCCGGTCACCGAACGGCTGCGCGAGGCCGCGGTCGACGTGATCGTCACGAGCATCGACGACTTCGACGCGGCCAAGGTGTTCTTCCGGTCGATGAACCACCTCTCGGAGGAGAAGCAGCGGGAGGTGCGCGCGGAACGGCGGCGCTTCCACGAGAAGTTCCGCGGCCTGGTCGAGGAGGGGCAGCGGGAAGGGACGTTCCGCGCCGACGTGCCCGCCGACGTCGCCACGTACTACTTCTTCGGTTCGTTGCACCAGCTCGGCACGTGGTACCGCCCGGACGGGGACATCCCGCCCGGACGGCTCGCGGAGCACTACGCGGACCTGCTGATCCACAGCCTCAAGCCGTGATCCTCAGGGGACGATCACGCTGACGATCTCGGCCACGCACGCGGGCTTCTCGCTGCCCTCGATCTCGATGACGACCTTGGTCACGAGCTGCTTGCCCAGCGGGATGTCCGAGACGTCCAGCAGCTCGACGCCGCCGCGCACCCTGGAGCCCACGAGCACCGGCTGCGGGAAGCGCACCTTGTTGCTGCCGTAGTTGACGCCCATCTTGATGTTCTTGACGGTGTACACGTCCCGCACCAGGTACGGGACCAGCGACAACGTCAGGTAGCCGTGCGCCACCGGGCCGCCGAACGGGCCCTGCGCCGCCTTCTCGACGTCGATGTGGATCCACTGGTGGTCGCGGGTGGCGTCGGCGAACAGGTTGACCTGCTCCTGCGTGATCTCGTGCCACTCGCCGAACCCGAGGTGCTCGCCCTTTGCGGCGACCAGCTCGTCGATGTTCTCGAACGCGCGCATGTCAGTCCTTCGGTCCGCCGGCGACGTAGATGACCTGGCCGGACACGAACCCGGCACCCTCGCTCACCAGGAACGACGCGGTGTGCGCGATGTCCTCGGGCTGCCCGACCCGTGCGACCGGGATGGCCTGCGCGGAGCCGTTGACGAGGTCCTCGAACGAGATCTTCATGCGCTCTGCGGTCGCCTTCGTCATCTCGGTGACGATGAAACCGGGCGCGATCGCGTTGACCGTGACGCCGAACTTGCCCAGCTCGATCGCGAGGGTCTTCGTGAAGCCCTGCAGACCGGCCTTGGCGGCGGAGTAGTTGGCCTGGCCGCGGTTGCCGAGCGCGCTGGTGCTCGACAGGTTGACGATCCGGCCGAAGCCCTCCTTGGTCTGGTAGGCCTGCACGGCCTTGCTCATCAGGAACGCGCCGCGCAGGTGCACGTTCATGACGGTGTCCCAGTCGGACGACGTCATCTTGAACAGCAGGTTGTCCCGCAGCACGCCGGCGTTGTTGATCAGCACGGTCGGCGCGCCGAGCTCCTCGGCGACCTTCGCGACCGCGGCGCCGACCTGCTCCTCGTCGGACACGTCGACCTTGAGGCCGAGGGCACGCCCACCGCCCGCGACGATCTTGTCGGCGCCGTCGCGCACACCCTGCTCGTCGAGGTCGAGCAACGCGACGGCCAGGCCGTCCGCGGCGAGGCGCTGGGCGACCGCGGCACCGATGCCACGCGCCGCGCCGGTGACGATCGCAACCCTGTCGGCCACGGGTCCTCCTTCGTGTGGTGAGCTAAGCAAGCGCTTAGTAACGTACCTATCAGTCCGCTTGACGTCCAGCGCTGTGCGGACGACCATACCGACTGGTCGGAATGTCGGCTAGACGTTGTCCCAGCTGCGAGGAGGCAGGTGCCCGTGGAACTCACCGGCAAGGTCGCGCTCATCACCGGCGGATCCAACGGCATCGGCGCCGCGGCGGCCCGTCGCCTGGCCGCGCTCGGCGTCCGCGTCGTGGTCGCCGACGTGGACGAGGAGCAGGGCAAGCTCGTCGCCGACGAGGTCGGTGGCGTCTTCGTGCGCTGCGACGTGACGGTGGCCGCGGACTCGGCCGCGGCTGTCGACGTGGCCGTGCGGGAGTTCGGTGGGCTCGACATCGCGTTCCTGAACGCGGGCATCGGCACCGGGTGCTCCCTCGGTGACGACTTCGACGTCGAGATCTACCGGCGTGCGATGGCCATCAACCTCGACGGTGTCGTCTACGGCGTGCACCACGCGTTGCCGCACGTGCGTTCGCGCGGGGGTCAGATCATCGCCACGGCGTCGATGGCCGGCCTCATGCCGATGCCCGGCGACCCCGTCTACGGCGCCAACAAGGCCGCTGTCGTCGGACTGGTCCGCTCGCTGGCCGGGGCGTACCCGGACGTGCGCGTGAACGCGCTGTGCCCCGCGTTCGCCGACACCAACATCATCACGCCGCTGCGTTCGACGCTGGACGAGATCGGCATGCCGATCCTGCCCGTGTCCGCCGTGGTGGACACGTTCATGTCCATCGTGGAGGGTTCGGGGACCGGCGAGGCCTGGTTCGTGCAGGCAGGCCGCGAGTCCGAGCCGTTCGGCTTCCGCAACCCGCCCGGCCCGCGCGCCGCCGACGGTTCGCGGATCGAAGGCGCCCGCAAGGACCCCGTTTCCCTCGCGCTCAAGGAGAACTGACCCGTGCGTGCCATCCAGATCACCGAGTTCGGCGGCCCAGAGGTCCTGCGCGAGGTGGAGTTGCCCGATCCCGTCGCCGGTGAGGGCGAGGTGCTGATCAACGTGTCGCGTGCCGGGCTCAACTACGCGGACACACACCAGGCGGAGAACTCCTACCTGGCCCGGATGACGCTGCCGTTGGTGCCCGGCGGTGAGGTCGTCGGGACCACCGCCGACGGTCGTCGGGTCGTGGCTTTGACCGCGAACTCCGGTGGATACGCGGAGAAGGCCGTCGCGCCTGCCCTCACGACCTTCGACGTTCCCGATGGTGTGGACGACCTGACGGCGTTGTCGTTGATCGTCCAGGGTGCGACGGCCTGGTTGTTGCTGCGGAAGTCGACTCACATGGAGCCCGGTGAGTCGGTCGTCGTCCACGCCGCGGCCGGTGGTGTGGGGACCATTGCCGTTCAGCTGGCTCGGTTGTGGGGTGCCGGCCGGGTCATCGCCACGGCCTCTTCCGAGGAGAAGCGGAAGCTGGCACTGGATCTCGGGGCTCATGTCGCCGTCGACTCGCGTGCCGAGGACATGACGGCTGTGTTGAAGGAAGCCAACGGCGGGCGGCGGGTCGACGTCGTGCTGGACATGACTGGAGGGGCTACCACTGATCAGTCGTTGGTCGCGCTGGCTCCTTTTGGGCGGCTTGCGTTTTATGGCATGGCCTCGCGCGAAAGGCCGAAGCCGGTTGACCTCGGGGCGCTGCTGGTGCACTCCACGGCCGTTGCGGGTATGTGGTTGCCGCACGCCCTGAAGGTTCGGGATGCGGAGCACGGGACGTTGGCGCATCGGGCTATGGCTGAGTTGTTTGCTCTCGTGGTTTCGGGGGAGTTGAAGGCTGTTCCTGGTGGGGAGTACGGGATGTCGGAGATTCGGCGAGCCCATGAGGATCTTCGGGCGCGGCGTACTGCTGGGAAGTTGGTTTTGGATCCTTCGCGGTAGGTGGGTTGGGTGATTCTGTTGGGTGGTCCCGTTCCTGTTTCCAGCGCGGGGCTCTGCCCCGGACCCCGCCAACTGATCAAAGACCCCCAGCGCCGCCTGCGGGTTGATGGCACGCCTGTTTGTGTTGGGCGGCTTGCTGTTGTGTGGGTGGTGCGGTTCGGGTGGGGTGGTCCCGTCCCGAACCGAGGCAGAGCGAGCCACAAGCAAGGAGGGGTGTCAAACCGCCGAAAAGCGTGGCGG
>NZ_JBHYGW010000023.1:0-116200 GCF_042738015.1 Lentzea sp. NPDC059081
TCCCACAAGATCATGCGACTTAGACACTCACATGATCAACGAGCGCCGTGCCCGCCTTGCGTCCAGGTGAAACGACTTTGCCGAAGCCCTGCCCCTGACTGGGAACCCCTGCGTTTCAACGTACTCAGGGGGTCTGACAACGGCGCGGAGCTGTTTTTCACGTACTTTCTGCGTGTGCAGCGAATTGCTTACGGTGACCATGCCAGCCAGTTCGGGGAGCTTTCTGTTCCCGCCGGCGACACGCTCGGTGCTGTTGTCGTCATTCACGGTGGTTTTTGGCATCAGCGGTACGGGCTGGAGCTCGGGCGGCCGTTGGCCGAGGTGTTGGTGGCCGACGGGTTCGCTGTGTGGAACATCGAGTACCGGCGCATTGGCGGGGGCGGTGGGGGATGGCCGCAGACCGGGGAGGACGTGCTCGCGGCCATCGAGGCCGTCGACCTCGGGCCCGTGGTGACGCTCGGGCACAGCGCCGGTGGCCATCTCGCTGTGTGGGCGGCCAAGCACAGTGCGCGAGTGGTCGGAGCTGTGGCCCAGGCGGCGGTGCTCGACTTCGGCCGGCACATAACCGCGCGGGCGTTGGAGCTGTGTGCCGAGGAGCAGTTCGCGGAGGCGTCGCCGCGGGCGTTGGTGCCCATCGGGAAGCCCGTGGTCTGTGTGCACGGGGATCGGGACGAGGACGTTCCGGTGGAGCAGAGCATCGGGTTCTGCGCCGTGGAGCCGCAGGCGGAGCTCGTGGTGGTGGAGGGGGCCGGGCACATGGACGTGATCACGCCCGGCACCGAGGCCTGGGAGCGGTGCCGCTCGGCCGTCGGGCGGCTTGCGCGCGAGTGCTAGAAATGGTCGGGTGCCGAAGGTTGTCGACCATGAGGAACGTCGTCGCGAGCTCGCCGAGGCCGTGTGGCGCATCGTGCGGCGCGACGGGATCGACCACGCGTCCGTGCGGGCCGTCGCGGCCGAGTCCGGGTGGTCGAGCGGGTCGCTGCGCCACTACTTCCCCACGCAGGACGCGTTGCTCGGGTTCGCGATGGAGCTCGCGTACCGGAGGTTCCTGGCACGGCTGGAGAAGATCGACACCTCGGCCGGCAACCAGGCGCTGCTGAGGGCGTTCGCGCACGAGCTGCTGGCGCTGGACGAGGAACGACGGCTTGAGGCGGCCGTGCTGTTGTCGTTCCTGCCGCGGGCGATGGTCGAGCCGTCGTTGCACGACCTCGAGCGCTACGGCACGCGCGAGCTGTACGGCGAGGTCGCGCGGGTTCTCGTTGCGGCGCAGGAAGCAGGTGAGCTGCGCGAAGGCGTCGCGCCCCAGAAGGCGGCACGGCGGCTCATCGTGCTGATCGACGGGCTCAACATCCACCACGGGCTCGGGCCCGCCGACGTGACGACCGGCGAGATGATCGAGGCCGTCGACGAGCAGCTGGACGCCTTCTTCGCCTAACGTCGGGGACATGTCCTGTTTGTTCTGCCGGATCGTCGACGGTGAGATCCCCGCGACGGTCGTGCACGAGACCAAGACGACGCTCGCGTTCCGCGACATCCAGCCCAAGGCGCCCGTGCACGTGCTGCTCATCCCGCGCGAGCACGTGCCGAACGCCGTCGACCTGGACGGCGACCAGCTCGGCGACCTCTTCGCCGCCGCGAAGGAGGTCGCCGAGGCCGAGGGCGTGGCGGAGAGCGGGTACCGGCTGCTCTTCAACACCGGCCCGGACAGCGGGCAGGAGGTCTTCCACGCCCACCTGCACCTGCTCGGCGGGCACAGGCTCTAACCGAGGGCCTGCAGCAACGGCGCGTGGTAGCGGGTGCGGTCACCGGGCAGCCGGTCGGCGTTGCGGACCATCCACGTGGGCGTGCCCCACGACTCCATGCCGTGCTTCTGCACGAACGCCACCACCTCAGGGTCGTGCACGTCCACGCGCACACGGCCGTTGCCGACGGCGGAGTCCGCTATCAGTGCACACGCGTCGGCCGGCGTGTCCGCGATGACCGGGCCGATCAGCATCAGGTCGTCCGCGACGCGCCACGACCCCGCGACGCCGCTGTCGGACACCCGCACCGACCCCGTGGCGAGCAGCGACTCCCACAGGAACGGGCGGGTGATGCCGGTGACCTTGGCGTCGAGTGCGACGAGGTCGTCGAGGTCGGCCCGCGTCGCGATATGCGATATATCGGATATCGGTCCGGTGAACACGCCTGCGCGGATGTCGGTGAAACCGACGGCGGTGAAGCCCAGCTGCTCGTACAGCGGACGACCCATCGACGTCGCGAACAACGTCGACACGCCCGTATCCAATACATGGGATACCAGTCGGCGGCCCAGCCCCTGGCGGGCGACGCGTTCGGCGACGAGCACCATGCTGATCGACGCCAGCTCCGGGTAGCGCGTCACGATCGTCGTGCCGACGAGCTCGTCGTCGTCGAACAGCCCCCAGCCCTCGCCGTGCGTGAGCAGGAGCTCCCACTTCTTCTCCTCGCGCGACCACGACCGGCTTTCCGCCAGGTCGGAGCACGCCGCGCGGTCGTCGACGGTCAGCCGGCGCAGTTCCACGGTTCCCCCAGTGATCATCCGAGTGCGTGCGAGGCGGGTGCGAAGTAACGCGAGCGGTCGCCCGGCACGTCGTCGGCGCCGCGCACCATCAACGTGCAGCCGCCGCTGCGCTTCTCGAAGCCCCGGTCCAGCAGGTAGGCACCGACCTCGATGTTGTCGGTGTCCACCCGGACCTGCCCGGCGCCGGCCGCGACGTCCGCGATCAGCGCGCAAGCGATTGCCACCGAGGGCGCGATCAACGGGCCGACCGTGAACCCCTCGGGGTTCGGGCGCGTGGCGATCACGCCGGCGTCCGTCGTCCGCACGGTGTACGGCGAGGCCGGGTCGAGCAGGCGTCGCCACAGCGACGGCCGGGTGTAGCCGCTCACCTCGTGGTCGAGCGCGGCCAGCGAGCCGGCGTCGGCAGGCGTGGCCTCACGCGACACGCCGGACGCCGAACCGGGGAACACGCCGTGGTAGTCGGTCGTGGCCCCGACGGGGTGAAAGCCCAGCCTGGCGTACAGGGGCTCGCCCATGGTCGTCGCGTACAACGCGGACGGACTGATATCCAATATATTGGTCATCAGGCGGGTGCCGATGCCCCTGCGGCCGGCCCACGACGCGACCAGCACGCCGCTGATCGCCTGTATCTCCGGGTACGGCGTCGTCAGCGCCGTGCCGAGCAGCCCGGACGAATCGAACGCGCCCCACCCCGGTCCCAGCTCGAGCATCAGCTCCCACTGCGCGGGCGTCCACGCCCAACCGCGGTCCGTGATGAGCTTCATGCACTCGGGTACGTCGTCGACACCAAGCCTGCGGATCTCCACAACCGGTGAGCACACACGGTGAGCAATCCGGTAGCCACTCATTTTCGGCCGGACTAGCATCGACGCCACCAGATCCGAGCGACAGGAAGCAGGCCGGGGCCACGTGGCCGAAGAAACACAGCAGAGCGGCAAGGAAGGTCAGTCCCGGTTCGCCGTGCCCGATGGTGCGGTGCTCAGCCTGCTGGGGTCGCGCGACGAGAACCTCCGGCTCGTGGAGGAACTGCTCGACGCCGACGTGCACGTGCGCGGGAACGAGATCACCCTGTCCGGCGACCCCGCCGACGTGGCCTTCGCCGAACGAGTCTTCACCGAGCTCGTCACGCTCGCGAGCCGCGGCCAGTCGATCGACCAGCACGCCGTCCGCCGCGTCGTGACGATGCTGAGCGCGAACGAGGCCGAGTCGCCAGCCGAGGTGCTGAGCCTGGACATCGTGAGCCGCCGCGGCCGCACGATCCGGCCGAAGACGCTGAACCAGAAGCACTACGTCGACGCGATCGACAAGAACACCGTCGTGTTCGGCATCGGCCCCGCCGGCACCGGCAAGACCTACCTCGCCATGGCCAAGGCCGTGCAGGCCCTGCAGGCCAAGCAGGTCAACCGGATCATCCTCACCCGCCCGGCCGTCGAGGCGGGCGAGCGGCTCGGCTTCCTGCCGGGCACGCTGAACGACAAGATCGACCCGTACCTGCGCCCGTTGTACGACGCGCTGCACGACATGATCGACCCGGAGTCGATCCCGCGCCTCATGCAGGCGGGCACGATCGAGGTAGCGCCACTCGCATATATGCGTGGTAGAACGCTTAATGACGCGTTCATCATCCTCGACGAGGCGCAGAACACGACTCCCGAGCAGATGAAGATGTTCCTCACGCGCCTGGGCTTCGGCTCCAAGGTCGTCGTGACCGGCGACATCACCCAGGTCGACCTGCCCGGCGGGCAGCGCAGCGGGCTGCGGGTCGTCAAGGACATCCTCGAAGGCGTCGAGGACGTGCACTTCTCGGTGCTGACCAGCGGGGACGTGGTGCGTCACCGGTTGGTCGGCGACATCGTCGACGCGTACGAGAAGTGGCAGGTCCAGCAGGACGTCCTGGACCAGAACGGTGCCCATCACGGACCCGGTGCACGCCGGGGGAACCAGCGCCGGGGACGATAGGCGCCGTGAGCATCGAGATCGCCAACGAGTCGGGCGTCGGAGTCGACGAGGGTTCCATCGTCTCCGCCGCCCGCTTCGCGCTGGACCGCATGGGCGTGAGCCCGCTGGCCGAGCTGTCCGTCCTGCTCGTCGAGCTGGACGTGATGGCGGACCTGCACGAGCGCTGGATGGACCTGCCCGGTCCCACGGACGTCATGGCCTTCCCCATGGACGAGCTGGACTCCGCGCGCCGGCCCGACGCGGCGGGCCTCGGTCCGGCGTTGCTCGGGGACATCGTGCTGTGCCCGGCGTTCGCCAAGGACCAAGCCAAGAAGGCCGGTCACGGCCTGCTGGACGAGCTGCACCTGCTGACCGTGCACGGTGTGCTGCACCTGCTGGGCTACGACCACGCCGAGCCCGCCGAGGAACGCGAGATGTTCACGTTGCAGAACCGCATCCTCGCGGACTTCCGCAACGCGCGGGACGAGGCGGAACGGGCGGCGTTGCAGCGCAGCTCGGACGACAAGGTGCTCGGTGCCGTCGGCCTGGACGAGCAGAGGCCTCTGCAGCACCCCGAAGAAGACTGACGCCCTATGAGCGCGAACCCTGCCAGTGTGATCGTGCTGGCCGTACTGCTCGTGCTTGCCGCCGGTGTCTTCGCGTGTGTGGACGCCGCGCTTGGCACCGTGTCCCGCGCACGGGTGGAGGCACTGCAACGGCAAGGACGTTGGGGCACCGGGCAGTTGCTGCAGGTGCTCAACGACCGGCCGCGGCACGTCAACCTGTTGCTGCTGCTGCGACTGGCGTGCGAGATGTCGGCGGCCGTGCTGGTCACGACGGTGTTCCTCGACTACGTGGAACAGGACTGGATCGCGGTCCTGTACTCGTGCCTGAGCATGCTCATCGTGTCGTACGTGCTCGTCGGCGTCGGACCGCGCACCATCGGCCGTCAGCACCCGTACGCCGTGAGCCTGTTCGCCGCCGGCACCGTCCGGCAGCTCGGGCGCGTGCTCGGGCCGCTGTCCAAGCTGCTGATCCTCGTCGGTAACGCCATCACGCCCGGCAAGGGCTTCCGCGAGGGCCCGTTCAGCTCCGAGGTCGAGCTGCGCGAGCTCGTCGACATGGCGCAGGAACGCGGCGTCGTGGACGAGGGCGAGCGCGAGATGATCCACTCCGTGTTCGAGCTGGGCGACACCATCGCCCGCGAGATCATGGTGCCGCGCACCGAGATCGTGTGGATCGAGCAGGCCAAGTCGCTGCGGCAGGCGCTGGCGCTGTCATTGCGCACCGGCTACACCCGCGTCCCGGTGATCGGGGAGAGCGTCGACGACGTGCTCGGCGTGGTGAACCTCAAGGACCTCATGCGGGCCACGCTCGCCGAGGACGAGGACCCGAAGACCGTCTCCGACCTCATGCGCCCGACGAGCTTCATCCCCGACTCGAAGCCGATCGCGGACCTGCTGCGCGAGATGCAGCTGTCCCGCAAGCACATGGCGATCGTCGTCGACGAGTACGGCGGCACGGCCGGTCTGCTCACGATCGAGGACATCCTGGAGGAGATCGTCGGCGAGATCACCGACGAGTCCGACACGGACGACCGGCCGCCGGTCGAGCACCTCGACGACGGCGCGGTGCGGGTCAGCGCGCGCCTGCCGGTCGACGACCTGGACGCGTTGTTCGGCACCGAGCTCGACGACCACGAGGTCGAGACCGTCGGCGGCCTGCTCGCGCAACGGCTCGGGCGCGTCCCGCTGCCCGGCACGGAGGCCGAGATCGCGGGCCTGCGCATGCGTGCGGAGGGCGGCAAGGACGAACGCGGCCGCATCCGCGTCACGACCGTGCTCGTGCGTCCCGTGCAGAAGGAGACCGAGGAAGATGAGTGACCTGGACCCCGAGGACGCGAAGCTCGTCACGCTGGCGAGGTCCGTCCGTGCGCGCAACGGCGCCGCGGAGGGTGCGGCGGTGCGTGACCTCGACGGCCGGACGTACAACGCGTCGACCGTCGCGTTGCCGTCGCTGAAGCTCACCGCGCTGCAGGCGGCGGTGGCGGCGGCGGTGTCGAGCGGTGCCGAGGGTTTGGAGGCCGCGGTCGTCGTGACCGATTCTCCCGCCATCGACGACGATTCGGTCAAAGCGGTCCGCGATCTGACCGCGAATGGTCCCGTATTCCGTGCGACCCAAAATGGGGAAATCGCAGAAGTGATCTGATTGCGCGATTGACCGCGTGTTCAATTCCGCCCTGGGTTCGGTCGCGGGGAGAAATTCGCGACCAACCAGGGGTGGGTCATGAAAAAGCTCAGATCTGTTCTCGTCGTGCTGTCCTTGTTGTTCGCCGGAGCCGTGGCCGTCGCGCCGGCGCAGGCCGGGACCGAGGTCAGGGCCGGTGCCGCCACCGACCCGCTGACCGGCATGGTCGTCGGCCACGAACGTGGTGTCACCACGCAGGCCTGGTCCGACTGGGAGTCGCTGGGCGGCTACCTGATCTCGTCGCCGGCCGTCGCGTCGTGGTCCGGCGGAAGGCTCGACGTGTTCGCCCTCGGCAGCGACCACGCGCTCTGGCACAAGTGGTTCGACGGTGGCTGGTCGGGCTGGGAGTCGCTCGGCGGTTATTTGACCTCCGCGCCCGCCGCCGTTTCGTGGAGTGGCGGAAGAATTGACGTGTTCGGCCGCGGAACCGACAACTCGCTGCTCCACAAATGGTTCGACGGCGCGTGGTCAGGCTGGGAGTCCCTGGGTGGCGTTTTGACCTCGGCTCCCGGTGTCTCCTCGTGGGGTGGCGGCCGGCTGGACGTGTTCGTGCGGGGCACGGACAACGCGATGCACCACAAGTGGTTCGACGGTGGCTGGTCCGGCTGGGAGTCCCTCGGCGGCTCGCTGACCACCTACCCGGCCGCGGAGTCGTGGGGCTTCGGCCGCATCGACGTGTTCGCCGGCGGCAGCGGTTTCGAGCTCGGCCACAAGTGGTTCGACGGCGGCTGGTCGGGCTGGGAGTCGCTCGGCGGCACGCTCACCTCGGGACCGGGCGTGTCCTCGTGGGGCTTCGGCAGGCTCGACGTGTTCGTGCGGGGCACGGACAACGCGATGCACCACAAGTGGTTCGACGGCGGGTGGTCCGGCTGGGAGTCGCTCGGCGGTGGCCTGATCACCGGTCCGGGCGCGGTGTCGTCGGGCTTCGCCCGCATCGACACGTTCGTCATCGGCACCGACAACGCGCTCTACCACAAGTGGTTCCAGTGATCAGGTAGCAGATTCCGGGACCGGCGACAACTCCCTTGCCGGTCCCAGGGACAATGGACGGATGGATGGTTACCGCTCCGGGTTCGCGTGTTTCGTCGGACGCCCGAACGCAGGGAAGTCGACGCTGACGAACGCGCTGGTGGGCACGAAGGTCGCCATCACGTCCAGCAAGCCGCAGACCACCCGCCACACGATCCGCGGCATCGTGCACCGCGAGGACGGCCAGCTCGTGCTCGTCGACACGCCCGGCCTGCACCGGCCGCGCACGCTGCTCGGCCAGCGGCTGAACGACCTGGTGCGCGAGACGTGGTCGGAGGTCGACGTCGTCGGCTTCTGCGTGCCCGCCGACCAGAAGGTCGGTCCCGGCGACAAGTTCATCGCCGCCGAGCTCGAGAAGGTCGCCAAGCGCACGCCCGTGGTCGGCATCGTCACCAAGACCGACCTGGTGTCGCAGCAGCAGGTGATGGAGCAGCTGCTCGCGTTGCAGAAGGTCATGGAGTTCGCCGAGATCATCCCGGTGTCCGCGGTGGACGGGTTCCAGGTCGACAAGTTGAGCGACCTGCTGCTGCAGAAGCTCCCCGAGGGCCCGCAGCTGTTCCCGGACGGCGACCTGACCGACGAGCCGGAGCAGACGCTGGTCGCGGAGCTGATCCGCGAGGCCGCGCTGGAAGGCGTGCGCGACGAGCTGCCGCACTCCATCGCCGTGGTGGTGGAGGAGATGATGCCGCGCGAGGGCCGCGACGACCTGATGGACATCCACGCGTTCGTGTTCGTGGAGCGGCCGTCGCAGAAGGCGATCATCCTCGGGCACCGGGGCGAGCGGCTCAAGCAGGTCGGCACGAACGCGCGCAAGCAGATCGAGGCGCTGCTCGGCACCCGCGTGTACCTGGACCTGCACATCAAGATCGCCAAGGACTGGCAGCGCGATCCCAAGCAGCTGCGCCGCCTGGGGTTCTAGATGGCGGGGGCGTAGATGGCCAACCTGTACCGCGACACCGGCATCGTGCTCCGCGTGCAGAAGCTCGGCGAGGCGGACCGGATCATCACGTTCCTCACCCAGCGGCACGGCAAGCTCCGCGCCGTGGCCAAGGGCGTGCGCAAGACGTCGTCCAAGTTCGGCGCCCGGCTGGAGCCGTTCTGCCACGTCGACGCGCAGTTCCACCCCGGCAGGACGCTCGACATCATCACGCAGGTGCAGACGCTGGACGCGTTCGGCGTGGGCATCGTCAACGACTACCAGCGCTACACGGCGGCGTGCGCGATCGTCGAGACCGCTGACCGGCTCACGGCCGAAGAGGGCGAACCGGCCGTGCGGCTCTATCTGCTCGTGGCCGGCGCGTTGAGGGCGTTGGCCGCGGGCGACCGCGACCCGTCGTTGCTGCTGGACGCCTATCTGATGCGTGCGATGGCGTTCGCCGGATGGGCGCCCGCGATCAACGAGTGCGCGAAGTGCGGCGATCCCGGTCCGCACCGGGCGTTCAGCGTCCAGGCCGGTGGCTCGTGCTGCGCGAACTGCCGCCCGCCCGGTTCGGCGTCGCCCTCGCAGGACACGCTGGCGTTGCTCTCGGCGTTGCTGCACGGCCAGTGGCACCTGGTCGACGAGATCCCGCACCTGGCCCGCCGGGACGCGAGTGGCCTGGTCGCGGCACACCTGCAGTGGCACCTCGAACGGCAGCTGCGGTCGTTGCCTTTGGTCGAGCGGAAGGCGCAGCCGGCGGACGGCTAGTCTGGCGCCTACCGACAACGGTTTTCGCGAGAGGAAGCCTGGTTTCATGCTGCGTCGTCGCCGCTCCGAGCGGGAGAAGCGCGTCCCGCGCCCACCGGAGCCGCATTCCTCCGGTGCGACGCCGCCGGACATCCCCGCCGATCTGGTGCCGAAGCACATCGCGATCGTGATGGACGGCAACGGCCGCTGGGCCAACCAGCGCGGGCTGTCGCGGGTCGAGGGCCACAAGCGCGGTGAGCAGGTCGTCCTCGACGTCGCCAAGGGCTCCATCGAGCTCGGCGTCAAGTGGCTCTCGCTCTACGCCTTCTCCACCGAGAACTGGAAGCGCAGCCCCGAGGAGGTGCGCTTCCTGATGAACTTCAACCGCGACGTGATCGCGCGCCGCACCGACGAGCTCGACGAGATGGGTGTCCGCATCCACTGGGCGGGCCGTTCGCCGCGGCTGTGGGGCAGCGTCATCAAGCAGCTGCAGGAGGCCGAGGTCCGCACGGCCGAGAACGACGTGCTGAACCTCGTCATGTGCGTGAACTACGGCGGCCGCGCGGAGATCGGCGACGCCGCCCGCGAGGTCGCGCGGCTGGTCGCCGCCGGGAAGATCAACCCGGACAAGGTCGACGAGCGCACGCTCGCGAAGCACATGTACAAGCCCGACATGCCGGACGTCGACCTGTTCATCAGGCCGTCGGGCGAGCAGCGCATCTCGAACTTCCTGCTGTGGCAGTCCGCGTACGCCGAGATGGTGTTCCAGGACATCCTGTGGCCGGACTTCGACCGCCGCGACCTGTGGCGCGCCTGCGAGAAGTTCGCCGGCCGCGACCGGCGCTTCGGCGGTGCCGTCGACAAGCCGGACGAGGAGGTGGTGTCGTCGTGAACGCGAGCGGTGAGGCCCTGGAGGCCGCGCGCAAGGCGCTGGAGCTGTTCCACGACGTGTCGGTGGACGACGACGGCGCGTTGAGCTTCCGCCACGGCGACGTGCCGTGCGCGGTGCAGGGCATGGAGCTGGCCGAAGGGCTGACCGTGCTCTCGCTGACCGTCGTGGTCGCGTGGGACCTGCCCGGCGACGCGGCCGCGTGGGTCGCCGAACGCGCCGGTCAGGGCCTGTTCGGCACCCTCGGTGTCATCCAGTCCGAACGAGGTGGCACGGACGTGATGCTGCGGTACGCCTTCCCGGCGGACGGCCTCAAGCCCGAGCCGTTGAGCACGCTGCTGATGCTGGTCGTGTCGACCGCGTCGCAGGTGCGCGGCGAGCTCCTCTCCCGGTTTTCTTGAGAAAGGACCCTTCCATGGGTGGCGTGATCATTTACGAGCCGGAAGAGGACTCGGACGTCAACGAGTTCCCGTGGACCGTCACGTTCGAGCCGTCGGGCGGTGACGACTGGGACTCGTTCATCTGCGGTCCCTACGAGCGCGACCACGCCGTGGCGCTGGCCGAGGCCGTGGCGCTGGACGACGCCGAGGGAGGCGTGCTGGCCATCGTGAAGCCGATGCTGCCCGCGCTGTCGGCCGAGGACGTGAGCGCCACGATCGAGGAGCTGCGCGAAGCCGCCCTCGAGGAGGAGGCCGAGGCCGAGGAGACGGTCAACGGCACCCCCGTCGACTTCGACGACGACGAGGACCTCGAGGAGGAAGAGGCCGAGTTCGCCGAGCCGCCCTCGCCCGAGGAGATCCGCGAGGGCATGGCCCGCCAGTACCGCCGGCTCCTGGACCTGGACGCGGAATGACGATCACCGGCGAGATCCGATCGTCGAAGCGGCGCTCCGGCCCGCCTCGGCTGAAGATCACGTCGTTGGAGGTGCTGTGCGGGATCCTCGTTCTCGCACTGCTCTTCCAGTCCCGGCTCGTCGACCTGCTGGACGTGCCGAAGCTGCGCACGGCCTCGACGGTGTTCGTGGCGATCTGCGTGCAGGCCATGCCGTTCCTGGTGCTGGGCGTGCTGATCTCCGGCGCCATCGCGGCGTTCGTGCCCGCTTCGGCACTGCGGAAGCTGCTGCCGTCGAAGACCGCGCTCGCCGTGCCCGTGGCGGGTGTCGCGGGCGTGGCGCTGCCGGGCTGCGAGTGCGCCTCGGTGCCGGTGGCCCGCAGGTTGATGCAACAGGGCGTCGCGCCGGCCGTCGCGTTGACGTTCCTGCTGGCTGCGCCCGCGGTGAACCCGATCGTGCTGGTCTCGACGGCGGTGGCGTTCAACGACACCCCGATGATGGTCGTCGCGCGGTTCGTGGGGTCGCTGCTGACCGCGATGGTCATGGGCTGGCTGTGGGTGCGCTTCGGCAAGGTGGAGTGGATCGCCGAACGGGCGCTGGCACGCCTCGGTGACCACTCCGGCCGCAACAAGTGGGCCGTGTTCGCCGAGAGCGCCCGCCACGACCTCGTCGACGCGGGCGGGTTCCTGGTGCTGGGCGGGCTGTTCGCGGCGGCGTTCAAGACGTTCGTGCCGGTCGCGTGGATGCAGACGCTCGGCGGTCAGATCGTGCTCGGCGTGATCGTGATGGCGCTGCTGGCCGTGATCCTGGCGCTGTGCTCGGAGGCCGACGCGTTCGTCGCGGTCGCGTTCTCCGCGCTGCCCCTGCTGCCGCGCCTCGTGTTCCTCGTCGTCGGCCCTGCCGTCGACGTGAAGCTGATCGCGCTGCAGGCCGGTGCGTTCGGCAAGTCGTTCGCCTTCCGCTTCGCGCCCGCCACCTTCGTGGTGGCGATCCTGTGCGCCGTGGTGACGGGAGTGGTGCTGCTGTGAGGCGGGAAACCCAGAACATCCTGCTCGTCCTGCTCGGCGGGGCGCTGCTGAAAATCAGCTTCTCCGGGCTCTACCTGCGCTACGTGCAGAAGAGCCTGCTGCCGCTGCTGATCGCCGCCGGCGTGGTGATGATCGGGCTGGCGCTGTTCGCGATCATCACGGACATCCGGCGTGGCAAGGCCGCCGCTGCCGACGACCACGGCCACTCGCACTCGTCGCGGTCGACCTGGCTGATGCTGCTGCCGGTGATGGCGGTGTTCCTGATCTCGCCGCCCGCGCTGGGTGGCGACGTCGTCAACTCCGCCGCCGACACGAACCAGACGCAGCGGGCCCGCAACCTGCTGGGCGACCTGCCGTCCGGCGACGTGATCCCGTTGTCCATGACGGAGTTCGTGACGCGCACGGCGTGGGACGAGTCGGGGACGCTGGACGGCCGCCGCGTGAAGCTGACCGGGTTCCTGCTGCGCGCCGACGGCGGCACGTTCGCCGCCCGGCTCGCGATCTCCTGCTGCGCCGCGGACGCCCGCCCGTTGAAGGTGCGGCTGACCGGGGACGTGCCGTCGCTGCCCGACGAGCAGTGGGTCGAGGTGACCGGTCAGGTCGTGCCGAAGTCGGCCAGCGAGAAGAACTCGTGGGTGCCGACCTTCACCGTGGAGTCGTTCAACCCCGTGGCCGAACCGGTCGAGCCCTACGAGAGCTGAGCCCTACTTCAGCCCCTTGGCCGTGCACTCCGCGCACGTGCCGAAGATCTCGACGGTGTGGCTGACCTGTGAGAAGCCGTTCTCAGCGGCGACGCGGTCAGCCCACTTCTCGACCGCGGGACCCTCCACCTCGACCGTGCGGCCGCAGTGGCGGCACACCAGGTGATGGTGGTGGTGCGCCGAGCAGCGGCGGTAGATCGCCTCGCCGGAGTCGGTGCGCAGGACGTCGACCTGGCCCGCGTCCGCGAGGGACTGCAGGGTCCGGTACACCGTGGTCAGGCCGATGCCCTCGCCGCGGCGGCGCAGCTCCTCGTGCAGCTCCTGGGCGCTGCGGAAGTCGTCGAGCTGGTCGAGCAGGTTCGACACCGCGGTGCGCTGCTTGGTGGACCTCAGTCCGGTCACAACTTCTCCTCGACGTGCGTCACAGCGTCCACCACGATGTGCGCCAGGTGTTCGTCCACCAGCCGGTACACGACCTCGCGGCCGTGTCTTTCCCCGTGCACCACGCCCGCCGACTTCAGCACGCGCAGATGCTGGCTGATCAGCGGCTGGGCCACGCCCAGCGCCTCGACCAGCTCGTGCACGCAGCGGTCGTGCTCGCGCAGCTGCAGCACGATGGCGATGCGCACCGGCGCGGCGAGCGCGCGCAGCAGGTCACCGGCCTCGGTGAGCGTGTGCGCGGCGTGCCGCGGCGCGGGTGCGGGTGCCGCGCGTTCGGGGGAGTGCTCGCCGTGCAGCTGAGCGGTCATGGCGGCGCACCTCACCTGGTAGGGATTTTCACAACCAATTCTACGGTGATGAGCACCAGTACCAGCAGGACCACCACGCGCAATGTGCGTTGAGCTGGGGAAAGCACCCGCCAGGCTGCGGCCAGGAGGATGCCGGCGCCGACGACGAGCACGCCGAGCAGCACCGCGCCGAGCGTGCCGCCGACGAGGACGCCCGTGATGAACAGACCCAGCACGAGCACGAACGCCACGACCGGGCGGACGCGCGCGAGCGGGCCGTCGCCGGGCAGCAGGGGGCGCTTGTTGGTCACCGTGCCATCCTTGCACCGTGCTGCTGGTGTGCCGCTTCCGCGTGTCCGACCCCGAGACGTTCACCTCGCGCGTCGAGGAGGCGTTGAAGCTGCTGACGGCTCAACCGGGGTGCCTCAAGGGCACGCTTGCCCGGTCCACCGACGAGGACGACCGCTGGGTGCTGACGGTCGAGTTCGAGTCCGTGGTCGCCTATCGGCGTGCGATGTCGCCGTTCCCCGTGCGCGAACACGTCATCCCGTTGCTGTCGGAGGCGCTCACCGACGAGCCCGCGATGTACGAACCGGCGTTGACCAGCATCGACGGCCAGGTCGAGGAGCACACGAGCCTGCTCGCCGAGGACGCGTTCACCGTCCGGCTGGGCGAGGCCTCGGGTCCCGCTACCCCGCGGCGGCGATAGCTTCCATCTCCGCGACCCACTCCTCGTGCGAGTCGTGGGGGAGGAGCTCCAACGCCCTGCGCGCGGCCTCCGCGGCCTCGGCGGGCCGGCCCAGCGCGTGCAGCGTCTTGGCCTTGCCGCTCTCCGCGTACGCCTCCGGCGTCTTCTCGAACGCCTCCAGCGCCTCGTCGTAGCGGCCGTTCTCGTAGTAGAACCAGCCCAGGTTGTTGTGCAACGGGCCGAGCCACCGCACCAGCTCGGGGTGCGCGACGACGATCTCCAGGCCCTGCCTGGTCCACTTCTCCGGGTCGTCGACCAGCGACGCCATGTGCGCCGCGTCGACCGCCAACGACAGGTCGCCGCGGGTCTTGGCCAGGATGAACGCGGCCACGAACAGCGGCTGCGCCGCCTCGGTGTCGCCGTCGGAGCGGTGCAGCCTGCCGCGTTCGAGCAGGGCGCGGACCCGGCCGGTCGAGTCGGGCGCGACGAGCACCTCCGCCTCGTCGACCAGGGTGTGCCCCGCCGCGAAGTTCTCCCGCAGGACCTCGACGCGGGCGAGCTGGGTCAGCACCTCTGCCCGTTCGTCGTCGCTGGTCACGTCTTCGAGGAGCGCCCGGAACCGCGTTTCGGTGCCGTCGAGGTCGGCGAAGTCCCACAGCTCTCTCAGCCGGTCTTCCATTCGTGCAGGGTAGGCCGCCGGTCGCCCGTTCGGGGCGCAACGTGACGGGCTAGGCTTGGGTCCCCGAATCTGATTCCCCCGATGGAGTTCCCGTTGGCCGCCGATCGCATCGAGACCGTTGTCAGCCTCTGCAAGCGCAGGGGGTTCGTCTACCCGTGCGGGGAGATCTACGGCGGTACCCGCTCGGCGTGGGACTACGGACCTCTCGGCGTGGAGCTCAAGGACAACATCAAGCGGCAGTGGTGGAACTTCATGGTCCGCGGCCGCGAGGACGTCGTGGGCCTGGACTCGTCGGTGATCCTGCCGCGTGACGTGTGGGTCGCCTCCGGCCACGTCGAGGCGTTCGTCGACCCGCTCGTCGAGTGCGAGTCGTGCCACAAGCGGTTCCGCGCGGACACGCTGTCCGAGGAGTACGCCGAGCGCACCGGCAAGGAGGTCGCCGAGGGCGACGTCTCCGACGTGCCGTGCCCCAACTGCGGCGTGCGCGGCCAGTACACCGAGCCGAAGATGTTCAACGGCCTGCTCAAGACGCACCTCGGTCCGATCGAGACCGAGGAGGGCCTGCACTACCTGCGCCCCGAGACCGCGCAGGGCATCTTCACGAACTTCCTGAACGTGCAGACGACGTCGCGCAAGAAGCCGCCGTTCGGCATCGGCCAGATCGGCAAGTCGTTCCGCAACGAGATCACGCCGGGCAACTTCATCTTCCGCACCCGCGAGTTCGAGCAGATGGAGATGGAGTTCTTCGTCGAGCCGGGCACGGACGAGGAATGGCACCAGTACTGGATCGACGAGCGGACCCGCTGGTACACGGACCTCGGGGTGTCGAAGGAGAACCTGCGGCACTACGAGCACCCGAAGGAGAAGCTGTCGCACTACTCGAAGCGGACCGTCGACATCGAGTACCGCTTCCAGTTCGGCGGCCAGGAGTGGGGTGAGCTCGAGGGCATCGCGAACCGCACCGACTTCGACCTCACCACGCACTCGAACCACTCCGGCGTCGACCTGTCGTACTTCGACCAGGCCACGAACTCGCGCTACAAGCCGTTCGTGATCGAGCCCGCGGCCGGCGTCGGCCGCCCGATGATGGCGTTCCTGCTGGAGGCCTTCACCGAGGACGAGGCGCCGAACGCCAAGGGCGGCGTGGACAAGCGCGTCGTGCTGAAGCTCGACCGCCGGCTCGCGCCCGTCAAGGTCGCGGTGCTGCCGCTGTCGCGCAACGCCGACCTGTCGCCGAAGGCCCGCGACCTCGCGACCGCGCTGCGCCGCAACTGGAACGTCGACTTCGACGACGCCGGTGCCATCGGCCGCCGTTACCGTCGCCAGGACGAGATCGGCACGCCGTTCTGCGTGACGGTCGACTTCGACACGCTCACCGACCTCGCCGTCACGGTGCGGGAGCGCGACACGATGTCGCAGGAGCGCGTGGCGATGGACCAGCTCGAGTCGTACCTGGCCGCACGTCTGGTCGGCTGCTAGCGCTACTCCGTTCGGCCGCAAATCCTGCTACGTTGTGAAGTCGTTTCGTCACAGCGTGCAGGGGGTCGATCGGTGGCCGAGGACAACCGCAGGTGGGGCTTCGAGGAAGCCGAGGACTGGGAGCAGGCACCGCCGCCTGCTCCTGCTCAGGACGACGGCTGTGCCGGCACCGAGGACAGCGGTGCCGTCTCGGTGGTCGTCGAGCTCGACGGTCGCGTGCGCGCGGTCCGGCTGGCCGCGCAGTGGCGTGACGTGCTCGAACCACGCTCGCTGGGCGCCGCCGTGGTCAGCGCGACCACCGATGCGACCATGCGGGCGCTGGCGCGCGCCGTGGAAGACCAGGGGGATCTGACGGCCATCGCGCCGCCCTCTCCCGTCGCCGACCTGGACGAGGCGCCGTTCACCCGCGCCGACGCGGAACGGCTGTTCGCCGCCGTGAACGCGGAACTGGCCGCGTTCACCGCCGAGCTCGACCGGCTGACGAACGTCCCCGCGCGAGCCGAGAGCCGCGGCGGGCACGTCAGCGGCACCGCGCAGGCCGGCCGGGTCGTCGCCGTCGAGATCGACGGCCAGTGGTCGCACGCCGCACCCAATCCCGAGATCGAGGGCGAGCTCACCGAGGTGCTGCGGGCGCTGCACCGCACACCCGTCGCCCAGCCCGCCGGACCCGCCATCGCCCAGCTCCAGGCGTTGGCGAGCGACCCGGCGAGGTTGCTGCGGAAGGTGGGGCTGGCATGAGCGACGTCCAGGTCTCGCTGGAGGCGATGCGCGCGGACGCCGCCCTGTGGTCTGCCGCCGCCGACGCCGTGCAAGGCCCGCAGAAAGCCGTCGGCGACCTGGCCGTGAGCGGTGACGCCATGTCGATGTGGGCCGTCGACCACGGCTTCGACCGCGCGTACGAGAACGCCCGGACAGTGCTCGAGGACCTGCTGCGGCAGGCGACGGTGGCGTTCCACGGCCTCGGCGACGGTCTGCGTGCCGCCGCCGACACCTACGAACGCGAGGAAGCGGCCACCCTGCACGAGATGACGCGGCTCACGGGGGAGATCAGGTGACCGACGCACTGGTGGTGCAGGCCGAGGAAAAGATCAAGGCGGTCGACCGCGACCTCGAACGGTTCTTCGACGTCGTCGACGCGACGCTGACCTGGGTGCCCCCGCCGCTGCGCTGGGTGGTCGACGAGGTCGGGAAGGGCATCCGGTGGCTCATCGAGAAGATCGCCGAGTTCCGCGACCGGGTCGGCGAGCTCTGGCGCCAGAAGGGGGAGCCGGACCGGCTCCGGCAGGTCGGCACCGGGTGGGTCGAGCGGATCGGCGACGTGCTCGGTGACGTCGCCGGCACGGTCACGCTCGACAAGATGCGCACGAACATCGAGTGGGAAGGCCGGGCCGCCCGCGCGTACACGGCGACGGTCCCACCTCAGTCGCAGGGGCTGAGTGCCGTGAAGGACGTCGCGAACCAGCTTCGCGCGTCGTTGAACGGTCTCGCCAACTCGATCGAGGTGTTCTGGATCTCGATGGTCGTCGCCCTCAGCACCTTCGCCGTGGCGGCGGTCGGTGCGTGCTACGCCGCCGTCACGGTCGTGGGCGTCCCCGCTGCCATCGCCGCCCTGGCGACCGGCCTGACCGCCGTCATCGGCGTCATCGGTGCCACGGTCATGGCGCTCGAGTCCCACACCAACACGATCGAGACCGAGCAGAACGCGATCATGCAGAAGATCCACGACATCGGCCGCGCGTGGACGATGCCGGCCGTCGGTTCGGACTGGAGAGCAGCCAGGTGATCGTGGTCGGCCAGGGCCCGGCACCGTGCTGGGTGTGGATCTCCCCTCCCCGCGTCGACTGGATCCGGGCGCGCCTGGCCAGGACGGGGGCGGCCGTGATCGCGCTGGGATCGGTGGCGGTGGTCGTGGTCCTGCTGAACCTGCCGTCGTCGCACCACCCGTTCGCCTGGTTCGGGGTGGTCATGGGAGGGCTGGGGGCGTTCTGGGGACTGCTGGCCGGCCTGAGCCTCGTCCTCGCCAGGGACTGCGCTCGCGACGGGTACTTCGACGTGACGAACGCGCAGGCGGTGCGCCGGACGCTCGGGGTCCTGTGGGGTGCCGTGATCGCCTGCGCGACGATCGCCGGTCTGCTGCAGGTGGGACTGCTGAGCGACGACACGCGACCGGTGCCGTTCACGGTGGGGGTGGCGCTGTACTTCGTCGCGCTGTACCTGCTCGTGGTGCTGGGCGGGGTCGCGTTCTTCGCCGGGCGCGGCGTGCTGCGGGTCAGCCCTTGACGGTGAGCCTGCCCAGGACGGCCTGCGTGACGGCGTTGATCGACTGGCGGGCCGTGGTCCAGCTGCCGGTCGGGTTGGTCGTGAGGACGGCGACGGCGTAGCGGTTGTCGAGCACGCCCGCGCTGTGCAGGTAGACCTCGCTCGGCAGGTAGTACATCCAACCCTGCTTGGCGTACGCGCCGGTGACGCCGAGCAGGCCGAACGCCTGGTCGAAGCCGTCGGCGGCGGTGGCCGGTGCGGCGGAGAGGGCGGCGACGACGGCGTCGCGCACCGGTGAGCCGAGGATGTAGTGGTAGAGCCGCACCATGTCGTCGGCGGTGATGACGACCTCGCCCCACTGCGACGGGTCGTCCGGGGCGTGGGTGCCCGTGAGCCCTGCTTCGGCGGCGACGCGGCCTATCGCGTCCATGCCGTCGAACCTCGTCCACAGCACGTCCATCGCGTTGTCGTCGCTGGCGCTCAACGCGCGGTGGATCAGGTCCTGGTCGTCGGTGGACAACTGCTGCTGCAGCGCGTCGACGGCGAGGATCAGCTTCGACAGGGACGCCGAGTAGAACGGCTTGTCGCCCTGTTCCGAGACCACCTGGCCGGTTTCGAGGTCCAGGACGGCGACGCCGACGTCGGACGCGCCGCCCGCCGCTGCCATATCCGATATATCAGCGGCTGATATATCGGATATGGCTGAGCTGACCGGGGGGCTGGTATCCGATGTATCAGCTCCGGTATCCGATATATCGGGTCCGTCGAGGACGTCGGGGCCGCGCGACATATCAGCTGAGGGCTTCGCGTGCGCCAGGCAAGGCGACGCGTCCGGAATCGCGAACACCGCCGCAACGAAGAAGACGATCAGAGCCCAACGCACACTTCCAAGGTCCGTCTCACAGGAGCCTGGTGTCGAGCTTTTCCTCCTGTGCGGTTGCTGAAGAATCGTCCCTGACCACCACATATGCGCCGGAGCCCTGGCGTTCCGCCACCGCCTCGACGAGCTCGGTGCCGCGGTACAGCAGACCGGCGCCGTCGTCGGTGCAGTAGGTCTTCGGCAGGACGCCGGCGGCGACGGCCTCGTGGACCTTCGGGCGGCGCTGCTCCTCGGAGTCGTAGTGCACGCCGTTGCCGTAGGGCAGGAGGGCCAGGCCGTTGGTGACGACCCGCAGGTCCGGGCCGAACGAGTCGGTCGTGCCGCCCAGGTGCCAGCAGATCGACCCCGCCGACACGCCGCTGAGCACGACGCCCGCCTCCCAGGCCGTGCGGAACACCGGGCCCAGGCCGTGGACGTCCCACACCGCGAGCAGGTTCGCGACCGAGCCGCCGCCCACCCACACCACGTCCTGCGAGAGCACGTAGCTCTCCAGGTCGTCGGTCGGCGGCATCGTGAAGAGGTTCAGGAACGAGACGTCCACGCCCGCGATCGCGCCGGCCTCCGCCACGTTCGCGTTCGTCGCCCGCTGGTCGCCGCCCGCCGTGCCGACGTGGAGGAACCGCGGCCTGCGGCCCTCGACGCCGGACAGGTCGAGCGCGAAGTGGATCAGCTTGCCGAACTCCAGCGCGCTGCGGTGACCGGGGCGGTAACCGCCGGAGGTGGCGAGGATCGTGGGCTGTTCAGCAGGCATGACGGTGATCCTCGCAGGGTCGTCAACGCGGGACCCGTCCGGTCTGGAACCATGCAGGGCGTGCGGACCACGCCCCTCAAACCATTCGCCAGGATTCGCCGGATCGTGTTGCGCCTCGTGTTCGGGGCGTTGGTCATAGGCGTGCTCGTGGTGGGCGGCACGGCGTTCCGCGTGTGGCAGGTCGCGCGCGTCGACGACTGGACGAAGGCCGACGTGGCGGTCGTCCTCGGTGCCGCGCAGTACAACGGGGTGCCGTCCGACGTGCTCGAAGCCCGGCTGGAGCACGCGCTGGGCCTCTACCAGGAGGGTGTGGTCAGCTACATCGCGACGACCGGCGGCCGCCAGCCCGGCGACAACTTCACCGAGGGCCAGGTCGGCAAGCTCTGGCTGGTCAAGCGGGGTGTGCCGGAGGACCGGGTGCTGCAGGTCGGCGAGGGCGCGGACACGCTCGGCTCGCTGCGGGCCGTCGCGTCGGTGGCGAAGGAACGCGACCTGTCGACCGCCGTGATCGTCAGCGACCCGTGGCACTCGCTGCGCGCCCGCACGATGGCCGAGGACGCCGGTCTGAAGGCCTGGACGTCGCCGACCCGCGTCGGCCCGAACGTGCAGACGCGGGAGACGCAGTGGTTCTACATCAAGCGCGAGACCGGAGCGCTGCTGTACTACCGCTTGATGAAGGCCCACGCCGGCGTGTTCGAGGAGCTCAACCTCCCTAAAATCGGGTGATGGGATACACCGGCCACGACGCGGAGCGCCTGCTCCCCGAAGGACCCAAGAGCGCCGCGCTGCCGGGTGCCCGCACCGACACGCGCACGCCGTTCTCCCGTGACCGCGCCCGCGTGCTGCACTCCGCGGCGTTGCGCAGGCTCGCCGGCAAGACCCAGGTCGTCGGACCCGGTGAGGGCGTCGAGGTCACCGGTGTGCCGCGCACGCGTCTGACGCACTCGCTGGAGGTAGCCCAGATCGGCCGCGGCATCGGCGAGGAGCTGGGCTGCGACCCGGACATCGTCGACACGGCCGGTCTTGCGCACGACATCGGCCATCCACCGTTCGGGCACAACGGCGAGAGAGCGCTCAACGAGCTCGCGGGTCCGTGCGGCGGTTTCGAGGGCAACGCCCAGACGTTCCGCATCCTCGCGCGCCTGGAGCCCAAGTCCGCGCACGGCCTGAACCTCACCCGTGCGGTGCTCGACGCGTCGACGAAGTACCCGTGGACGCGCACGCCCGGCATGGTGAAGTTCGGCGTGTACGAGGACGACGTCGAGGTGTTCGAGTGGATGCGTCAGGGCGCACCGGACCGTGAGCGGTGCATCGAGGCACAGGTGATGGACTGGTCCGACGACGTGGCGTACTCGGTGCACGACGTCGAGGACGGTGTGCTGGCCCACCGCATCAGCCTCGGCGCGCTGGCCCGTTCCGACGAACGCGCCGCCATCGCCTCGCTCGCCGCCAAGACGTTCTCCGACGAGTCCGTGGCGGACCTGGAGGCCACCGCTGAGGAGCTGCTCACGCTGCCGGTGATCGCGTACTGGACCGAGCACGAGTACGACGGCTCGCTCGGCGCGCAGGTGGCGTTGAAGAACCTCACCAGCGAACTGGTCGGCCGCTTCGCCTCCGCGGCCGTCACCGCGACCCGCGCCGTGCACGGCGACGGGGCGTTGACGCGCTACAACGCCTCGCTGGAGGTGCCGCGCCAGGTAGCCGCGGAGGTGGCGCTGCTCAAGGCGATGGCCGTCCGGTACGTGATGAGCGACCCCGCGCGCCTCGCCATGCAGGCGAAGCAACGCGAGCTGATCGCCGGTCTCGTCACCCGTCTGATGGAGCGGCCGACGTTGCTCGACCCGGCGTTCCGCCCGGTGTTCGCGGCCGCTTCCTCTTACGCGGCAAGGCTTCGCGTCGTCGTCGACCAGGTCGCGCTGCTCACGGACGCGCAGGCCGTGGCCTGGCACCGCGCATCGGCGTAGCTTCGAGGTCATGGCGGACGAATCCAGACCGCCGGGCCGACCGTGGCCGTGGCGGAGACCCAGCAGGGAAGCCGTTCCAGCGGGCTTCGACGACGACGAGGACGACGACGGTTCGGCCGGAGTGCGCGAACCACGTCATCCCAGACCTCTCGGGCCGATGGGAGGAGCGGGGGAGCGGCCCGTCCCGGACGATCCGATCGTGATGTCACTGCCAGACCCACGCCACTAGGGAGCACCTGTGACCGATCAGGCCGACTTCGCCCTGAACCTGCACCGCGTCGCCGTACCTGATCCGTCCACCACCGCGTGCTGGTCGCCGTTCTCGGTGGCCAGCGCGCTCGCGTTGGCCCGTGAGGCCGCCCGCGGCGAGACCCGCGCCGAGCTCGACGGGCTGCTGTCGGACTTCGATCCCGCCGACGCGCTCGACGTGCCCGAGCTGGCCGTCGCGAACACGTTGTGGGCCGACGACGACCTGACGCTCGACCCGGGCTTCTCGTTGACATCCTCGGTGCGGCGCACGGCGTTCAACGACCCGTCGACCGTCCGCAAGCTCGTCAACACCGACGTCGCCGAGACCACCCGCGGCCTCGTCCCCGAGCTGCTGGACAGCCCTCCGCCGGCCGACGCCGCCGCGATCATCGTCAACGCCCTGTACCTCAAGGTGGGCTGGCTGACCCCGTTCGCCGCCTGGGACACCGCGCCCAAGCCGTTCCACGCGCCCGGCGGTGACGTGGACGTGCCCACGATGAAGGTCACCGGGAAGTTCCGCTACGCCCACCGCGACGGCTGGCAGACGATCGTGCTGCCCGCGGACTCGGGCGTCGAGGCGGTCGTCCTGCTGCCGGACTCCTCGCTGGACCAGCCGCTCTCCCCGTCCGCGTTCGAGGCCTCCGACCTCACCAGGCTGGAGCTGTCACTGCCCAAAGTGGACGTGCGGGCGAAGTTCGCCCTGAAGGAGGCGGTGCGGCAGCTCGGGGTGGAGCGCATGTTCGCGCGTGACGCCGACTTCAGCGGGCTCTCCCCGGACGAGCGGATGTTCGTCGACGACGTCGTGCACGAGGCCGTCCTGCGCATCGACGAGGAAGGCCTCGAAGGCGCCGCGGCCACCGCCGTCACGTTCCGGACCGTGTCGATCGAGATCCCGGTGGACCCGGTCGTGGTGACCGTCGACCGGCCGTTCCTGCTCGCCGTCCGCCACGCGGCCTCGAAGGCGGTCTACTTCCTCGCGCAGGTAGCCCGACCGTGATCATTTAGAAAGCGCATTCGCCCTGTAGGGCGAGCGTTTCGCGCGGCGAGATCATGATCACGGCTTTACCGTTCCAGGCATGACCCAGCACGGTGCCGGTGAGCAGCTCGTCGTGCTCGCCGCCGCGGGCGCGACCCGGATCACCTGCTTCAGCGGCGTGACCATCCCCGTCCTCCTGCGGACCGAGTGCTACGCGAAGGCCCTGGCCACGGCCCTGGGCCTCGCACCGGCGCCCGAGCTGCAACGCGACGGCGTCCTGCCGCAGTGCGTGTTCTTCATCCACGAGTACGCGCTGAACACCGTCGTCGGGAGCAACAGGCTGATGGAGGACCAGGTCCTGCACCTGCTGTTCCACGCGCCGTCGATCCGGATCGTGCCGGTGAGCGCGGGCGGTGCGGCGGCGGTCGGGCTCGACTACGCGCTGATCCAGTACGAGCACGAACCGCCGCTGGTCTACCTCGCGAACTGGACGCTCGCCAGTGACGAGCAGACCGTCGAACGGGCTGTGACGATCTTCCAGCGCATGCACGCCATCGCGCTCGACAACGAACGGTCGCGCGACCTGCTGATGGAGTACGTGGAGGTCTACGACCGCCGTTAGTTCGGTGTGTTGCGCCGCAGGAACAGGCGCATCCCGTCCTCGCCCGGCAGCGCGCACAGCAGCAGTTTGACGTTCTGGTGTCGCACCGGCACCGCACACGAGTCGCCCGCCAGCAGCGTTCCCGCCAGCAGGCCGGCCGACTCGTGGTCGATGTCCAGCACGAAGTCGTTGCTCATGCGTGGACCCTATGAGTGACCGCCCCAGGAGCCCAGTCACCCAAAGGTGTCACATTTCGTCACGCTGTCCCGTCCAGTGGTCATGACGAGGATCAAGGGAGTCTCCACGAAGGACGCCGGCCTGCTCACCAGGGCCGTGTACTGGTTCGCCCGGCGGGAGTTCGGCGCGGTGCCGGAACCCGTCACGGTGATGGCGCACCACCCGAGGCTGCTGGTGGCGAGCGGCCGGCACGAGCTGGCGGTCAAGAAGGCGGTGGCGCCTTCTGGCCACGGGCCGTTGTTCGAGCTCTGCGTCTACCGGACCGCGGTGAAGCTCGGCTGCTCGTGGTGCGTCGACTTCGGGGCCATGCTGATGAAGCACGACGGGCTCGACATCGAACGTCTCGAGCACATCGACTCGTATGCCACGTCCGAGCTGTTCACCGACCTCGAACGCAAGGCGCTCGCCTACGCCGACGCGATGACCGACACGCCCGTCACCGTCACCGACGAGCAGGTCGCCGAGCTGGACCGGCTGCTGGGGCGCGAGGAGCTCGTCGCGCTGACCTACCAGATCGCGCTGGAGAACCAGCGCGCCCGGTTCAACAGCGCGTTCGAGATCAAGGACCAGGGGTTCACCAGTGGTGACGCCTGCCGCGTCCCGACACACTAGGAGGGTGGAGAAGATCACCCTGACGGGTGCCCAGGAGACCATGCTCGCCACGCTGTACGGCCGGGCGGTCGACAGCGGGCGGCCGCTCTCCGTGCTGCACGACGACGAGGCGAAGCGCGCGGTCGACCGCATCGACTACGACTTCGCCAAGACCGGGATGAACCTGACCTCGGCCGTCGGGGTCGCCATCCGCGCGCGGGTGCTGGACGACTGGACGCGCGAGTTCCTGGCGCGCACCCCGTCGTGCACGGTGCTGCACCTGGCCTGCGGTCTGGACACCCGCGCCCACCGGGTCGAGCGGCCGGACACCGTGCGGTGGGTCGACGTCGACATGCCGGACGTGGTCGCGTTGCGGCACAAGCTCCTGCCCGAACCCGGCGGCGACTACCGGCTCGTGGCGTCGTCGGTCACGGAGGACGCGTGGCTCGCCGACGTTCCCGCGGACCGGCCGGTGGTGGCGGTGTTCGAAGGCCTGTCGATGTACCTGACACAGGCAGAAGGGCACGCGTTGGTCAGGCGGATCACCGAGCGGTTCTCCAGCGGTGAGCTGCTGTTCGACGTCTACGGGTCGTGGGGCGTCAAGCTGCAGAGGCTCGTCCCGGCGGTGCGCAACGCCGGGGCGACGTTGCACTGGGGCGTCGACGATCCGGCCGAGATCGAGGCGGTGCACCCCGGACTGACCACAGTGGACGCGTGGCGCAGCGTGGACCTGCCGCACGTCGAGGCGTTGCCCAGGGCCGGGCGGCTCCAGATGAAGGTCGTCAGCGCGATCCCGAAGCTGCGCGACGTCGGGAAGCTGCTGCGCATGAGGTGGTAGTCAGAACTCCACGTGCGTGAGCTTGTCCGGGTTCGCCATGTCGTAGATGGCGGCGACCTTGCCGCCGTGCACGGTGAACGTGGTGACGCGCGACGCCACCTCGCCCTGCGCGGCCATGACCATGCCGAGGTCGCCGTTGACGAGCACCGGCCGGTGTTCCGGGTAGCCGTACTTGCGCAGCAGGCCGAGGAAGAACCGGGCGACCTTGTCCGCGCCGGAGACCGTGTTGACGGCGGTGCGCGCCTTGCCACCGCCGTCGCCGATCATCACCGCGTCCGGGTGCAGCAGGCCGAGCACGGCGTCGATGTCGCCGTTCACCATCGCGGTGAGGAACTTCTCCAGCACCTCGCGCTGCTCGTCCAGCGCGGCGCGCGGTGGCGGTGTGGAACCCGTCACGGTCCTGCGGGCCCGGGACGCGTGCTGCCGGGCCGCCGCCTCCGAGACGCCCAGCACGTCCGCGATCTCGCCGAACGGCACGGCGAACGCGTCGTGCAGCACGAACGCCACGCGCTGGTCCGGGGTGAGCTTGTCGAGCAGCACCAACGCCGCCATGCGCACGCCGTCGGACCGCACGACCGCCGCCAGCGGGTCGTCGTCCTCCGGGGTCGTGACCAACGGCTCCGGCAGCCACGAGCCCACGTACGTCTCGCGGCGCACGGCGGCCGACCGCAGCCGGTCGAGGCAGATGCGGCTGACCACGGTCGTGAGCCAGCCCCGCGGGTCCTCGACGCCCTCCGCCTTCGCGAACCGCGGCCAGGCCTCCTGCACGGCGTCCTCGGCGTCGGCGACGCTGCCGGTCAGGCGGTACGCGACGCCGATCAGGTGCGTGCGGTGCAGTCCGAAGACGTCGGCCGTGGTCACGGTTGGCAGTTTGCCAAAGGATTAGACTCGGGGGCGTGGCAGGACGCATCAGGGAGAGCGACATCGCGTTGGTGCGTGAGCGCAGCCGCATCGACGAGGTCGTGGGGGACCAGGTCTCGCTCAAGAGGGCCGGTGGCGGCGCGCTGAAGGGGTTGTGCCCCTTCCACGACGAGAAGTCGCCGTCGTTCAACGTGCGCCCGTCGCACGGCACGTACCACTGCTTCGGCTGCGGCGAGGGCGGCGACGTGATCGCCTTCGTGATGAAGGTCGAGCACCTGTCGTTCGTGGAGGCCGTCGAGCGGCTCGCGGACCGGGCGGGGATCCAGCTCGTCTACGAGGGCGGCGGCGCGACGATCCAGCGCGACCGGGGCACGCGCAGCCGGCTCATCGAGGCCCACAAGGCGGCCGCCGAGTACTACGCGGAGCAGCTCGCCACCCCGGAGGCGCAGCAGGCCCGCGAGTTCCTGGCCGAGCGCGGGTTCGACGAGGCCGCCGCACGCCAGTTCGGCTGCGGGTTCGCGCCGGGCGGCTGGGACAAGCTGACGAAGCACCTGCTGGGACGGGGTTTCGAGCTCCAGGAGCTGATCAAGTCGCAGCTCACCAAGGAGGGCAGGCAGGGGCCGATCGACCGGTTCCACCGGCGGCTGCTGTGGCCCATCAAGGAGATCAGCGGTGACGTCGTCGGGTTCGGCGCGCGCCGGATCTTCGACGACGACCCGATCCAGGCGAAGTACCTGAACACCAGCGAGTCGGTGATCTACAAGAAGTCGCAGGTGCTGTTCGGGCTCGACCAGGCCAAGCGCGAGATCGCCAAGCGCAAGCAGGCCGTCATCGTCGAGGGCTACACCGACGTCATGGCGATGCACCTCGCGGGCGTGCCGACGGCGGTCGCGTCGTGCGGCACGGCGTTCGGCACGGACCACATGAACGTGCTGCGCAGGCTGCTGATCGACGACGACGTGAACGGCGAGGTCATCTTCACCTTCGACGGTGACGAGGCGGGCCAGAAGGCCGCGCTGAAGGCGTTCGAGGGGGAGCAGCAGTTCTCCGCGCAGACCTACATCGCGGTGGCGCCGGACGGCATGGACCCGTGCGAGCTGCGGCAGAACAAGGGCGACGTGGCGGTGCGCGACCTGGTGGCGCGGCGCACGCCGTTGATCGAGTTCGCGATCAAGGCGCAGCTCAAGGCCTACGACCTCGACTCGGTGGACGGCCGCGTCGAGGCGTTGAAGAAGATGGTGCCGTTCGTCGCGCAGATCAAGGACCGCGCCAAGCGCGACGGCTACGCGACGCGGCTGGCGTGGTGGGTCGGCTGGGACGACGAGGCGATGGTCGTGCGCCGGGTCCGCCAGACCGCCGGCGGCAAGGCCCCGGTCGCCGCCCCGCGGACCGACCCGAACCAGATGGCGCTGGGCGTGGAGGTCGACGGCCCGCAGCGGCCCAACCCGCGCGACCCGCGGCTGGTGCCCGAACGCGAGGTGCTCAAGGTCGCGCTGCGGCTGCCCGAGTACGCCGGACCGCTCTACGACTCGTTGCCCGACGAGGCGTTCACCGACCCGGCGTACGTGGCGCTGCACCGCGCGATCCGGGCCGCCGGTGGTGCCGCCTCCGGGCTCGCGGGCACGACGTACCTGGACGCGATCTCGCAGGAGTGCTCGCACGCGTCGGTGCGGTCGGTGCTGACCGAGCTCGCCGTGGAACCGTTGGCGGTCAAGCAGAACGACGAGTTCCGCTACGTGTCGATGGTGATCGCGCGACTGCAGGAGGTGCAGGTCGGCAAGCAGGTCGAGGACGTGAAGTCGCGGCTGCGGCGGCTGTCCCCGATCAAGGACGCCGACGAGTACCGGGCGCTGTGGGGCGACCTGGTGGCGCTGGAGGAGTACCGCAAGGCGCTCCTGCAGCAGAGCGCGGGAGTGCTGTAGTGGGACTGTTCCGACGGTTTTTCGGCGACGGTGCGCCGGACGGGTTCGCCGGCGCGCTGGAAGCGGACGAGACGGTGATCGCCCACACGACCGTGCAGGGCGGCGGGCACCTCGTGGTGACGTCGCTGGGGCTGTGGGTGCCGGGACCGCGGCGGATCGGCTGGCACCTGGTCAGCAAGGTGAAGTGGGAGGGCGTGCTGCGGGTCGTGGAGGCGTCCGAGGCCTCCGCAGAGGGACCCGTCGTGCTGCTGGAAGACCTTCCCGCGCAACGGTTCTCGCTCGACGATCCCCAGCGCGTGATGCGTGCGATCAGCCAGCGCGTGGAGGGCTCGATCCGCGCCCGTGAGCGCGTCGAGTCGCCCGGCGTGTGGGTGCTGCAGCGCAAGATCCCCGGCCAGGACGGCTTCGTGTGGCAGGCGCGGGGCGACGAGGGCGTGGGCCTGGAAGCCGTGCGCGAGGCCGTGGGGCCGCTCGTCTCGAAGCTTGCGGGCTAGCAGTACGCGTGTACTGTTAGGCGCATGTGGGATCCGGCGCAGTACCTGGCCTTCGCCGATCACCGGGCGCGGCCGTTCTACGAGCTCGTGGCACGGGTGGGGGCCGCCGAGCCCCGGCGCGTGGTCGACGTGGGCTGCGGCCCCGGCAACCTGACCGCCTCGCTGTCCGCCCGCTGGCCCTCCGCGGTGGTGGAGGCGTTCGACTCGTCCCCGGAGATGGTCGAGGCCGCGCGCGCCGCCGGCGTCGACGCGCGGGTGGACGACGTGACCACGTGGAAACCGTTGCCGGACACCGATGTCGTGGTGTCCAACGCGGTGCTGCAGTGGGTCCCGTCACATCCCTCGATCGTGTCATCGTGGGTGGCGGCGCTCTCGCCGGGCGCGTGGCTCGCGTTCCAGGTGCCCGGCAACTTCCTGGACCCGTCGCACCGGCTGATCCGCGAGGTGGCGGGGGAGTCGTTGACGCACGTCTTCCGAGGGGAGAAGCCCGTTCTGGCGCCGGTGGAGTACGCGGACCTGCTGGGCGACTGCTCCACTGTGGACGTCTGGGAGACGACGTACGTGCAGCGGCTCGAAGGGCCGGACCCGGTGCTCGAATGGGTGAGTGGCACGGCTTTGCGGCCAGTCCGCGCGGCACTGTCCTCACCGGACTGGGAGGCCTACGTGGCGGAACTCGCGCCGCGGCTGCGCGAGGCATATCCCCGGCGAGCCGACGGCACGACTTGGTTCCCGTTCAGACGGATCTTCGCGGTGGCTCAGGTGTGAAGGTCGTCACATGAGCGGCGTGACAGGACGGCCGTTGGCCTGTTCCTTGTTCTTCCACGGAGCCTTCTCGGCTGCCTTCTCCGCAGCGTCGGCGGCCAGGTCTTTCGCCTGGTGAGCGGCCTCGAACGCCTTGTCCTTGGCCTGGCTCGCCGTCTTGCGCACCGTGGGGTTCGCGGTGAAGCGGTGCCAGAGGCGCACGATCTGGTCGTAGCGCTCCCGCCCGGCCTTCGCGCCGAGCACGTAGCCGATCGCCGCACCGACCAAGATGCCCTTCATGCGGTTCTCCTCTCATCGTGCCTGGTCAGGGCCCATTTTGCCGCAAAGTGGGGGTCCTTGCGGAACCCGTTTTGAGGCTCATGTAGAGTTACCCACTGTCAGGAGGAACCAAGCCTGACAGGCAGAACAACAGAACATTCCCCCATAGCTCAATTGGCAGAGCATGCGACTGTTAATCGCAGGGTTACTGGTTCGAGTCCAGTTGGGGGAGCCATCGCCGAGACCCTAGTCCATCGACTGGGGTCTTTCGCTTTGTGCGGGTGTGCGTCAGCTTGGGAGCCATGGCCCGCTTCACGAACCTCCGCCGGATCTCGTCACTCGATCCGGTGAACGACCACGAGGAGATCCTGCGGATCTCCGCCGGCCTGGAGTTCCCGTGGGACTACCAGAAGTCGTTGGAGATGGCGCTCTTCCGCACGTACTGCGTCCCGACGATCTCGGGGCTGCTGGAGCGCACCGGCGAGTTCGAACGGCGGCCGCAGAAGCGCTACGACGACACGGCCGTGCTCATGGCCGAACTCGTGGAGCACGGCTACGACTCCCCTCGCGGCCGTGAGGCGTTACGCGTCGTGAACCGCCAGCACGGCCGTTACGACATCACGAACGACGACATGCTCTACGTGCTGTCGACGTTCGTGTACGACCCGATCGACTGGTTGTCACGCTACGGCTGGCGGCCGCTGACGGACAACGAGCGGCTGGCGTCGTTCCACTTCTACCGCGCGGTCGGCGCGCGCATGGGCATCCGCGAGATCCCCGCGTCCTACGACGAGTTCCTCGGCTTCAAGAAGGCCTACGAGGAGCGGCACTTCGTGTTCGCGCCGTCGAACCGGCGCATCGGCCAGTACACGCTCGACCTCTTCTGCTCCTGGTACCCGGCGGCCGTCAAGCCGCTCGTCTCCCGAGCCGTGATCGGCATGCTCGACCCGCTGATGGTGCGCGCGTTCGGCTTCACCGAACCCCCGTCGTGGGTGAGCACTCTCGGACGGCTGGCGTTGCGCCTGCGAGCCTTGGTGGTGCGCCGCCTGCCCGTGCGCCGCTCGCTGAAGCTGACGCGTGCCCGCAACCGCACCTACCCCGGCTACCCGGACGGCTACCGCCCGTCGGACCTCGGCGCGAGCTCCAGCACGGCCCGCTGACCGTCCGGCACGAAGCCCGTCGCCCTGAGGAACTCGTTGCCCGGCTTGAAGTCGTCGAGCCGCACGTGCACCCGCGTGACCGACGGGAACCGCTCCGCGAGCGCCTTGACCATCTCCGAGCCGATGCCCCACCGCCGCAGGTCCTTGGGCACCAGGAAGAACCCGACACTGGCCTCACCGGCCGCCGGGTGGTCCAGCACGAGGTCCACGAACCCGATCATGCCCTCGGCCTGCGCCACCAGCAGCCGCTTCTGCTCGAACGCCGCCCCCTCCGGCAACGCGTAGAAGAGGCTCTGCACGTCACCGGGCCCGGACGGATGCCCGGTGGCGGCCTGGAACCAGTCGTCGCAGTCGGCGAACAGCCGCAGCACCTCGGGCTCGTCCGCCGGGGTGAAGTCGCGGAGGGTCAAACGCACGCGTGCAAGCCTATGTGTCGCTCGCCACGGGGGCGCGCAAGACCCGTTCGGCGTGATCGGTATCCTCCACCACGCAGCGTCAGGGGAGATGGTTCGACGCCGCGAGGGGGCAGTAGCTCAACCGGTCAGAGCAGCAGACTCATAATCTGTCAGGTTGTCGGTTCGAATCCGACCTGCCCCACCAGTCTGACCAGCACGGACGGTGGTTTCCAAGATCCACTAAAGATCATCTGTCCATGTTGCTGTCCATTGACACCGGGTTGACCATGGGCTCATGACCAGGTCAAACGGCTCCGAAGACCGCCGGACGCGAGGCAGCATCCGCGTGCGCGGCAACTCCCTCCAGGTCCGCGTCTTCTCCGGTAAGGACCCGGTGACCGGCAAGGACGTCTACCTCACCGAGTCGGTGAAGGGCACGGACAAAGCGGCGTACAAAGCCGCCGACAAAGTGCAGACCCGGCTACTCGCTGAGGTCGACTCGCAACGCGCCACAAGCTCGAACGCGACGTTCGCCTACGCGGCCTCAGAATGGCTCCGCGTGAGCGAGTTGGAGGACAGCACGCGCGAGCTTTATGTGGGCTACATCGACCGCACGATCAACCCTGCTTTCGGCTCCACGCCGGTCCGGAAGATGACCACTCGGATGCTGGAGAACCTGTACGCGGAACTTCGCCGGTGTCGGGTGCGCTGTGACCGCAAGCCGTTCGTGGAGCACAAGGCCGCTGGCGACCACGACTGCAAGGAAGCCAAGTGCAAGCCGCACAAGTGCTCGCCGCTGTCGACCTCCGCCGTGCGGCAGGTCCACTCGATCATCAGCGGGATTCTCGGCGCGGCTGACCGGTGGGACTGGATTCCCGGCAACCCGGCCAAGGCCGCGAAGCGACCGAAACAGAAGCAGCCACAACCGGAGCCGCCTTCGTCTGCCGAAGCCGCGCGTCTCGCTGAAGAGGCGTTCCGGAGGGATGACGACTGGGGAACGCTGGTGTGGTTCGTCATGACCACGGGCGTGCGCCGTGGCGAACTCTGCGCGCTGAAATGGTCCTCCATCGATCTGGACGAAGGCGTGGTCGAGATCCGTCGCAGCTACCGCCTGCGTCGTGGAGTTGGCACCGAGAAGGACACCAAGACTCATCAGATGCGGCGCATTGCGCTCGACACCGAAACCGTCGTGTTGCTGATGGAGCACCGCGACCGCTGGCGTGACCGGCTCGCCACGGCGGACGTTGATCTGACGGACGACATGTACGTCTTCACCGGCATCCGGAAGGCTGACCCGACCGCTCCCTACTCCCCACACGCCGTGTCGAGCCGTTACAAGGAGATGGCTGACCGGTTGGGGATCAAGACGCACCTTCACGCGCTGCGGCACTACTCCGCGACCGAACTCCTGACGGCCGGAACTGACCTTCGGACCGTCGCCGGACGTCTCGGGCACGGTGGCGGAGGTGCCACGACCTTGAAGGTCTACGCAGCCTGGGTAGCGGCATCCGACCGGAAGGCCGCCGAACTCCTCGGTTCCCGGATGCCGAAGGTTACGCGCAAGCCGCGTGACAAGAAATCAGCCGATTAGAGCGGCGAGCCGCTTGCGCTGACGTATCGAACCGACCTGCGCAGACAGCAGCCGTGCACGTTCCGCGTGCACGGCTGCCGCGTCTTTCTCGCCGGTCGCGGTGAACACCTGGGCAAGATCGATGCGAAGCGTGGTCTCGGCTCTCGTGAAACTGGAGTCGAGACGGTCCAGGACATCGGTAAGGACGTCGATCGCCTCACGTGCGCCCAGGCGGGCAAGCGCATTGCCGCGCCACCGCGACAGGTGCGTTGAGTCGAAGACGAGATACGGCGTCTCGCCATCGTCTGAGTCGGGCATGTAGCGCGCGGCATCGTCAAACGCTTCGAGGCACTTTGAGCGCTCACCGTTCGCCGCGCACGCTTCGCCGTAGCCCGCGGAAAGCCATGAGAGCAGCAGATCGGGCACCTGCCCCCGCGCGTTCGTTCGCGCATGGTGGGTCAAGTCGACGGCTGCCTGTGTCTCTCCTATGTCCAGCAGAACGACCGCCTGTCCAGCGCGCGCGTAGGCCTCCAATGCGGGCGACTGCGCATACCTGCCTACTCGGATGGCCTTGCTGTAGTGAGACCACGCGTCGCTCGTTTGTCCCTGGTCAAGTGACTGCCATCCGGCAAGCGCGGAAGCGTCCACCAGAACAGCGGCCAAGTGTCTCTGTGTCGCCTGATCGAGCACGTCATCCAGCACCGCGTCCATCTGCTCGATTTGTGAACGGAGCTGACCCAGCAGGGCGGGTGCGCCCAGCCGGCGATCGATCACCCGAGTGATGTCGAGTTGGTGCTGGAAGAGCCCCACCGTGCGCTCATCGATGTTCCGCCCGGCGGCAATACGGGCCTGCAACTCCAGATCATCAGACACGGCTGACAGGGGAGTCTGCGCCGGTTCGAGAAGCCGAGTGATCGGCAGGTTGAACATCTCTTCGAGCAGTCGGCACGTAACCGGCCTGGGAGGTCCCAGCGGTCTGCCATCGGCGCGCACCCCCGACGCCAGACGTTGAACATGGCGCGGGCTGAGCGTGGCTTTCAAGCCGCGTTCCTGCGCGAATCGTTCGGCTTTCCGGCTGAACTCCTCAGCGGTCAGCCGTCGTTGCCGTAGCAACTCACCGAACAGCGTCCCCGGCTGCCCGCTTCGTTCTGACGAACTCATCGGCTGACCTCTCCGTCTCGCTAATGTCAGCGCCAACGAGTGTAGGTCGCGGGACGTCGCTCTAGGTCTTTGTCAGGTCATTTACGCCTGATGTGCTGCTTGCGAAGCTGATGTCGGCGGATCTGATGTCGACCCGGTGCGAGGAACTAGACATGCCGAAGAGGATCTCCACCGCGCGTGGCCGCGAGTTCGGCGCTGGCGTTCGGGCAGCGATCACCAGTGCAGGCCTGACTGCACGTGCTGTCGCCAAGATTCTCGACTGGGACGAAGCCAAGCTCTCCGAGGTGGTGAACGGCAAGGGCGCGGTCAACCAACTCGACGTCGCCGCACTGCTGGGCGTGTGCCGCGTCAAGTCCGCCGAGTTCGCTCACCTGATGTCGCTGTATCCCGAGACGCACGTCAGAGGCTGGTGGCAGCAGCACGGCGAGTGTGCGCCCATCCGCCTTCGAACGTTCTCCGAGAACATGGCGATCGCCGAGTCCCTGACCAGCTGGCAGATGCACACGGTGCCGCTGTTTCTCCAGACAGCTGAGTACATGGGAGAGGTGCTTCGCGCGTCCTCCACGGTGCCTGCGGGCGAACTGCAAGATCGGGTGAAAGCGCAGCTCGCCCTGCAAGAGTTGCTTCGCGGCGGCAAGACGTGTGACTTCTTCATCCACGAACTGGCGTTGCGTCTGCCCGTCGGTGACGTCGAGACGTACACCGGGCAGTTGCTCCACCTCCTGCTCATGTCGAACTGGACGAACATCACGATCCGCGTTGTGCCCGCAGCGATGGGTGCGCACGCCGGTCTGGCCGGTGCGTTCACTCGGCTGACCTTCGCCAAGTATGAGCCGCTGGTGTGGGTGGACACCGAGAACTCAAGTCTCCTCATCGAGGAGGCGGACGCGATCAAGGGCTACGAAAAGGTCATTCGTGCGCTTGATGCCAAGAGCTTGGACGAGGTCGACTCAAGAGACCTGATCGTCCGTCTCTACGACGCTGCACGCCCTGCCGAGAAGGAAGCGGCGACGCACAGATCTGTCTGTTGAGGACACAGAGCCGCCAGCCCGGGTACTCCGTCTCACACGACCAGGGCTGGCAAGGGGAGCCGACGCGGTGCGTGTCGCCGCGTCGGCTTCACCTACTCGCAGAGCGAGGGAACATGCCGAGAAACTTCAGGTCCAACCTTCAGAACCGGGCGGTTGGTCGCGCGCTTGCGTTGTGGCGCAGGGAAAGCGGGCTCAGTCTGGTAGAGGTCAGCGAGCGCGTGCACTGGTCGACAGCCAAGACGTCGATGTTGCAGAACGCCCTGATCCCGATCGTTGATGCCGACGTTGTGGCACTCGCGCTGGCGTACAGAATCAGCAACGAGAGACGGGCACCCGTGGTGCTGGGGGCTCAGCGCGCTCGCGATCCGATCAAATTCGATCTTCTGACTGGTGATGCCTCATCGTGCGTCGGGTGGACGTACGACGAAGTGGAGTCCGAAGCGAGCCATGTGCGAGCCGTCGCGCTCGATGTGCTGCCGCCGTTCGTCCGGACCTCGGAGTACGAGTCCGCTCTGCGCCATGTCCAGGTGGATGCGATGTTGGAGCAGAACCACCGTCACTACAGCGACGCCCACCGCGCGCGAGTGACGAGCCATCTCACGGAGGGGCCGTCGCTGCGACTGGACCTCATCCTGGGAGAGGCCGTTCTCCGGCGACCGATCGGGAGCGCTCTGGCGATGGCCGATCAGTTGCTGAGGCTGGCCGCGCTCGCCGATCTTCCTGGAGTACAGGTGCGGTTGGTACCGGACGAGGTGGGCGCATTCGCAGGGATGACGTCGTTCTCCCAGTTGTCATTCCGCGAGGCAGTCTTCGACGACGTGGTGTACCTCGACACGTTGCACGGCGGAACCTGGCTGGAATATGAGCACGATCGGCGGCCGTACGCCGAGACGTTCGAGCGGTTGGCCACCGTGACTCTTGGCGCCGAGAGCACCGCTGGCAGGTTGATCGAGGCTGCCCAATCGTTGAAGGACAGCGCAGCTTGAGTGACGGGTTGGCTGTGTGCCGCGCTCTCTCATCGGAGCGCGGCACACGGCCGTTTTGCGGCGGTTGTGACAGGTCAGCTGGCACGCGTCACACGTGTCACGGCGGCTCATTTACGCAGCTTGGAGCCTGTTTATGGCCCGTCACGAGCCGTGTGACGGCGTGACGTGTCCTCGGGGCGAGTTGTGACGGGTTATCGGTCATCCCCAACCACCTCAGTGTCGGTGGCTGTGGAGTCGTGAGCGCGCTCGACTGCCGCCCGGATGTCGGCGAGGTTGTAGCCGCGCACTTGGCGGATGCGGCTGCCATCGCTCACCCGGTCGCGTGTCGGTCGACAGCCGAGTTCTGCCATCTCCCGACCGAACGCAGTGGGCTCGACCCCAAGCACGGCGATGAGTTCTGCCGTTGGCACGAAGTCGCGGTCGCCGTTCTCCAGTTCGTCAGCGAGGTAGTCCACAACGGATGCCAGCGGCTCAGCCAGCTCGATCTCAGACGCGCGCTCGGACTTGGCCGGTGCGGCGCTACCGATGGCCTTGGCTACGGCAGCGTGGTCGAGCATCGGTCGTGTCGTGTGTCCGGCCGCGTGCCCGGTGAGAGTCCCCTCCTGTTCGCGTAGGACGCGGCCTTGTGCGCAAATCTCGCGCCAGTCTTCGTTGGGCATGTAGAACGTCCGCACGGTCAGTGCCAGCACGTCGGCCCCGGCCTGGGTCTCGCCGTCCGGTCGCAGGATGCCCACGCCCTTGTGAGAGGGCAGCAGACGGCTGGAGTCGTAGCCTCGGGTGTTCATCTGCTCGCCCAGGATGATGTTGCTGTCGCGCCAGTCCATGACCCGCAGCGCGAACCTCGACCCGAGCACCGCCCGCAACCCGGATGGGATGGTCTTGCCGTCCGGGCGCTGAGTCGCCAACACCAGGATCACCCCTGCTGCCGGTGCCTTCTTGGCGAGCCACATCAGCAGTTCGCCGCAGTACTCGCCGGCGGTCAGCTTCTTGCCCTGCACCTCCAGGGGCGTTCGGTCTTCCAACGGGATCTGGACCTCGTCCACCACCAGGGCGGTGATGGGCATCCCGAGCGCGATGTCACGGGACATGGACGGGGTGACCTTCGATTCCGGGCACGTGACGTCGTCCAGGTCCTGCATCCGGCGATAGCGGGCCTGCACATCGGCCACGAGCTCCACGAGCCAGTCGACGAACTCGAGGACGTGCTCCGAGTCGTCGCCCGCCATGAACCGGTGCGCTACTCGCTCCGCAGCCTTCCAATCCTTCCCGTTCTTGAAGTCAGCGACATAGAGCCGAACGTGCGGGTCCAAGATCAAGCCCGCGGCTGCCAATCGTTCGGCCATCGTCTTGCCCTGCCTGGGGATTGCGCCGATCAGAACCGACGTCCACACCAGCGGCAGATCGATCCGGCGGCCGCGAGCGTCGGTGCCGAACGGCACCGGCCGCCACGCGTCCCACCGGTCCGCCGCAAGCAACGGTGTCCGGATCGGCGGGGTGCCGTAGGGGTCCTCATCGGCTACCCACAGCGCCACGCGTCCGGCATGGCCGCCATTGCCCCGGACGCGCTCGACGTTGAGCTGGATCTCGTCCACCGCGAGCGCCGATGCGAGCGCATCCCGGTTCTTCACGATGTCGACCGCCTTGCGCGTGGCTGGCAGGTCAACCGTGATCGCCCAGCCTTCGCCCTGTCGGGTTGCACGCTCGACCAGGCGCAAGGTCTCGTCCTTGCCGATGAGTTTGGCGTCTCGGAACGCGTCCACGAGGACCTGCGGGTCCATCGTCCACGTGAGCGTGCGTGGTCCTGAGAGCACCGCACGCCGTCCAGGACTTCCGTCGCGATGACGTCCCAGCACCGCCAGCGCCACCGCGACGGCGGCTCCGGCGATCCACAGCGCACGTGGCCCGTAGAGCAGCCACAGCACCAGGCCGACCGTGGGCACTGCGGTGGCGACCGCACCGGTGACCTTCCAGCGGAACAGGGTCAGCGCGCGGATGTCGGTGAACTTGTCCGCCAGCTTCTCGGACTGCTCGGCAGCCTCTCGGTAGTCCCGCACGGTCACCCAAGACCGCCACCACCGCACCGTGACCACTAGACCGCGCACCACGGCACCGAGGAATCGGAACGGTGAGCGCAGCACCGTCACCGTCAGATCCTTCAGGGCTTGGATCGCGTGAACGCGGTCCTTCGCCCACAGCGGCACACGCGGTGAACGCCGCCATGCGTTCACGAGCCTCCGCCACCAGGACGGAGGCGACACGGCGGAATCGTCGTTCACGAACTCGCCTTCGAACACAGCTCGGACCGGAAGGCTCTGGCCCGTGTCGGCGTCAGTCATCGGAACCACCTGCCAGTTCCGCGATCAGAACGGCTGACAGTCGGGACGACAAGCCGCGTGAGCAACCAGTGACTCCACGGACCCATGCCGGGCTCACCACGACACCAGGCGACCACGCTTCACGTGCTTTGCTCAGGTAGTCGGCAAACGACACTCGCTTATGTGGCTGCTTTTTGTTGCTCTGCTTGGGTTCCGGCGGTTCATGAACGGCGCGCGCAGACAAGTCCGCGGTGACGTCTGCGGCCTGTGTGGACGCTTCTTTGAACGCTGTCGCAACGGCCTCCGTGAGCTTGTCTCGCAGATCCGTGACGGCCTCTGCCGCGACGAACACCACGAGCGGTGGGACCGAATGCAGCACCACCCCGGACACCGACCCGGCCGCCCACGAATGCCAGGTGTTCATGACGTAGGTGGCGGCGAGCGTGAACCACTTCGCCCGCCGCGTCCACGCACCAGTTCGCACCTGGTACCTCGCGGTCACCTGCTCAGCTCGCAGGATGGCCAGCAGCACCAGCGACACCGTCGGATCAAGCAGCCATGCCGCCAGCCACGGCATCGACCAGGCCGGCGTTCCCGCCGCCGCAAACGACTGCACGTTGGTCATCGTGAAGCCGAGACCGAGCACGATCCCCGACCAGCACAACCGGTCGACCTGAGCGCGCACCCGCTCGACACCCAGCGCGATCACGTCCGGGTGCGTAGCGTACGCCCGCAGTTCTGCCGCCTCTGCCGCATCAGCGGCCAGCCTCTCAGCAGCCGGTGCGGCGGGTGGCCGCCCGAAGGCGGCCACCCCTTCCCGGACCTTGTCCAACGTCCTCATCGCCGGTCACCCCGACTGCGAGGACTGTCCTGCGTGGTGATCGTGAGCGCCTTCGTCAGCGTGTACGCCGCGAACAACGCGGGCAGACCCAGCACCACGAGCAACAACGTCACGTCGCCCCGGTGCGTGATCACCACCCACTGCACACCCACGATCGCCCCGGCCATCAGCAGCACCCGCCCAGTCAGCGAGAGCAACCGAGCACCGGCACGCGCCGCGCCAGCCGCCGCCTTCGCCCGTCGGGCACTCGCTCGCCAGACCCACAGCAGCACCACGACCGCACCCACCGCAGCGAGGATCTGCGTCGGCGTCAGGTTGATCGTCATGACCGCTCACCGCCTTCACGGCGAGCACGCCACACCCGGTAAACCTCACGGCGATCTTCCTGCGACAGACCACCCCAGACACCGACGGTGTCCTCACCGGCCGTGCGCAGCTCCAGTTCCAAGCACAAGCGCCGGACCGAGCAGCCCGCGCACAACCGCGCAGCGGCGTCGCGATCGGTGATCTCATCGTCTTCCCAATCGGGGCCGTCGTCGTTGGCCCACAACCACATGCACGCACCGTCCCGTGTGACGATCTCCAGCAGAACGTCATCCGGCACTTTCGCGTAGCGGTCCAGGTCGGCCGCCACAACCTCGTAGTAGTTCTCCGGGTTCACCACGCACCCCCGGTCGCCCGCTCGAAGTCACGGGCGTTGCGCTTTTCAGCGGCCATCTGCGCGACGTCCACAACGCCGCTGGACTCCGCCGCCTGCCGGGCCAACTCCTCGATCGCACGTGCAGGCACGACGTACCGCGTCCGCACTCGCACGGCGGGGAACGCGTCCTCCCTGATCGCCCGGTAGATCGTGGCCGCGTCGACACGCAGGATTCGCGCGGCCTCTGTCACGGTGTAGAAGATCGGCGAGCGTTCGCCCGCCATGCTGTTCGATGTCATTGCTGTGAGCCCTTCAGAAGACTGATTTCTTCGATGAGGGCGCTGACATTGGCGGCAATAACTGCCGATTCTCCGCTGATGTCTGCGCCAAGTCCGTTTTCCGTCAGCAAGCCGCGCTAATGTCGGCGCTGAGGCGGAGCACGGAGGCGCACGTGGCGGAGGACTGGTCGGCGGTCGCGGAGGCAATCAATGCCCGCGCGGCAGAGCTGGCTTTGAAGCAAAAGGAAATCGCGGAGAGATCCGGCGTATCGCACGCGATCGTTCGCGAGATACAGCAGGGCCGAATTCAGCGCCGGCGAAACCCGCGCACTCTCGAAGCGCTGTCGATCGCGCTCGACTGGCACCCGCAGCACCTCAGTGCCGTGCTGCAAGGCAAGACGCCACCCGAGGTGGACGCGCAGGCAGCGCCCGCAGATGACCCGTTGGTGCCGCTGCTGCAAACCATCATTCGTGAACTCCGGGGCCTTCGAGCCCAGGTCGGAACTCTGGCAAGCCGCATCGACGACGGGAGCCGTCAAAAGGACTGACCGGGATTCCTGAATCAGTTGCGGTGTCGCTGTCATGAGAACAGCAGACCGCCGAGCAGGGGGTGGAAATAATTGTCCGCGGTTAGCAAGCCGCGTGTTAGAAGGAGTTAAGTCCGCAGGTCACGGCCGTTGGGGAACGGGGGGAACGTGGCGAAAAGAAGGCAGGGAGAGCCGCCGCGCACGCGTTTGCAGGCGGTGCGAGAAGAGCTTGGACACACTCAGGGCCACGTCGTCAGGTACTTCCTGACGCGCGGTCCGCAGATCGGCGTCACCGTGGCGTCCGCATCGGCGCTGCCAATCATGATCTCGCGCTGGGAGAACGGCCACGTTGAGGTGGCTGAGCCCGGCTATCAGCGGCTGTTCCGGGAGCTGTACGGCCGCTCGAACGAAGAGCTTGGTTTCCCACCGGAGACCTTCAACCAGTCCGCTGAGGAGCTTCGCGATCGTCTCTTCGTCGCGAGGAACATCGATGCCGGGATGCTCGACCTGTTCCAGCGGCAGGTGAACGACCTTCGCAGCTCGGACCACCGCTTCGGCGCGCTTGTGGTGCTGGATCAGCTCAACAGCCTTGTGCGTCAGATCGAGGACGTGAAGGTGTTCAGCGTGAGCACCCACCTACGTCAGCGCTTGGCGACGATCCTCACCGACGCGCGGACGCTTGCGGGATGGACGGCGCTCGATCGTGGTTCGCAGATGCAGTCGTGGCAGTACCACGAGGACGCGAAGGTCTCTGCAAGAGAAGCAGATTCGCCGTCGCAGCTTGCACATGCGGCGGCGCAGCAAGCCGTGATCCTGCTCGACATCGGGGAGGCCGATGCGGCGGTCGAGCTGCTGGAGTACGCGCGATATGTTGCGGAGCATCGAGCGCCTTCGCTGTTGCGGAGCTGGCTCGCTGCTGCGCATGGTGAGGGTCTGGCTGCCGCCGGCCAACGCGACGCGTCGTTGCACGCCTTCGATGACGCAAGCTCTTTACTGCCAACGAATCCGGTCGATCCTGAGCTGCCGTTTCTACTGCTCAATGACGGCCAGCTCGTTCGGTGGCGCGGCAACGCGCTTCTGCACCTGGGAGACCTTGATGCGATCGCTCAGCTTGAGGCTGCGGTGCGGGACTTCGCCAACCCGCAGCGGTCTGCGGTGCGCGGGTTGACGAGTACCTACGTGGATCTTGCGTTTGCGTACGCCGCCGCTGGCGACAGCAAGGGAGCTGTGGAGCTGGCGCAGAAGGCACGGCAGCTCGCCAAGCGGATCGGTTCCGACCGTCAGCGGCAGCGTCTCGCGAAGCTTGAGCTACCGAGTCCCAGAGGTCCCGGCGTTGCGTGAGGCTAGGTAATAAAGGAGGGGGATGATCGCGCCGGAGCCGAGCACTTCGCCGCGCCGGACGAGATCCAGGACGCGGTCAACAGGAATCCACTCGATCCGCGCGGCTTCCTCCGCGTCAGTTGGTTCGCCGACCTTCTCAGCCGCTCGCCACAGGTAAGCGTCCACGGGTGCGTCTATGATCCCGGGGAGGGGCTGGAACCTTCCTATATGCTCGGGTTCTCCAGTTGGTTTCCATCCCGTTTCTTCCACAGCCTCACGTGCGGCAGTGAAAGCTGGGTCTTCGCCATCTTCCACTAGACCGCCGATAAGTTCATATCCCCACTGATTGACGGCAAATCGATAGCGCCACAAGGTTAGACATTCCTCCTTCTCGTTAATCAGGAGGGCAACTGCAACACGGTCAAGTTTTACGACATGATGCTCGAACCTGCTTCCGTCTGGCGGTTCTACGTCAACAAGATTAACCGTGACCCATCGATTGTCGTAGACAGTTCGTTCGCCGTGGATCTTCCAAGAAAGCGCTTCTGGGTACTCCGTCACACGGCCAAGACTACTTCTGTTAAGTGATGGTCACAAGGCGAGTGAAGTCCATCAGTCTGAACTTGGTGGATCTATCGACTTACCGTCCGACTCGCCGCCCGACTTCTTGTGAAGTTCCCTATTGAGTAGATCTGTGACATCGCTCAAGCAAGAGGTGATTCGAGTCACTACTGACTCGAAAGCATCAATGTTGGATAGTCCTTCGATTCCCAAGTCTGCGGCTGCCTTTGCTTTCTGTGATCCAGCGAGATGTGCTATACCTCCCCTGGAGCGGAATCCCTGCAGATTGAAAAGTATTGCAGTCGTGTCAGGTTCTCCGCCAATTTGCTGTACGTACCGTTGAAGAAGGCGCAGCGATTGATCTCCTTTGTCGTATGAGTCGAGGCTCGACTTAAGGGGCGAGTTATTTATTGCGTCAATCATTGCCTTGGTTAGAACCAGGAGTGAAGCGCCGAGTGCTGCTGGATCTTCGGTCAATGGGCCTATTAGGGATTGAAACTCTGCTGCAATATCTCCATCGAGTGGCTTCCAGAGCGGCGATCCAAGCAGTTCAGATGACACCTTCGATGCTTGCGCTCGGGCGCGGCGAAGATCGCCGATGACGTCTTTCGAACTCGCCCACTGTCCGAGAAAGTCTCGACGAAATCGTCCCTCATCCATCTTGCCCTCAGGGGGAACGTTATAAGAGCGCCAGTGGCCCCACTCATCTGAAGGCAGATCTCGCCCGAGATCTCCCAAGTAGGCTTCGACCAGTCCGATAGAGTTGAAGGAAATGGAAATTCCCCACAAGTTCAAGCACGAAAGTCGGTTCGATGAAAGGCTGTATCGTGCTGGCTCGGCTGCATACGGTTGCAGTACTTCGCGCTTGAAGTAAACTGGAGTAAGGTAATGTAGCCTTGTTCCATCCTTATCGAAATAGGTTCCAAGATTATCCGGGTCGCAAGTATGAGTCAGAGGTTTTCCTGACTCGGTATCGACACCATAAATGAAGGTAGGATAATCCCGGTCTTGCTGGCGTTCTTCCCAACGCGGCAGCCGAGACGTCTTTAGGCCGCTGATGATGTATTGGCCCACAAGGCGCGAGAATGCCGGACGGTCACTCATCATTCCGCGGTCATGTAGGCAATGAAAGTCTAGATGGGCCCACTCGTTTCTGAAGGAGTCATCTACGCGTTCGAAGGGTTCGTGTTCGATCTTTGTAACATAATCGAATTGAATAATTGCACTCCGCTTGCTGTCTGCGAGGAAAGAACGTAGCTCTAGTGCTCGCACCTCGACTTTCCAGCTATCGTCTGTTTGCTTCCAACGGACGAGCTCTTGCTCCCTTCCTGCTCGGTTTAGGTAACTCCATCCAGACTTTACTGGAAACGCGTCCCAATACCAGAGGAATGTATGTGAAAGCTCAATTACTGGCGAGGTGCTACCGCTTGGCCTGCGTGCTTGAGCGAAGAACTCCGTTGTTAGGTTCTCGGATTCCAGAGTCAAGCCATTATCGAATCTCTCGGTATTCCATACAGCGACATCTCCGAGGTCGCGCCCGATCCATGTAGTTCCTTCTATGGACTCTGAAGTTTGATGAGAAGGAACGAGTACGCATCCGGTGCCGCCGTGCTCGGCTTCCGTAAAGAAGTGTTCTTCGATTGTAAGCCATTCTGCGGGGTACGGTGATGCTTTGCGCAAGTGTTTTGCGGGCCATAGCCCGGAAGGTATATTCTCAGGCTCGGTCCAAAGGTCGGCGAGTGTGCCGCCTCTATGCGGTTCAAGGTATCCCGGTATTGATGGCATGCTCATCGCGTGATCGTAATGCGTGTCTGGGCTTGGCGGGGTTCACGCTTTAGGGTGATGTCGCTTGTAATTCCGCTTAAGTCGGCCACTGTAATCGTTCTATTGAGCTTAGTTGTTACTTCGAAACCTTCAGTAATTAGTCGTTCACTGGCTGCGAGCATCAACTTGCGCAGGGGTTATAGTGGATGCTCCACAGTGGACCGGCTTGTCCATGGCGTTGTCCATGGAGGGGTGTCTAGTGGTGACGCATATGCGTCATCTCGTGGATCCGTGACCGCTCCTGTAGCAGGTGGTGACCCTAGGCAATGTGACCTTGGACACTCATAATCTGTCAGGTTGTCGGTTCGAATCCGACCTGCCCCACCAGCCTCAGGTGGACTCTGTCCGCGGACAGCGTGGACCTCGTCGGCTGGCTTGTCTTCTGGGGGACGACCCCCAGACCCCCGAGGTTCGGGCGCTGAGCGCCCTCACTGGCGGTGGCGCGGCCGGTGGGGCTAGCCGTGCAGCCCGTCGACGTAGATCGACAGGAACCGCCGCCACTCGCCGGGCGAGTCCCTGATCACCTGCGCCATGGCCCTGGTCAGGGTGGCCAGGTCGGCCAGCGAGTAGTCGGCTCGCAGCACGCCCGCCGCCGCCGCCCGGTCGATCAGGACCTCGGCGTGGCCCGCGCCGCGGTGGCACGTCGAGACCGCCTCCGGCGCGTTCGGGAAGTCCCGGGCGAGGATGTCGTTGAGGCCCCTGTCCTGGGCCTGCAGGGCGTAGAGGTCCTCGAGGAACGTCGTGAAAGCGCGCCACGGGTCCTCGTCGGCCAGGGCCTTGGCGCCGAGGACGTCCAGGGCTGCCAGGCGTTCCGGGAAGATCGCGGTCACCAGGTCCTCGCGGGCCGGGAAGTGCTTGTACAGCGTGCCGATGCTGACCTCGGCGTGGCGGGCGATGTGTTCCATGGGCACGTCGAGGCCGCGGTCGGCGAACAGGTCGGCGGCCGCCGCCAGCAGCTTCTCCCTGTTGCGGGCCGCGTCCGCTCGCAGGGGCCTCGACGCGGTGGACATGGGCGGATCCTACTCGGCGGTTAAGTCGAGGGTGCCCTCGAATTGTGTGGTAGCGTCGGCGGCGTTAAGTCGAGGGTTGCCTCGAATTAGTCTTCGGAGGGGAAAGTCATGTCTCGCACCGCTGTCGTGTTCGGGGTGGGTCCCGGGCTGGGCATGTCCATGGCGCACCGGTTCGGCCGGGAGGGGTACGACGTCGTGCTGCTGTCTCGTCGGGAGGAGCGACACGCCGGGTTCGTGGCGGAACTGGCCGAGGCGGGGGTGAAGGCACGGGCGTTCGCGCTCGACCTGAAGGACCGCGTTCGGTTGTCGGCCGTGCTGGACGAGATCGGGGACGTCGACGTCGTGTACTGGGGGCCGGGGGCCACCGACCTGGACGGGTTGCCGCCGGAGATCACGTCGACCACCGCCGACGAGGTGCGCGTGGCCATGGACTGGCTCTACCCGGCGGTCGACGTCGTGCAGCGCGTGCTGCCGGGGCTGGTCGAGCGCGGGGGAGGACTGGTGTTCGCCGGCGGGCTCAGCGCGGTGCGGCCGATGCCGGTGCTCGGGGCGCTCGCGTTGTCCACGGCGGCGTTGCGCAACTACGTGCTGACGCTCAACGCGGCGTTGGCCGAGAAAGGCGTGTACGTGGGCACGTTGACGATCGGTGGTGTGATCGCGCGGGGCGACATCCACGGTGTCGTGCTGGGCGATCCCGTGCGGTTCGGGAACCTCGCGGAGCGCACGCTCGACCCGGACGAGATCGCCGAGACGGCGTGGCGGATGTTCGTGGAGCGGGACCGGGCGGAGGAGGTGTTCTCCGTGCTCGGGTAGCGGGGCGGCGAGGTGGTCGGCGCTGACGACCTGCCGCCGCGGAGCTAGACCTGTTGCGGGACAACGAGGTGGGACGGTCGCGCGACGGTCTGCAGGGCGTGCGCCACGAGGCGCCTTATCCGGAACGCTCCGGTGGGGAGCTCGTCGACGAGGTGGGCGTTCGTGAGGCCGTGCAGCGCGGTCTCGCTGCGGGCGGGGGCCCAGCCGAGCACCGTGCTCAGCCCGCCGCGGCACAGGCGTCTGGAGGGGGCGGTGGCCAGCGTGTTCAGCGCCGTCTCGCTGTCCGTCGGCACGTCGTGCAGGCGGGAGCGCACGCTGTCCTCGAACGTGCGGCCCTCCATCCAGAGCCGCGTCAGGTGCCGCGGGTCGGCTTGGAGCTCTCGCACGGCGCGGCTGAGCGGCCACGACGGATGGCAGGCCAGCCAACGGGACACGCCGCACAACGCCAGGGGCACGCCCTCGCACAGGTCCGCTATCAGGCCGGCGGCCTCGGGTTCGCGGTGGACGCGGTCCTCGCCGGTCAGCTTCGCGAGCAGGCGGACGCCCTCCGCGAGCGGGAGCGGGGCGAGCTCGACCAGGACGTTGCCGACCGCGCCGGGCAGGAAGAGGCGGCTGACGACGATCATCGCGCTGTCCTGCCCGCCCGGTCGCAGCGCGCCCAGTGCGCACGTGGAGTGCGCGTGGTCGGCGATGACCAGCGTCCGGCCCCGCGCACTCCACGTCCGGAACCGCTCACCCAGCTCTTCGAGGTCTCGCACCGGTGGCAGCGGGACGCCGGCCTTGTGCAGCCGGTCGCGGAGCAGGGCCGCGTGGGAGTCCTGCTTCCCGTCGACGCCCGCCAGGTCGACCGTCACGACGCCGCCCGGAAAGTGGTCGCGCAGCTCATGCGCGGCCTTCAACGCGAACGCGCTCGTGCCCACCCCCGGCGCGCCGACGATCTCGACGACGCGCAGGCCGCCGCGGTTCGGCGCGGTGAGCGCGTCGCGCAGCCCCGCCAGCTCGAGGTCGCGGCCCACCAGCGCGGGGGGCTCCGGCAGCTCGGGCCGTCGGACGGGCAGCACCACCCGTTGCCGCGGTACGTCAACGGGTTCGTCCTGCAGCACCTCCTGCAGCACGCGCTGCACACTCGCGGACGGCGGCACGCCGAGCTGCCGGTCGAGCTCGGTGCGCAGGAGGTGGAAGACCTCCAACGCCTCGGCCCGGCGCCCGCTCCGGTGCAGGGCCTGCATCAGCTTGGCGGAGAACGCCTCGTGGGTCGGCTCGTGCCTCGTCAGCCCGTACAGCTCGTCGACGATCTGGTGATGCCGGCCGAGCCGCAGGTCGGTGTCGACGCGCAGCTCGATCGTGCTCTTCCTCGCCCGGTCGAGACGGACGGCGACCGCCGACAGCATGGGTCCCGTCTCCACGCCGGCGAACGCGGAACCGCGCCAGAGGTCCAGCGCTGCCTTGAGCGTGTGCGACGCCTCGGCGAACCGGTCGTGGTCGAACTCGGTGCGCGCGGTGCCCACCAGCGTCTCGAACCGCGCGATGTCGAGCGAGGTGGCGGAGCTCAGGCGCAGCTCGTAGCCGCCGGAACGGGTCAGCAGGGCGCTGCGGCCCTGGTCGCCGTCCTGCCCGTCGCCGAGCGAGAGCAGCTTGCGCAGGTGGTAGACGTACGTCTGCACGGTTCTGGTGGCGCTGGTGGGCGGTTCGTCCTCCCACAGCTCGTCGACGAGCTGGTGGGTGGGGACCACCTGGCCGGAGTTGAGGCTGAGAGCGGCGAGCACCGCGCGTTGTTTCGCCGCCGAGATGTGTATCTCGACCCCGAACCGTTGCACCTGTAACGGGCCGAGCAGGTTCACGTGCATTTCGTTTTTCCCCCTGGTCCTGGACGAAGAACTCGCGAATCCAGACGGTTGCACGAAATTCCGCGGTCGTCAGAGGTCGTGACGAGTGCGGAGTCCCCAGTCCGCCTGCGCAATAGGAGCGACTTTAGTGCTCGTCTCAGCAGGTCCGTCGTGACTCGAATCACAGGGAAGTCGCCGGAAGGCTGGTCCGGTGGCGCGGTGTCTCGACCGCCGACTCCTGACCGAAGTCGTTGTCGCAGCTAGGAGGCGGGTGTTAGGTGCTCGACGCGGTCGTTCCGGCCCTTCTGACCGTTTCATCCCCGCTCAAAAGGATGTCCGTTTTTCGTTTTTCGGTAACAATCGAACGCGTGGATTGGTCCGATTTGGTTCGGTTCTGATCGGGGCAACCGATGACCGATATCGGAAACGCCGGGAAAACACCGATGCCCGTGCGCATCCGCTCGACATCGCTTCGACGGCCGCTCGACGGACCGATGGATCAGTTTCACCTACCCACCGGAGCGCCGGCGGACCGGTGCCGAACACAGCGGAGGTAGGCGTGCGTTCGTTGCGGGTCGTGGTCATCGGGGGCGGACCCGCGGGTCTCTTCCTCGGCAGGTTGCTCAAGCTCGCGGATCCCGGGTGCCGTGTGGAGGTGCACGAGCGCAACGGCCCGGAGGAGGCGTTCGGCTTCGGCGTCGTGTTCTCCGACCGGACGATGTCGGCGTTCCGCGCCGCCGATCCCGAGACGCACCAACGCATTCGGGCCGCGAGCGTGTCGTGGACCGACATGGAGATGCGCCTGCCCGGCCGCGTGCTGCGCTACGGCGGCTACGGGTTCACCGCCATCTCCCGCCGCGAGCTGCTGCGCGTGCTGCAGGAACAGGCCGCGGCCGCCGGCGCCGGGCTCGTCTTCCACAGCCGGATCGACCTCGCGCGGGCGGGCGAAGACGCCCCCGACGTCATCGCGGTGGCCGACGGCGTCAACTCGGCGGCGCGGGCCGTGCTCGCCGGACGCCTCGGCAGCAGGGTGGAGACGGGCGCGGCGAAGTACATCTGGTTCGGCACCGAGACGAACTACGACGCCGTGGTCTTCCCCTTCGTGGAAACGAGGTTCGGCACGTTCGGCGCGCACGCCTACCCGTTCGGGAACGGCCTGAGCACCTTCATCGTCGAGACCAGCGAACGCACCTGGCTGGCGGCGGGGATGGACGTCTCCACGGCGGGCGCGCGAGAACCCGGCCAGACCGACGAGTACACGCGCAGGCTGCTCGGCGAGGTGTTCCGCGAGCACCTCGACGGACGGCCGCTGATCGGCAACAACAGCAAGTGGTCCACCTTCCAGGTGGTGCGCAACGACCGCTGGTCCGATGGCAACGCGGTCCTGCTCGGCGACGCCGCCCACACCGCGCACTTCTCCGTCGGCTCCGGTACGAAGATGGCGATGGAGGACGCGATCGCGTTGTCCGCCGCATTGACGTCCGCCGGCACGACCGCGGAGGCGTTCGCGGACTACGAACGCGCGCGGCGCTCGCCCATCACCCGCACCCAGGCGCTCGCGGAGCCGAGCATGCGGTGGTGGGAGACGTTCGGCAACCGGACGGGGCTCGCGCCCGGCCAGTTCGGCCTGCACTTCCTCACGAGGACCGAGGCCATCGGCTACGCGGGGCTGCGGCGCCGGCACGCGGCGGAGGTCGACGAAGCGGAGGCCCACGTCGCCGTCCAGGCCTGGGCGGTGGTGCCGGGATCACCGGTCGTCGCCGCGCGCACCGCCGCGGACGGTGTCCAGAACGGGCTGCACCTGCCGATGCAGCTGGGGTCGGTCCCGCTGGGCAACCGGATCGTGCTCCCGCTCGCCGGTTCTCCCGCGGAGCAGGTCCGGCAGGCGGGTTCCAGTGCCACGACCGGCGGCGCGTTGCTGCTCGCCGACTGGCGGGCGGGACATCTGGCGGACGGGTGGCGCGACGCTGTCACGCGGGCGGGGGAGGGCGACGTGGTGTTCGGCGTCGTGCTCTGCCACACCACCGCGCACCTGGCGGGAGCCGCGCTCGCCGCCCGCGCCCTCGTGGTCGAGCACGTGGCGAGCGGGGACGACGAGGCCGACGACGAGGTGCTCACCTGGCTGCTCGACCTCACCGGCCCGGACGCCGCGGTGCTCGCCGGGGTCGACGTGCCGGACGGGTCGCCGTTCTCGCCGCTGGGAGAGCAGGTGCTCGACCGCTGCGAGAAGCTGCTCGCCGCCGGGGTGGCCGCCGTGCACCTGCGGTGCGGGGAGGGGCAGACCTGGGCGCACACCCTGACCTGGGCGGACCGGCTGCGCGCCGAACGCGGGGTGCCGGTGCTGGCCGACGGACCGGACGGCTGGGCCCTGCGCGTGCGGGCGGACGACGCGCAGGACGACTGGGCGACCCGGCTGCACGTGGCCGTCGTGAGCGGGCGCGCCGACATGGTCGTCGCCTGGCCGTCGGGCAGGCCCCGGCTCAGGAGCGCGTGACCGCGGCCCTGCTCGCGAACACCCCGCGGGCGGTCGCGAGCAGGGCCGCGACGCTCGGCTTGTTCTCCTGGCGGCGCAACCACGTCATGGTCACCGTCGTGCGGGAGTTGCTGCCCTGCAACGGAATCGCTGCCACGTCACCCCGTGCGGCGTGGTCGCGCGCGGCGATCTCGGGCACCAGCCCGCACCCGACGCCGGAGGTGACGCACCGGCAGAGCGCCGCGAGGCTGCCGACCTCCGCGTCGATCACCGGCCCCTGCGGCCCCGCGTTCAGCAGCGACTGGTCCAGCATCGCGCGGAAACCGCACCCCGGTGGCGTGGCGAGGAACCCGACGCCGTCGAGGTCCCGCACCCTCACCTCGGTGAGCGCCGCGAGCGGGTGGCCGGGTGGCGTGATGATCATCAGCTGGTCGGTGGCCAGCGTCTCGCTCGTCAGCTCGGGATCGTCAGGAGCGTCGCCGAACGTGAAGCACACGTCCATCTCACCGCGTTGCACCGCGCTGTAGAGCTCGCCCCTGCCGCCTTCCTTGAGCGAGATCCGCACCTTCGGCCAGCGGCCGCGGTAGTCGGCGAACAGCTCGGGCACCCGGTGGGAGCACAACGTCTCCAGCGCGCCGATGACGAGCGGCCCGCTCGGTTCGACGAGGTCGTCCTCGACAGCGGCCTTCGCCTCCTCCACGAGCACCAGCACCTGGTCCGCGTACCCGACCAGCCGCTCGCCGGCGGGCGTCAGGCTCAGCTTCCGCCTGGTGCGGTCGAAGAGCAGGGTGCCGAGCTCCGCCTCCAGCGTCTGGATCTGCTCGGTGACGCTGGACTGCGCGTAGTGCAGCTCGGCGGCCGCCTTGGTCAGGTTCAGCGTTCTCGCGACCGCTCGGAACGTGCGCAGGTGCCTGAGCTCCACGAAATCCCCCCGGATCCATCGGTTGTCCCGATGGAAGCCATCTTAACTGCCTGTTTCCGTTCGACACCACAGAGCGACGATGGTGGACACGTGGCGTTCACACCGGCGCCCACCCGTGCCCTCCGTCAGTCAGGGGAGAGATTTAGATGACCACCAAGCCCATCCGGCCGGACGCGCCGGCGGCCGACCCGGCCGCGCGGACGGGGCGTCCGGGTGGACTGCTGCTGCTCGGGCTGTCGCTCGGGTACTTCCTGGTGATGCTGGACACCACGATCATCACCGTGGCGCTGCCCGCGATCGGTGCCGACCTCGGCGGCGGTCTCGCCGCGCTGCAGTGGGTGTCCAACGGCTACACGCTGACCTTCGCCGCGCTGCTGCTGACAGCGGGCGCGTGGTCGGACCGCTACGGCGGCCGCCGGGTGTTCCTGCTCGGCCTCTGGTGCTTCGCCGCGCTGTCCGGGGTGTCCGCGCTCGCCGGGTCGATCGGTGTGCTCATCGGTCTGCGCGCGCTGCTCGGCATCGCGGGCGCGCTGCTCGTGCCGACCTCGCTGGCGCTGATCGCCAACACCTACACCGTGCCGGCGGAACGCGCGAAGGCCATGGGCGTCTGGGCCGCGCTGAGCGGCACCGGTCTCGTCGCGGGGCCGGTCGTGGGCGGGCTGCTCACCGACGCGTTCGGGTGGCAGGCGATCTTCTTGGTGAACGTGCCCTTCGCGCTGGTCAGCATCGCGATCACGATCCGGCACGCACCGGAGACCGCGCGCAAGACGGGCAAGGGCACCGACGTCACCGGTCAGGTCTCGGCGGTCGCCGCGCTCGCGGGACTGACCTACGGCCTGGTCCAGAGCGGCCCGCTCGGCTGGACGGCGCCGGAGGTGCTCGTGTCGATCGCGGTGTTCGTCGTCGCCACTGCGGTCTTCGTGCTCACCCAGCGGCGGCAGGAGACCGAGCGGTTCTCCCCGATGCTGCCGCCGCGGCTGTTCTCGTCCAGGACGTTCTCCCTGGGACTGGTGGCCGGCGCGATCGTCAACTTCGGCCTGTCCGGCGTGCTCTTCGTGCTGTCGCTGTACTTCCAGGGCACCCGGCACTTCTCGCCGTCCGTCGCCGGTCTCGCCTTCCTGCCGCTGACGATCCCGACGGCGTTCAACCCGATCTTCACCGGACGGCTGGTGGCGAGGGTGGGGCCGAAGGTGCCCGCCATCGCGGGCTTCCTGATGATGGCGGCCGGCACGCTGGTGCAGGCGTTGTTCGACGGCGACTCCGTGGCGGAGACCGTCATCGCGCTCGCGGGGCTCGCGCTGCTCGGGTTCGGGGTCTCGTTCGCCATCCCGTCCCTGCTGACCGCGGTGGTGGGATCCGTGCCCAAGGAGCTGGCAGGAATCGGTTCCGGCGCGTTGAACTCCGCGCGCCAGACCGGCGCCGTCCTGGGTGTCGCGGTGCTGGGCACGTTGCTGAGCAGCACCACGGCCTCCACGTCCGGAACGCGCACCGCGTTGGTCGTCGCCGCCGCGCTGCTGGTGATCGGCGCGGTCATCGCCGCGTCCGCGCTGGAGCGCAAGAAGACCGCATAGGACCACCAGGCGACCCCCAGCCGAGGCGGGGGCGGTACCGGGCACGGACCCGATACCGCCCCCGCCTCGGTTTTTCGCGCGCCCCGACAGGCGCCCGACATCCGCTTGATCGTCGCTAGACACCTCGGCGCGACGGTGGGGCAAGACCGATTCCGGTTGTGCCACAACAACACCGCTCACGTGGAGGAACCCAGCCATGGCCTCATCGCCCGATCAGCACCCGGACTCCGTCGACGTCGTGGTCATCGGTTCCGGCCCCGGCGGTGCGTCCACCGCCATCAAGCTGGCGCAGGCCGGTCGTTCGGTGCTCGTGCTGGAACGCCGCAAGCTCCCGCGGTTCCACATCGGGGAGTCGTTGCTGCCGCCCACGATGCGCATGTTCGAACTGATGGGCGTCCTCGACCGGATCAAGTCGCAGGGCTACGTGCCCAAGTACGGCGCGGAGTTCAGCGGTCCCACCGGGAAGTTCGGCCGGATCCCGTTCGACGGGCAGGGCCCCGGCCGGTACCCCTCGACGGTGCAGGTGGAGCGCGCGCACTTCGACAACGTGCTCGCCGAGTTCGCGCAGGAGTGCGGCGCGACGCTCGTGCAGGAGGCCACCGTGCACGAGGTCCTGTGGAAGGGCGAACGCGCGGTCGGTGTGCGCTACGAGCACGAGGGCAAGTCCTACACCGTGCGGTCGACCTACGTCGTCGACGCCGGCGGTCGCGCGAGCAAGATCGCCCAGACCAAGGGACTGCGGCGCTACATCGACAACCTGCGCATGATCGCGGTCTTCCAGCACTACAACAACCTGGACGAGAGCAAGAACCCCGGCTGGGAGGGCGACATCCAGATCGGCCGCCACGAGAGCGGCTGGGTGTGGGCGATCCCGATCTGGAAGGACACGATCAGCGTCGGCTCGGTCATGCGGCGGGAGAGCTTCCAGGCGGACCAGGCGGAGGAGCTGTTCGCCAAGCACGTCGCGAGCCTGCCGCGGATCGCGGACCGGTTGCAGGGCACCACGCCGCTGGCCGACGGCGTCCACGTCGAGACCGACTACTGCTACTACTCCGACACGATCGCCGGTCCCGGCTGGTTCCTGGTGGGCGACTCGGCCGCGTTCTTCGACCCGATCTTCTCCGCCGGCGTGCTGCTGGCCACCACGAGCGGCGTGCGGGCCGCTGAGACGATCGACACGCTCCTCGGCGCCCCCGACCAGGAAGCCGAGCTGCAGCACCGGTACGAGAACTTCTACAAGACCGGCTACGACACCTACTCCCGGGTGATCCACGCCTACTACGACTACGACTACAACCTGCGGAAGTGGCTCGTCACCGTCGGCATGGACTCCCCGGAGGCCCGCTGGAACGACGACAAGTACGTCGTCCGCCTGCTGTCCGGCGACTTCTGGAGCGACAGCCCGGTCAACCGGGCGCTGCGCGCCGAGTCCAAGTGGAACACCTTCGCGCCGTTCGAGCGCGACCTGGAATGCCCGTACTACGGGCACCTGAACGCGGCGGAGGCCGCGGAGGAAGCCGCTGCCGTCTCGTAGCGGCGGAACCGGTCGTGGGTGGTGACGAACCCGTGCCCTGTCACCGCCCACGACCACTTCTCGGCCACTTCAAGGGAGGAAACTCGTGGGGGCGAACTTCGAGCTGGCGACCAAGGTGCTCGCCGCGCTTTTCGTGGTGCTGGCGGCGACCAGGGCCTGCGGACGGCTCGCGCTGCTCGTCGGGCAGCCGCGGGTGGTCGGTGAGATCGTCGCGGGTGTCCTCCTGGGACCGTCCGTGGCTGGGACGTTGGTGCCCGGTGTGCAGGAGTACGTGTTCTCGGCCGACGTGAAGAGCGTTCTCTACGCGCTCAGTACGTTCGGCCTGGCGTTGTTCATGTTCCTCGTCGGCGCGAGCCTCGACCACGGGTTCGTGACCAAGCCCGCGGTGCGCAAGGCGACGGTGCTGGCCGTCTCGGGGATCGTCCCCAGCTTCGCGCTCGGCGCGGCCGTCGCCGCGGTGTTCTACGACCGGCTGTCGCTGCCCGGTGTCAGCGAGCTGCAGCTGCTGCTCTTCCTCGGCGGAGCGCTGTCGATCACCGCTTTCCCCGTGGTGGCGCGGATCCTGGACGAACGCGGCCTGTCCAACACCCGGATCGGCTCGCTGACCCTCGTCGCCGCCGCGGTGGACGACGCGGTGGCGTGGGGGATCCTGGCGGTGATCATCGCGCTGGCCAAGGCGGGTGACGCGTCCGGCGCCGTCGTCACGATCGCGGGCGCGGCGGTGTTCGCCGGCCTGATGCTGACGGTCGGACGCAGGCTGCTCGCCCGGCTGGCCCGCAGGGTCGAGAGCGACGGCGAGCTCAGGCCGCCGACGTTCGCGGTGATCCTGCTGGTGGTGATCGCGGCGAGCTGGTTCACCGACTTCATCGGCGTCTTCTCGGTGTTCGGCGGCTTCGTCACCGGTCTCGCCATGCCGCAGAACCCGGTGCTGCGGCGCGAGCTGCTGACCCGGTTGATGGACTTCAACGCGATTCTCCTGCTCCCCGTCTTCTTCGCCCTGTCCGGGCTGAACACGCGGTTGAGCGGGCTGGCGGACGCCGAGGTGCTGGTGCCGCTCACCACGATCGTCGCGGCGGCGTTCGCCGGCAAGTACGTCGGGTGCGGCCTGACCGTGCGGCTGCAGGGCTTCTCGTGGCGCTACGCCTCCGCGATCGGCGGCCTGATGAACGCCCGCGGCCTGATGATCCTCGTCTTCATCAACATCGGGCTGGCGTACCGGCTGATCACACCGCAGCTCTTCTCGATGCTGGTGGTCGTCGCCGTCCTGACCACGGCCGCCGCCGTCCCGATCTACCGGCTGTCCATGCCGAAGCACATCGAGGACGCCGAGAAGTGGACGCCGACGTCCACCGAGTTCCTGCCCGCCACCGCGCGGGACTCCCACGCCTGACCACGGTCGGCGCCACCACTCGAGAAGGGCAGTGTTCCATGGCTGATGCGACGACGTCGCCCAGGGAGACAGGCCGTGTGCCGATCGCCGTCGTGGGCATGAGCTGCCGGCTCGCCGGCGGTGTCGCCTCACCCGGCGACTTCTGGCGGTTGCTGGCCGACGGCCGCGAGGCGATCTCGGAGGTGCCCCCGGAGCGGTGGGCCGAGTACGCCGAGGCGAGCGCGGCGAACGCGGCTACGTTGCGCAGAACGACGCGCTGGGGCGGTTTCCTCGACGACATCGCCGGGTTCGACGCGGAGTTCTTCGGCGTGCTGCCGCGCGAGGCCGAGCTGATGGACCCGCAGCAGCGGATCCTGCTGGAGGTCGCCTGGGAGGCCCTCGAACACGCGGGCATCGCACCGTCCACTTTGGCCGGTGGCGACGCCGGGGTGTTCGTGGGCGTCGGCTCGGACGACTACGGCCGCCGGCTGCTGGAGGACATCCCGCGGATCGAGGCGTGGACCGGCATCGGCGCCTCCATGTGCGCCGTCGCGAACCGGATCTCCTACGCGCTCGACCTGCGCGGCCCGAGCTTCGCCGTCGACACCGCCTGCTCGGCCTCGCTGGTCGCGGTGCACCTGGCGTGCCAGGCGCTCGAACGCGGGGAGACGCCGCTGGCGCTCGTCGGCGGCGTCAACGTCATGGCGGGACCGGGACTCACGGTCGTGCTCGACGAGGCCGGCGCGATCTCGCCGGACGGCCGGTGCAAGTCGTTCGACGCGTCGGCCAACGGGTACGGCCGCGGCGAGGGCGCGGGCGTCGTCGTGCTCAAGCTCCTCTCCGACGCCGAGCACGACGGCGACCGCGTGCTCGCCGTCATCCGGGGCAGCGCCGTGCACCAGGACGGCAAGACCAACGGCATCATGGCACCCAGCCGGGAGGCGCAGACCTACCTGCTGCGCCGCGCTTACGAGGACGCGGGCATCAATCCGTCCACTGTGGACTACGTCGAGGCGCACGGCACCGGCACGCGGATGGGCGACCCGATCGAGGCCGGCGCGATGGCCGCGGTGTTCGGCGCTGACCGGCCGGCGGACGACCCGTGCCTGATCGGGTCGGTCAAGTCGAACATCGGGCACCTGGAGGCCGGCGCCGGCGTCGCCGGGATGGTCAAGGCGATCCTCGCCCTGACCCACGCCGAGATCCCGCCGAGTCTCAACTTCACCGAGCCGAACCCGGAGATCCCCTGGGACACCGCGGGACTGCGGGTCGTGACGGAACGCACGGCGTGGCCGGTGCACGACCGCCCGCGCCTCGCCGGGGTCTCGGGTTACGGCTACGGCGGCACGATCGCCCACGTCATCCTGGAGCAGGCGCCATCGGTGTCCCAGGGTGCGGCGGGGGAGGCCGCCGGGCCACGGGTGTTCGCCCTGTCCGGCGCGACCGAGGCCGGACTGCGGGCGAACGCCGACCAGCTGGCCGCGCACGTCGAGTCCGAACGGCCTCCGCTCGCCGCGGTGGCGCACACGCTCGCCGATCGCCGCGCCCACCTCGACCGCCGCGCCGCCGTCGTCGCGGAGACGCACGAGGAGCTGGTCGCCGGTCTGCGGGCGCTCGCCGCCGGCGAGGAACCGCCGGGGGTGACGACCGGACGCCCGGTGTCCGGCACGGCCGGTGACGTCGTGATGGTGTTCTCCGGGCACGGTTCCCAGTGGGTAGGCATGGGCAGGGACCTGCTCGACCACGAGCCCGCGTTCCGCGCGGTGCTGGACGAGATCAGCCCGGTCTTCGTCGAGGAGATCGGCTTCGACCCGCGCGAGGTCCTGCGCGGCGACGAGCTCGACGCCACCGACGTCATCCAGCCGATGATCTTCGCGATGCAGCTGGGCCTCGTCGCCGTGTGGGCGGAGCACGGCGTCGAACCGGCCGCCGTGCTCGGCCACTCCGTCGGCGAGATCGCGGCCGCGGTGACCGCGGGCGCGCTGGACCGGATCGACGGCGCCCGGCTGATCTGCCGCCGGTCGAGGCTGCTGCGCCGCGTCGCCGGCAAGGGCGCGATGGCCATGGTGAACCTGCCGTTCGACGAGGTGGAGGCGCGTCTGGACGGACGCGGCGACATCGTGGTCGCCGCCATCGCCGCCGCCACCGGGTCGACGGTGATCGCGGGAGACGTGGACGCCGTCGGCAAGGTGTCGGCGCGCTGGGAGGAGGAAGGACTCGTGGTCCGGCGGGTGGCGTCGGACGTCGCCTTCCACTCGGCGCACATGGACCCGCTCCTCGGCGAGCTGGAGGCCGCGTTCACGGGTCTGGGCACGCGGGACGCGCGGCTGCCGATCTACAGCACGGCGATGGCGGACCCGAGGTCGTCCGCGCCCCGCGACGGCGTCTACTGGGCTGCCAACCTCCGCAACCCGGTGCGGTTCGCCCAGGCCGTGCGAGCCGCGGCGGACGACGGCCGCCGGATCTTCCTCGAGGTGTCGAGCCACCCGGTGGTGGCGCACTCGATCTCCGAGGTGCTCGCGGACGCGGGCGTGGACCAGGCGTTCGTCGGCTCCACCCTGCGCCGCCGGACCCAGGACAGGGCGAGCCTGCTCGCCGGCCTCGGCGCGCTGCACTGCCACGGCGTGCCCGTCGCGTTCGGCCCCGGTGCCGGTGAGCTCGCCGAGCTGCCGGGGAACGCCTGGCAGCACAGGAGGTTCTGGCGCGAGGGATCGGCGGGCAGCCGCCGTGCCGCCGGGCACGACGTCGACAGCCACACCGTGCTCGGCGGCCTGACCACCGTCACCGGTACCACGCCGATGCGGTTGTGGCAGACCTACCTGGACCACTCGTGCCGGCCGTACCCCGGTGACCACCCGGTGCAGCAGGTGGAGATCATCCCCGCCGCGGTGCTGCTGAACACGTTCCTCCAGGCCGCCGGCCAGGCGGGTGCGCCGGTCGCGGCGGGCTGGCCGGGCCTGCGTGACGTCTCGCTGCGCGTGCCGGTGTCCGTCGCGGCGCCGCGCGAGCTGCAACTGTCCTATCAGGACCGTGCGCTGCGGCTCGGTTCCCGGTTGGTGGACGAGGTGGAGGCCGGTGACCAGGACGGCTGGCTGACGCACACGACGTCGTCGGTGGACCAGGCGCCGTCGGCACCCTCCGGCCTGCTCGACGCGGCGTCGCTGAGGCTGCGGTGCGCGGAGTCGTTGCCGGAGGACTTCGTCATCGACCGGCTCGCGTCGATCGGTGTCGCGGCCATGGGTTTCCCATGGGCGATCGAGGAACTGCGCCGCGGTGACGACGAGCTGTTCGCCGTCGTGTCGGCAGGGGAAGACGAGCCGGGCACGTGGGCGTCGGTGCTGGACGCCGCGCTGTCCATCGCCTCCGTCGTGTTCAGCGGTCAGCCCGTCCTGCGCATGCCCGCCGCGATCGGCCGCGTCGCGTTGTCCGGTGGCTCTCCCGGCCGGGTGCTGCTGAGCGTCCGGGCGTCCAGCGACGACACCGCCGACGTCCGGGTCGCCGGCGAGGACGGTCAGGTCGTCGCCGAGCTGCTCGACCTGCGGTACGGGCGGCTGGACGGCGATCCCGGCGCCACGGCGAGCCCGCGGCGGCTGGTGCACGAGCTGGCGTGGCGCGATTTCGACCCCGGTGCGCCCGGCCACCTCGGCACCGTGGTCGTGCTCGGCGGGAAGCACCGGCTCACCGGCGCGGTGACGGCGGGGCTCGCCGCGGCGGGCGCGTCCCACCGGCTGGTCGACGACCTCGGTGAGCTGAACCGGTTGCGCGACTGGCTCGGCCCCGACGGCGCGGTGCTCGTCGTGCCGGACGAGGACGGCGAGGACGTGGCCGGCGCCGCCGCGCGGTCGGGCTGGCTCGCCGCCGCGGCCGCCGCCACCGTCGCCGGCTGGGCCGGTCCGCGGCCCCGGATCTGGCTGGTCACCGCGGGTGTCAAAGAGAGCGCCTCCCCTGCCGCGCTCGGGCAGTCCCCGCTGTGGGGCATCGGCAGGATCATCGGCGGCGAGCACGGGGACGTGTGGGGTGGTGTCGTCGACCTCGACCCGTCCGACGTCGCCGGTTCCGCCGCGCTGGTGCCGGGGCTGCTCGCCGCACGGCCCGGCGAGGACGTGGTCGTCCTGCGCGACGGGGTCGCCCGCCGCTCGCGGCTCGTACCCGTCGACCGCGCGCCGCAGAAGTCCACTGTGGACTGCCGGCCGGACGGCACGTACCTCGTCACCGGCGGCCTGGGAGTGCTCGGCCTGGAGATCGCCCGCTGGCTCGCCGGCCGCGGTGCCCGCCGCATCGTGCTGGCCGGCCGCCGGGGCTTGCCGTCCCGCGAGGGGTGGGACGAGGTCACCGACCCCGCGACGGTGGCGCAGATCGCCGCGGTGCGGGCGTTGGAGGGCCTGGGTGTCACGGTCGTCGTGGCCGAGCTCGACGTCAGCGACCGCGACCGGGCCGCCGAGGCGCTCGCCTCCGTGACGTCCGGGCTGCCGCCGGTCCGCGGCGTGGTGCACGCCGCCGGTGTGCTGGACAACCGGATGCTGGCCGACCTCGACGAGGACTCGCTGCGGCAGGTGCTGCGGCCGAAGGCGGACGGCGCGCTGGTGCTGCACGAGCTGTTCCCGCCGGGCAGCCTCGACTTCCTCGTGCTGTTCTCGTCGTGCGGCTACCTGCTCGGGCTGCCGGGGCAGGCGAGCTACGGCGCCGCCAACGCGTTCCTCGACGCCTTCGCCGCGCACCGGCGTGCGGCGGGAGCCGACGACACGATCAGCTTCGGCTGGACCTCGTGGCGCGGCCTGGGCATGTCGACCTCCTCCGAGCTCATCGACGGCGAGCTCAACGCGCGGGGCACGGCGGACGTCACGGCCACGGAGGCGTTGCGCGCCTGGGAGTTCGCCGAGCGCTACGACGGGTCCCACTTCGCGGTGCTGCGGATGCTCGCGCCGGAACCGGGGATGTCCCGCCCCCCGCTGCTGGACGAGGTGGTCGTCGAGGAGGCCGTCACCGAGGCGGTGCCGGACGCGGAGTGGGCCGGGCTCGAGGGCGACGAGCTGCGCGAGTACCTCGTGACGGTGGTGCGCGCGCAGGTGGCGAGCGAGGTGCGGCTCGCGGCCGAGGAGCTCGACATCCGGCGCCCGTTGTCGGAGATGGGCCTCGACTCGGTCATGACGCTGGTCATCCGCCGCAGGCTGGAGAAGCTGCTGCGGCTGAGCCTGCCGTCCACGTTGCTGTGGACGCACCCGACCGTCGCCGACATCGCCGGCCACGTGGGCGTGCTGCTCACCGGACCCGAGGAGCAGGAGGAGCCGGTGGAGGTGGTGGTCGCGTGACCGCCGACCTGCCGGGCTGGCCGCAGGAGCTCGCGGCGTCCTACCGGGCTGCCGGGTACTGGCGCGGCCGCCCGCTCGGCGAGTGGATGTGGCGCTGGGCGGACGAGCACGGCGACCGCGTGGCCCTGGTCGACGGCGATCTCGAGCTCTCCTTCCGCGACCTGGCCCTGCTCTCCGACCGGCTGGCCGAGGCCCTGCTCGCGACGGGAGTGCGGCGCGGCGACCGGATCGTCGTCGCGCTGCCGAACCGCTGGGAGTTCGTCGCGCTGGTGCTGGCGTGCTTCCGGGCGGGGGTCGCCCCGGTGCTGGCCCTGCCCGCGCACCGCGAGCAGGAACTGGGATACCTCGCCCGGCACGCCGAGGCGCGCATGATCGTCGTGCCGGACGAGTGGCGGGGCTTCGGCCACGAGGCCCTCGCCGCGCGGATCGCCGCCGATCTGCCGTGGCCGTGCGCGGTGGGTGTCGTCGGTGAGTCGGCGACACCCGGCCATCTCGGCCTGCGGGAGTCGTTGCGGCTCGACGGGGACACCGGCCGGCGCCGGCGGCTGGACTCGGTCGCGCCGGATCCGGGCGACGTCGCGGTGTTCCTGCTGTCCGGCGGGACGACCGGCCTGCCCAAGATGATCGGTCGCACGCACGACGACTACGAGTACAACCTGCGGCGCAGCGGTGAGGTGAGCGGCTTCTCCGCGGCGACCAGGTACCTCGTGACGTTGCCCGCGCCGCACAACTTCCCGTTGGCGTGCCCGGGAATCCTGGGCGCGCTGGCGGTCGGTGGCCGGGCGGTGCTGCTGGCCTCACCCGAACCGGTCCGCGCCTTCCGGGCGATCGCGCGCCATCGGATCACGCACACGTCGTTGGTGCCCGCGATCGCGCGGCGCTGGGTCGACAAGGCCCAGGAGACGCGGCCGGACCTCGGCAGCCTCGCGGTGGTCCAGGTCGGCGGGTCGGTGCTGGACCCCGGGCTGGCACGGGCGATCCCGCAGACGTTGGGGGTGCGGCTGCAGCAGGTGTTCGGCATGGCGGAGGGCCTGCTCAACTACACCCGGCTCGACGACCCGGACGAGGTGCTGCTCGGCACCCAGGGCAGGCCGATCAGCGTCGGCGACGAGGTGCTCGTCGTCGACGAGTCGGACGTGCCGCTGCCCACCGGCGCGGTCGGCGAGCTGCTGACCAGGGGGCCGTACACGCCGCGCGGCTACTTCCGCGCCGCCGAGCACAACGCCCGCGCGTTCACGGCGGACGGCTGGTACCGCACGGGAGACCTGGTGCGGCTGCGCGAGGACGGCAACCTCGTGGTCGAGGGCCGGCGCAAGGACCTGATCAACCGCGGCGGTGAGAAGGTGTCCGCCGAGGAGGTCGAGACCGTCGCGCGGGCTGTGCTCGACGTCGCGGACGCCCTCGCCGTGCCGGTGCCGGACCCCCGGTTCGGCGAACGCGTGTGCCTCGTCGTCGTTCCGCGCGGACCGGTGCCCAGCCTGGCGGAGGTCCGCGCCGGCTTCACCGCCCACGGCGTCGCCGACTACAAGCTGCCCGAACAGGTCGAGTCGCTCGACCGGCTGCCGCTCACCCCGGTCGGCAAGGTGGACCGCAAGTCGGTCCGAGCCCAATTCGCGAGGAAGACGGAGGAGACATGGACACCGGTTCGCTGAGCCTCGGAACGGAGCTGAAGGGGGTCGACCACCTCGCACACGTCACCTGGAAACCGGGCGAGACCGTCGACTTCTACCGCGAGGTGATGACGTTGCCCCTCACCCACGCGGTGACCGGCACCGGCTGGCTCGCCGAGGAGTTCCCCGACTTCGTGCACTTCTTCTTCGGCCTGGGCAAGGGGAACTACCTGGCGTTCTTCTACTACTTCGGGTTGCCCGAGAACTCACTGCACACGTCGGACCTGATGCACCTCTCCCGGCACATCGCGTTCCACGTGGACACGAAGGAGGAGATGATGGCCTGGCGGGACCAGATCAAGTCCCACGGCGTCAAGGTGACCCCGCCGCTCGCCCACGAGCTGCTGGAGTCGATCTACTTCGACGACCCCAACGGCATCCAGCTGGAGATCGCCTACCCGTTGCGGCCGTTCGGTGACGTCGACGCCCGCGACGCCGACGTCACCGTGCGCGCGCTGCGCGAGGTCGCCGCGATGCCGAACCCGACGGTGGACGCGATGTGGCAGCGCAAGGCAGCGCTCGTCCGGGAGCAGTTCGGGGCGGTGACCCGCTGATGCCCGCGATCTTCATCCTGGACACACCGGAGTTCGAGCCGATCGTCCGCACCGCCGAGCACGCGGGCATGACCGTGCGCAGGACGGGGGACTACCTGGAGGCGACGAGCCCCGGAGCCGAAGTGACGCTGGAGCGGTCGGTGACCGGCGTGCGCCCGTCGATCTGGTTCGCGGCGCTGACCGGCGGGCTCGTCGGCCACATCGTGCACTTCGACCACGACCACCTGCGGCTCTCCGACACCGAGCCGAGCACGTCCGGCGACCGCGGCATGCGGTGGGACGGCGGAGGGTCGAGCCTGCTGCGCCGGTCTGGCTGAACCTGCGAGCGGGTGCCGTTCGCGCGGCACCCGCTCCTCCATGCGCGCTCGAGCCGCGGTGACTACCGTGGCAGGGGTGCGAGTGGCGACCTGGAACGTGAACTCCGTCAAGCAACGCGTGCCCCGCCTGCTGCCGTGGCTCGACCAGCGGAAGCCGGACGTCGTGTGCCTGCAGGAGACCAAGCTGGCCGACGACGCCTTCACCGCGTTGCTCGGCGACGCCCTGCGCGAACGCGGCTACGAGGTCGCGCTGTTCGGTGAGACGCAGTGGAACGGCGTGGCGTTGCTGTCCCGCGTGGGTCTGGACGACGTCGAGGTGGGCATCGCGGGCGCACCGGGCTTCCCCCACGTCGAGGCACGTGCCGTGGCAGCGACGTGCGGCGGCGTGCGCGTGCATTCGCTGTACGTGCCCAACGGCCGTGAGCCGGAGTCGGACCACTACAAGTACAAGCTGGAGTGGCTGGCCGCACTGCGCGACGTGCTGGACAAGGGCCCTGCGGACGCGTTGGTGTGCGGCGACATCAACATCGCACCGGCCGACGCCGACGTCTTCGACCCGGAGGCCTACATCGGCCAGACGCACGTCACCGAACCCGAACGCGCCGCACTGCAGGCCATCGAAGCGTTGGGATTCCACGACGTCGTGCGCGACCGTTGGCCCAACGAGCGCATCTTCAGCTACTGGGACTATCGCGCAGGCATGTTCCACCGCGACCTCGGCATGCGCATCGACCTGGTCCTCGCGTCCAGCTCCGTGGCGCCGCGGACGAAGGCGGCGTGGATCGACCGGCACGCGCGCAAGGGCACCGGGCCCAGCGACCACGCGCCGGTGATCGTGGACCTGGACGAGGCGCCGGACGGGGACATCGGGCCCGTGGTGCCGCCGCCGTCGTCGCCGGGGGCGAAGAAGAAGGTCAAGCTGCCTCAGGCGAAGTAGGACGCGCCTGCTCCCAGTGCGTGCGCAGCCACTCGCGCTGCGCCCGCGTGAGGTCCACGCCCAGCGGTTTGCCGTGCAGCTGCCCGTAGTCCTGCAGGTGCCGGATGTCGACGTGCACGTCCAGCAGCCAGGTGTCCGGGCGCACGGCGAACAGGCCGCGGTCGAAGAGGCGGTGCAGGTCGCGCCGCAGCAGGAAGCCGCCCTCCTTCTTGTGCTCGCCGACCTCGGCGTAGCTGTAGAGGTGCGCGGCTTCCAACGCGTCGGCCGGAGCGGGGCCGGAGAACGCGCATTCGTTGCCGTACAAAGCCAACAGCTTGCCGCGGAACGCGCTCTGGCCCCGTCGCACCCGCACGACCGCGGTGGCGTGACCGCCGGCGACGTAGTCCGCGGCCGCCTCCAACGGTGCCAGGGCGAGGTCACCGTCGAGAGCGGCGTGGAAGCGGTCGTAGTCGAGGGGCCGCAGGCTCAGCTGCGACTTCGGGCTCAGACACAACGACCGCAACCGCGCACCGTCGAGCCGACCCTCCAACTCGACCCAACCGGCGCCGTGTCGGGTGCGGTACGTCTTCACCGTCTTCCGGCGCGTGCGCGGCACGTCGAACTCGTGGCCGCAGTTGTAGCACTTCAGGCGAGGGAGAACGGTGGTGCGAGTTTCGATCCGCGCCTTGTCGCACCGCGGACAGCTGTGCGAGTCCTTCTCCGCCGTGCCCTCGTCGACGGCTTCGATCACCGACGCGCCGAGCAGGTACGTCTTGTCCCACAGGACGATGACATCACCCTTCTTGGGCTTGCCGTGGTTCGGAACCGTGTCGTCCCAGCTGTAGTGCGACGACGGGTCGTCGTCGTACCCGTCGTTGCTCGCGCGCGCACGGTCGTCGCCTGCCGCCAACATCAACCACGCGGTCGTGTCCCCCATGGTGGACAGATCGCAATGTCACCCGATCGTGTTAGCGGGCGGCAGGGTCACGGTGAACGCGGCCCCGCCCTCCGGTGCCGGACCCGCCGTGATCGTCCCGCCCATCCGCGTCACCAGCCCGTGCACCAGCGCGAGGCCCACGCCGGTGCCCACCGGGCGCGAGTCCTGGTAGCGCGCGTGCAGCACGCCGCGGTCGAACGCCACCGGGTAGTCCTCGGCGGCGAGGCCGGGGCCGCCGTCGCGGACCTCCAGCACGGACGAGAGGGACAGCACCACCGGGTGGCCTGCCGGGGTCACGCGCAGGGCGTTCTCCAGCAGGCCGTCGATCACCTGGCGCAGGCGGCGGGGGTCGGCGTGGACCACCGGGGAGGCGGAGACGTCCAGCCTGAAGTGGACCCCGCGGGCGTGGCAGCGGGCGTGCCAGACCTCGGCGGCCGAGCGGACCACCGGTTCCAGCGACATCGGTGCCAGGTCCAGGCGGAAGTCGTCGGCGCCCAGGCGGGCCAGGTCCAGCAGGTCGCTCACCAGGCGGTCGAGGCGGCGGGCCTCGTCCAGGATCACCGTGCCGACCGGGGCCACCTGGTCGCCGGTGACGACGCCGTCCGCCAGGGACTCGGCGAAGCCCGTCACGGCGGTCAGCGGGGTGCGGAGCTCGTGGGAGACCGAGAGCAGGAAGTCGCGTTGGCGGGACTCGCTGCGCTGCAAGGCGTCTGCCAGCGAGTTCACCGACGTGGCCACCTCGGCCAGTTCGACGGTGCCCACGACGGGGACGCGGAGGTCGCGGCGGCCCGCGCTCATCGAGTGGGCCACGGACGCGACGCGGCGCAGCGGGCGGCCCAGCACGGTGCCGAGCGCGAGGCCTGCCAGGCAGGCGACGACCAGGCCGATGCCCAGCGCGAACAGGATGTTGCGGACCAGCTTGCGGTAGGTGCCGCCGACCTCGGTCTCCTGCACCAGCGCGAAGCCGCCCGCCCCCGACGGACGGGCCTCCACGTTCAGCCGGCCGCTCACGCCGGACACCGGCGAGCCCGACGCCACACGCCCGGCGCCCGCCTCCCTGGCCGCGCGGACGGCGGCCCGGTCCGATCCCGACACCTCACCGGTCGCACTGATCCGCACGATCGCGATGCCCTGGCCCTCCAGGACCTGCTCGACGCGGTTGTTCGAGATCTGCCCCGCCACCACGTCGGCCTGCGAGCGCAGGATCTCGCGGCTCACCTGCTGCGAGGTCGAGAGCACCAGCCGGGTCGACACGACGCCCGCGATCAGCACCGCGACGAACGCGACTCCGAGGCACACCAACGCGATCCGCGCCGCCAGGTTCATGACGCGTCCGCCGAGTAACCCACGCCGCGCACCGTCCTGATCGGACTGGAGGTGCCGAACTTGGCCCGCAGCTGGGCGATGTGGACGTCCACGGTCCGTGTGCCGGCCACGGACGAGTAACCCCACACGGCCGATAGGAGCTGCTCACGCGAGAACACCTGACGTGGATGCTTCATCAGGTGCGAGAGCAGCCCGAATTCCGTTGATGTCAAAGACACTTCGTCCGCACCGGCGAACGCACGCCGCTCGCCCACGTCGAGCCGCACGGACCCCACCTGCAGAACGTCCGACACGACCGACGAGCGCCGGAGCACCGTGCGGACGCGCAACGCCAGCTCACGCGGGCTGAACGGTTTGGTGATGTAGTCGTCGGCCCCCAGCTCCAGGCCGAGCAGGCGGTCCACCTCGTCGTCGCGGGCCGTCACGAACAGCACGGGCGTCCAGTCGCCGGACGCCCGCAGCGCCCGGCAGACCTCGATGCCGTTCATGCCGGGCAGGCCGACGTCCAGGACCACCGCCACGGGCGAGAGTGCGCGGACCGCGGCCAGTGCCGCGTCCCCCGAGGACTCCAGGTGCACGCCGAAGCCGTCGCGGCGCAGGTACAGCGCCACGAGCTCGGCGATCGCCGGTTCGTCCTCCACGACGAGCACCAGGCCACGTTCCACGCGTTCACCCCGGCTGGTTGATGTCCGACTCGATGCTGTTCAGCGTCGACTCCACATCATCCAAGTCCGAGACCGGCGCCTCGCTCCGGCACGCCGTCAGCGACACCAGCAGCACGAGCGCCGCCACCCACCTCACTTGGAACCACCGCAGTGCTCGGACTTGAACTTGGTGACCCGCTCCGAGGCCTTCGACAGCTTCCCGAGCTGCGCGTCCCGCAGCTTCAGCCGCGCGTCCAGCACGTCCGCACGGGCCGTGTTGCCGGACTTGCGCGCGTCGGCGGCCTTCTGCTCGATCCACTTCTTCGAGCCCAACGTCTCCGCGGTGCCGTTGATCCGGTCGGTCAGGGCCTTCACCTTCGACTCGACCCGCGGTACGCGCTCGGAACAGATCTTCTGCACCTTCTCGGGGCTGATCGTGATCGGTTCCTGCGCCGACGCGGTCCCCGCGCCGAGCAGCAGCAGTCCGGCCACGAGCCCACCGATCTTCGCGATGTTCATGCCGAGAACGATGGCCGGGCACCGTCAGGACGAGGTCCGCCGAATGTTCGGGTTCTGCAAAGATCGCTACCGCAGCGACACGCCGTGCGCCGCGGCCGCCTGGATCATGGGGCGCGTCCGGTCCCACACCCGTTCGGACCGCAACCCCTCCGCCGCGCTCATCGCCTGGGCTCCGACGGTCTGCCCCTCGTCGACGTCGCCGTCCAGGAAGTGGCACGTGGCCAGCGCGATCAGGCAGAACGTCCGGCTGCGCGCCATCGCCGGCCCGAAGCCCTCGACGGCCGAGGTCAGCGCGGGGACCGCGGCGCGGGTGTCGCCGAGCTCGGTGTGGACGATGCCGGTCATCGCGGTCAGGTCGGTCTCGTCGTGGAACCGCGCCCAGTCCGGCGCGTGCGCCAGGTCGGCGGACGCGAACGAGTCCTTCGCCTTGCCCAACGCGCGCACCGCTTCGTCGGAACGGGCCTGACGTGCGTATGCCCACGCCTCGTTCGCGTACATGATGCTAGACGCCAACGGTGCGAAGGCGCCTCTCTGGAAGTACGCCAGCGCATCGCCCGGAGCACCGTGATGCAGATGCACGCGCCCACGTCGGTACACGATGTTGGTGGTCAGGTCCTCGTCGTGGCGTGCGAAGTCCAGTGCGCGGTCGAAGTGGTGGTACGCCGCTCCCACCTGGCCGCTGTCGAACGACGTCCACCCGGCCAGGTTGTGCAGGTCCGCGACGGCGGACAGCAGACGGGAGCGCACGGGGTCGGACGCCTCGGCCGCGAGCAGCTGCTGCGCCCAGTAGATCCGCACGACGACGGCGTCCCGGCAGGCGCCTCCGCCATGCTGGTAGTCCACCGACCGGAGGGAACGCGTCTGCGACTCCAGCTGTTCCACATCGCTCGTCCCGATGCGGGCGGAGTGCGGAGGAGGGAAGTACGCAGGATTCGCCATCGTGTACACCTCTGCGCCGTTGACATCCGAGAGTAGGGGCGTGATGACCGGCTGAGAAGAGGTTCCCCGCCGGGTGGAATCGTGTCCGTGACGCGGTTGAGCAGGTATTAATGCGGGTATACAGGGCCGTTCTCGAGGAGCAGTGTTCGCCGCATGAGGCGACGCGCCCACCTGCGACTGGTGACCTCGTCCGAGACCGCGGACCCGACCATGACCGCCGTCCTCGGCGCGGAGGACCTGGCCGAGGAGCTCGGCCTCGATCCCCACGCCAGGGTCACGTGCCGCCTGCATCGCCGCTGGTTGCACCAGTGCGTGGCCTCACCCGACCACGTCATCCCCGTCACCGGGCACCGCTGGTGCCGTCCGTGCGGCAGCCCTCTCGAGGTGCACGTCGACGCCACGACGGCGCGCTTGTCCTGCCCGAGCTGCGGCACGCGCACGCCGGACACGGCAGCGAACCGCCAGGTCGTGCGGGCGTGCCGGACAAGTCTCGCGGCGATGCACGCGAGGTAGAACGACGACCCGGAAGTGTTAACCCTGGTGGGTGAAAACCGCCGGTTCCGGAACGGCGACGGGCGGCCGTTGGCTGTCCTCCGGCACGTCGAGCAGCGCCCAGATGATGTGCCGGCCACCACCCGCCGGCGTCTCGCCCATGCTGAAGTTGCACACGGCGATGGACGCGACGTTGTGCCGCATGACGTGCCACTGCTTGAGGTCGAGCCGTGCGGTCGTGCGCACGGCGACGGACAACTTGTCGCCGCGCATGCGCAGCAGCAGCGCGAGAGGGCTGTCGTCCTCGACGTGCGACAGGAGCTCGACGGCCACCTGCGGCGCGACGTCGAGCATCGACTGGACGCCCCACCGCTCGCAGGCGCGTTCGGTGATCCGCTCGGCGACGTGCGGCATGCAGCGGCAGGTCGGCAGGGCCGCGTCGACCCGGTCCTCGTGCTTGAGCCGCACGACGGCGGCCACCGCGGCCGAGGTCGTCGCGTGCATCGGGATGTGCCGGGGCAGGCCGCGCGACTCCAGCGTGGAGCGCAGCCGGTGGTCGCTCACGACGAGGCTCATCGAGATGCCCGGCCAGCGCGCCGCCGACAGCCACACGACGTCGAACACGACGAGCAGCGCGGGAGACTCCGCGACGAGGTCGTCCAACTCCACGACCACGCCCACGAGCTCCTTCGTGGCGCAGTCGAGCAGCACGTCCTGCACGCGCATGTACGTCGTCCAGTCGAGCCGCCCGCCGAACCGGACGACGAGCACGCCGTTCTGCTCGCGGACGTCCACCTCGAGGCCGTCATCGGTCACGGGTCCCCCTCCCTCAGGTGTGTCCCAAGCCTTCAAGGCTCTCTCCGCGACTGCATCGTCCCTAGGGGGTAACTACCCGTGTTTCGGCGTTGGTACCTCCGGGGGACCGCGTTGCAGCGGGAGAACGGGCCGACCTAGGGTGCCGCTGTGGGTGGTTCGCTTTCCCCAGGTCGCAAAGGCAATTTGCCTGCCGACACAACTACTTTCGTCGGCCGCAGGAATGACGTCGCCGAGGTCCGCAGGCTGCTGTCCGAGTCCCGTCTCGTCACCCTCACGGGTGTTCCCGGAGTCGGCAAGACCCGGCTCGCGCTGCGGGCCGCCGCCGAGACGCACCGGGCGTTCCACGACGGGGTGTGGTTCGTCGAGATGGGCGGCGTCACCGATCCCGACCTGGTCGTCCACACCGTCCTGGAGCAGCTGGGCGTCCACGACGACACGGTCCGCCGGCACCGCACGGTCCTCGTGGAACACCTGCGCGACCGGCAGGTGCTGATGGTGCTGGACAACTGCGAGCACGTCGTGGAGGCCATCGCCGAGCTCGTGGACGTGCTGCTGCGCTCGTCGCGCGGGCTGCGCGTGCTCGTGACCAGCAGGGAACGCCTCGGCGTCGACGGCGAGCACCTGTGGCAGGTCGCGCCACTGCCGCGGGACCCGGCGCTCGCGCTGTTCGCCGAACGGGCCGCGGCCGTCGAGCCGGGGTTCGCGCTCGGCCCGCAGAACGAGGACCAGGTCGGCAGGATCTGCGCGCTGCTGGATGGAATTCCGCTGGCGATCGAACTGGCGGCGGTGCGCCTGCGGGTGCTGACGCTCGACCACCTGCTGTCCAGATTGGACAACACCTTCCGGGTGCTGGCCGACGGCAAGCGGGGCGGCGACCCGCGGCACCAGACGCTGGAGGCCGCCGTCGACTGGAGCTTCCACCTCTGCACGCGTTCCGAGCAGGTCCTGTGGGCACGGGCGTCGGTGTTCTCCGGCACGTTCGACCTGGAGGCCGCGGAACGGGTCTGCTCCGGTGACGGCAGCGCGGCCGACGAGATCATGCAGTCGCTGACGGGCCTGGTCGACAAGTCGGTCGTGGTGGCAGAACGGCACCCGTCCGGCACGCGGTTCCGGCTGCTGGAGCCGCTGCGCCAGTACGGCCTGGAGAAGCTGCGCGGCGCCGGGCGCGAACAGGTGATGCGGCAACGGCACCGCGACCACTACATCGAGTGGGCGCGCGGGCGGGAGAAGGAGTGGTTCGGGCCCGCGCAGCCGCAGATCTTCTCGCTGACGCGGCTGGAACACCAGAACCTGCGGTCGGCACTGGACTTCTGCTTCGACGACGACGGCGACCACTGCGTGCTCCTCGCCGGCACGCTGTGGTTCTACTGGGCGGGCTGCGGCATGCTCGGCGAGGGCCGCCACTGGCTCGACCGCGCGCTGGCCGACGTCGAACCGGGCCCGCTGCGCGCGAAGGCGTTGTGGGTCAACGGGTACGTCGCGACGTTGCAGGGGGACATCCCCGCGTCCCGCCGGATGCTGGAGGAGTGCCGCGACTACGCCGTCGAGGTGGGCGACGGGCTCGCGCTGGCCTACGCGACCCACCGCCTGGCGTGCACGCACCTGGTCGGCGACGACCTCGCCCTCGCGGACACGCTGTTCGAGGAGGCCATGTCCCTCTACCGCGGCCAGGGCACGGTCAACAGCCACACCATGCTCGCGGGCATCGAGCTGGCGATCTCCGCGATCTTCCAGCGCGACTTCGCCGCCGCCGAACGGCTGTGCAGCGAGGCCAAGGCCGTCGGCGAGGAGCACGGCGAGCTGTGGGCGCAGGCGTACGCGATCTACGTGCTGGCCCTGTGCGCGTGGGTCCGCGGCGACTACCCGCGCGCCGAGCAGCTCGGCAAGGAGTGCCTGCGGATCAAGCGGACGTTCCACGACCTGCTCGGCATCGTGCTCGCGATCGAGGTGCTCGCGTGGATCGCGGCGTCGCAGGGCAACGCGGAGCGCGCGGGCACGTTGCTGGGCGCCACCAACGAGATCTGGCACACCGTCGGCTACCCGATGTTCGGGTCGCGCTACTTCGGCGCCCCGCACGGCGAGTGCGAGTCCGTCGCGCTCTCCGCGCTGGGCGAGCAGGAGTTCCGCGCGGTGTTCCGCAAGGGCATGGACCTCGAGCTCGACGACGCCGTCGCGTTCGCGATCGGGGAGGAGCAGGCGGAGCACGTGCCGGCTCCCGAGGCGCCCACGCCGCTGACCAGGCGCGAGCAGCAGGTGGCCGACCTCATCGCCGGGGGCATGTCGAACAAGGAGATCGCGGCCCGGCTGGTGATCGCGCGCCGGACCGCGGAGGGGCACGTGGAGCGGATCCTGCAGAAGCTCGGGTTCTCGTCACGGGCGCAGATCGCGACCTGGGTGACGGAACGCCGGAACTGACGGTGGCACGACCGTCGCGAGTGGACAGTCCGGGTCCGGTGCCCGCCCGCGCGATCGCGGGCATGCCCGCGTGGTTGATCCCGGCGGTACGGTGCACGTCATCTGAACCACCCCGAGAGAGGACCACGGGTGGGCCGCACGCCCTTGGACGCGCCCGAGCGTCAGCAGGAGGTCTTCGCCGCCGTGCTCGCCGTCCTGGCCGAGGTCGGGTACGCCCGGTTCAACATGGACCTCGTCGCGGCCAGGGCGCGCGCGAGCAAGTCGAGCCTCTACCAGCGCTGGCCCTCGAAAGCGCGGCTGATCATGGCCGCGCTGCGGGCGAACCTGCCCGTGCTGCCCCAGCCGGACGAGGGGTCGTTCGCCGAGGACGTGCGCCAGATCCTGCGGTCGTGGGGCGAGCCGATGCCGTTCGACACCGCCGGGATCTTCCTCGGCCTGCTCGAGGGCAGCCGTCAGGACGCCGACCTGGCCCGTCTGCGCGAGGAGCACGTCGACCGCGCCTACACCGTGCACCTGCAGGTCGCCGTGGACCGGGCGAAGGCGCGCGGCGAGCTGCCGCAGGGGCTCCACTCCGGCGTGCTCATCACCGCGCTGATCTCGACGTTCGTGCTGATGTCGGAGGAACAGGGCGTGATCGACGACATCGTCGACGGTCTGCTGCGGCCCCTCCTGAGCTGAACTTTAGTGCCAAACAACTCGTCAGCGCGTAGTCGCTGCGCTACGTTCGGTCATGAAGTCAAAAGAACAGTTCTGTTCTGTTGAGGGGGAATCCCGTGACTGACGCAGCTGTGTGCCCGGTCATGCACGAACGCGACCACCCGTTGATGCCGCCGGTCGGCTTCGCCGAGGCCGTCGGCGACGGGCCGGTGAGGATGCTCTGGCCCAACGGCGTCGAGGCCTGGGTGGTGTCGAGCTACGCCGGGGTCCGGCAGGTGCTGTCCGACCCGCGGTTCAGCACCCGCAAGGGCGGCCAGCCCGAGATGCGGACCGACGACGGCGAGACCGTGATCGACCCCGACCAGCCGGGCAACATCAACGGCGTCGACGGCGCCGCGCACATGCGCCTGCGGCGTCCTCTCTCGCGCGGCTTCATGGTCAAGCGCATGAACGAGCTGCGGCCGCGCATCCAGCAGATCGTCGACGAGCACCTCGACGTGATGGAGGCCAAGGGCGCGCCCGCCGACCTGGTCACCTCGCTGTGCCTGCCGCTGCCGTCGCTGGTCATCGCCGAGCTGCTGGGCGTGCCGCCGGAGCACCAGGAGCTGTTCCAGGCCACGGCCGGCGACCTCTTCGGCAAGAACGGCTCGAAGGACGAGTACCTCGCCCACGCCACGAAGCTTGCGGACGTGCTCGCGCCGATCGTCGCGGAGAAGAAGGCCGCGGGCACCAACGACGACCTGATCGGCCTGATGGCCAACGACACCGACTTCAGCATGGACGAGCTGATCTTCCTCTGCATCGGCCTGCTGGCCGCCGGGCACGAGACCACGTCCAACTTCCTCGGCCTGTTCACGTTGCACCTCTTCGAGCAGCCCGCCCAGCTGGAGGTCCTGCGGCGCGACCCGAGCCGGGCGGACGTGGTCGTCGAGGAGCTGATGCGCTACACCGTCGGTCACCTCGGGGGCGCCGGCCTCACCCGCCGCGCGACCGAGGACGTCGAGGTCGACGGGGTGCTGATCAAAGCCGGTGACTGGGTCAGCGTGTCGCTCATGGCGAACCTCGACGAGGCGCTCTGCCCGCGGCCCGGCGAGCTCGACCTGGACCGCGACGCCGTGTCGCACCTCGGCTTCGGCTTCGGCCCGCACCAGTGCCTCGGCGCCAACCTCGCCCGCGCGGAGCTGCAGATCGGGCTGCGGACGCTGTTCGAGCGGTTCCCGGGCCTGCGCCCCGCCGTGCCCGTGCGGGAGATGCGCTACCGCGACGACATGATCACCTACGGCGCCGCCGAGATCCCGGTGGTGTGGTGAGCGTGCCCGCGGTCCGGATAGACCAGGCGAGGTGCATCGGGTCGGGCCAGTGCGTGCTCGCCGCACCGGACGTGTTCGACCAGTCGGACGACGACGGGCTCGGCGTCGTGGTCGTCCCCGATCCGCCGGCGGACCTCCTGCCCGGCGTGCGTGACGCGGTGGACAGGTGCCCCGCGCAGGTGGTGACCCTGCAAGAGTGACATGAGCGGCCGTTCCGGTGAGGCGTCATCACCGGGAATTGATTCAGTGCCGCTTCGATGACACCTCGATGGCCTCTTTCCGGTCACCACGAGCGTCCAGAATCGTGAGCGCGACCACCACGGCGTTGTGGTGGTCGCGCGCTCCTGTGTCCCCCTTGAGACCGGAAAACCCTTCCCGACCAGGCCGGACAGTGGGATCGTGGCGACGGCGCGGTGAATACCGGCGGTGCGTGACGGGTATCTCCACAAGAGTGTCCGACGTGCGTCAGGAGGACCAGCTATGTTCAACGGCGATGCATTTCCAGCTCGCGTGGACAAAACCGACGGGCGTCATGTCGAAACGTTGACGAGCGCGCTTCGGGCACTGGACTACGAATACGGCGGGGGCGCGTGCCGGGACGCCTGCGTGGCGTTGCTCGGCTGGGCGAACCCGCTGCTCGACGCCGGGTCGTCCGGGCCGGTGCTGCACCGGCTCCAGGTGGCGATCGCGGACCTGCACAACCTGGCCGGCTGGGCGTCGTTCGACATGGGCCTGCTGGAGTCCGCGCACCGGCACTTCGGCAGGGCCATGGAGCTCGCGCGGTCGTCGGGCAACACCGCGCTGGAGGCCAACGTCCACTACCGGATGGGCCGCGTGCACCTGCACTACGAGCTGGCGCAGGACGCCCTGGAGTCGTTCCAGCGCGGTCTGCCCATCGCGCAGGCCAGCGGGTCGACGCTCGCCGTGTCGATCCTGCACGCCAACGAGGCCTGGGCGTTCGCGAAGATGGGCGCGGAACGGCAGGCGCTGCGCCAGTTCGCCCGCGCGCAGGACGAGTTCGACCGCGCCGAGACCGAGGACGCGCCGCCGTGGGCGCGGTTCTTCGACCTGGCCGACCTCGTGTCGATCGGCGGCATGGTCCACACCGAACTGGCTCGTACGTGCGACGTGAAGTACGCGCGGACGGCGATCCCGTTGCTCACCAGGGCGATCTCGTCCGGCGGCGAGGAGGCCTCGCGCAGCCGGTCGTTCCGGCTCGCCGCGCTGGCCGTCAACTACCTGGTGCAGAACGAGCCGGAGCAGGCCCGTGACGTGGGGGAGCAGGCGATCGCGGTGTCCGGCCCGATCCGCTCGGCCCGCACGCGCGACCGCATGCGGCCGTTGAAGCAGGAGGCGGACCGGTTGCGGGGCAACGCGGCCGCGGACGAGCTGTCGTCGCGCCTCGGGGAGTTCATGAGGTCGCAGGGAGCGGCGTGACAGGCGTCGCCGGGGCCGAGGAGAGGTTGGGCTTCGGACCCCGGCGACACCATCGCCCGAGCAGCGCCCGGCTGGGGGGCTGGGGCGCTGCCCGGCGCCGGGACGTCAGCAGCGGATCTCGGTGCTGACCTGGTAGAGCGTTCCGTCGACCTCCCACTCGCCGTGCGCGGAGGTGCAGACGTCGAGCGTCGCGGCACCGCCCGACCACAGCTCCTTCTGCCGGTAGGAGCCGTGCCGGCCGCCCGCGAAGCCGTACGGCTCGTGGTGGTTCGGGCCGCCCCACTTCTCGATGACGACCGCCGGCGTGTACGGGGCGCCCGCGTTGTGGGTGTCGGTCCAGGTGTAGATGTAGGCCCAGTTCTTGCCGCAGCCCTTGAACTGCTTGACGGAGGCCCATTTCTGGCCACCGGATCCGATGTAGGCGGTCGCGCCGATCTGCGTCACCGGTCCGCAGCCGGGGGCGCTCTCGGCCAGCGCGTCGTTCGCCGTGACCAGCCCCCAGAGCAACGCGGCGACCGCGACGAAGGTTGTCCTCCTCATGGGCGAGAAGCATCACGTCACCCGCTGACATTTCCCTGACACGTCCGGTTACCGGCTGGTTAGGATCGGGCCCATGCAGCGGCAGTGGGGGTTCAGGGTTCTCGGATCGTTGCAGGTCATCGACTCGGGCCGGGTCGTGGAGCTGCGGTCGGCCAAGCAACGGGTCCTGCTCGCCGCGTTGCTGATGAAGGCCAACGCACCCGTGTCGTCCTACGAGCTGATGGAACACCTTTGGGGCGACGAGCCTTCCGGGGCGGCACGGGCGACTCTGCAGACGTACGTCATGCGGTTGCGGCAGTCGCTGGACGACCTCGCCGACCGCAAACTCGTGCGCACGTGGCCGACCGGCTACTCGATCCACGTCGACGACGACCAGCTCGACCTGCTGACGTTCCAACGCCTTCGCGCCGAGGCCCGGCGCGCGCCCGACCTGGAGACCGAGGCACGGCTGCTCGGCGAGGCGGCGGAGCTGTGGCGCGGGCCCGCCCTGGACCAGGTCTCGTCGCTGCGGATGGAACAGACCGACGTGCAGCGGCTGAACGAGCAGCGCTGGGAGGTGCTGGAACGCCGCAACGACGCCGAGCTGCAGCTCGGCAGGCACGACCAGGTCGTCGACGAGCTGCGGTCGCTGGTCGCGGAACACCCGCTGCGCGAACGGTTCTGGTTCCAGCTCATGCTCGCGCTGCACCGCTGCGGCCAGCAGGCGCAGGCCCTCGACGTCTTCCGCCGCGCGAGCGAGGTGCTCGCGGAGGAGCTCGGCATCGACCCGAACAAGGAACTGCGCGCGCTGCACATGGAGGTGCTCGCCGGGTCGTCCGCGCCGGTCTCCGTCCACTCCGGACCGTCCTGGCTGCCGCCCGCGGTCGGCGACTTCTCCGGTCGGGCCGACGAGGTCGCGCGGCTCACGACCGGGTTGCGCGCCGGCGGCACCTGGACCATCACCGGGCCCGGCGGCGTCGGCAAGACCTCGCTGGCCGTGCACTGCGCGCACGCCGTGCGGGACGCGTTCCCGGACGGCCAGCTGTACCTGAACCTGCGCGGCGGCGAGCAGCGGCCTGTCGAACCCGCGGCGGCGCTGGACCGGTTGCTGCGCGGGCTCGGCGTGTCCGGCGGTGCCATTCCGTCCTCCGTGGAGGATCGGGTGGATCTGTACCGCGACCTGTTGTCGGACCGCAAGATCCTGGTCGTGCTGGACAACGCGGTCAACGAGGCCCAGGTGCGGCCGCTGTTGCCGGGCACGACCTCGGGCGCGGCACTGGTGACGTCCAGGGCGGCGCTGGCGGGCCTGGAGGCGGCGCACGTGGTGCCGCTCGACGTGCTGCCGGCGGACGACGCGCTGGCGTTGCTGCGCGCGGCGGTCGGCGAGGCCCGGTGCGCCGCGGAACCCGTGGCGGCACAGGAGATCGTGACGTACTGCGGCAGGTTGCCGCTGGCGTTGCGGGTGGCGGCCGCCCGGCTGGTGGCGCGCCCGCACTGGCAGCTCGCGAAGCTCGCCGGCCGGTTGTCCGACGAACGCCGCCGCTTCGACGAGCTGTCGCTGGGAGACCTCGACGTCCGCGCGTCCCTGGCGTTGTCCTACGACGGCCTGGATTCCTCGCACCGCACGGCGTTCCGGTTGCTGTCGCTGGTCGACACCCCGGACTTCCCGGCGTGGACCGCGTCCCCGTTGCTGGGCCTCGGTCTCGACGACGCGGAGGACCACGTCGAGGCGCTGGTCGACGCGCGGCTGGTCGACTACGCGGGCAGGGACGCGGTGGGGCAGGTGCGGTACCGGCTGCACGACCTGCTGCGCGCGTTCGGCAGGGAGGCGGCGTCCGAGGACCCGGCGGTCGCGCTGAAGGCGTTGGTGGAGCAGTGGGTCGACCTCGCCGTGCGGGCGGACGTGGAGCTGCCGCACCAGGCGATCCGCCTCGAACCCCTGGCGCTGGAACCGTTCGGCCTCGGTGACGCCGCCACCTGGTTCGACGCGGAGTGGCAGAACATCCACGCCCTGGTCACGCAGGCCGTCGCGCTCGGCCTCGGCGCGCAGGCGGCGGAGCTCGCGATCCGGTCGGCGGCGTTCTGCGACCTGCGCGCCCGGTTCGACGACTGGGAGCAGGTCAACTGCCTCGGGCTGTCGTGCGCGCCGCCGGACCGCAAGCCGGTCCTGTTCCAGCAACGTGGAATCCTGCGCGCACGGCTGCACGACTACGTGGCGGCGTCGGAGAACTTCCAGGCGGCGCAGGAGGGTTTCGCCGCCATCGGTGACGTGTGGGGCGAGGCCTACGCCTGGTACGGCATGGGCTGGATGCACGAGTGGAGCGGCCGGTCGGCGCAGGCCCGCGAGGCCCACCGCGAGGCCATGACCCGGTTCGTCACGTCCGGCAACCCGCACGGCGAGATCGAGGTGCTCTGCTCGCTGGGCGCCATCGAACGGCGGGCGGGCGGACTGACCGCGGCCACGGGCTACCTGGAACGGGCCCGGCGGCTCGCGAGCGGGCTGGGCGACGAGCAGAGCGCGCTGATGGCGACGCTGGAACTGGGGCGGCTGCACCAGTTCACCGGCGAGCTGGCGGCGTCGGCGGAGTTCCTGCGGTCGTCCCTGGCGGCGGCGCGGAAGCTGGGCGATCCGGACATGGCGGCCAACATCCGGCTCTTCCTGGCCGACACGCTGATCCGGTCGGGGCAGGCCGGCCTGGCCGAGGAGCAGCTCGGGCAGGCGTGGGAGTTCTTCGAGGAGCACGACGACCGGCAGGGCCGCATCTGGGTGTGGCGCCTGCGGTCCGGGCTCGCCCCGACGCCGGAGGAGGCGCTGCGGCTGGCGACGCTCGCGCTGGACCAGGCGCGGGAGATGGACTCGCCGCCGGAGTTCGGCCGGTCGCTGCGGGTGCTGGGCAACGCGCTGGACCGCGCAGGACGCCTGCTGGAGGCCCACGAGCACTGGCGGCAGGCAGAGGAGACCCTGACGGCGGCCGGGTTCGGGGCCGAGGTCGACGAGCTGCGTCTCGCGATCAGCTCTGGTTCTGGCTGAGTGCTGTGTCGACGGTGACGCCGGACGCCACGATCATGCTCAGCAACGGGTCCGGCACCGGCCGGTGCAGCTGCACGACGTAGTTGTCCGCGGTCGAGAACATCGCCTTCGCCATGCCCTGCCAGGTCTTCGTGATGCGCCCGACCTCGGTGTCGGTGTGGTCGCGCAGCGAGAAGTCCCACGCGCGCCAGTTCTCCGCGTAGATGCCGCCGACCTGCATCCCGTTGCACACGTAGGCGAAACGGATCTTTCCGAACACGTTCTCCTGGATGATCTCGCCGATCGGCATGCCGTCACCGCGTTCGACCAGCACCTTGGACTTCCACAGGGTCGGCGGCCTGGTGATGCGCAGGACCGGGTGGCCGTGGACGTCGCGGATCTCCAGCCGGACGTCGAGCATCGAGTCCATCTTCGTGAAGGCGCGCAACGCCTTCGCGGCGCCGGACTGCCCGACCTGCTCGACGGTGCCGATGTGGCGGGCGTGCTGGTCGTAGATGACGTAGGAGTTCGACAGCTCGACGAGCTTCGCCTTCTGGTTCACCACCAGGACCGGCTCGGTGAACAGGGTCCCGCCGCCGCCGGCCACGGGTTGCTGGATGCCCGCGCGCTGCACCTGCCTCGCGACGCGGTCCTGACCCGTGCCGCCCACCTGCATCTCGACCTGATGGGCGTCGGCCTGCTGCTGCCGCGGCTGCACGTGCGGCGTCCACTGCGTGCCGTCCCACCACCGCACGAAACGGGGGTCGGCGTTGTCCGGGTACCAGCCGGGCGCGGTGTTCACGCGAAAGAGCGTACGACCACCGCGGGGTGCCAGGCGACGGGGCACAGGTGTCGCCTGGCAGCTCTGGCAACGGCTTTCAGGTGACGGTGATGGCCCCCGCCGGGCACAGACCGGCCGCTTCCTTCGCGGTCGCCTCGTGCGCGGCGTCGGGTTCCTCCACCAGGAGCACCACCGTGCCGTCGTCCTCGCTCTGGTCGAAGAGGTCGGGGTCGGTCAAAACGCACATTCCCGAACCGCAGCACTTCGACTGGTCAACGGAAATCCTCATGACGACCACGCTACTGGCAACGAGTGCACGCCGTAGATCCCCATGTCGGTGCGCAGCGGCACTTCCCCGGGATCCACGTCGAGCCGCAGGTCGGGGAACGCCGCGAACAGCTTGGCGAACCCGATCCGCATCTCGATGCGGGCGAGCTGCTGGCCCAGGCACTGGTGGATGCCGTGGCCGAACGCGACGTGCCCCGACGCGGGCCTGCGCAGGTCGAGCTCGTCCGGGTTGCCGGGGAACCTCTCCGGGTCGCGGTTGGCCGCGGGCATGTGCATCAGCACCGTGTCGCCGGCCTCGATCAGGTGCCCGTCGATCTCCACGTCCTCGCTCGCGGTGCGCACCGGTCCGAAGTGGATGATCGACAGGTAGCGCATCAGCTCCTCGACGGCGTTGTCGACGACCTCGGGCTCGTCCTTGAGGATCTTGAGCTGGTCCGGGTGCTGCAACAGCGTGAACGTGCCGAGGCCCAGCATGTTCGCCGTGGTCTCGTGGCCCGCGAGCAGGAGCAGCAGCGCCATGTTCGCCGCTTCCTGGTCGGTCGGCTCCCCGGTGGCGAGCAGGTCGCTGATCATGTCGTCGCCCGGGTTCTCCTTCTTGCGGGCGATCAGCTCGTGCATGAACTCCTGGATGCGCGCCATGGCGTCCATGGCCTCCTGGAACGTCGACTCCAGGCTCAGCAGCTTCGCCGTGTCCTCCTGGAACCTGTGCCGCTCGTCGTACGCGACGCCGAGCAGGGCGCAGATCACCAGCGACGGCACCGGGAGCGCGAACTCCTTGACGAGGTCCGCCCTGCCGTCGAGCGACCGCAGGTGTTCGAGCTGGTCGTCGACGATCGTGCCGATCCAGTCGGACAGCTGGTTCATCCGCCGGACGGTGAACTGGCCCTGCAGCATCCGCCGCAGCCGGGTGTGGTCCGGCGGGTCCTGGCTCAGGAACATCCCCGGCTGGACCTTGCGGCCGCCCTCCGGGATCTCCCCCTGGAACCGCAGGTCGAGCATGTGGTGCTTGTTCGGGTTGGTGGTGAAGCTCGGGCTCGCCAGGATCTCGCGCACCTGGTGGTGACCCGTCACGAGCCAGCCGAGGTGACCGTCGGCGAACCTCAGCCTGCTGATGCGGGCCTGCTCGCGGATGCCGCTGACCTCGACGGGCGGGTCGAACGGGTTCGGGCGGGCGGTCGGCAGTGTCTCGGAGATCAGTTCGGTCATCTCGCACACCTCCCAGTGCTCAGCAGAGGACCTACTTCTGAAGCTACAGAACTTTCATGACTTCGTGAAGGTGAATTCAGGGTTACGGAACGCCACGACCCGAAATCCGTCCGCATCCGCCGGTCGTGGGTCGCGACGGCCACAGCCGCCCGCGTCTCGCGCAGCGCCTCCGTCAGGTCGTCGACCAGGGCGATCGACAGGTGGTTGGTGGGTTCGTCCAGCAGCAGGACGTGCGGGCCGCGGCTCAGCAGGACCGCGAGGTCGAGCCGCCGGCGTTGACCGGTGGACAGCCGGGAGACCGGGCGGGTCAGGTCGGCCGCCGTCAGCAGACCGAGCTCCGCCGCCCGCGGGCAGAGCCGGGCGGCGGTGGCGTCCTCGTCCTCGAACGCCGACTCCTGGGCGAGCAGCGCGACCCGGCCGGTGTGCGCGACCGTGCCGGTCGTGGGGGTCAGGCGACCGGCCAGCACGGCCAGCAAGGTCGACTTGCCGGCGCCGTTCTGGCCGGTGACGAGCAGCTTCTCGCCCGCGCCGAGCGAGATTGGCTCGGTGAGGCGCAGCCGGCCGGGCACCTCGAGCGGGGTGGCGTGCAGCAGGTCGCCGTCCGCCTCCAGCTCGGGCGGGGTGAAGCGCAGCGGTGGCGGGGGAGCGCTGACGCGCTGGTCGCCGAGCTCCTCCAGCCTCCTGGCGACGGTGCGCATCTTGTTCGCCGCGCGCGTCGTGCGCTTGTGCTTGAACGCGCCCTTCGGCGGACGCCAGCCGTCCTGCAGCCGGGACCGCGCCCGGTCGACCTTGCCGGTCAGCTCGTCGTGCTCGGCTTCTTCCTGCGCGAACCGCTGTTCCCAGCGCCGGCGTTCGGCGCGCTTGGCCTCCTGGAACGCCCGGTAGCCGCCGCCGTGCAGGTGCACCTGGCCGTCCGGTGCCGGGTCGAGGTCGAGCAGCTGCGTGCAGACGTCGTCGAGCAGTGCGCGGTCGTGGCTCACGAGCACCACGACCCCGTGGTGCTGCCGGAGGCGTTCGGTCAGAAAGGCCAACGCACCCGCGTCGAGGTGGTTGGTGGGTTCGTCGAGCAGCAGGACGTCGGCGCGTTCGGCGAGCAGGCACGCGAGCCTGACCCGGTAGCGCTGCCCGACGCTGAGGTGTTCCAGCCGCGTCGACCTGTCGTGGTCGGCGTCGAGCGCGTCGAGGGCGATCTCGGCGCGGCGGCCGGCGTCCCAGGCCTCGATGTCCTCGGCGTGGGCCAGCGCCCGCTCGTAGCGCCGCTCGTCGAACGGCTCCGCCGCACTGTCCAGTTCGGACAGTGCCAGCCGGCTCTCCCGCAGCGCCTCGGACAGCAGGTCCCCCACCGTCTCGTCGGGTCGGAACGGCATTTCCTGTCGTACGAGGCTCAACGAACCGTGCAGGGCGACAGTTCCCTGGTCCGGCGCCAGGTCGCCGGCGAGCAGGCGCAGGAGGGTGGTCTTGCCGCGGCCGTTCTCGCCGATGACGCCGAGGCGTTGGCCTGCGGAGACCGTCAGCGAGATGCCGTCGACGACGGGGCCGGTCTCATAGCCCTTGGTGAGGTCATGGGTCGTCAGATGAACATGCGAACGCACGGGGATCCTCTTCTGGGTACGCGAAATCAGGACGTGTTACGCGGTGGCACACGTCAGTGATCAGAGGTAGAAGACCCCGTACCCGAATCCCATGAGACCCAACGTACTTACGGCCGCAACGCCTTTTCGACCGCGTCGCGCAGGTCGGCGACGCTCTCCTCGGTGCCGGGAGCCGGCCCGAGAACGCTGCCCGCGCCCACGAGCCGGTAGAAGAGCAGACCCTCCAGGAACGCCGTGAAGTGCGCGGCCGCTCGTTCCGGGTCCGGGTGACCCAGCATCGTGGCGAGCGCCGTGGCCTGCTCGCGCGGGGAGTGGTCGAGGATCGACCTCAGCTCGGGGTGGTGCGTCGCCTCCAGCATCGCCGCGTACCGCGCGAGCGTGCGGTCGCGCTCGACGAGCCAGCTGTCGAGCGTGCGCGCGAGGCTGCCGGCGACGTCGGCGGGGTCGGGAGCCACGTCGAGGCGTTCCAGGGTCGCCAGGCGCTCCACGAACCCCTCGACCAGCGCCTTGCGCGTGCGGAAGTACGCGCTGGTGGAGCCTTCTGGCAACCCGGCCTGGCGGTCGACCGCGCGGTGCGTGAGGCCGCGCATGCCCTGCGCGGCGACCAGCCGGATCGCGGCGTCGGTGATCAGGTCCTTGCGCATGTGTCAGCAAACTCCTTCTACATCCGTAGATTACAGGTGTAGATTCTCTACAGCTGTAGAGGAGGCCGGGATGAAGGCGATCGTGGTGGGTGGCGGCATCGGCGGGCTGGCCGCGGCGGTGTCGTTGCGCCGCGTCGGCTGGGAGGTCGTCGTCCACGAACGCGCCGCGGCGTTCGGTGAGATCGGCGCCGGTGTCGGCGTGATGCCGAACGCGATGCGCGCGCTCGAGTGGATGGGTGTCGACGCGGAGGTCAGACGGCTTGGCACGCCGCGGGTGTCGGGTGGTGTGCGGTCGTCGGACGGACGGTGGCTCGTGCACCTGCCCGACGTCGGCCAGGAGAAGGTCACCGCGATGCACCGGGCGGACCTGCACGGCGTGCTGCTGCGCGCGTTGCCGTCGGAAATCCTCTTCAACGATGCCGAGGTGACGAGCGTTGAGGACCTGGACGCGGACCTCGTGGTGGCGGCGGACGGCATCAACAGCCGCCTCCGCGCGGAGCTGCTGCCCGACGCGCCGGGACCGGTGTACGCGGGGGCCACGGCGTGGCGAGGGGTGGCGCCGGGGCCGTTCGACCTGCCCATCTCGCAGACACTCGGTCCCGGCGGTGAGGCGGGCGTCCTGCCGTTGGGCGACGGGCGGGTCTGCTGGTACGTCGCCGCGATGGCGCCCGCCGAGGCGGACCTGGACCCGCTCGAGCTGTTCGCGGGCTGGCACGACCCGTTGCCGTCGCTGCTGGCCTCGACTCCCGAGGTGATCCGGCACGACATCTACGCCCTGCCGTTGCTGCCGACGTTCGTGTCGGGACGGGTGGCGTTGCTCGGCGACGCCGCCCACGCGATGACGCCGTACCTCGGGCAGGGCGCCTGCATGGCGTTGGAGGACGCGGTGACGCTGGCGGTGTGCGACGGCGACCTCGTCCGGTACGACGCGCTCCGGCGGCCGCGGACGCAGGCCGTGTGGCGCGGGTCGAGGCTCGCCGGGAGGTTCGGGATCGAGGTCCGCTCGCCGATCGCGGTGGCGCTGCGCGACCTCGTCCTGCGCGCGCTGCCGTCCTCCGCGGCGGTGCGCGGGATGACGCAATTTGCTACGTGGGAATTGCCTGCCCGGTTCACTCGAACGGGTCGAAATGCGCAGTGACCTAGATCACCGATTAATGTTCGATCTCGGGGAGATAACAGTCCGGATTCACTCTTTGTGCCAGGCATTGTCACCCGGTTGAGGGATCAAGGACTTCTGAGCGTGTCAGACGTGATCAAATGATCCGGATGGAGTAGCGCGAGAGGCGGTTTCCGCACCACTAAAGCGCGACTACGGTGGCCCGCCATGACCCCCGTCCCGACTGACGCGATGCCCCGTTCCCTCACGGCGCTTCCCCCGGCGCAGGTCGAGAAACTCGGCGACGTCGAGATCGCCGAGGCAGAGGACTTCATCCGGCAGCACCACGCGGAGAACCCGGACCTCGGGCCCGTCGAGGCCAGGCTCGCCGAGATCCACGCGGAGATCGCCGCGACCGGCACCTACCGCCACACGACCGCCGAACTGACCTTCGGCGCGCGCGTGGCGTGGCGCAACAGCTCCCGCTGCATCGGCCGCCTCTACTGGCGGAGCCTGAAGGTGCGCGACCTGCGCGAGGTGTCCGCCCCCGCCGAGGTGGCGAAGGAGTGCGTCGAGCACCTCCGCGTCGCCACGAACAAGGGCAAGATCCGCCCCGTCATCACGGTCTTCGCCCCTGCCGAGCCCGGCACGCACGCCCCGGTGATCCACAACGAGCAGATCATCCGCTACGCCGCCTACAAGGGTGCGGACGGAGGCGTGCTCGGGGACGGGCGGAACCTGGCGCTGACCGAGCTCGCGGTGGAACGGGGCTGGCAGCCGCCGGCCATCCGCGGCCCGTTCGACCTGCTGCCGCTCATGGTCTCCTGCGAGGGTCACAAGCCCGCACTGGTCAGGATCCCGGCCGACGCGGTCCTCGAGGTCCCGCTCTCGCACCCGGACCTGCCGTGGCTCGGCGCGCTCGGCGTGAAGTGGCACGCCGTGCCCGCGATCAGCAACATGCGGCTGCGCATCGGCGGGATCGACTACCCGTCGGCGCCGTTCAACGGCTGGTACATGGGCACCGAGATCGGCGCCCGCAACCTCGCCGACCACGACAGATACGACCTGCTGCCGTACATCGCCAGACGGATGGGCCTGGACATGTCGTCGGAGGCGACGTTGTGGCGCGACCGGGCTCTGGTGGAGCTCAACCGCGCCGTCCTGCACTCGTTCGCCGAGGCCGGCGTCACGATCACCGACCACCACACCGAGTCGAAGAGGTTCCTGACGCACCTGGAGAAGGAGGAGGCCGCCGGACGGTCCTGCCCCGCGGAGTGGTCCTGGATCGTGCCTCCCGTGTCGGGCGGGCTCACGCCGGTGTACCACCGCTACTACGACACGGGTGAACTGCTGCCGAACTTCTTCCCCGCGGCACAGCCCACCGGATGCCCTGTGTCTCACTGATCCTTGGCGGCACACTGACCGGGTGCAGCTCACCCGCAGCCTTGGTGTGACCGACGCCGTCTTCGTCGGGCTCGGCTCGATGATCGGCGCCGGGGTGTTCGCGGTGTTCGCCCCGGCCGCGGCCGCCGCTGGGTCCGCGTTGCTCGTCAGTCTGGTCATCGCCGGGGTGATCGCCTGCTGCAACGCGTTGTCGAGCGCCTGGCTCGCCGCCAGGTACCCGCAGTCGGGCGGCACGTACGTCTACGGGCGGGAGCGCCTCGGCCGCGTGTGGGGCGACCTCGCCGGGTGGGCGTTCGTGCTCGGCAAGACGGCGTCGTGCGCGGCGATGGCGTTGACCGTCGGCACCTACGCCGGTTTCCCGAAACCCGTCGCGGTCGCGGCCGTCGTGGCGCTGACCGTGCTGAACCTGACGGGTGTCCAGAAGTCCGCACTGGTCACCCGGCTGATCGTGGTCATCGTGCTGCTCGTGCTCTGCGCGACCGTGGTCACCGCACGCGATTCCGTGCAGCCGGCGGAGTTCCTGCCCGCAGGAATCCTTCCCGCCGCCGCGCTGCTCTTCTTCGCGTTCGCCGGCTACGCGCGCATTGCCACCCTCGGAGAGGAGGTTCGCGAACCACAACGAACAATCCCTCGCGCCGTGGTCATCTCGTTGGCCATCACGCTGGTCGTCTACGCGGCCGTCGCCGTGGTGTCTCTGCACGCGTTGGGTGCGGGTCTCGCTTCCTCGACCCTCGCCGACGTGTCGCCGGCGCTGGCGCCCGTCATCCGCGTCGCCGCCTGCCTGGCCGCGCTCGGGTCGTTGCTCTCGCTGCAGCTCGGTGTCTCGCGGACCGCGCTGGCGATGGCGCGCGACCGGAGGCTGCCGTCCCCGCTGGCCGACCTGCGGATCGCCGAGATCTGCACCGGGCTCGTCGCGGTGGCGCTGGTGCTCACCGTCGACGTCACGCGCGCGATCGTGTTCAGCTCGTTCTGCGTGCTGCTCTACTACGCGATCGCCAACGCCAGCGCGTGGACGCTCGGTAAGCGCGTCGTGCCCGCTGTTGGGCTGGCAGGGTGCCTGACCCTCGCCGGTGCGGTTCTCTGGCAACTGTGATGTGGCCCAGGTCACCTTTGATCGCGTAACGTGCGTACGGTGAAAGTGGGAACTCCCGCAGAGTCGCGGCCCGCCGAGCGCCGAGTCGCCTGCGTACCGGAAACGGTGCCGTCGCTGGTCGACGCCGGACTGACCGTGCACGTCCAGGAGGGCGCGGGCCGCCACGCCCACGCCCCCGACGCCGCCTACCGCGCGGCCGGAGCCACCGTGACGGCCGAGGACCCGACACCCGAGTCCGACGTCGTCGTGTCCGTGCAACCGCTGAGCCTGGACCAGGCCGCCGGCCTGAAGCCCGGCGCGGTGACCATCAGCTTCCTGCAGCCCGGCGCCGAACGGGACCTGCTGGAGGTCTACCGCGAGCGCCGCGTCACGTCGTTCAGCTTCGACCTGCTGCCGCGCGTGACCCGTGCCCAGACCGCCGACGCGCTGTCGTCGCAGGCTCTCGTGGCCGGCTACCGGGCGGTCCTGGTCGCCGCCGGACGACTGCCGCGCTTCCTGCCGATGTTCACCACCGCCGCGGGCACCGTGCCGCCGGCCAAGGTGCTCGTGCTGGGAGCGGGAGTGGCGGGCCTGCAGGCGATCGCGACCGCGCGCCGCCTCGGCGCCGTCGTCGAGGCCTACGACGTCCGCAAGGCCGCCGGCGAGGAGGTCCGCAGCCTCGGCGCCAAGTTCCTGGAGCTCGACCTGGAGACGCAGTCGGGCGTCTACGCGTCCGTGCAGTCCGAGGAGTTCCTGGAACGCCAACGAGAACTCATCGGCGAGCACGTGACCGCGTCCGACGTCGTGATCACCACGGCCGCGATCCCCGGCCGCAGGGCGCCGGAGCTCGTGACGACCGACATGCTCAAGGCGATGGCGCCGGGTTCCGTGCTGGTCGACCTGGCGGCGGAGTCGGGTGGCAACTACGCGGGATCCGTGCCGGGCGAGGAGATCTGGGTCGGCGACGTGCTCGTGCACGGCGCGCGGAACCTGCCGTCGTCGATGCCAGTGCACGCGAGCCGCCTGTACTCGCGCAACGTGGTCAACCTGCTCAAGCTGATGATCGTGGACGGCGTGGTGCAGCCGAACCTCGACGACGAGGTGCTCGACGGCTGCTGCCTCACCCACGACGGTGAGATCCGCAAGGAGTTGCCGTGATCGACCTGCTGACGATCTTCGTGCTGGCCGTGTTCGTGGGCTTCGAGGTGGTCTCGAAGGTGTCCACGATCCTGCACACGCCGCTGATGTCCGGTGCGAACGCCATCCACGGCGTGATCCTGGTGGGCGCGATCCTGATCACGGGGTCGGCGGAGAGCACCTTGGAGCTGGTGCTCGGGTTGCTGGCGGTGTTCCTGGCGACGGTGAACGTGGTCGGCGGGTTCGTGGTGACGGACCGGATGCTGGAGATGTTCAGGAAATGATCGTCCAGCTGATGTACCTCGTCGCCGCGCTCTGCTTCATCCTGGCGCTCAAGGGTTTGAGCTCGCCCAAGTACGCGCGCTACGGCAACTTCATCGGCGCGTTCGGCATGCTGGTCGCCGTCATCACCGCGTACGTCCACGGCGTGGTCCACAACGGACTGTGGATCCTCATCGCCGTCGCACTCGGTGTCGTCGTGGGCATCCCGGCCGCCCGCTCGGTGAAGATGACCGCCATCCCGCAGATGGTCGCGCTGTTCAACGGAGTCGGTGGCGCGGCGGCGGCTCTGGTCGCGCTCGCGGAGTTCTTCGCAGTGCCCGGGACGACGGTGATGTTCCGGCTCGCGACCGTCCTGACGGTGCTGATCGGGTCGGTCAGCTTCTCCGGGTCGGTGGTCACGTTCCTCAAGCTGCAGGAGCTGATGACGACGCGGCCGGTGCTCCTGCCGGCCGGGCAGCAGCTCGCGATCGCCGCCGGCGTGTCGTCGGTCGCCCTGTGCGCGTTGACGATGGCGGTGCCGAACGGGTTCCTGCTGTGGTTGCTGGCGGCGGTCGGGCTGGCGCTCGGGGTGCTGTTCGTGCTGCCGGTCGGCGGGGCGGACGTGCCGATCGCGATCTCGTTGCTGAACGCGTTCACCGGGCTCGCGGTGGCGGCGTCCGGGTACGTGCTGGCCAATACGCTGCTGATCGTCGCGGGCACGCTCGTCGGCGCGTCCGGCACGATCCTGACGCGGTTGATGGCGCAGGCGATGGGACGCTCGCTCACGAACATCCTCTTCGGGGCGTTCAAGGCGACAACCGCTACGGCACACCAGGAAGAGCAGCGGACGGTCAAGTCCGGCACGGTCGAGGACGTCGCGATCCTGTTGGGGTACGCGAACAACGTCGTCGTCGTGCCCGGCTACGGGTTGGCCGTCGCGCAGGCGCAGCACGCCGTGCGGGAGCTCGTGTCGCAGCTCGAACGACGCGGAGTCGCCGTGTCGTACGGGATCCACCCCGTCGCCGGGCGGATGCCGGGGCACATGAACGTGCTGCTGGCGGAGGCGGACGTGCCGTACGAGCAGCTCAAGGAGCTCGACGACGTCAACCCCGGCATCACGTCGGTCGACGTGGCGGTGGTGGTCGGGGCCAACGACGTGGTGAACCCCGGTGCGCGCGACGAGCCGGCCAGCCCGATCTACGGCATGCCGATCTTCGACGTGGACCGCGCGAAGTCCGTGGTGTTCATGAAGCGGTCGATGCGGCCGGGGTTCGCGGGCGTGGACAACGAGCTGCTGTACAACCCGAAGACGACGTTGCTGTTCGGGGACGCGAAGGACTCGCTCACGAAGCTGCTGGCGGCGGTGAAGCAGCTCTGACCAGCAGCTCCGTCACCTGGGCGGCGGTGAGCGCTGGCAGCAGGCCGATCACGCCGTCCGCGCCGGCCGCGCGCCAGTCGTCGGCCTCCTCGAGGGTGTGGACCTCGTCCACGGCGAACCGCACGCCGAAGCCGTGCACGGTCGCGATGAGGCCGCGCATCGCCTGGTGCAGCGGGGAGTCCTGGCTCGGGGCGGGCGCTCGGGTGATCACCGAGCGGACCGGCACCTCGGTCAGCACGGCCAGTTCGTCGTGGCCGCCGCGGAAGCCGTCCAGCGCCGTGACGATGCCGCTGTCGTGCAGCACCAGCGCGTTGTCGTCGCCCGCGAGGACCGAGGAGACGTCCAGGGCGATGCGCAGCCGTTCGGGCGGCAGGCCCGTCTCGTCGAGCGCCCGTTTGACGTCGGCGACCAGATCCTCGTCCCGGGACTGCAAGGCGCCCAACGCGATGTGCAGCGTGGGCGCCCCGTCACCGAACTCCTCGACCCATCTCGCAGCTTGGGCGCACGCCTCCCGCAGCAACCACCTGCCGATCGGCAGCGACAGGCCCGTCGAGTCGGCCAGCGCCATGGTGTCGTTGTGGCTCAGGTCGTCCCAGTGCAGCCGGGCGACGGCACCGAGCACCTCGCGGGTCTCCAGGTCGTGGACCGGCGCGTAGACGATCTCCAGCTCGCCGTGCTCCCACGCGCCCGGCATCGACGCGGCCAGCGCGTACCGGCCGCGGCGGCGGGCGTCGTCGTGCGGGTCGTGCAACGCCCACTGCCGCTTCCCGCGCGCCTTGGCCTGGCGCAGGGCGGCGTTGGCGCACCGCATCAGCTCCGCGGCGGTCGCGAACGACGGCGGCCGGTCCACCACGCCGATGCTGGCCGAGAGCGCGATGCCGTGATCGTCCACAAAGGTCGGTTCGCCGAGCACCTCCTGGATCTCCTCGACGGTCGACGTGACGGTGTCGGCGGTCGTCAGGAGCGCGAACTCGTCGCCGCCGATCCGCGCCAGCACGGCGTCCTTCTCGGCGGCGAGCTTGCCGAGGCGGTTCGCGACGATCTTGAGCAGCTTGTCGCCGGTGTCGTGGCCCAGGCCGTTGTTGACGACCGAGAACGCGTCCAGACCCAGGTGGTACAACGTGATCGGCCCGCCGTCGAGCAGGCGTTCGACCTGCGAGGTGAAGTGCTGGCGGTTCGACAGGCCGGTGAGCGAGTCGTGCAGCAGCTGGTGGTCCAGGCTGCGCTGCAACAGGTGCAGCTCGCTGATGTCCTCGACCATCGTCACGTGGTGGGTCGGCTCGCCGTCCGCGTCGCGCAGCACGGACACGACCAGGTGCACCCACACCGGTTCGCCGTCGACGCGGATCAGCTGGCGCTGGTCGCGGAACCGGTCGAGGCGCCCCTCGCTGACCTGCCGGTAGGAGGCGCCCAGCGAGGCCAGGTCGTCGGGGCGGTAGAAGTCGCGCAGGTCGCGTTCGTCGAGGTCGGAGCCCGACTCCAGGCCGACGATCACGGCGAGGGCGTCGTTCGCCTCGACGCACCTGCCGGTGAGGTCGGTGATCACGATGCCCAGCGCCGCGGAGTCGAACACCTCCCGGAACCGCGCCTGGCTGACCTTGAGCGTGCGTTCGACGCGCTGCTTGGCCCGCACGATCGCGACCTTGATCTGCTCCTGCTGGTCGAACGCGTCCATCCGCATCGCCTGCGCGTACGCGGAGCCGAGCCGGGACAGCAGGGGCAGGTCGAACGCGGGGGAGAGGACCTCCATGGTGACGCGCAACGAGTCGGGACCGGTTGCGTGGAGTGACACCAATCGATCGCCAACCGATTCAGGCGACTCCGGGAGCTCCACCAGCGAGTCGAGCAGCGCCTGCCGGATTTCGGCGTGGGACAGCGGGATGTACGCGGTCGACGTCAGCGCGTGCATCCAGCGGGCGGCGAGCTCCGGAAGTTCCATGCTGTGACAGAGCGTACGGATTCCCCGCCCACCGGGCCAGCAACACAGCGCCGTGCCTACACCTTTCGGCCTACCGCCGCGTAGATCGCCGCCTCGTCCGGGTCGTCGGTGTTCGTGCCCTCCGGACGCCACAGCGGCGACGGCACGATTCCCGGCTCGACCAGCTCGAACCCCGCGAAGAGCCCTTCGATCTCGCCTTTGGTGCGCGGGTGGATCGGGTTCTGGCTCTTCTTCATGACCTCGACGACCGCGGCCATCTCGTCAGCGTCGAAGTCCGGGGTGAACTGCGAGAACGCCAGGTAGCTGCCCTCGGGCACGGCGTCGCGGTACGCGGCGAGGATCGACCGCGGGTCCGCCTCGGCCGGCACGAAGTGGAAGACACCCACGGTCAGCACACCAACCGGTCGGGTGAAGTCGAGCAGTCCGCTCTCCCGTGCGGCCTCGAGCACGGCCTCCGGCTTGGTCATGTCCTCCTGGATGATCGTCGCGAGCGGGTCGCCCTCGAGGATCAGCTGGCTGTGCGCGACCGCGACCTCCTCGAAGTCCACGTACACGACCCGTGACTCGGGATCGGCCTTGCGCGCGATCTCGTGCACGTTGCCGACCGTCGGGATGCCGGACCCGAGGTCCAGGAACTGCCGGATGCCCTGCTGCACCATGAACAGCACCGCTCTGCGCAGGAACGCCCTGTTGAGCCGCGCGACCGTGCGCGCGTGGGGCTGCGCCCGCAGGAACATCTCGGCGAGCGCCCGGTCGGCCGCGAAGTTGTGCCCGCCGCCGAGCAGGTAGTCGTAGAGGCGCGCGGCGCTCGGCTTGCCCGTGTCGACACCGTCCGGAACCCAGCTCACCCGTTCAGCCATGCCCCCACGCTACTGAGACGCCGCACGGGTGCGGCAGGTGCGATCACTGGAAAGTGTGAACCAGCGCGGTGGCCACGGCGACGCCCAGCGCGGTGCCGAGCCCGCGAGCGACGTTGACCAGCCCGCTCCCGACCCCCGCCGACGCCTCGGGCAGCACGCCCATCACCCGCTTCGTGCAGGCCGGCGCGATGATCCCGAGCCCGACGCCCGCCACCGCCAGTTGGAGCACCAGCGGCACGGGCAGGACCCACGCCGTCGCCGCTACTGCGACCCCCGTCCAGATCCCCGGTCTGTGCAACGTGGTCGCCGCGACCGCGAACCCGAGCGGCAGCGCTGCCACCGTCAGTCCTATCTGTGCCAACGGTTGTTGCAGGGTGAACGGCAGCAACGTCATCGGCGCGAACAACGCGGCGTGGGCGAGCAGCACACCGGTGAGCCCCGGCAGCACCTTCCACGACGGCTTCTTCCCCTTGTCGCCGCGGGTTTTCGTGCGGGGGAGCAGGTAGTGCCCGAGGACCATCGCGACCACGCCGATCGGCACGTTGATCGCGAAGACCGCCTGCCACCCGTGGTGCTCCGTCAGGTACCCGCCGAGCACCGGCCCGGCCGCGAGCCCGGTCGCCTGCGCCGCGGCCTGGACGCCGAGCGCCTTCCTGCGCTGCTCGGGCGCGACGGCCGTGGTGACCAGAGCGACGCTGTTGGCCTGCAACATCGCCGCCCCCACCGCCTGGACGACCCGCGCCGCGATGAGCGCCCCGAAGCCCGGCGCGTACACGCACGCGACCGACGCGGCGGTGAAGAGCGCGAAGCCGTAGATGTAGACGATCTTCCGGCCCGCCCTGTCCGCGATCCTGCCCATTGGGACGAGCAGCGCCACGAGCGTGATCAGGTAGCTGAGCGAGATCCACTCGGGATCGGCCCCGAAGTGCGCGCTCATCGCGGGGAACGCCAGCGTGACGATCGAGGCGTCGAGCTGCCCCATGAACGCCCCGAAGCAGACCGTCGAGATGACCAGCCAAGGCGCGAACGACCGGCGGGTGACCCAGGCCGGCCGAGGCGACTCCGTGACGAACCAGTTCATCGTTCCCAGATTATATCTGACACAGAGCTATTAGCGTGAGTTCAGTAGGATTTCCGCATGTCAGACGAAGCCCGCACGCTCACCGACGTCGTCACTCGCCTGCGCCGGGCGCTGCGGACGAGCATCCGTGCGGACTGGCCGTGGGAATCCCTGCCGATGGCGCAGGTAGAGCTGCTGCAGACCCTCGCCGAGCGCCCGCCGATGAAGGTGGGCGACCTGGCCGCGGTGTTGAAGCTCGCCCCCAACACGGTGTCCGGCCTGGTGTCCCAACTGATCGACTCGGGCCTCGTGGTTCGCGGTGGAGACCCCAAGGACAGGCGGGTAGCCCGACTATCCGTCTCACCCCGTGGACACGAACAACTGCTCGTGTGGCAGCGCGAACACGAGAAGCGCATCGGCGCCGCACTGGGCAAGCTGGAGGCGTCGGAACGAGAGGACGTCGTGCGCGCGCTGAAGGCCTTGGACCACTTGGTGGAGCACCTTGCCGAACCATCAGCCTGACCCGGTGGACCCGGACGTCGACCTCCACGTCCCGGCACAGCGTCGCGAGCTCGGACTGCCGTTCGTCTCGCTCGTGTCACTGGGCGGCGGGCTCGGCGGGGTCTCGCGCTACGGGTTGTCGCTCCTCGTGCCGGGCGCCTGGGGGCTGTTCCTGATCAACGTGCTGGGGTCGTTCCTGATCGGCGTGCTGATGGGGCTGGTGCCCCGGCCGTTGGTGCGGGCGTTCTTCGGGGTCGGAGTGCTGGGCGGGTTCACCACGTTCTCTTCGTACGCGGCTTCGTGGTCCTGGGCTTTGCTGGCGACGCCGGTTTGTGCTGTGGTGGCGGCGTTCTTGGGTCTTCGGGTGACGCGATGACTTTGCTGGCTGTGTTTCTCGGGGCCGCGTTGGGGGCGCCTTGCCGGTACCTGCTCGATCGGTTCGTGTCGGCGCGGGTGTCGTCGGACTTCCCGTTCGGGACTCTGACGGTGAACGTGCTCGGGTGCTTGCTGATCGGGTTTCTTGTCGGGACGTCCTGGATGCCGCTGCTCGGGGTCGGGTTCTGCGGGGGGCTCACCACTTATTCGACGTTCAGCTACGAGACGGTGAAGCTGTTGGAGGCGGAGAAGTATCGGCCGGCGCTGTTGAACGTGGTGGTCAGCGTGGTCCTTGGGGTGGGAGCGGCGGCAATCGGTCTCGGTCTAGCACGCTGATCTCGTGCCGCATCCAGCGTGCGAGGTACTCGCGCACGGGAGACGGGAGGTCGTCGCGTTCGAGTGCGGGAGCTATCAGCTCCTCACGGTCCCCAGGGCTCTCCTCGAAGGCCGGCAGTGCCAGCATCGCGTGAAGGGCACTGGCCGACCTGAGCGTCAAACTGAAATCCATGGATCCGTAGTCCGCCGGCCAAGGAGTGGGCAGCGCCACCATCTCGATGGCCACCAGATCCGCGATTTCAGGACCCAGGTCGGTGTCGGAGAGCGAGGGACTCACCCGACCCGCGAACGAGCAGTCGGCGTACAGCGGATCCGTGCCCGAACGTCGGACGATCTCGGGGAGTACGCCCGGCTCGGACAACGGGAACCTCCCCGCTGCCCAGGGAGAACTCTTCCACAGATCGACGAGCTCGAAGTGGTGCTCCGTGGTCAGGTGCCAGAACTCCGGAAGGTGGTCGAGCAGCAGCGCCGCACCGAACTCACCGTGGTGCAGAAGAGTGCTGATCCGGGCAGCGACGGTCTGGTCGATGATCCGTTGGTTCGTGGAAGAGCAACCGCGTATGCAGTCGAATAGCGGGTCGTCGGCCTCGGTGACGAACACGGCGTTAAGGCGAGCTTCGACAGGGAATTGAGCACTCGCGTCTACTGCGGCGGTGGCGATCGCGCGGATGGTTCGCTTGGCCGGATGCACGTAGTGCAGTGATCGAGCGGCGAAGCCGAGTCCGCCATCACCGAGCGCTTCCGTCAGCAACTCGTCCACGCCACCCTCGACGTTGCGGTCGTAGAGCTGTAAGGCGATCTGCCCGACCACGTCCCACTGGTTGATGTACGGACGGAGCACGGCCCACAAGTCCGCCGCCGTGCGATGAGTGCGCACCAGGTACTCGGCCGCGAAGTACTCCAGGAACGTCCGGTGCGTGAACCCGTAGACCTCGGCACCGACGTCCGTGAGGATCCACGCCCGACCGGTGCAGTACGCGAGGAACTCCTCCGCCATCGCAACGGACTCGTCGTGGTCGTCGAGCTTGGCGTCCAGGTACGCCGTGAGGACGTTGATGATTCGCCCGCGTGGCAGTGCTTTGCCGGACTCGGTCGCGTTGAACATCTTCCAAGCCAGGTGCTGCACGGCACCGCGCAACCGCCCGTGGAACTTCAACGGCAGTGCGATGCCTCGTTTCGAGTCCCACTGCTCGAACATCATCAGCGCACACCGCTCGTACACCTGAGCGAGGTTGCGGGGCAGGTACCGGTCGCTGGAGTACATGGCGCACAACAACGTCAGCAGCAGCGGGTTGCTGCGCAGCTCCGGGATCGAAGCGCTGTCCTCCAGGAACGACGTGACCAGTCGCGAGCGCTCGACGGGTGAGGTGGCGTCGTCCAGCTCGAACCACCGCGTCACGTACGCGGCGACCTGGTCGGAGTCGAACTCGTCGATCTCACCGGACACGAACAGGTCCGTGCTCAGCGGCGCGTCCGCATACCCGACCTTCCGCGCGGTGGCCAGCATCGGCACCAGCGGGTAGAGGTGTGCGAACCCCTCCACCAACGACACCACCCGACGCCGCAGCTCGATGTGCACCAGCTCGTCGAGTCCGTCGAGGATCACGACGGCACGGCCGGTCCGCAGCAGGTACTCGACGGCGTCTCGCGGCGGCTTCACGTTGTACGGCGCGTGACACAGCTTCTCCAGGTAGTGCAGGAGGTCGTGGCCACCCTCGTCGAACGACGTGGCGAACTCGCGCAGCACCAGGAGGAACGGCACGCGTCCGCCCACGGCGACGTCGTGGGCGAACTTCGCGGCGAGCGTCGACTTGCCGGCGCCGGGGTCGCCCTGCACCAGCACTCGCTCGCCCGGAGCACCGAGCCGGAGGAACGTGCCCAGGGTGGGTTCGACGTACAGCTGGTCGTACCGCACAGAGCGGCTCACGCCGACGTGCGGCATGCGGATCCGGCAGTGCAGTGCGATCACCTGGTCGCGCAGGCGGGCGGCGAAGGCGTGGACGCGAGTGAGCGACTTGAGGCTCTTGAGCAGGGCGCTGTTCTGGGTGGCCGCGGTGTAGAGGTCGCCCCGGCTGATCTTGTCGCTCGTGTCGTCGTAGAGCGGCGAGGCTTCCTGGCAGGCGGCGATCATGACGTCGTGGACGATGTCGGTGACCCTGGTCAGCAGGTGGTCGGCCAGGCCGTACAGGCGGAGCCCTTCGCTCAGCTGGTCCTTCGACGACTTGCCCGCCAGGTCGCCGGCGCGCTTCTGCGCCACGACCGTGGCGAAGTCGGGGGAGTCGAGGTAGGTCTCCAACGCCTCGACGTCCTGGCGGCGCAGGTCGGACAGCAGACCCTCGGTGGCGGCGTTCGAGACCCGCGGCAGCTCCACGGTGTCGTTCAGGCGGGCGGAGAGCTGGTCGCTCACCCCCACGACGACCCGGACGACCGCTGACTCGATGCCGGCCATCCGGGTCTCCGTTCGTTAAGAAACGTCCTTCAGCCGGGATAGCACATCCGGCAGCGCCCCGGTGTGCACAACGCCAAGCCGTTGCGTAGCACGCGTCAGCGCGACGTACAGATCCGAAGCCCCCCGAGGCGACTCGGCCAGAATCCCAGCCGGCTCGACCACGACGACGGAGTCGAACTCCAGTCCCTTGGCATCGGTCACGCCGAGCACCACGACCTGCGCCTGCTCCAGGTCGTTGCCTTGGGAGGACGCCGGCACGGCCGACACGACGGCAGACCCCACCGACGGCAGCAAAGCGCCGGGCACGATCACCGCGACCTTGCCGTCACCGACTGCGGCGACCTCGCGAGAGATGAGCGAAGGCACCTCCGCCGCGACCGAGGACACCGCGGAAACCCAAGGCGCCACACCGGTTTCGCGCACGGACGTCGGCGGCACGAGGGACGCGTCGACCGACGCGAGGACGTCGGCGGCCACCTCCATGATCTCGGCCGGGGTGCGGTAGTTCACCGTCAGCTCGGTGAGGCGCCAGCGGTTCTGCACGTACGGCGACAGGACGGAGCCCCACGACGTCGCGCCGCCGATGTCGCCGGTCTGCGCGATGTCGCCCACCACCGTCATGGACTTGCTGGGGCAGCGGCGCATCAGGGTTCGCCAGGCCATCGCGGAGAGCTCCTGCGCCTCGTCCACGATGATGTGGCCGAACGTCCAGGTGCGGTCGGCGGCGGCGCGTTCGGCCGCGGTCTCGTAGCGGTCGACGCCGTGGCGCTGGGCCAGGCTGTACGCGTCCATCAGGTCCGAGGCCATCAGCAGGTCCGGGTCGGCGTCGTCCTCCAGGTCGAGGATGTCGAGGACGCCCTGGGCGTACTCGATGGCCTGGCGGCGCTGGCGTTCGGCGCGGGCCTTGGCCTCCGTGTCGTCCTCGCCCAGCAGCTCGGCCGCCTCGTCGAGCAGCGGGACGTCGGCCGGGGTCCAGTCGTCGGACGTGCGGTGCAGCAGGTCGCGTTCCTCGCGGGTGAACTTCGCCATCGCGCGGTTGCGGCGCTTCGGGTTCTTGTAGAGCTCCGAGAGCAGCGTGAACGGGGTCAGGACCGGCCACAGCGACGAGATCGCGGCCTGGACCTCCTGGGACTCGCGCAGCTCGCGGCGGATGTCGTCCACGTCCGTCTTGTCGAGCAGGTGGTTGCCCAGCCGCGAGGCGACCATGCCGGCGAGCGTCGAGATGACCTCGCGCGCGAACGTGCGGCGGGCCTCGTTGTGCGGGCGGCGGGTGCGGCGGGCACGGCCGCGGGCGTCGGAGATCGCGCGGCGGTCCAGGCGCAGCACGTCGTTGTCGAAGCGGATCTCGACGAACGGCGGCGCCTCCTGGCGGTCGCGCACGGCGGCGGCGACCACGTCGGCCATCTGGATGCGGCCCTTGATCGCCGCGACCTCGGCGGACTCGCGGCCGACGGCGGTCAGTCCCGGGTAGAGCTCGCCGACCGTGGACAGCAGGACGCCGGTCTCGCCCAGCGAGGGGAGGACCTGGCTGATGTAGCGCAGGAACGTCGTGTTCGGGCCCACCACCAGGACGCCGCGCTTCGCCAGCTGCCGGCGGTGGGTGTAGAGCAGGTAGGCGGCGCGGTGCAGGGCCACCGCGGTCTTGCCGGTGCCGGGACCGCCCTGCACGACGACGACGCCGTTGAGCTCGGACCGGATGATCGTGTCCTGCTCGGCCTGGATGGTGGCGACGATGTCGCTCATCTGGCCGGTGCGCGACTCGTTCAGCGCGGCCAGCAGCGTCGCCTCACCGGTCAGGCCCTCGTTGCGCGACGGCGTGGCCGAGTTGATGTCGAGGACCTCGTCGTCGAGGCCGATGACCTTCCTCGACCGGGTCCGCAGGTGCCTGCGCCTGCGCACGCCGTCGGGCGAGGCGGCGGTCGCGAGGTAGAACGGCCTGGCGGCGGGCGCCCGCCAGTCCATCAGCAGCGGCTCGTATTCCTTGTCCTCGTCGAAGAGACCGATTCGGCCGATGTAGAAGCGGTCACCGTTGTGGAAATCGAGCCGGCCGAACGCGAGTCCGTTCTCGACGGCGCTGTACTGAGCCAATTGATCGGTGTACATCGCGACGGACGTGTCGCGCTCGGACCGCATCTGGTGCGTGCCGCCGGTTTGTCGCAACGATTGTGCGAGTCGTTTCGACGTCTGTTCGCGGAGGTCGTCGAGCCGGCCGTACAACATGGCCACGTATTCCTGCTCCGGCTCCATTTCGGCGAGCCGGAGGTCATCGGAGGGGCTTGACAACTTGCCTCATTTCTCGATACGATGCGACGTCGGTTTATCTGCCGACTCGCCCACTCTTGCCCGCGCCCGGTCGCGTGAGCGCAGACTGTCTAATCTACACGCATATCAGCGTGGTGCAGATAGGCCTTGCGCAGCAGTGTGGTCAACGTATCGCGCTCTCGCGGTGTCAGCGACGCCAGCAGCTCCTCCTCGTGCGCGCGGGCCGCTGCCAGCCGTTCCCGCAGGGCCTGTCTGCCGTCCTCGGTGATCGAGACGGTGAACCGCCGCCGGTCCCGCTCGTCCCTGCGGCGCAGGGCGAGCCCGTCGCCCTCGAGGTCGTCCAGGACCGACACGAGGTCGCTGGGATCCATCCGCACGCTGTCGCTGATCCGCTTCTGCGCCACGGCCTCGCGCTCGGAGAGGTGCGCGAGCACGGCGAGGTGCGGTCCGCGCAGACCGGTCCGGCGCGCTTCCCGCACCAGCTGGAGCATCAGGTAGCTGGGAAGACGCAGAAGCTGATCGATGCTCATGACTTCCAGCATAGGAAAGATCTGTCCCCCGATCGTGGGTAGCGCAGCGTGAACAACGCCCTCGGACGAGGGCCGACAGGGTGAGCGTTGGGGTGACGTTTCTCCGCAAACGGCCAGTTCACGGCAAGGTGGGGGTATGACGCGTGCGGAGATCGTCCGGCTCGCCCGCTGTGTGGTGCGCCGGCCCAGGTGGCAGCTCGTGGTGGCCGTCCTGCTGTCCGCGTGGACACTCGCCTGGGTGCTCGGCCAGCTGGCCGACGATCCGCTCAGCCCGCTCGGCGTGCTGGCCTGGACCGGCATTCCACTCGATTCGGCTTCCCTATGGGCCAGGGAGCGCGTCGACGTCCTCGCGTGGCTCGCGACGCTCGGCGGCCTGTGCTGGGCCGCGACCACCGAACAGGGCCAGCTGCCGGCTCTAGCGGGCTGGTTCGCGGTCCTCGTCGCCGGAGAAGCCGCTGGTTACGAGCACGCGGTGCAGCGCGCGATGCTCAGCATGGTCGTGTTCCTGGCGGTGCTGGCGGTCGTGTCGCTGACCGGACGCCGCGCGTTCGTCGTGGACCGGGTCGCGGTCATGCCCAGGGACGTCGTGCGGGCCGGAATCACCGCCGCCGTGCTCACCGCCGTGGTTCCCCTGATCGCTCCCGGACTGGCCGTCACGCGGCTCGTGCGACCCTATGTGACGAAGCCGCCGCGGAACTTGCGCCGGGTTGAGACCCCGCTGCTGAGGGAAACCGGATGAGGTGAGCGACTACCTGCCACCCCCCGCTCCACCGCGCAGCGCACTGACGTTGCGGCTCTGGCTCGCCGCGTTCGGCCTGGTCTTCAACTCGGTCGGGGCCTGGCTGGCGCTCAGAGCTGATCTCGTTTGGCTCGGCGTGCTGTTCTTGCTACTCGTCGCCGTGTGCCTCGTGGACTTCGCCTGGGTGGCTCGCCGCAAACGCCGCGGAGAGCCGGGCTGAAACATGTCGGCAACCTGTGCTGTGCACGCACGCATTTTTGGATAAAGATGTCGGCGTGCATGAAAATCCGGCAAAGGGCAGGTTGGCCAGGGTGATGCGCCGGCAGCCCGTGCAACAGCGCGGAGCGGCCACCGTGTCCGCGATCCTGGACGCTTGCGCGAGCCTGCTGAACGAATACGACTACGACGACATCACCACGGCTCGCATCGTCGATGTGGCCGGAGTGCCCATTGGTTCTTTCTATCAGTACTTCCCGGACAAACGATCCGTGGTGCACGCTCTGGCACTTCGCGGTATGGAGACGTGCCTGCGCGAGATCGAGGACATGTTCGCCGCCGATCTGATCGCGGACACGTGGCGCGAGGCCATGAAGCAGGTCATCGGCGTGTACATGCGGATGCTCGCCGAGATCCCCGGTTTCGGGCGCGTGCGGTTCAGCGACCTGCTCGACAGCCACCGCCTCGACTCGAGCGTCGACCAGTACGAGCTCATGGCCGAACGCCTCGCGGAGCTGTTCGTGAACCGGTTCGGCGCGCACGGCGACGCCCCGGTGATGCTGACGTTCCGGATCGCCGTGCAGACCGCGGACGCGCTGTTCAAGCTCGCCGAACGCGTCGACGAGGACGACCGCGCGTACGTGGTCGGCACGGCGAACGAGCTGCTCACCTGCATGCTCGGCTCGGTGCTGGAGGAACCCCGTGACGAGGCTCAGAGCCCGTAGGCCTCCAGCATCCGCAGCCACACCTCGCTGATCGTCGGGTACGCGGGCACCGCGTGCCACAGGCGGTCCACGGGGACCTCGCCGACGATCGCGATGGTGGCCGCGTGCAGCAGCTCGGCCACGTCCTGCCCGACGAACGTGACGCCGACCAGCGTGCGCGTCCGTTCGTCGACGACCATCCGCGTCTTGCCCTTGTACCCGTCGGCGTGCAGCGACGACCCGGCGACCGCGATGTCGAGGTCGACCACCTTGACGTCCCGCCCGGCCTTGCGCGCCTCCTCGGCGGTGTGCCCGACGAACGCCACCTCGGGGTCGGTGAACACGACCTGCGGCACCGCCACGTGGTCCGCGTTGGCCTGCCCGGCCGACCACGGCTCGGGCTCGCCCCCGCGCGCCCGCTGCAGGATCGCCGACCCGGCCGCCCTGGCCTGGTACTTCCCCTGGTGCGTGAGCAACGCCCGCCCGGTGACGTCACCGGCCGCGTAGAGCCACCGACCGTCCACACCGGACACAAGACCGGTGTCGTCGATCGTCATGGGCTTGCCGTCCTCGGTGGCCGGCACCCGCCCGGTGGCGATGAGGATCTTCTCGCCCTTGACGACCCGCCCGTCCTGCAACGTCAGCTCACCGGGCTTGATCGACGAAGCGCGCCCGTTGAAGAGCACCTCGACGCCGTCCTCGCGCAACCCGTCGACGACGAGCGGCCCGACGAACTCCTCCATCTTGGGCAACGGCCGGTCACCCGACACGACGAGCTGCACCTTCGCCCCGAGCCGAGCCCAGGCCTGCGCCATCTCGACCCCGACCACCCCACCCCCGAGCACGACGAGCGACTCCGGCACCTCCCGAGCCGACGTGGCGTCCCGCGAAGTCCACACAGGAGTGTCGTCGAGCCCGTCGAGCGGCGGCATCTTGGGCACACTGCCGGTGCACACCACCACAGCCTGCCGAGCTCGGTGCACCTCCCCGCCAACAGTCACCTCACGCTCGCCGGTGACCGCACCCTCACCGCGGATGACGTGGATGTTCTCCGACTCGGCCCACTGCACCTGCCCGGAGTCGTCCCAGTTGGAGGTGAAGCCAGTCCGCCGAGCCAGCACCTCCTTCGGATCCAACGACCCCGCGTCGACCCCCTGCACCCGCCGAGCAGCCGCCAGCGCATGACCGGGCCGCAACAACGCCTTGGACGGCATGCAGGCCCAGTACGAGCACTCGCCGCCCACCAGCTCCTTCTCGATCATGGCGGTGGACAGACCACCAGCAGCCGTCCGCCAGGCCACGTTCTCACCGACGGGGCCACCACCGATGACGATGACGTCGAAGTCCATGCCGCTCACACTAGGCCCGCGCGAAGGGTGAGTGCGCGCGCAGAGGGACCAGGGGATGGCGGGACACGGAGAACGGGACCCGCGCACGCCAATGGCGAAGCCGAGGCCTCAAGCGATGCCGAAGGCGAGCAGGAACAACCCCCGCGCACTCGCGACCGCGATGCCGAAGGCGAGCCGGAAAGACCTTGCGCCGATGGGTAGCGGTGAACCCACTCGTGGTTTGCGATTGGGGCTTGACTTTGGGTGCGAGGTGCTACCGCTTGTGGATCGGCCGGTTGCGGAGCATCCGGCCTTTTCCGGCCGAACCAGCGCCTCGCAAGGGCCCCGAAGTCAAGCCCCAATCGCAATCGTCGCGGAGCGGCGATGAACCCCGCTGCTTCGTCCGAGGTGCACGACCACGCTGGAACAGGCACCCAACCGCCCAGCGCAACCACGCTGGAACCCGCACGATCCCACCGCAACCACGCCGGAACCCCGCCGCACGCCACCCGCGTTGAACCCCCTACTCCAACCACATCAAACAAAACGGATGCCCGACAGGATCAGCGAACACCCGGAACCTCTCCTCATCCCGAGCCTCCAAGAACCGAGCCCCCATCCCCAGAACCAGCCCAGCCGCCACCTCGACGTCCTCGACCAGCACATCGAGGTGGAACTGCTGCGACCCCCGAGGATCCGGGAACACCGGCGCCACGTACTCAGGAGCCCGCTGAAAGGCGATCCGAGTACCGGAAGCCACGATGACCACCCAGTCGTCATCACCGCCATCCAACCGAGAAGCCCCCAGCAACTCCGAGTAGAACGAAGCCAGCGCAGCAGGCTCCGGGCAGTCGAGCACGACAGAGCGAAGTTGTCCGACCATGCGGACAACCCTCTACCGAGTGGCAGGCAGCCGCAACGCGGACTTGGCGATCGGGTCGAGCGCGGCGTCGCCGGCCCCGCCGGACCACACCACGAACGTCAGCTGCACGTGGCTGCCCTTGACCGCGCTGGCGAAAGCCGCGTTCTCCAACGGCTTGCCGTCGGGCCCGTGCACACCGCCGGACCCCGGCTGCGCCACGACGGACATCAACGCCCGGGCCGACGGCGCGTCCAGCAGGTCCAGGTCCGCCACCAGCACGGTCACCTGCTTGTCGGACACGATCGTCTCGTAGGTCGCGCGCTGCATCCCGCCGCACTCGTTGGCGATCAGCCACGCCTTCACGTCGCCGAACGCCTGCGCCTGGCAGTCCTTGTCCTTCTTCGCTTCCTTGGGCACGAACGCCGTGCCGTCCACGACCACCGTCGTCGGCTGCGGCACCGTGGGCTCGGTCGTGGCTCCGGTCGCGTTGTCGTCGCCGCCGGACAGCAGCACCAGCAGCCAGATGATCAGGATCAGCGCGACGACCCCGACGGCCGCGAGGAAGGTCCAGCGGGTCCTCTGCGGCTCGGCGCCTTCCGGCAAGCGTTTGCGGGAGAGCGGCCGGCGGACCTGGACCTTGGGGATCAGCATCGTGCTGGCGGAGGCGAGGTCGGGGGCCACGGCGTCGCTGAAGCCCTCGGCGAGGAACGAGCGCGCGTCCGGCGGGGTGCCGGTGGTCTGCAGGATCGCGAGGAGCTTCGCCGCGTGGTCGGCGGTGCACGGCACGGTCGCCGTGGCGAGTTCGCGGGCGGCGGTGAGCAAAGTGGACGGTTTGGGGTGCAGCACGCGCACGCCGCGGTTCAGGTCGACGGTGGGCTGCACGACCTGGCTCACGAACGGGCCGACCGCCACGACAGTGCTGACCGGGAGCGGTTCCGCGCGCATCTTCTGGATCCGCTGGGCCACCGCGGTCGCCGCCGCCACCGCCTCGGCCGCGGGATTGGGTGAGCCGTCCTGGGACACCAGCGGCCAGCCGTCCATCTTCCACTGGTCGTTCAGCGGTGCCTCGAGCTTCACCGCCGGGTCCGGCAGGTCGACGCCGACGATCACCAGCACGCCCTTGGGCAGCACGACGATCGCGTCGAGGGGCACGGGGCAGTCGGGCGGCTGGACGCCGATCAGCGCGATGCCGCCCAGGGCTTGGGTGCCCGTGCCGCACGCGGTGAGGGCGGCACGCACGTCCGCCCCAATGGACGAGGGTTCAGCGCCCAGACGGATCAGCCGCACGAGTCCCTACCTTTCCGCACGGGGGGACACCGTAGCGGTCCGGGGTCGGGCAACCGCAGCCAGTCGAGACATTGCGTGATCGCCGTCACCGGATTGTGGATAACTCGTTGGTTGGATTGCCTGCCTATGTTCACGGAGGGTCTATGTACACACGCGCTGCATCGATCGCCGTACTGCTGGTGGCCGTCGCATCCCCTGTCGCGACGGCCGCGCCGACCTCCACGGTCTACGTCCACGGGACCGACATCGCCGCCGCCGAACAGGCGGTGGCCGCGGCCGGCCTGGAGAAGATCACGAGCTTCCGCAAGATCGGGGTCGTCGCCGCGCGGGGCGACTCCACGCGGATCTCGTCCGCCAGGAGCAAGGCGGGCGTGACGCGCGTCGAGGTGCAGAAACCGATCAGGTTCCTCGGTTCCACCTCGCACACCGCCACCCGCGGCCTCGACGCCCGCAACAACCTCGGGCTCACCGGCGAGGGCGTGTCGGTCGCGGTGATCGACTCGGGTGTCGACCCGACGCACCCGTCGTTCGGCGGCCGGATCGTGCGCAGCCTCAAGAGCCTCTGCCTCGACGGCTCGACGCAGACGAACTGCATCGTGCCGGTGCCGAACTTCCTCGACACGGACACCACGTCGCTGGGCGGTCACGGCACGCACGTCACCGGCATCGCGATCGGCGGCGACGTGCAGACCACCGGTGGGCCCGTGATCCACGGCGCGGCGCCGGGCGCGAAGGGCGTCGTGATCTCCACCGGCGCGGCGATCCTCATCCTCGGTGCGGACGCCGCGCTGAACTGGGTGCTGGAGAACCACAACGCGCCGTGCGGTGCCGGTGTGCCGGCGTCGGCGTGCCCGCCCATCAAGGTCATCAACAACTCCTATGGGCCGTCTGGTGGCGGTGCGTTCGACCCTGAGTCGGTCACTGTCAAGTTGCAGCGCCAGCTCGTGGCCGAAGGAGTCGTCGTCGTGTGGGCCAACGGCAACGACGGCGGCGACGGGTCGGCGAACCTGTCCAACCCGCCCGGCATCGACCCGACCCCCGGCGTGATCTCCGTCGCGTCTTACAACGACCAGGGAACGGGCACCCGCGACGGCGCCGTGTCCGACTTCTCGTCGCGCGGCCTCGCGACGGACCAGTCCACGTGGCCGGACATCTCCGCGCCCGGCGAGAACATCACGTCGTCGTGCCGCCTCTACCTGCCGATCTGCGCCACCGGCCTCGACCCGCAGAACGGTCCGGGACTGCTCGACCTCGGCACGTTCAACACGATCAGCGGCACGTCGATGGCGGCCCCGCACATCGCCGGGATCGTCGCACAGCTGTTCCAGGCGAAGCCCTCCGCGACGCCCGCCGACATCGAGCGGGCGCTGAAGTCGACGGCCCACAAGTACGGCACCGGCTACCAGCCGGCCGGGCCCTACACCTCCTCCTACGACAGGGGAACGGGCCTCGTCGACGTCGTCGCCGCGGTAAACGCGCTCTAGATCACGATCACGCATCGCTCGGCCGGGGAGATCGGGACTTAAGACCTGTATCTGCCCCGGTCGGGTGATGATCGAGCTGGTTCTTATGGCGGACATGCCTCAAGTCGAGGCAGAATGCAGCGAGCGGGAATTCACGGTGATCACCTCACTCGGCAAAGGCGTAGGGGAAGACGTCCCTCGTCGAGCAGCGGAGGTCAGCAGTGAGCACCCGTGGCAGCACCAGTGGCGTGGTCTACGTCCACTCGTCGCCGTCTGCGGTCTGTCCGCACGTCGAGTGGGCGATCTCGGGCACCCTCGGCGTCCGAGTGGACCTCAGGTGGGCAGCGCAACCCGCGGCACCAGGCCAGTTGCGCGCTGAATGCGCATGGACCGGAGACGCCGGCACCGGCGCGAAACTCGTGGCTGCGCTGCGCGCGTGGCCAATGCTCCGCTTCGAGGTGACCGAGGAACCGTCACCTGGTCAGGACGGCGAGCGCTTCTGCTTCGCCCCCGTGCTGGGGCTGTGGCACGCGCGCACGTCGGCCAACGGAGACATCGTGGTCAACGAGGACCAGCTGCGCGCCCTCGCGGTGAGAGCCCGCGGCGGTGAGTCGTTCGCGCACGGCGTGGACGAGCTGCTCGGCGCCGCGTGGGACGACGCGCTGGAACCGTTCCGCCGTGCGGGCGACGGCGCGCCGGTCACCTGGCTGCACCGTGTGGGCTGACCGGATCCTCTAGTCCTGTGTGGACCCCGCTCACCGTTTGGGCAGCGGGGTTTCCTCGCGGTGCGTGGGATCCCAGGCCAGCATCAGCCGCCCGTACAGCGGGGACGTCCTGATCAGCTGCTCGTGGGTGCCGAGCAGCGGTGTGCCGCCGTCCATGACCAGCACGCGGTTCGCCCTCAGCGCCGAGCTCAGCCGGTGTGCGATCACCACGAGAACTCCTTGCCGCTGCGCGAAAGCCCGTTCGACGCGCGCCTCCGCGGCGGGGTCCAGGTGTGACGTCGCCTCGTCCAGCACGACCACGGTCGCGGACGTCACGTAGACCCGCGCGAGCGCGAGGAGCTGTGCCTCACCTGCGGAAAGTCCCTCGCCGGCATGACCGATCGGGGCGTCCAGACCACCGAGCGAGTCCAGAAGCTGTTTGGCGCCAACCTTGTCCACCGCCTCGACGAGGTCGTGGTCGCTGACCCACGGTGCGAGGAGCGAGAGGTTCTCCCGCACGGTGCCGGTGAAGAGGTACGTCTCCTGAGGGATCAACGCGATCGCGTGGTGGCGGATCGACGGCGCCACCCGGTCCACCGGGACACCGCCGAACAGCACGCTGCCGGCGTCCGGTGGCATCAGGCCGGTGAGCAGACCGGCCATTGTGGACTTGCCGATCCCGGAGGGGCCCACCACGGCCAGGTGGTCGCCGGGTCCCAGCGCGAGCGACAGGTTCCGCAGCACCGGCACCGCGCCGGGGCTCCAGCCGAACGTGACGTCCTGCAGCACGAACACGCTGTTCGCCGGGGTCTCGTCACCGGACTCGCCGGCGGGCCGCGGCGCGGTCTCCTGAAGTCGTTTGAGCGCAACCATCAACCGCATCACCACGGTGCTCGTGGTGCGCGCGAGCCCGTGCAGGGCGGGGTTCACCGACGTCGTCAGGTAGACGACCGCCGCGAGCGCCGCGCCCTTGGTGAGCTCGCCCGACGCCACGAGCGGCGGGGCGAAGGCCACGAGCAGCGCGATCGGGGCGAACCCGCCGACCGCGATCACCGCGGCGCGCAGCGAGTTCGCCCACGCGACCGTCACCGCGGCCTTGGCCTGCCGGTCGACCTGCTCGGCGATGTCCCGGTACGCCTCGGCGGCGGCGTCGCAGGCGGCGACGTCGCGCAGTCCGGTGAGCACCGCGCCCGCCGCCTCCGCCGTGCGTTCGTCGGCCACCACGACCTCGCGCTGCCGCCGGGCCAGGGAGGGCAGCATCAGCCCGAACAGCACCAGCGCGGCGACGATCGGCAGGACGACCAGCCAGACCAGCGCGGTTGCCGTGGTCGCGAGGCCGACCAGCGCGGCGAGCGTGGTGACCAGCAGCGCCCGTGCCTGGACCAGCACCCCGGCGGTCGCGTCGCGGACCACCTCGACGTGCCGGGTGATCATCGCGACCGCGCTGGCGTCGGGTGTGCGGCGGTGCGCCGGGTCGCTGAGGACGCCCTCGACGATGCGTCTGACCAGCGCGTCCCGCATGGGTTCCACGACGTCGCCGAGCCGGGCGAACACCTGCCGCTGGCCCAGCGCGCCCACCACCGCCAGGGTGGCGAACGCGAGCAGCCACAGGACGCCGGCCAGCGGTTTTCCGGCCGCGAAGCCCCGGTCGACGGCCGACCCGACGAGCTTGCCGCCGAAGAACGCGGGCACGCCCTCCAGCGTCGACCAGGCGAGCAGGGCCAGGACACCTCTGCGGTGTCCTGCCAGGGTGGAGAGGTAGAAGCGCATCACTGGCCCCCGGTGAACACGGCGCGGTAGTCCTCGTGGTCCCAGAGCGCGCGGTGGGTGCCGGTGCCCCGGACGCGGCCGTTCTCCAGCCACACCACGACGTCCGCCCGCGCGGCCGTCGCCGGTCGGTGCGTGACGACCACCCTGGTCCTGCCGGGCAGCGCCGTGGTGAGGGCTTTGTCCACTTTGGCCTCGGTAACGGTGTCCAGACTGGCGGTGGCGTCGTCGAGGACGAGCACCTCGGGATCGCGGACGATCGCGCGGGCGAGCCCGATCCGTTGCGCCTCACCGCCCGAGAGCGGGACGTCGGCGAGGGGGGTCTCGTAGCCCTGCGGCAACCGGATCAGCACCTCGTGCACCTGTGCGGCGACGGCGGCGTTGCGCACCTGGACCTCGTCGGCGTCCGTTCCGTAGCCGATCGCCCGGCCGATCGTCGTCCCCAGCAACGCCGGGCGATCGAAGGCGTAGCCGACCTCGCCGTCGCGCAGCACCTCGCCGCTGTCCACAGCGGACAGTCCGCCCAGTACGGAGGCCAGCGTGGACTTGCCGGCGCCGGAGCTGCCGACGACCGCGGCGAACGTGCCGGCGGGGAGGGAGAGGGTCACGTCGCGCAGGGCGTCGCCGACGCTGACGTCGCGCAGCTCCAGCACGCCGGCGCCGGGACGGGCCGGCGGACGCCCCGGCACCGGGGTGCCGAGGACCTCGGCGATCCGGGTGGCGGACGCGCGGGTGCGTTCGAGGGCGGTGAGCTGGGGGAGCTGGCCGACGATGCCCATGCCGAGCGCGGCGTAGCCCAGCGCGGCCAGCACGTCGCCGGGGGTCAGCCTGCCCGCCATCACGCCGAAACCGGCGGTGACCAGCACCGCGACCTCCACAGCCGGCAGCAGCAGGCCGGCGCGCCACATCATCCTCGCCTGGGTGCGCCACATGCCCGCGCCCGCCGCGGCGAGCCGGGGGAGGGGGCGCAGCACGCGGCCGGTCTCGGGCCCGGCGATGCCGGCGGCGGCGATCGTGCGGCGGCCCGACACCGCGTCGAGCAGCCTGGCGGAGATGTCGCCGGACACCTCCTGGTAGGCGAGCACGTCGTCGGCGGTGAGCTGCAGGTGCGTGCGGACCAGGACCATCGTGAGCGGCACGCTCACCGCGAACACCGCCGCGACCCGCCAATCCAGCAGCGCGAGCGCGACGACGGCACCCAGCGACGAGACGGCCGTGACGAGCAGGGTGATCAGCGTGACGGCGACACCGGCCGCATTGCCGCAGTCGCCGGTCACCCGGCTGACCGCGTCGCCGGCGGCGAACGGGGAGGGATGGCCGAGGGCCAGGAGCTTGCGGGAGAGCCGGCGGCGCAACCACGCCGTGGCGCGGCTGGTGATGCTCGCGGCGAGCACGATGCCGACGGCGTCGCCGACGATCTCCACCACGGCCAGCACGACCAGGAACAGGACGGTGACCAGCACGAACGTGCCGCTCAACGCCATGTCGACGGCGTTGGCGAGTGCGGCGGGGAGCAGGAGGCCGCCTGTCGTGGCGACGGCGGCGTTGATCAGCAAGAGCCACGGGCGGCGGTCGCGGCGGACCACGGACACCAGCAAGGCGTCACCTGGTTTGGCCATCGGCTGTTCCTCCGCGGGGCGTTTGGGCGCATCATGTGCGAGGGCCCGACAGCTGGCCGGCTGCCGGGCCCTGCAGTGGGCGGGTGAGCGGCATACTTCGCCTATGCCGCTCCCCGGCCCGGAGTTACCTCTGCGGCTTCGTTCAGCAGGCCAGCAGGCTGACGGTGCTGTTCGAGCAGGGCAGCAGGAGCGAGGCGTTCGACACGGCGCCGCCGCCGAAGCCACCCTCGATCACGGTGGTCGACTCGGCGATCTCGAGCTCCTGCATGTCCAGGATGAAGCCCATGACTGTTCTCCTTCTACTTCGGGGGATCGTTCTTACTGCTACCGGCCAGTGGTGGCCGGCGTTCGTGAGCCCAGGAAGGGCAGTGGCGGTGTCGCGTCCACTGTGGACGCGAGAGCGAGCAGGACGCCCGCGCCGCCGGTGTTGAGGTCCATGGACAGCCGGCGCAGCTGCACGCCGGGGAAGGCGAGCCCGTCCCCGTAGCGCACGGCGTGCCAGCCGAGGGCCTTGCGGTGCATCTCGACGGCGTGGTCGAAGCGCTCGTCGCGCAGGTCGCGGTTCGCGTGCGCCAGGGTGGCCATCAGACCGGCCCTGCCCAGCGTGAACGCGGGCTGGATGACGAACTCGCCGGTGCAACCGGTGAGCAGCTCGGGGAGCTTGGCGACGCACGGGCGGTTCGGCGCGGTCCTCGCGAGCTCGGTGAGGACCAGGGCGATGCCCGCGCCGCCGATGCCGACGTACGGGAGCGTCCTGAGCGTGCCGTCGCGCACCTGCAGCGAGCCGTCGACCGCGACCATCGTCTCGGCCAGGTCGCGTTCCAGCGCCCGTTCGGCCAGGTCCAGCCAGCGCTGCTCCCCGGTGTGCTCGTGCAGGCGCAGGAAGAACAGCGCAGGTCCCGACCAGCCGTGCAGCAGCCCGGCGCGCGCCGTGGCGCCGGGTGGCGGTGCCTGGTCCAGCTGCTCGGCGAGCCGGTGGGCCAGCTCCTCGGCCCTGGTCGCGAAGCTCCCGTCGGCGCGCGAGTCCGCGAAGTGCAGCAGGTTGAGCCCGATGCCGGACAGGCCGGCGCTGAGCCCGTGGTCCCGCGTGGCGCGGACGAGCGGGGCGTACCCCTCGACCAGTTCGGTCGCGAGGTCGTGGTGGCCGAAGTTCTCCAGCACGTGCGCGATGCCGTGACCGCCGACGAAGAAGCCGGGCTGCTGGGGCGGGGCGCTCCTCGTCCTGCGGACCAGCCAGTCCTCGTGCTCGGGGTACCGGCCCTCGCCGCTCTCCGCGAGCGCGTGCAGCACTCCCGCCGCGCCGAAGCCGAAGCACGTGCCGCCGACGTCGAACTGCTCGACGTCACCGGGGAAGAGCCGGTCGGTGCGCCGCGGGGTCGCGCTGTGCAGGATCGCCGTGGCGATCTCCTTGCGCACGACCGTCCAATCAGGACTCTCGTCGTCGAACGAGGTGAACGCGGGGTCGGCGGGCGGGTCGACGCGCGGGGTGAGCACGTCGAGGATCTGTCGCTGGTAGTCGTCGCTCAGGCCGAAGCGCTCGGCGGCGACGCGCACGTGCTGGCGCAGCTTGGCCGGTGCGAGCTCCAGCACCGTGTTGAGCGGCAGGAAGAGCCACAGCTTGAGCGCGGCCAGCGGGTAGGCGTCGATGTCGAAGCCGTCGCGGTCGTTCGGCGCCTGGAACCCCGGCGAGCCGAGCGTCGGCCGGTGCACGGCCTCCATGGTGGACGAGAGCTCGAAGTCGATCAGCGAGACCTCGTCGTCCTCGTCGACCAGCACGTTCATCGTGTGCAGGTCGCCGAACACGACACCGCGGTCGTGCACCCGCGCCATCAGGTCCTCGACCTTGGCGATGAGCGTCTGGGCGCGAACGCGGTAGTCGTCGCGCTGTTCGTCGGTGGTGTGCTGGTTCGTCAGCGGGTAGTTGCGGCCGAGCCACTGACCGAGCGACCGCCCCGGCATGAACTCCATCGCGACGAACAGGTGCTCCCACTCCGTGAAGCGGTCGTACACCTCGGGGATGCCGGCGACGCCGTGCAGCCTGGTGAGGATCTCGTGCTCGCGCTCCAGCCGCGCCACGGCGTCGCGCCCCTCGCGGTCGAGCCCGGCGTGCGGCCGCGCCTCCTTGAGGACGACCTCCCTGCCGTCGCTCTTGCGGGTGGCGAGGTAGACGCCGCCGCCGTTGGAGAAGTGCAGCGAGCTCTTGATGACGTACGGGAACTTCGCGGGGTCGCCGGCGTTGCGCTCGTCGAGGTGCGGACGCAGGAACGCGGGCAGCTCGACCCAGTCGGGCGTGCTGAAGACGGGCTTGCGCTTGTCGGCGACGAGCGCGCCGTCAGGACCCTCGATCGCGAGCACCCGCTGCCCGTCGACCTCCAGCCACCGCTCGGCGAACCCGCCGTAGCGCACGAACAGCGGTCCCCGGCCGAAGCGCAGGTCGCTCAGCACGTACGCGCCGTGCTCGCCGTCGAGGAGCCGGCCGAGCTCGGTGCAGATCGTCTCGAACTGCTCGGCGCTCTCCGGGTAGATGGTGACCAGCTTGCCGCTGCCGTCGCGGGGCGCGTACTTGGAGTTGCGGGCGAGGGCGATCGACATCGTCCGCAGGTACTTGAAGGCGATACGTCGTTCGACGCAATAGGCGTAGGTGGCCCCGAGTACCCGAACGGCGTTGTCGAGTCCAGCGGAAACGTGGATTTTCCACCCTTGAGTGGGCAGCTGCACACCTTCGGGTTGCTGGTGCCGCCACACATTGCGCTCAACCATCACCCAGTCGTGTGGGAGCGCGGGCAGATCGGCTGAAAAGTCGTCGTCGGGTGTGCCTTCGGTGCTGCTCTGCAGATCGTAGAACTGCCGGTCCGCGAAGCAGTACGCCTCGTATCTGAGGTCCACCGAATTCCCCTCTCCGACTCGTTTGCGTTTTCTTCGACGCGGCATATTCCCGCACAATTCGGCGCTTATGGCCAATCCGCCGTTAGGGTCATATGGGTGACCCGTTCGTGACCAAAGCACAGCTTCTACTGGCGAGTATGTGACGCGCTGTGATGAGGTTTGGGGCCATCTCACCCGGTCGCAAGGTTTGCTGATCCCGGTTTCGACGACCCTCCGTGCGTTTTTCGCTAAACGGTGCGCTCGGGTTCCGTAAGTAGCGGCGCTGTGACCTGCTTTATTCCACGCGACCGGCGTCGTATAGGAGGGTGGGGGTGGCTACCATGCACACGCTGTGTCGACTGCTCTCTCCGGGTGAAGCCGAAATTGGCATCCAATGCGCGTTTGATGCGGCCGAACGGCGGTACGTACTCCCCCTTTAGTACCCATTCGTAGTATTAGATTGCCCCTCGAAAACTTATGTAGCAATCATTGTTCTAGTGCATGCATGATGTGATTCGCGTCGCACGAAATCATTCGAGTGAAATTTATGTTTTGATGTAACGAGCGTGCTGTTTGAGAACAGCGCGCTGCTGCCGGGCGTGTCGTGCGGCTAGGCTGCGTGCGTGGGGAGCGTGGCGAGCCGATGGCTGGTGCCGGCCGTGGTGGTGATCACCGGTGCCGCGGTGGCGGCCGGAATGGTGGGACGGACCGTGTACTCGCGTCCCGCGGAGGCCAAGGGGGCACCGGTCGTGCCGTCGTCGTCCGTGGGCCCGTTGCCGGGGTCGGCCGAGGTGCGGCTGAGCCCCGACTCGTTCACCCACCCCGACCGGACCTCGGTGCAGCGGGTGCTGCAGGGGTACTTCGACTCGATCAACGCGCGCGACTTCGCCGCCTGGCGGTCGGTGGTGTCGGCTCGGCGGGTGTCGGTCACTCCAGAGGCCGGGTGGGTCGCTGCTTACGACACCACTCGGGATGGCGGGGTGGTCGTGCAGCGGGTCGAGTCCGACGTGGTGGGGCGGCGGTTGCGGGTGCTGATCTCTTTCGTGTCCACACAGGACGTTGCGAAGGCGCCGCCGTTGTTGCCGGAGGCTTGTATTCGGTGGCGGGTTGTTTATGTGCTGGTGTGGGAGGGGGGTGCGTTGAAGGTGGATGACGCGCCGGAGAGCCGGGTTCCTCAGATGGCTCGGTGTTGAGTCGGCTGGTTGTTGGGTTGTTGGTCGGTGGCGTGTGTTGTGTGGGTGGTTGCGTTGTTGCGGGCGGGTTCCTGTTTACGGCGCGGGGCTCTGCCCCGGACCCCGCCAACTGATCAAAGACCGGCCAGCGCCGTCTGCGGGTTGATGGCACGCCGGTTGCTTTGGGCGGCTTGCTGTTGCGTAGGTGGGGCGCGATTCCGTGGGGTGGTCCCGTCACGAGCAGTGCTCGATGCAGCCGCGCGCGAGGAGGGGTGTCAACCCGGCGAAAAGCGTGCCGGG
>NZ_JBHYGW010000024.1:0-115768 GCF_042738015.1 Lentzea sp. NPDC059081
CTTTTCGCCCGCTTGACACCCCTCCTCACGTGTGGCTCGCTCGCTAGCGCTAGACGGGGGAGCCACCACCGCAACGCAACCACCTACGCAACAGCAAGCCGCCCAACACAAACAGGCGTGCCATCAACCCGCTCAAGGCGTTGGAGGGGCTCCTTTGGGAGTGTCGGGGGTTTGGGGGCAGAGCCCCCCGACACCACGCACGCACCAGGCGCACGCACAGCGCAAGCCAACCACCCAGCAAACAGGCGACAAGATCACCGACGAGCCGACGGGATCAACCCGGCCTGCAACGGCAACAACGGCGCGACAACCCGAGAAAACGGCCCCCGAACCACCATCCCCCCAACAGACTCAAAGGGCGCCGCCTCGTCGAACACGTCCGGCACCCGAGCAAAGACCGCGAACCGAGAATCCCAAGCCTGGACAACATCAAGACTCCCACCGGGAAGAAACCGGGAGAGGTGCACCCCGGCAACCTCCCCGCTCTCCCCCAGCAGCGGAAGCAGCCGGAACCCACCTTCCCGCCGCAACCGCCCGATCAACTCGACGCTGTCCATCTCACCGTCACATCCTGGCTGGCCGTGTCACGTCCCCGGCTGGGCCGCGACGTCCCGGACCGGGGCCGCCGACGACACCCCGTCCCGGTAAGCAGAGATCGCAGCATCCCGCTCCCGCACCGACCAGCCAAGGGGCGCGGCGATCAGTTCAGCCACCTGGCCCGCCACCGATACACCGAAGTCGAGGTGTTCCATGGCGATTCGTGTCCGCCTGGCAAGAACGTCCTCCAGTCCCAACGCACCTTCGTGCGTGACCGCGTAGACGATCTCCGCCGCGAGGTACCCGGCCACCGGCTCCGCCAGCGACGGATCCTGTGCGATCAAAGCGAGGACGTCTGACACCGCAGACCCGTAGCGGCGCAGCAGACGTTCCACTGTGGACGTGGGCAGGCCGGACTCGGCCGCGACGCGAGCCCGGTCCGCCCACAGCTCGTGGAACCCGACCGCCCCGCACAGCGGCAGCCGGGCGGTCAGCGACGGCGCCACCGCGCGGCCGAGCCCGGCGACCGCGGCGTTGACGACGTCCGCCGCCATCACGCGATAGGTCGTGTACTTGCCGCCGGCGATCACGAAGAACCCCGGCTCGGGTTCGGCGACCGCGTGCTCGCGCGACAACTGGGCCGTGTCGCCGGACGCACCGTCCAACAGGGGCCGCAGCCCCGCGTACGTGCCGACGACGTCGGACTCCGACAGCGGCGTGCGGAGGACCGCGTTCACATGGTCGAGGATGTACGAAACGTCCTCGGGGGTGGCGGCAACGTCCTCAGGCGACCCGGAGTAGGGCGTGTCGGTGGTGCCGATGATCCAGTAGGCACCCCACGGGATCACGAACAGCACCGACTTCTCGGTCTGGGTGATCAGACCGCCGTCCAGCTCGATCCGCGAGCGGTCCACGAGAACGTGCACGCCCTTGGACATCCGCACGTGGAACGGCGCCGTCCCGGGCGACATCGAGTTCAGCGAGTCGGTCCACACACCGGTCGCGCTGATCACTCGCCGCGCACGGACCACATGTGTCACACCGGAAAGCTCGTCCCGGACGGACGCACCGGAGACACGTCCGGAGGTGCGCAGCAAGGACGTCACCCGAGCCCTCGACACCACGGTCGCGCCGTGCTGCGCGGCGGTGCGGACGAGGGTCGACACCAGCCGGGCATCGTCCATCTGCGCGTCGTAGTAGCGGATCGCGCCGGCGAACGCGGAGGCGTCGATGGACGGCCCGACCGACGCCATCTTCGACCGCGACAGGTGCCGGTGCATCGGCACGGCACCGGCGCCGCCGATCGAGTCGTACAACATCACGCCCGCGCCGACGTAGGCGCGTTCCCACTGCTTCTTCAACGGGAAGAGGAACGGCACCGGCCGCACCAGGTGCGGTGCGAGCCGGCGCAGCAGCAGGCCGCGTTCCTTCAGGGCCTCCCGGACCAGCTTGAACTCCAGCTGCTCCAGGTACCGCAGCCCGCCGTGCACGAGCTTGCTGGACCGGCTCGACGTGCCCGCCGCCCAGTCGTCTGCCTCGACCAGCGCGACGGACAGGCCGCGGGACGCCGCGTCCAGCGCCGCACCGGCACCGACCACACCACCTCCGACGACCAGCACGTCGAACTCCGTGCTGCCCAGCGCTTCGAGCGACTGCGCACGCCGAGCCGGATCCAGCCTCGCGAACAACTTCTTCAGCTCCTCTAAAACAGACTCAGCGGACGTCGGCGTCGACCCAGTCGAACGACTTGGTCACCGCCTTCTTCCAGTTGCGGTACTCGCGCTCGCGCTCGTCGGCCGCCAGCTCCGGGGTCCAGCGCTTGTCCTCTGCCCAGTTCGCGCGCAGCTCGTCGAGCGACGACCAGTAGCCGACGGCCAGACCGGCGGCGTACGCGGCACCGAGCGCGGTGGTCTCGGCGACGACCGGACGGACGACCGGCACGTCGAGCACGTCCGCCTGGAACTGCATCAGCAGCTCGTTGGCGACCATGCCACCGTCGACCTTCAGCTCGGTCAGCGGCACGCCGGAGTCGGCGTTCATCGCGTCCAGCACCTCGCGGGTCTGGAACGCCGTCGCCTCCAGCACGGCGCGCGCCAGGTGGCCCTTGTTGACGAACCGGGTGAGGCCGACGACCGCGCCGCGGGCGTCCGCTCGCCAGTACGGCGCGAACAGACCGGAGAACGCGGGCACGAAGTAGGCGCCGCCGTTGTCCTCGACCGACCGCGCGAGCGTCTCGATCTCCGGCGCGGAGCCGATGATGCCGAGGTTGTCGCGCAGCCACTGCACCAGCGAGCCGGTGACCGCGATCGAGCCTTCGAGCGCGTAGACGGGGGCCTCGTCACCGATCTTGTAGCAGACCGTCGTCAGCAGGCCGTTCTTCGACGCGACCTTCTCGGTACCGGTGTTGAGCAGCATGAAGTTGCCGGTGCCGTAGGTGTTCTTCGCGGTGCCGGGCTCGTAGCAGGCCTGGCCGAACGTGGCGGCCTGCTGGTCGCCGAGGATGCCGGCGATCGGCACGCCCTTGAGCACACCGCCCGACCCGGTCCCGTAGACCTCCGACGAGGACTTGATCTCCGGGAGCATCGAGACGGGGATGCCCATCTCCCCCGCGATCTCGGCGTCCCACTGCAGCGTGTCGAGGTCCATCAGCATGGTCCGCGACGCGTTGGTGACGTCGGTGGCGTGCACACCGCCGTTGGGGCCGCCGGTGAGGTTCCACAGCGTCCACGTGTCGGTGTTGCCGAACAGCAGGTCGCCGGCCTCGGCCCGCTCACGGGCGCCCTCGACGTTGTCGAGGATCCAGCGGATCTTGGGACCGGAGAAGTAGGTGGCGAGCGGCAGGCCGACCTTCGCCTTATAGCGCTCGGCACCGCCGCCGAGAGCGCCGAGCTCCTCGACGATCGCCTGTGTGCGGGTGTCCTGCCAGACGATCGCGTTGTAGACGGGTTCGCCGGTGTTCTTGTCCCACACCACCGCGGTCTCGCGCTGGTTGGTGATGCCCACGGCGGCGAGGTCGCCGGTGTTGAGGTCGGCCTTGGCGAGCGCCTGACCGATCACGAACCGGGTGTTCTCCTTGATCTCGACCGGGTTGTGCTCGACCCAGCCGGCCCTCGGGAAGATCTGCTCGTGCTCCTTCTGGCCCACGGCGACGATGGAGCCGCTGTGGTCGAAGATGATGGCCCGCGTGCTGGTCGTGCCCTGGTCGACGGCGAGAACGTACTGCGTCATCGGAGAGGTCCTTTCGGGATGGTCAGGGGACGTCAGATCGCGATCGCGGCGACGACACCGGCGAGCGCGCCGCCGAGGAGCGGGCCGACGACCGGCACCCAGGCGTAGCTCCAGTCGGAGTCCTTCTTGCTGACCACATCAGTTTTGGCAGCCTCGCCCTCGGTGCCCTTGTAGGACAGCGGCAGCAGGGCGTGCGCGATGCGCGGACCGAGGTCGCGGGCGGGGTTGATCGCGTAGCCGGTCGGACCGCCGAGGGAGGCGCCGATGCCGACGACGAGCATCGCCACGGCCAGCGGGCCGAGCTGGGTGGGCGTCTTGCCGAACGCGAGGACGACCATGACCAGGACGAACGTGCCGATGACCTCGCAGACGAGGTTCCAGGCGTAGCTGCGGATCGCCGGGCCGGTCGAGAAGACGGCGAGCTTGAGGCCCTCGTCGGGCGTCTCGTCGAAGTGCGGCTTGTAGGCGAGCCACGCGACGACCGCGCCGAGGAACGCGCCGATCATCTCACCGGCGAAGTAGACGAGCGTCGAGCCGAGGCTGACCGGCACACCGGGGGCGTACTCGGACGCACCGCTGGTGAGGATGCCGACCGTCACGGCGGGGTTGAGGTGCGCACCAGACTTGTACGCGATGTAGACACCGGCGAAGACGCCGAGGCCCCAGCCGAAGTTGATCAACAGCCAGCCGCCGTCGAACCCCTTCGACTTGGCGAGCAGCACGTTGGCCACCACGCCCGCACCCATCAACAGCAAGACGCCCGTGCCGAGCACCTCGCTGAGGAAGACAGTCCCGAGACCCACGCTGGCCTCCCATTCGTCCTTGAACGGCTGATCACCCCGTGGTGACTGAGCCGGAACGTAATGAGCCGCGTCACGCCTGCTCAACGGGCGCGTTTCGACAATGTCGACACCTGCGACCCCCGAACGCGTGACCACCCGGTCACGCTGCGCGCAGACAAGGCGTTTCAGGCCGGTTTCCGAGGGTGACGGCCGCCCTAACTGTTCGACATTGCCGACACGGGTCGTCTCAATTACGTTTTCCGGGTGCCGGGACCCATCCAGTCGATCGAACGCGCCGCCGCCGTGCTGCGGCTGCTGGCGCGCGGCTCCGGCCACCACGGTCTCACGGAGATCGCGGACTCGCTCGGTCTGGCGCGGGGCACCGCGCACGGGATTCTCCGGACGCTGCAACGGGTCGAGTTCGTCGAGCAGGACCCGGCGACCGGCCGCTACCGGCTCGGCGCGGCCCTGCTCCACCTCGGAACGTCCTATCTGGACGCCAACGAGCTGCGGTCCAGATCGATCAACTGGGCCGACACGCTGGCCGCCCGCAGTGGTCAGGAGGTCAGGATCGGCATGCACCACGACGGCGCCGTGCTCGTCGTGCACCACGTGTTCCGGCCGGACGACTCCATGCAGACCCTCGGCATCGGCGCGATGCTGCCGCTGCACGCGACCGCGCTCGGCAAGGTGCTGCTTGCCTACGACCCGGACCTGTCCGCGGCCGCGCGCCGGCGGGAGCTGACGTCGTTGACGCGCAGGACGATCACGCGCGCCCAGATGCTGGAGCGCGTGCTGACGGAGGTCCGGTCGCAGGGCTGGGCGGGCGAGGCCGAGGAGTACATGCCGGGCGAGGCGAGCATCGCCGCGCCGATCCGGATCCCCGGCGGCCTCGTCGTCGGCGCGATCGGGATCTCCGGCTCCGCCGACCGGCTGTGCGACTCGGCGGGGCGGCCGCGCGCCGCGCTGGTGAGGCTGGTCGCGCAGGCCGCGGAGTCCGTGACCACTTCGCTTGTCGACGAGAACTGAGGGGCTCGCCGTGCAACGGTTCGTAATGGCCATCGACCAGGGGACGACGTCGACGCGCTGCATCGTGTTCGACCAGAACGCCCGGCTCGTCGCGGTGGCCCAGCGCGAGCACCGCCAGTACCACCCGCGGCCGGGCTGGGTGGAGCAGGACGCGGTCGAGATCTGGCGCAACGTCGACCGGATCATGCCGCAGGCGCTGCGGCAGTCCGGGATCACCGCCGACCAGGTGGTGGCGCTGGGCATCACGAACCAGCGCGAGACGTTCGTGCTGTGGGACCGGCACACCGGCGTCCCCGTCGGGCGCGCGATCGTCTGGGAGGACATCCGCACCGAGGAGCTCGTCGCGCAGTGGCAGAGCAAGCCGGGGATCGAGGAGGTCCGCGACCGCTGCGGCCTGCCGCTGGCGACCTACTTCTCGGCGCCGTCGCTGCGGTGGATGCTCGACAACGTCCCCGGCCTGCGCGCGAAGGCCGAGCGCGGCGACGTCCTGTTCGGCACCATGGACACCTGGCTGATCTGGAACCTCACCGGCGGCGTGAGCGGCGGCCTGCACGTCACCGACGTGACCAACGCGTCGCGGACGATGCTGATGAACCTCTCGACGCGCCAGTGGGACCCGGTGCTGCTCGAGTTCTTCGGCGTGCCCGCCTCGATGCTGCCGGAGATCCGGCCGTCGACGGAGATCTCCGGCACGACCACGCGGGTGGTGCCGGGCATCTCGATCACGGCGGCGCTGGGCGACCAGCACGCGGCACTGTTCGGGCAGACCTGCTTCGAGAAGGGGTCGATCAAGGGCACCTACGGCACCGGCGGGTTCCTGCTGATGAACACCGGTACCGAGCTGGTGCGGTCGAAGCACGGGCTGCTCACGACGATCGGCTACCAGATCGGCGGCGAGCCGGCGTACGCGCTGGAGGGCTCGATCGCCGTCGCCGGGTCGCTGGTGCAGTGGTTCCGCGACAACCTCGGCCTCATCCACTCCGCGCCGGAGATCGAGACGCTGGCGCGGACGGTGAAGGACAACGGCGGCTGCTACATCGTGCCCGCGTTCTCGGGGCTCTTCGCGCCGCACTGGCTAGCGCAGGCGCGCGGGCTCGTCGTCGGGCTGACGTCGTACATCAACAAGGGCCACCTGGCGCGCGCCGTGCTGGAGGCGACCGGCTGGCAGACGCGCGAGGTCGTCGACGCGATGAACGCCGACCTCGGGACACCGACGCCGGTGCTCAAGGTGGACGGCGGAATGACGGCCGACCACCTGCTGATGCAGTTCATCGCGGACGTGCTGGACGTGCCGGTGATGCGGCCGCTGGTGGCGGAGACGGTGTCGCTCGGCGCCGCCTACGCCGCGGGGCTCGCGGCCGGGTACTGGCCGGACCTCGAAGGCCTGCGGCGCAACTGGCACCTGGCCGCGCGGTGGAACCCGGTGATGGACGCCCGGCACCGCGAGGACGAGTACGCGAACTGGAAGCGGGCCGTGGAACTGACGTTCGCCTGGGCCCGCTCCAGTCCGTCCACTTAGGAGCGCTGCTTGCGCACCCAGGCGGCCACGTCGTCCGCCGCGATCGGCAGCGCGTCCGACAGGACGTCCGCGCCCGTCGACGTGACGACGAGGTCGTCCTCGATGCGCACGCCGATGCCGCGCAGCTCCGGCGGCAGCGTCTCGTCGTTGGGGTGGAAGTACAGGCCCGGCTCGACGGTCAGGACCATGCCGCGTTCGAGGATGCCCTGCTGGTAGGTCTCCTGGCGGGCGTCGGCGCAGTCGTGCACGTCGAGGCCCAGGAAGTGCCCGGTGCCGCAGACGATGTAGCGCCGGTGGTGCTGGCCGCCGGGGTCGAGCGCCTTGTCGACGCTGACCGGCAGCAGGCCCCAGTCGTGCAGGCCCTCGGCGAGCACCCGCATGGCGGTGTGGTGGAAGGCGCTGTAGTCGTTGCCCGGCCTGACCTCCGCGAGCGCCGCGACGTGCGAGGCGTGCACGAGGTCGTAGACCTGGCGCTGGGCGCCGGAGAACTCGCCGCCCACCGGGAACGTGCGGGTCACGTCGGCGGTGTAGAGCGACCTCATCTCCACACCGGCGTCGAGCAGCAGCAGGTCGGCGTCGTTCACGCGGCCGTCGTTGCGCGTCCAGTGCAGCACCGGGGCGTGGTGGCCGGCGGCGACGATCGAGATGTAGCCGGGGCCGTTGCCCTCGGTGCGCGCACGGCGGTCGAACGTGCCCTGCAGCCAGCGCTCTCCCCCGCCGCGCACCGCTTGGCCGAGCTCCATGGCGACGTCGGCGAAGCCCTTCACGCTGGCGTCGACGGCCTGGCGGAGCTGGTCGACCTCCCAGTCGTCCTTGATGCGGCGCAGCTCGGCGAGGGTGGTGCGGAGGTCGTCGCTGTGCGAGCCGGTGAGCGCGTCGAGCAGCGGGTCGACGCCCTTGGCCGTCAGCGTCTCGGGGTGACGGCCGCGCAGGGCGGTGGCGAGGTCCTCGATCGGCCGGGCGGTGATGCCGAGCGCCTCGCCCCACTCCTTCGGGCCTGCGGCGGCGCCGATCCAGAACGGGCTGCGGTCGGCGTCGCCGAAGAAGTCGACGCTGTGGGTCTCCGACGGCACGGGCACGAACACCGTCGCGTCGTCGCCGGACATCACCAGCACGGCGCCCTCGACCTGGCAGCCGGTCAGCCACACGAAGTCGCTGTCGGCGCGGAACTCGTGGAACATGTCGTTGGACCGGACGTGCGCCCGTCCCGCCGCTAGCGCGATCCTCTTGCCCGGCAACGCCCCGGCGAGCCGTGCGCGGTGCTCCCGGGCGGCCTCGGCGGTGCCCGGCGGCAGGTCGATCGAGCTGTCCCACTCGCCCCAGCCGTCGCGGATGTAGGTGCGGAACCCGTCCGCGTCCACCAGTTTCGCCATGTCGCGGCGTGTGCGAGCCAATTCGCTTCCCTCCGGAGTGGTCCTCGCCTACCACCCTCGCGCCTCCCGGCGGGGTCCCGCCAATCCGGATCGGGGATAGCCTGGAGCTATGGAACTGGAGATCCGGCACCTGAGGGCGGTCTGCGCCATCGGCGACGCGGGCAGCCTCTCGCGCGCGGCGACCCAGCTCGGCATCTCCCAGCCCTCCCTGACCACCCTGCTGCAACGGGTCGAGCGACTGGTCGGCGGCAGGCTCTTCGACCGCGGCCGCGCCGGCGCCGTCCCCACCGCCCTGGGCGCGCAGATGCTGCAACGCGCCCGGTTGCTGCTGGTGGAGCTGGACGCGTTCGGCTCGGACATGACCGGCCGGGACGGACCGGTCCGCTTCGGCTCGGTGCACATGGAGTGCGTCGCCCCGCTGTACGCGCGTCTGGAGACCCTGCTCGACGACGTGACGATGGTCGTCGACCCGTCCTCGACAGGCCTCGCGCTGGCGTTGGGGAACGGCCACCTCGACGCGGCCGTGATCGCGGTCGACGAGGAGGGCGACCTCGGCCTGCCGCGCGGCGTCGGACAACGGATCGTGGTGCCGTGGGTGCCCGTCCACATCGCACTTCCCGCCTCACATCCCCTGGCCTCGCAGTCGGAAGTGCACCTCGCCGACCTGGCCGACGCGTCGTGGGTCGGCCCGCCGGGAGCCGAGGACGGGTCGCTGACGGCCCTGCGCGCGGCCTGCCGGGCGGTGGGGTTCGTGCCGCGGATCCGGTTCGAGATGCCGAGCGGCGCCGGCCGTCAGCTGATCGCGGCGGGCCAGGCCGTGCAGCTGGTCGAGCCGACGTCGCAGGGCGGTCCGGGGGTGGCGGTGCGGCCGCTGGCGGGGTCGCCGATGCGGATGCGGCTGGTGTTCTGCTGGCGGCGGGAACGACTGCGCTTCGGCCAGGCGAGCAGGGTGTTCGCCGAGGTGCTGGCGGCGTACTCGGAGCAGGCGCTGGCCAGTCCGGTCTTCCGGCCGTGGTGGGAGGAGCGGGGAGCGGCGCTGACCTCGACGGGCTGAGACCACGCGGCCCGGCGTCCACCGGACCGCGCGACTCCCCCGTCAGGCCACCGTGCCCAGCCAGGCGAACCAGTCCGCGTCGTACCGGGCGCCGACCACCCGCGTCAGGTGGTCCCGGGCGCCCGCGACAGGTCCCAGATCGCGCACCACGCTGTGGAAGGCCGCGTCCTGACCCGCGAGGGAGGCGCACGTCTGGCGGAGCTGCGTCCGCGTCAGCTGCTGGGCGCGGATCCTCAGCGACGCGCTGCACGTGTACCGCACGGTGAGCACGCGGCGGTCGATCGTCGCGCGGAAGTCGCACGTGCCGTAACGGCCGCGGTTGGCCTTGTCGTACCAGTCGGCCATCTCGGCGACGCCGACCCACGGCGGCGCGAGCCGGCCCACGACGTCGCCCCGCCGCGCCAGGTCGGTGAGCAGGGAGCGCGGCGCGATGTCGTTGTACTGCAGGAACCTGCCGAGCTAGCGGGTGGCGTCGTGGACCAGGTACTGGCGGTCGTCGTCGGCGCTGGTGTAGTTGTCCAGCACCGAAGTCAGCGCGCGCAGGTCGGCCGGGTAGTCGACGGCGGTAGCGCGGACCGGTGGCGTGGTCGTGTGGTGGAGGTTCCTGGCCACCTCCGGCGGCAGCAGCGGGCTTGCCGGCGTGCTTTCGGCGGCCTGCGCCGTGGCGGGTGCGAGCAGACCGGCCACCAGCGCCAACGCGAGCGATCTCATGAGGTCCTCCGCAGGGGGCGAGGTGCCTCCGAGCGTCACACCACCGGTGATCCCGCGATCATCTCGTCCGCTCATAGCCCGCTGCTATGGACTGCTACTCCGGCTTGGTCGGCTCCGCGAACAGCAGGTGCCGCACGTGCGCGGGTCCCTTGGCGAGCGCCCGCGCCGTCTCCTGGTTCTGCTGGTCGACGACCGTGCCGCGCTCGACGTGCTGGCGCAGGTGCTCCTGCCAGGTCGCGACGGTGAAGGTCTCGAGGAACGTCTCGGGCTTCTCGGTGTCGCGGAAGAGCCCCCACATCGTGGCGCCGGTGCGCCGCCGCGCCCTGCCGACGCGTTGCATGGCGTCGATGAACTCGGCCTCGTTCTCGGCCGCGACCGGCCATTCGACGGTGACCAGCACCGGACCGGCCTGGGTGTCGCCGATCTCCGGCGGCTCCTCCCAGTACGTGGCCGGGCTGACGTCGAGCGGCCGGTCGATCAACGGCAGCCACCTCGTCGCGCACGTCACGAGCACCGCCATCGCGACCGCGGGCACGATCATCGCGGTCCTCAGCCCGTACGCGTCCGCGATCGCACCCCACACCACGGCGCCGAGCGCCTGGCCGCCCATCAGGATCAGCTGGTAGTAGGCCAGCGCGCGGGCCCGCGTCCAGGCGGGCAGCATGATCTGCGCGGAGGCGTTGAACGTCGACAGCGTCGCGATCCAGCACGCGCCGGTGAACAGCATCGCCACGATCACCAGCGCCACGCTCGCGGTGAGCACCGCCGTGCTCGTGGCCGCCACGTAGACGAGCGTCGCGAACAGCACCAGCCGGTTCTTGCTCATGCGCTGCAACAACTTCGGCACCACGAACGCGCCGCCGATCGCCCCTGCGCCGACACTGCCGAGCAGCACGCCGTACCCGCTGGCGTCGAGCTGCAACGGCCCACGCGCGATCGCCGGCAACAACGCCCACAACCCGCTGCCGAACACGATGAACACCGTCAGTCGCGTGAGCACCCGCCGGAACAACGGCGAACTGCCCACGTACCGCGCCCCCGTCCGCAGCGCGGTGGTGATGTGCTCGGCTCCCAGCGGCCGGTGGTCCGACGGCCGCCGCCACCGGGCTAGGACGACCAGCACGCCGAGGAACGAGACGGTGTTGAACGCGAACGTCGCCTCCGGCCCCGCCAGCGCGATCAGCAGCCCACCGAGCGCCGGCCCGATCGCGCGGCCCACGTTCATGTTGACGCCGTTGAGCAACGCCGCCTGCGGGATCTCCTCGCGCGACACCAGCTCCGGCTGGATCGCCTGGAACGACGGCATCGACAACGCCTGCCCGATCGCCATCAGCGCCAGCAACCCGAGCAGACTCGCCGGCGACGCACTGCCCGTGCCCGCCAGCAGCATCAGCCCACCCGCGCCGAGCAGCATCAACGCCTGCCCGCCCAGCAGCACCCGCCGCCGGTCGAGGATGTCGCCGAGCGCCCCGGCCGGCACGACGAGCAGGAACACCGGCAGCGTCGTGGCGGTCTGCACGAGCGCGACCTGCAGCGCCGTGCCACCGAGGTCACCCATGAGCCACTGGGCACCGACGGTCTGCGCCCACGTGCCGATGTTGGAGGCGAACTGGGCGAGCCACAGCGCCCGGAACGCGCTGCGGCGCAGGGGCGCCCACGGGGAGACGGTCACCGCACGATCCTCACACCCTGGTGGGTGCGCCGCCGAGCGCCGGTGGAGGGAGAGGGGCGAGGGGCTTGCGGCTTCGGGGTTGGGGGCGGTGGGTTTTGGGGGTTCAGGAGCTTCGGGGGCGGAGGTCGGGACGGGCGCGTGGAGGACAGGCGGAGGATGGGCGGAGGGCCAGCCAGGCGCGGGGCAGGCGGACGCGGGGCAGGCGGACGCGGGGCAGGCGGACGCGGGGCAGGCGGACGCGGGGCAGGCGGACGCGGGGCAGGCGGACGCGGGGCGGGCGGACGCGGGGCGGGCAGGACGCGGGGGCAGGCGGTCGCGGGGTGGGCAGGACGCGGGGGCGGGACGCCAAGGGGGCCGGCGGGGCGGGCTTCGGGATCGAGGCCGCGTGAGGTCGGGGCCAGGGAGGGCGCGGTGCCGGTTCGAGGCGAGGGCTGGGCTGAGCCCGGCCGGCCTCCGAGCTTGACGGGAGTGCGGGCTCGCCGGGCGTCGGAGGCGGCGAGGGTTGCAGGCGGCAGTGCGGGGTCGCTGTCGATTCGGGGTCGGTGCGGAGAGCAGGGGCGAGACCAGGCGGGTCGGACCGGAGAGCGAGGGCGAGGGTGGAGGCGGGGCGAGGGTGGAGGCGGGGCGAGGGTGGAGGCGGGGCGAGGCGGGACGGGTTGGCGCGCGTCGGCGCGGAGACCAGGCGCGGGCTGGCCGGCGTGGGGCGGCGTGGCGTCGGGCGAGAGTGGCGCGGGGTGGCGGGTCGGCGCTGGTCGGCGCGGCGCGGCGTGGCGCTGGTCTGGGGTCGAGGCGCGGTTGGAGCGCTGCCGGAGCGCGCGCTGGAAGACCCGACGGGGCGGAGTGATTGACTTTGGTCCACACTGAAGCCATCAATCCGACAACACCCGCCGAACACCCCGAACCACCAGCCCCAAAGCGACCTGCACGTCTCAATAGGCGCCCAACCGTGTGAGTTGGGTCACGCGAACAGCCGCACCCGCCCCGCCACCACCCTGTGAACGACCCCCGCCGCACCCCTCCGACCACCGACATGAGAGCGCTCCCACACTCCCGCACACCGCCCCTAAAGTGCCCTTTCGCCCCCACCGCCACCACGGCCCCGACCTGCCGGGACAGATTGTGAAAAATCGCCTCGACCGGGTACGTATCCGATGAATCGTGACCACGTGTCCGAAAACTGCTCGATACTGCGCGCACAGTCGCCATGAGGAGAGAAAGGTCCGAGCACTCGTGATCACGCCCGAGTACTTGCTGTCGACCCGCGAGTTCGAGGTGCTGTGGCAGACGCTGCGGCTCGGCAGAATGCCGTACCCGCTCGACGTGCCCAGCGAGGGAGACACCGAACAGGAGCGCAAGGCGTTGCAGGACAGCACCCTCGAGGGGCTGCGCCGGCGCGGCATCGGTGACGACGCGCGGCTCGAGGACCTCATGCGGGTCCTCGACGACCACGAGGTGTCCGTCGACGCCGTCGCGGGGCTCGACCGGACCGTGCGGGCGCTGGCCGCGTCCAACGGGTCGCAGGCGGTGGTCGCGGTGATCGACGACGGCAGGGTCGGGCTAACCGAGATCAGGCCCACCGGGCTGGCCAGGGAGATCGTGCGGGTGCTGCCCGCGGGCGAGGCCGGTCCCGGCAGCGCCCTCTCCGTGCGGCTGGAGACGTTGCAGCAGGCGGTCGCGCTCCAGGAGGCCGAGCCGGAGGACGACGACTCCGAGGACCCGTGGGGCGCCGCGGACGACGAGCTCGACGACCGCCAGGCGCTGCAGAAGGCGGGGCTCTCCGCCCAGGACGCCCGGCAGATGGACGAGCTCGCGAACAACCGCGTCGCCGGCGGGCAGTTCGGCGTCACGCACGGCAGGAACCGCGCGGACGTGGTGATCAACTGGTTCGACACCCACCAGGGCCGCTACCTGATGGTGCGCTCCGACGGCTGGCTGAGCCTCTCGCCCACCGACAACGACCGCATCGCGACGCGCATCAACGCCGTGCTGGCGTGAGGCGATCCGAAGCACAGAACTGATCCAAAACGGTCATCGCGGGCGTACTCTGTCGAGTGCGCCCGCGCTCGTCTCACCGGGTCCCCGGATTCAACCGATCCGGTGATGGACGAACCTGAGCGTGATCAACCTCAAGACCGCCCTAAATTCCAGGTATTGACCTATGTGATTTGGATCACACAGCCCCCTGGTGACTGCCCGATCGAGTGGTGTGAACAGGGGCGGGACGCCCGTTCGGGCAGCAGGCGGAGAGCGCTCCCACAACCTGCGCAAACGATCACGTTCGTTACACGTCGTTCACCTGGTAGTGGCCCGTTTCGCCCCGACTCAGCGCATTGTGAACGTCGGTCTCATTTGGTAACTCGCACGCGGGAAAGCGAGCGATGTAACAAAGAACCCCCGATACTGCCCGCATGTACATCGTCGGTGACAACGACGCTGTCCCGCTCAAGGACACCGTCAGCTCGGGTCAGGTGCAGCTGGACCCGGACGCGGGCGAGGAGCTCCGCAAGCAGTTCCAGGCCCAGATCGACCAGGTCGACTCGTGGCTCGAGCGCGCGAACAACAGCATCGCCCGTCCGGCGCCGCTGGGCGCCAACCCGGTCGGCGACAAGATGCGCGACAAGTTCACCCACCGGGCGGAGGGTGAGCAGTACTCGTTCGTCAGCGTCATGACCGCGTACCGCACGGTTCTCGAGCAGACGAAGAACTCGATCGTGGAGGCGATCGAGAACTTCACGCGCCTCGACGAGGAACAGCAGACCGAACTGAAGAAGCACATGGGCACCACGGGAGCCTGACGGCCCCGTCGTGTCCATCGAGTCGAGAGGCGAGCCGGTCATGCCCCCCGAGACCGACCCCAGGCAGATCGAGAACGTCCCGGTCCTCACGGACCCGCAGAACTGGGCGTCGCGATCGCACCAAGAGCTCTACGCCGCGGTGCACAACAACAACGACCCCGGCCAGGCCGGCCAGATCAGCTCCGACTGGAGCAAGTACGGCAACGAGCTCACCGAGGCGTCGCGGACCATCAACTCCGTGATCACCGCGTCGGAGTCCAAGTGGACGGGCGGGGCCGCCGAGGCCGCGCGCGACGCGATGAAGAAGCTCGGGGACTGGGTCGACGAGACCGCCAAGACCGCTGTCGAGGTCGGCACCAAGGTCGCCGACCAGGGCCGCGTCATGGAGTCCGCCCGCGCGCAGATGCCGGCGCCCGTCGAGTTCGACTACAACAAGGCGGCCGCCGCGCTCTCGCAGCCGGGCACGCCCGCGTTCGTGGCCGCCTCGATGGACATCGCGATGGCCAACGCGGCCTCGCGGGCCGCGCACGACCAGGCGGTCACCGTCATGACCACCATGGAGAGCAACTCCCGGCAGATCGACTCGTCGGTGCCGACCTTCAAGCCGCCGTTCAACCCGAACACCGGCCAGGTCGAGGAACCGGTGATGGCCGTGGGCCGCTCGGGTGCGGCGCCCGCGCTCGGCGGCGTCGACGCCTTCATGTCCACCCAGGCCGCCAGTGCCGGTGCCGTCTCGGCCCCGCCCGGCGTCAACGGTGGCGCGGGTGGCGGTGCCGGTGGTGGCGCAGGCGGCGGCGGTGCCGGCGCGGGAACCGGTGCGAACCAGCCCGCCGCGGCGTCCTACAACCCGTCCGCTCCCGGTTACACGGGCCCCGGTGCCACGGGCTCCAACGGAGGTGGCGGCGGCGGTGGTGGCGGCGGCAGCTACACGCCGCAGATGCCGAACTACAACCCCGGCAGCAGCAACACCAACACGGCCGGTGCGTACACGCCGACCGCGCCGAACTACTCCCCCGCCGCGAACACCGGCAGCACGTACACCAGCGGCTTCAGTGGTGGCGGCAGCGGGGGCGGCAGCAGCACCTACACGCCCCAGATGGGCGGCTTCACGCCCGGTTCGACCGGCGGCAAGGGCGGCGACAGCCAGTACCAGTCGCAGATCCCCAAGGTGCCGACCGTCGGCAAGGACATCACCAACCCGAACTACGTGCCGCAGAATCCCAAGTTCAACCCCTCGGCGCCGGGTTACACCGGTCCTGGTGGAACCGGTGGCTTCGGTGGTGGCGGCGCCGGCGGTGGTGGCGGTGCCGGTGGTGGCGGCGGCGCGGGTGCCGGCATGAAGGGGTTCACCCCCTCCATGGGTGCCGGTGGCGGCGGCGGGTTCGGTGGCGGCGCGGCCGGTGGCGCGGGTGCGGGCGGTTCGATGACGCCCGGTGGCTCCGCCGGTGTGCAGAGCCAGATGCGCGGCGGCATGCCGATGGGCATGACGGGCCCCGGTGGCGCGTCCGCGGCCGGTGCCGGCATGGGTGGTGCCCCGATGGGCGGCGCTCCCGGTGGCGGCAAGGGCGAGGACGACAAGGAACACCGCTCCGCCAGCTACATCATGGGCGGCGACCTGTTCGAGGTCCCCGGTGAGAACCTGCCTCCGTCGGTCATCGGTGCCGCGAAGGCCAAGAAGCAGAAGGGGCCTGACGCGTCGTGATCACGCCGGAGTTCCTGCTCTCGCCGCGCGAGTTCGACGTCCTGTGGCACGAGCTGCGGCTCGGCAGGATGCCCTACCCGCTGGACGTGCCGAGCGAGGGCGACACCGAGCAGGACCGCCGGGTGCTGCGTGAGAACACGCTCGACGAGCTGCGCCAGCGCGGTCTGGTCGGCAACCAGCGGCTGGAGGACCACCTCCGGCTGCTGGACAGCCACAAGGTCTCCGTCGACGCCGTCGCGGGACTCGACCGGACCGTGCGGGCGCTGGCCGCGTCCAACGGCGACCGGGCCGTGCTGGCGATCATCGACGACGACCGGGTGGGGCTGCTGACCATCCGGGAGACCGGCATCGCCCGCGAGATCGTGCGGGTGCTGCCCGACGGTGAGCCCGGTCCGGGCACGGCGGTCAACGTGCGGGTGGAGACGCTCAAGGAAGCGGTCGCGATCAAGGAGGCGGAGGAGCAGAACGCCTCCGACGACTTCTTCGGCGTGGCCGAGGACAAGGGCGACGACGACCTGAACGCGTTGCAGCAGGCGGGGCTGTCCCCGCAGGACGCCAAGCAGTTCGGGGAGCTCGCGGCGAACCGCGTCGCGGGCGGCCAGTTCGGCGTCACCCGCGACCAGCAGCGCGCGAACGTCGTGATCAACTGGTTCGACACCCACCAGGGCCGTTACCTGATGGTCAACTCGGACGGCTGGCTCAGCCTCTCGCCGACTGACAACGACCGCATCGCCACCCGCATCGACGCTGTGCTCGCTTAGAAGAAAATCGCGCCGCAGTTGAACCACCGCCGCCGGAGGACCGTGTGACATCCGCGAACCCGTACCAGTGGGTCGAAGAGTACGAGGCCAAGCTGGCCGACCTGAAGCAGAAGTCGGAGAACCTGACCGAGAACTTCGCGGCGTCCTCCGCGACCGTGACGTCGAAGGACGGCGCGGTCACGGTGACGGTGGGCCCCAACGGCGGCCTGCAGAACCTCCAGCTGGGTCACCGCGCGATGGAGCTGGGCGGCCCCCGGCTCACCGCGGTGATCCTGGAGACCGCGCGCAAGGCCCAGAAGCAGGCGGCGGAGCAGGTGCTTGAGCTGTTCAAGCCGCTCGGCGAGGGCACCGAGGCGTACCAGATGGTCTCGGACTCGATCCCGGCGGACGAGAACGAGGTCGAGGAGAACGACACCTACGACGAGGTCGACGACGAGCCGGAACCGGCTCCCGCTCCCCCGCCGGTGAGCAGGCCGGCGGCCCCCGCGCCGCCGCCGGTCCGCGGGCGGCCCCGAGCGGCCGCCGACGATGACGACGACAACCAGCCCTGGTAAGGAACAACGATGACAGCGCCAGAAACCCCAATCGCGTCACCTCCCGGGATGAAGATCACCGAGGAGAACAAGCTCAAGGGCTCGTTGTTCATCGAGGCCTACGGCAGCCTCATCGACGGCATCAGCAAGGACGCGGAGTCCGAGACCGAGAAGGCTCTCGACATCACGTTCAACGCCATCGGTGCGGCCTCGGCCACGGTGATGCTCGCGATCGACCCCCTGGGCAGCATCATCGGTGCCGGCGTGGGCTGGCTGATCGAGCACGTGAGCTTCCTGCGCGACGCCCTGAACCAGCTGATGGGCAACCCGGAGGAGATCCAGGCCAACGTCGAGGCCAACAAGGCCCGCGCGGTCGAGCTCCGCCAGCTCGCCGAGGACCACAAGAGCGGCCTCGCCACGTTCGACGGCTGGACCGGTCAGTCGTCCGAGCGGTTCAAGACCTCGATGGACGGCATGTACCAGGAGCTCGACGAGCTCGCGAGCGCCGTCGAGACCAAGGCCAAGATCGTCGCGATCATGGGCATGCTGGTCACGGTGCTGCGCGACATCGTCCGCGACCTGATCGCCCAGCTCATCGGTTCGCTGATCGGTGGCGCGATCCTCGCCGCCGCCGCGATGATCCCGACGTTCGGCGCCTCGATCCCGATCTTCTGCGGCTTCGCGGTCGGCAAGGCCGTCGCGCTGGGCGTGAACATCGCGTCCCGCGTCGCGCGCGTCGTCGCCGCGCTGGGTCGCCAGATGAAGCGCATCGGCGACGTCGACGACATCATGAAGAAGATCAGCAAGGGCTGGGAGCGCTTCGAGAACGGCGCCGACGCCGCCGAGATCGGCTACGAGGGCTACAAGGCGCAGAACGACGTCGACAAGGCCGTCGACGAGGCGCGTGGCGGCAGCGGCCAGACCGGTGGCCAGACCGGTGGCCAGGGCACCGGCACCGGTACGGCCACCGCAGGCGCCACGGCAAGCAAGATGCTCGCGGACACCACCGCGGCGCAGGGTGTGCTGCACAACCGCGTCGGCACCGTCCAGGCCGACGGCACCGCGACGGCGACCGCCCCGATGATGGCCAGGATGGCGCAGGCGCAGCCGGCGCAGCAGGGCGTGCTCCGCGCCAAGGAGGCCCTGCAGCCCATGCAGCAGGGCGAGCTCCGTGCCCGGGAGGCCGTGCGACCGGCGCAGCAGGGCGAGCTCCGTGCCCGGGAAGCGCTGCAGCCGATGCAGGCCGCACACGTCGCACGCATGCCCGACGCGCCGCTGCAGGCCGCACACGTCGCACGCATGCCCGACGCGCCGCTGCAGCCGATGCAGGCGGCCCAGCGCATCGCGGCTGAACCGCTGCAGCCGATGCAGCAGGCCGTCCACCGCACGGAGATGGCACCGCTGCAACCGATGCAGCAGTCCGTGCACCGCACGGAGATGGCTCAGCCCGTCCAGCCGCTGCAGGCGGTGCACCGCACCGAGATGGCGCAGCCGCTCCAGCCGGTGCAGTCGTTCCAGCGGGTCGAGGCGCAGCCGCTCCAGCCGATGCAGGCGTTCGAACGTGTCGAGGCCCAGCCCGCGCAGATGTTCCAGCGCGCCGACGCGGCCACGGACTCGACGATGGTGTCCGGTGTCAGCCAGACGGCGGGGGCCCCGGTCCACGACGTTCAGCCGATGCAGGCGCGGGAGATGTACTACGCCGACTCCACGCCGTCCTCGGAGCCGCTCCAGCCGATGTCGGCGGGCTACGAGCCGATGGCGCGGACGCAGATGTCGTACGCCTCCGACGCCCTCGAGCCGGCGCAGCCGCGTGAGTACTCGCGCATCGAGGCCCAGCCGGTCTACGAGAGCGTCAACCCGCTCATGGCGAACGAGCCGCTCCGGCCGACCGCCGCCTTCGAGAGCGACCGGACGGACGGCGGCGCGGCGCGGCCGTAGTCGGTCCGAGCCCGCACGGTCCGCAGAGTAAGTCCAGCCGACAGCCGGGACCCCTGGTCCCGCCTCGTTCTGACGCAGTACTGGAGAAGCGCCGCTCATGGCCAAGGGGAACGTCAATCCCAACCCGAACCCGGCACCGAACACCAACCCGGCGCCGAACCCGGGGTCCACGCCGGCACCCAGCACGGGTAACAGCGGCGGTCCCACCGGCAACAGCGGTTTCTCCGTCAGCGACTCCTCGATGCAGGGGTTGCAGAACAAGGCGGGCGACCTGGGGTCCCGGCTCACGGGCATCTCGGGCGGCCTGCGCGGCCTGAACTTCAGCGGCAACGCGCTCGGCCCCATCGGGCTGTTCGCGGTGCCGGCCCTGAACTCGTCTAACGACAACGCCGTCTCGCAGGCGGACAAGGGCGCCAAGGCGTTCACCGACGTCCAGGACAAGCTCAAGGCCACGCAGCAGACGTTCAACAACACCGACCAGACCCAGCAGAAGAACTTCCAGTCGTTCGACACGACGACCAACGCCAAGCCGCCGCAGGGCGCCGCGAACACGACCCTGGGCAACAACCCCCAGGGCGGTCCCAACTACCAGGGGCCGAACTCGCTCAACGGCGCGGCCAACAACACCAAGGGCAACAACGTCGCGGGCGGTCCGAACGCGACCGGTCCCAACGCCATCAACGGCGCGGGCACCAACACCAAGGGCAACAACGTCGCGGGTGGACCGAACGCGACCGGTCCCAACGCCATCAAGGGCGGGCCCGCGAGCTTCACGCCCACGGGCGGCAACGTGCCCGGCGGTCCGTCCGTCGGCGCGACCCCGAACGTCAAGGGCGGGCCTGCCAGCTTCACGCCCACCGGCGGCAACGTCCCCGGTGGCCCGTCCGTCGGCGCGACCCCCAACGTCAAGGGCGGCCCCGCCAGCTTCACCCCGACCGGCGGCACCGTTCCCGGTGGCGCCTCGGTCGGCGCGACCCCGAACGTCAAGGGCGGCCCCGCGAGCTTCACGCCCACCGGCGGCAACGTCCCCGGCGGCCCGTCCGTCGGCGCGACCCCCAACGTCAAGGGCGGCGGCGCCACGCCCGGCGGCGCCCCCAAGGCTCCCGCCGCGTTCACCCCGACCGCACCCGGCTACACCGGCCCCGGCGGCGCGACCAACCCCGGTGGTGCGGGCAAGCCCGGCGCCACGCCCGGTGGTGGCGGCGTCAAGTCGCCCGCGCCGTTCACCCCGACGGCGCCCGGTTACACCGGTCCCGCCGGCGGCGCCAACCCCGGTGGCGGCTCGACCAGGCCCGGCGGCAGCACGCCCAGCGTGAAGAGCCCGGCCGCGTTCACGCCGACCGCGCCCGGTTACAACGGGCCCGGCGCGACCAACCCCGGCGGTGCCGGCAAGCCGGGCAGCACTCCCGGCAGCACGCCCGGCGTCAAGTCCCCCGCTGCGTTCACCCCGACCGCGCCCGGCTACAACGGGCCCGGCTCGACCACGCCCGGTGGCGGCGCGAAGCCGGGCGCCACGCCCGGTGGTACCCCCGGCGGCACGTCCGGCGGTGTCGGCGGTGGTGCCAAGGCGCCCGCCGCGTTCACCCCGACGGCGCCCGGTTACAACGGCCCCACCACCCCCGGCGGCTCGGCCGGCGTGACGGCACCCGGCTCGCAGGGCACCTCGAACCCGGCGGCCGGCGGTGGCGCCCGCGGTGGCACGCCCGGCGCGTCGCCCGGCATGGCTCCCCCGATGGCGCCCGGTGGCGCACCCGGCGGTGCCGGTGGTGTCGGCGGCGAGCGCGGCGGCAACAAGTTCGGCGCGACGGCCGGCAAGGGCGTGTTCGACGCGCCCAAGGCCCCGACGCCCGACAGCACCATCACGCGGGCTCCCGGCAGCTCGCCCTCGACTCCCCCGCCGGCCCCGAAGCCGAGCATCCCGGCGCCGTTCACGCCGACCGCGCCCGGCTACAACGGGCCCGGTGCGGTCCCCGGTTCCAACCCCGGTGGCACGCCGGGCTCCACCACGCCCGGCTCGACCCCCGGCGGCCCGAAGGCGCCCGCGGCGTTCACGCCGACCGCGCCCGGCTACAACGGCCCCGGCAACCCCGGCTCGACGCCCGGTGGCACGCCCGGCTCCACCCCCGGTGGTACTTCTCCCGGTGGTGCCACGCCCGGTGGTGCCACGCCCGGTGGCGGCGCCAAGAGCCCTGCCGCGTTCACGCCCACCGCGCCCGGTTACAACGGGCCCGGCAACCCCGGCACTCCCGGCGCGCAGGGTCCGCAGACCCCCGGCCCGCAGAGCTCCGCGGTCACCTCGCCCTCGCAGAACGCCCCGCGTGGCGGTGCCACCCCCGGTCCCGTCCCGTCGTCCGCGGCCAACGCGGGCGGCATGGCGCCGCCCATGGCCCCCGGTGGCGCACCCGGCGGTGCCGGTGGCGTCGGCGGCGAGCGCGGCGGCAACAAGTTCGGCGGCTCGGTCACGGGCGCGAACAAGGGCGCGTTCGACGCGCCCAAGGCCCCCACGCCCGACAACACGATCACCAGGGCACCCGGCACGTCGTCCTCGACGCCGCCGCCGGCGCCGAAGCCGACCCCGATGACGCCGCTGCCGAACACGTCGTCGCCGAACACGCCTCCGCCGAGCACGACGTCGCCCAACGCGTCGACCGCTCCGCCCCAGACGCGCCCGGCCCCCGCGGCCCCGCCGGTCAACACGCCCGGCACCCCGGCGCCGAACACGAATACGCCACCCCCGGCCCAGACGCGCCCGGCACCGGCCGCACCGCCGGTCAACACCCCGCCGGCCAACGCGCCCGCGCCGAACACGAACACGCCGCCTCCGGCGTCTTCGCGCCCGGCACCGCCGCCCGTCAGCGCACCGCCGGTCAACACGCCGCCGGTCAACACGCCGTCGCCGAACACGCCCTCGACGAACGTCCCGCAGTCGAACGCGCCGGCCGCGAACGTCCCGCCGAGCAACACGCCGTCGCCGAACACGACGCCGGCCACCACCCCGCAGCCCAGGCAGGAGACGACGCCGTCGTCCCAGCCGCCGAGGGCGGACACGCCGCCGCCGGCACAGACGCGCCCGGCACCGGCCGCACCGCCGGTGAACACGCCGAGCCCGGCACCCGCGCCGAACCCGGCACCGGCACCGAACCCCGCGCCCGCACCGAACCCGGCACCGAACACGCAGTCGCCGAACACCAACACGCCGCCGGCCAACGCGCCGTCGGTGAACACGCCACCGGCGAACGTGCCGAGCGCGCCCCCCGTCAACACGCCGAACCCGAACACCCCGCCGGCCACCACCCCGCCGCCGAACACCGCGACGCCGCCCGCCAGCGTGCCGTCGCCGCGTCCGGAGACGAGCGTCCCGGCGGCGAACACCTCGCCGAACACGAACCCGGCCCCCGCACCGCGTCCGGAGACGAACGCGCCGTCGGCGAACACCCCGAACCCGAACCCGGCGCCGAACACGAACGTCCCGTCGGCGAACACGCCGTCGGCCAACCCCGCGGCGAACGTCCCGCCGCCCGCCCAGACGCGTCCGGCCCCGGCCGCGCCTCCGGTCAACGCGCCCGTCAACGCGCCCAGCGCCGACGTCCAGACGCGGCCGTCGCCCCCGTCGCCCACCGGCGCGGCGCCGAACCCGAACACCACGGCCACCCCGAACCCGAACACGTCGGCGAACCCGAACGCCACGCCCGACCTCGTCGTGGCGCCGGTCGTCACGCCGCCGAACCCGGCGGGGCCCAGCAACCAGGGCAACCGCGGCAACCAGAACAACAACCCGAACAACGACAGCGACACGGACTCGGCCTTCGAGGACGCCGTCGAGTTCCAGACCGAGGTCGAGCAGCGGATCGAGGGCTACAAGGCCCCCGACCCGAAGGACGACTCGGGCTACTGGCCCAACCCGGCCAAGAACAACGACCTCGACCGCATGCCGAACCCGCCGTCGGACTTCGTCGGCATCAAGGTCGACGACAACACGACGGTCGGCCTGACGCCGTACATGGCCAAGCAGTGGCTGGCGGACAACGGGATCGACCTGGGGCCGAAGCAGACCACGGTCAGCTCCCAGATCCACCCGCTGCTGTACCCGACGGGCCCGGACGCCGCCACCCGCCCGCCCAAGTCGTACGACATCGACAACGCGGCGGACTTCCACAACGACATGCGGGATGCCGCTGCCCAGCAGAACATCCACGAGCAGCAGGTCGTACTGGACGCGGTGAACGACCTCGCCACCGACATCACCAACAAGTACCCGCCGGACCAGTTCTCCTACGTCGGACTGGGCCGCAGCCCCGCGCCCGTCGTCGCCGCGCTGCAGAACCAGGGTCACGACGCGGCGTCCATCCCGCTGTCGGACTTCCGGCCGTCGCCGGCGGACCCCGACTCGATCCTCGACCCGGCCTACGCCCCGAAGCCGGGCAAGCCCAAGGTCCCGCCGATGACCCCCGAGCAGCAGGCCATGCTCGACCAGCACTTCGGGGAGTTCCTGGGCGGGCTGCCGCCCGGCAAGGACGTGGTGCTGATCGACTACACCCAGGGCGGTCTGTCCCTGGTGTCGGCGCAGGCCCAGCTGCAGCAGTACATGGCGAACAACAACCCGAACCCCAACGGGCCGCCGCCGCACGTGCAGGCGTTCGCGATCCACGAGGCGACCAACCGCAACGACATCCACGGCACCATCAACGCCATCTCCCAGACGGACACGCCCGGCCTGCCCGGCAGCTACGACTTCGACGGCACCGCGGACGCCCGCAAGGACTTCAAGAACAGCATCGACACGCACGAGATCCCCTTCCGGCACCCGCTGGGTGACGCGTTCCGCAAGGAAGCCTTCGACGACCTGTCCGAGCACGGGTCGTACAAGATCCTCAAGCAGGACCCGGAGACGTTCCAGCAGGACCGCCCGCTCAAGGACAAGACGCCGGAACCCGGTGTCACGCCGGCCTACGACGTGCTGAAGGACGCCGTCGGCGAAGGCAGGCCCCGGCCGGCGCCGAACACCACCGACAACGGCCCCGGCTCCAGGGGCGACGGACCGGACACGGACGGCGGCAGGGACGGTTCGAGGGACGGCGGTTCCCGCGACGGCGACCCGCGCGGCAGCGACCCGAGCGACGGCACGCGCGGCGCGCCTCCGGCACCGGGCAACCCCGACGCCGACAGCAGGCCGAACCCCGACACCAGGCCGGACTCCGACGTCAAGCCGGACGCCGACACCAGGCCGAACACCGACGCCGACGTCAAGCCGAACACGGACACCAACAAGTCGGCCGACACCGACGCGCCCGCGCGGAACACCCCGCCGGCGCAGAACACCCCGGCACAGAACACCCCGGCGCCGAACACCACCGCCGACAACGGCCCGGCGCCGACCAGGGACGCCCCGGCCACCCCGCCGCCGGCACCGCCCGCTCCCCCGGCACCGCCGGCTCCGAGCTCGAACACGAACCCCGACGGCACCCGCAAGGACGTGCCGAAGGTCGGCGCGCCGCCGGCCGCCACGCCGCCGACCCCGGAGTCGCACCAGGGCAAGGACGTCCGCAGCGACGAGTCGTGGCGCCACGACCCGTCGAAGACCGCCGAGTGGTCGGAGCCGAAGAACCCGGCCGACCGCAGCACGTGGGCCGACCGCCGCAACGACACGGACGTGCGCACCGTCGACGTGACGGTGCACGACGTGCGGACCGACAGCACGCCGTCGAACGTCAAGTCCTACCAGGGCCTGATCAACTACGACCTGCGCCGGATCGAGACCACGCCCGGCAACTTCGTGCAGGAGTACACCGTCAAGGTGCACCTCGACCCTGCCGCGAACGTCGACCCCGCCGTCGTGGCCCAGGTCAGGGAGAACGCCACCAACGGCGTCAACAACCTGATCAACCAGGGTTTCCGGCTGCCCAGCGGTGACCAGTTCCACCTGAACCTCGAGTTCACGGACAACAAGGCCGACGCGCACACCAGCGTCAAGGTCGACCCGAACAACCCGAACGCCGACCAGACGCACTGGAACGGCGACGCGAGCCCCGAGGTGCTAGCCCACGAGACGCTGCACTACCTGGGCATCCCGGACGAGTACAAGGACTCGAGCCGCGTCCTGCAGCAGTACGACACCAACTCGGGCGTGCACCAGAACGACGGCGGCATCATGGGCGCCGACGTCCACCTGCCGGACCCCGGCATCCTCCCGCGCCACCTGTGGCGGATCGAGGACACCGCGAACAACCAGGTCATGGTGCCCGACACCACGATCAACCCGGCCGGTCCCGCCACCGTGCCGCCGCCGGCCGACTGGACTCCCAAGCCCGCGGACGGCACCCCGGCACCGGCGAACCCGGACACCCACACCGGTCCGAAGGACCTCGGTCCGGACGTGCAGACGAGGCCGACGGACACGCCGGGTCTTCCCGGCAGCTACGACTTCGACTCCGACACGAACTCGGACGCCGACGTCGACATCCGTCCCAACCAGCCGCACCAGCCGAACCTGGACAAGGTCGGCCTGGTCGAGTCGGTGCTGCGCAGCGCGGCGTTCCAGGGCGTCCAGGTCCCGAACTCGTCGCCGCTGGTGAGCAACACCGACGTCAAGTCCACTGTGGACGCGGTCGTCAACGACGTCCGGCAGAACCCGCAGAACCACAACCACCCCGGGCTGAACCCGCCCGCGCTGTCGAACTTCGTGGCGAACACGGTCAGCCCCGACACGCTGGCGAAGTTCCACCCGGACCTCAACCCGAACCTGCCCGACGCCCAGGCGAACGTCGACCAGTGGCGGGCGAACCTCGCCGCGGATCTCGCGAACGGGACGCCGAAGCGCTGGGACGTCGTCAACGCCGGTCCGAAGGCCGACGGCGTGACGCCGGGCGACGTGGACATGATCAACCACGTCACGCAGGAGGTGAAGACGAACGGCGCGCTGCCGTCGTCCGCCGACCTCGTCGCGCACGGCCTGGAGACGCCGTCGTGGGCCGACTCCCACGTCGGCTCGCACTTCCCCGACTCGATCGGGCAGGCCCTCGACGTGCAGGTGGTCGTCGACAACGACGGCGTGCAGACCGTGCACGGCCCGGACGGCGCGACGCAGGTGCAGGTCAGCAACCAGAACGGCACGTTCAACTCCCTCGGTGCCCCGTCGCCGCAGGAGCTGCGGGCCGGCCTGGAAGCCTCGCTCTCGACCAAGTCCTCCTCGGAGATCGCCCAGACCATCGCCGACCTGGGCAAGGGCAAGCAGAACGAGGCCCTGCTCAACGCGGCCCAGGACGCGCAGCTGATCAAGCGCGCGTCCGAGCACCCCGGCGGTCCGCGCGGGTTCCAGAAGGACCTGCTGGACCGGCAGGCGCAGCTCCAGAGCCGGATCGACGACTCGAAGTCCAAGCTGTCCCTGACGCCGGGACCGTTGCAGTCGAACCAGGTCCGCCAGGACCAGGCGCAGATCAAGCAGGACATCGCGCGGGACACCGATCTGAAGAACAACGTCGACAAGCAGCTCAAGACGATCCAGGACAACGCCACCAGGGTGAACCTGACCAACGTCGTCGACAACATCGTCGGTGCCCCGAAGCTGGACAAGCTCGCCGACCTCAAGCAGCCCGCCCTCGACCAGCTCAACACGCACCTGACGCAGGAGATCGCGGCCGCGGAGAACGCCGGGTTCGACGCCTCGAAGCTGAAGGAACTGCAGCAGCGGGTGCAGAACGAGCCGGCTGTGAGCGCGGCGATGAACAAGATCTCCAAGCACGGCGTCGAAGGCCTGGCGGCCGACGTGGAGAGCGCCAAGCAGTCCTTGGAGGACTTCCGCGGCAACCGCGACCTCTACACGGGCATCGACGGCTTCATGAACCGCTTCTTCAACAGCGAGTTCGACAGCAGCGTCGACATCGACGCGGAGATCGCCAACGCCGACGCGGTGGTGAAGACCAACGAGCAGCAGCTCGCGTTCGCGAACGACCCCGCGTACAGCAACCGGGTCGCGAAGGCCGAGAAGATCCACGGCATGAACCAGCTGCTGGACCGGGTCGACGCGCGGAACAAGGCCGACATGGCCGCGAACGCCGAGCGCGTCGCCCAGGAGAGGGCGGCCGCGGAGGCCCGCGCGGAGCAGGCGCGGCAGGAGAGCTCCTCGTTCAAGGCCTCGCTGTTCGGCAAGTCCTCCGCCGAGCTCGACGCACTGCGCGCCGAGAACGCCGGCAACCCGAGCCGCACCAACGACATCGACCAGATGGCCAGCAACCTGGCGGCGGTGCAGAAGCCGGGCGGCATCGAGCAGCACGCGCAGGACCTGCAGAACGAGATCAGGGACACGCGCGACCAGATCAACAACCTGAAGAACATCACCGATGCGGGACCGGCCGCGTCGAAGACCGAGCTGACGCCCACCAGCCAGGCGCAACGCGACCTGGACCAGCGGATCCTCGAACTGCGCGACACCGAGCTCAACATCGAGCTCGACAACCTGACGTTCAACCGCAACGACGCGCTCACCACGCACGCGCTGACGCTGCCCGCCGACCCCAACTCCCCCGCGTGGCAGTCGATGCCCGCGCAGGACGTGGCGGACATCGACAACCACGTGCAGGGGCTGATCAACGACGCGCGGGCCACCGGCCAGCCGACCCCGGAGCTCGACCGGCTCGCCGACACGATCAAGGACGTCCGCAACGGCGACCAGGCTCCCGCCGTCGACCAGAACGCACCCGCGGCCCAGCCCGCACCGGCACCCGCCCCGCGGGACATGCCGTTCATGCAGGACCCGGCGTCGCGGCCGCCGATCGCGGACGTCGACCTGAGCGTGCCCGGCGGCTTCGACCCCGTGCACACGGGCTCGCCGGTGCCCTCGTTCCAGTCGTCGCTGTACGGCCTCGACACCCCGGCGTTGCAGGAGATGGCCGCCAACCCGCAGTACGCGAACAACCCCGAGCGCGCGGCCGCGATCCAGAACGCGATCGACATCTCGCGCACCGCCGCGCCGCCCTTCGCCTACGACGCGCGGTCGCAGTCCGTCCAGACGAGGCTCGACGACGCCAGGGCGGACCTGAACAGGTGGCACGCCGCCGACCTGATGCCGAACATGTTCAAGACCCAGGCGACGCTGGACGACCAGGCGGCCCGCCAGCAGACGGCCGAGGCCAACATCCAGCGGTACGAGAACCGCCTCGACCAGCTCGCGAACAACCGGGACGCGGCGCTCACGGCGTACGCGTTCCAGCAGCCGGCCGACCCGAACTCGTTCGGGTGGCGGCAGTTCAGCGATGCCGACATCGCGAACGTCCAGACCCACCTCGACCAGCAGATCCAGAACGGGCAGGCGGGCGGGGTCGACACCAGCCACCTCCAGAACCTCCGCGACTTCACCCAGGACGTCCAGCAGGCACGGCAGGACGGGACCGCGAGCGTCGACACGCGCCCCGCGCCGGCCACGCCCGACGCGGACACGCGTCCGGCGCCCCAGGCGGACACGCAGACCCGCTCGGCGCCCGACGCCGACACGCGTCCGGCTCCTCCGCCCGGCTCGACGGCCCAGCCCGCGCAGTCGCCGGCGCCGAACCCGGACAGGACCGGCCTGGTCGAGTCCGTGCTGCGCGGTGCCGCGTTCCAGCACGTCTCGGTGCCGGGCGCCGGACCGCTGGCAGGCAACAGCGATGTGCAGTCCACTGTGGACGCCGTTGTCGCGGACGTCCGGCAGAACCCGCAGAACCACAACCACCCCGGGCTGAACCCGCCCGCGCTGTCGGACTTCGTCGCGAGCCAGGTCGACCCCGACACGCTCGCGAAGTACCACCCGGACCTCAACCCGAACCTGCCCGACACCCGGGCGAACATCGACCAGTGGCGGGCGAACCTCTCGAACGACCTCGCCAACGGGTCGTCGAAGCGCTGGGACGTCGTCAACGCGGGTCTCGACACCGACGGCATGAAGCCCGGTGACGTGGACATGATCAACCACGTCACGCAGGAGGTGAAGACGAACGGCGCGCTGCCGTCGTCCGCCGACCTCGTCGCCCACGGTCTGCAGACGCCGTCGTGGGCCGACTCCCACGTCGGCTCGCACTTCCCCGACTCGATCGGGCAGGCCCTCGACGTGCAGGTCGTCGTCGACAACGACGGCGTGCAGACCGTGCACGGCCCGGACGGCGCGACGCAGGTGCAGGTCACTTCGCAGAACGGCACGTTCAACCCCGGCGGCGCCCCGTCGCCGCAGCAGCTGCGGGCCGGCCTGGAAGCCTCGCTCTCGACCAAATCCTCCGCGGAGATCGCCCAGACCATCGCCGACCTGAACAACGGTCCGCAGAACAAGACCCTGCTCGACGCGGCCCAGCAGGCGCTCATGGTCAAGCGCGGGGCCGAGCACCCCGGCGGCCCGCAGGGGCTCCTCAAGGACCTGCTGGACCAGCGGGCGGACCTCCAGACCAAGATCAACGAGTCGAAGGCCAAGACGACGTGGACGCCGAGCGCGTTCCAGTCGAACAAGGCCCGCCAGAACCAGGCCCAGATCAAGCAGGACATCGCGCAGAACACCGATGCCCTCGCCGACGTCAACAGCCAGATCGACACGCTGCGGAACTCGGGTCCCAGGGCCGGCATGACCCATGCCCTCGACAACTTCGTGGCGGGCCCGAACGCGGACGGGCTCGCGAGGGTCGGGCCGCAGGCGCGCGCACAGCTCGACGCGCACCTGACCCAGGAGATCGCGGCGGCGGAGAACGCCGGCTTCGACGCCACGGAGCTGAAGGCGCTGCACGAGCGGGTCAAGAACGAGGCGGACGCGCGTGCCGCGATCGCCCAGGTCTCCCGGCACGGCGTGGCCGGGCTGACCGCCCAGGTCGACAAGGCCAACCAGATCCTGGACGACTTCAAGAACGGCAAGGCCGACAACACCGGCGTCCGCGGCTTCGTCAACCGCATGCTCGGCTACGAGGACCACAGCAACTTCGACTTCGACGGGAAGATCGCCGAGGCCGAGGCGCTGGTCAAGCAGTCGGAGCACCAGCTGTCGTTCGCGACCAACCCCGAGTACGCGAACCGCATCAAGCAGGTTGCCGACCTGCACGCCCACCTGCAGAAGATCGAGCAGAACAAGCAGAACGCCGAGGCGTCCAGGGCACGTCAGGCAGAGCTGCTGGCCAAGATCGAGGAGGCGCGGCAGGTCCGCGAGGGCCTGGCAGCCAAGATCGCCGCCAGGGACGCCATGTGGGCGCAGCCGAGCCCCGACGTGCAGTCCGACGTGCAGTCCGACGTCGACTCCCAGTCCGACGTCGATGCGCAGTCCGATGTGGACTCCGAGGTGGACGCGCGCGAGATCAGCCCGTACGAGGCGCACGCCGCCTTCAAGGCGTCGCTGTTCGGCAAGTCCGCCGCCGAGCTCGACGCGCTGGCCGACCAGAACATGGACAGCCAGGACCGCCTGGCCGAGATCGCCCAGATGGCCCGCAACCAGGAGATCGCCGGCAAGAACGGAGGCATCGAGCAGCACCTGCGGGACCTCCAGGCCGAGATCAAGCAGACCAACACCCAGGTGGGCAACCTGAAGCACGTCACCGACGCGCTGCCGGACGCCTGGAAGACCGAGCTGATGCGCACCGACCAGGCCGCGCGCCAGGCGGAGCAGCGGATGCTCACGCGGCAGGCGGACCAGCTCACGCAGGAGCTGCGCCGGCTGCAGTACGACCGCAACGACGCGCTCACCGCGTACGCGCTGACCCTGCCACCGAACCAGGACGCCCCCGGCTGGCAGTCGGTGTCGCCGCAGGACATCGTCGACCTCGAGACGCACGTCGAGACCCTCGTCAACGACGCGCGCGTCGGCGGCCGGCCGACGCCGGACCTCGACCGCCTGCTCGACACGGTCAGGGACATCCGCAGCGGCGACCAGGGCAAGGTCCCGGCGAACGACTCGGCGTCGGTCCAGCAGGACGGCGACGTCCGGGACAACGCCCCGGCGAGCCCGAGCGTCGAGACCCCGCCCGCGGAGGTCGCGCAGAACCAGCCCTCCCCCGGCCGCTCCTTCGAGGCGTCGCTGTACGGCCTCGACGTCGCGACGCTGGAGGGGATGCAGACCAACCCCGAGCACTCCGCGAACCCGGACCAGCTGTCGGCGCTGCAGAACATGACCGACGTGGCGCGCAGCGCGGGCACGCCCAGGGTCTACGACATGCGGACGCAGTTCGCCCAGGCGAGCCTCGCCAAGGCGCAGGCGGACCTCAAGCTGATGGACGAGGCCAACTTCGTCCCGGACGCGTTCAAGCCGCAGCAGACGATCACCGAGCAGGTCGCCGCGCGCCAGCAGGCCCAGCGCGAGATCCAGCGGGCCCAGAGCCGGGTCGACCAGCTCACCGCCAACCGCGACGCGTCGATCACCGCGCACGCCCTCGGCCTGCCCGCCGACGTCAACGCGCCCGCGTGGAACGTCTACGGCGACGCCGACATCGCCCGTGTGCAGAGCCACGTCGACCAGCAGATCCAGGACGCGCGGGCGGGCGGGCACGACACCAGCCGTCTCGAGTCGTTCCGCGACTTCACCCAGGAGCTGCAGAACTCGCGGCAGACCGCGGACGCGGACGTGGACTCGCGCCCGGCACCGCCGAAGCCCGACGCGGACACGCGTCCCGCGCCGCCCGCACCCGGCACGGACACGCAGCCGCGGTCCACGCCCGACGCGGACACGCAGCCGCGGTCCGCACCCGAGGCGGACGCGCAGACCCGTCCCGCCCCGCCGAAGCCGACGCCCAACCCGGTCATCCCGATGACCACGCTGGCGCCGCAGCCGGTCGGCCAGGTCCCGGACACGAACCTGCCGAGCTTCTTCCAGGACAACAAGGCGCTCGGCTCGATCGTGCCGACCGACGTGCGCGGCGCGGACGCGGTCGTGGGCGAGATCAAGGGCCTCAAGCCCGACGACCAGGCCCGCATCAAGGACGCGATCGAGAACGACTTCGAGACGTTCCTCGACGGTGGCCGCAACTTCCAGGTGAAGATCGGCAACGCCTGGTTCGAGGCGAACATCCGCGCGGAGATGCACGCGGACGCGAACACCAAGGTGACCGACGCGGCCGACACCAAGGTCGACGTCAACTACCAGGCGGCCGCGGCGTCCACGACGACCAACACCGTCGCCACGTCCAACGACGTCGGCGGTTCGGCCACGGCCGGTGTCGCGATGGGCCCGTACGGCTCGCTGGGCGGCAAGGCCGCGCTGGCGACGCCCGCGGTGTCGCAGGCGTCCAACACGAGCATCACCGAACAGCGCGCGATCAAGTCGGGCGAGGGCTCGAAGAAGGTCACCGTGCCGGTCTCGTACGAGATCACGCTGACCGACGCGAGCGGCAACCCGAAGCAGTTCTCCACGCTCAGCACCGGTCCGGACGTCACGCTGCAGATCCCCGCGGACCTCAGCACGATGGTCGACTCCGGCAAGTCCTCCGCCGCCGTCACGCCGCCCGACGCGAACTGGGGCGTGAAGGCCGAGAACGTCGTGCCGGAAGCCGTGTCCGTCAAGGACTCCGGCAAGCTGTTCAACGACGTCGCGGAGAACCTGCACCCGTCGATCACCAAGGTCGGCTCGCCGGGTCGTGAGGCGCTGCAGAACTTCCTGTCGCCGACCTCGATCCGCAACAACCTGCCCGCGATGCTCGGCGGCTTCGTGACGTCGCCCGACCTGATCAGCCCGCACGCCAGCAAGGGCGCCGCGGTGCAGATGAAGGCGACGCTCAAGGACGCGAAGCTCGTCGGCACGCACGCCGACGCGGCGCTGGACCTCAAGGACACCTCCGCCTGGGGCAGCAGTGTGTCCGCGTCCACCAAGTCCGGTGGCGACGTGACCGCCGGGTTCGGCGGCAACATCGGCGTCCCCGGCCAGGCCGGCGGCACGCTCGGCGCCACCGTGAACTACTCCGCGAAGGTCGCGGAGGGCGTGAACGCGGGCTCGAGCTCCAACCACAAGTCCGGCATCGGCGTGAAGGGCGAGACCGGTCTCTACGAGGTCACCGCCGAGGTCGAGGTCCAGGGTCCCGCGGGCAAGCCCGTGAAGATGGAGATCACGACCCACGTGCGCATGGGCCTGAACGAGGCCGGCGCCGTGGGGCTGCCGACTCCGGACGGCACCCGCAACTCGACGACGGACCCGGACACGGCCGGCACCAAGTTCCTGCCGCCCTACGTGGCCGACACGCTGGCCGCCGGCAACGCCAAGGTCGGCGAGTTCGCGCCGTCCACCCAGGTGCAGAGCCAGGTCGAGTCGAAGCTCAAGGAGATCCCCGGCTTCGGCAAGTTCCTGCCCCAGTGGAACAACCCGGACGCGAACCCGCGCTCCAGCAAGGGCCAGGGCTACGCCGACGTGGCTGAGCAGCTCGCGAACCAGCGCAAGCTGACCGCGAACCTCTCCCCCGCCGCGCTGAAGGCGAACATGGACAGCCTGCTCGGTCCGGGTGTCCAGGTGCAGCTGAAGAACTCCGGCAAGACGACGAACACCTACGTGAACGTCACGGTCAAGGCGAAGCTGACCAACCCGAAGCACCTCGGCCAGGCCGACAAGCACGCGGTCAGCGACTCCACCACGACCGGTCCGAAGCTCGACGCCAGCACCAGCACCACCAAGGGCTGGACCGGCGGCATCAGCGGCAGGGCGAACATCCCGGTGAAGACCGGCGTCGCCTCGCTCACCCCGATGCCGCAGGCCGGTGTGTCCTACAGCCACTCGTGGACGGACAAGACCTCGGCCGGACCGGCCGTGTCGGCCACGTCGTCGAACCCCGGCAGCGCGGACGCCCAGGTCTTCCAGGGCGACGTGGAGTTCGAGGTCGAGATCACGACGTTCACGCGGCCCCGCACGTGGGTCCGCACGGTCGTGCCCGGCGCTCCCGGCCAGCAGGCGCCGGACGTCAAGACCGTCGCCAAGACCGGTGCCGGACTCGACAAGATCGACGGCAAGGTCAACCTGTGGGTGTCGGACGGCTCGACGCTCAAGAACGACCCCGGTGACGGCTTCAAGCCCGGTGACCCGCAGTCGACGAAGCTCGACGACTCCCCGACCGTCAAGGACCTGCTGAACCCGAAGGAAGCCCGGCCGAAGTCGCCGGAGTTCCTGAACGTGGAGGCCGTCGCCAACACGACGGAGCTGCGGGACCAGGCGATCGACGCGCTCAACCGCGCGGCCAAGGGCGACTCGGCGCTCACCACGCCGGGTACCGCGTCGCGCGCCCAGATCGACAGGATGTTCGCCCCGGAGAACATCAAGGCGAACCTGCAGCGGCTCATCGAGACCGGCGTGCAGGAGCAGGGCCTCAAGTACGACCGCCGCGTCACCGACCGCTCCGGCGCGATCGGCATGTCGGTGAAGCTGGGCGAGGCGAAGCTGGTGTCCATCTCGGACACCACCGGCTCCGACAACTCGGTCAGCGGTGGCTACAAGGCCGGTGAGTCGTCCACGACGAGCCGGTCGGTCGACCTGACCGCGGGCATCAACATCCCGGTGCGCCCCAACGTCACCCCGCCGCCCGCAGGCCAGCCGTCGAACCCCAGCGGGTCCGGCGGTGCCGCGGTCACCGGCAAGGTGACGCCGTGGTCGGACACCAAGACCGAGTCGAACGAGATCTCCGGCAACGTCGACCGCGGCCGGACGACGCCGGGTGACGCCCGGACCGTGCTGGTCCAGGTCGACGCGGAGTTCACGATCGTCGGCGAGAGCCGCGCGGGGAACTTCGTGCACGGCGGCACGCCGAACGCCGAGGGCGTCACGGTGTCCATGCCGAAGTCGGTGTTCGTGCGCGTGTCGGAGGACGTCGCCCGCGAGATGGGCGTGCTGCCCAAGGTCGAGTCGAGCGTTCCCAAGCCGAACTTCCCGCAGATGGCGCCGCCGTCGACGGTGGCCCCGAACGAGCCAGGCGCGCTGGGTCTGTCCAACGTGCAGAAGGTCCCGGACCTCTCGGCGGCGGTCAACGACCTCACGTCGCAGCTGTCCACGAACACCAAGAAGTTCGGCAGCGGCTCGCTGATCCCGGACTCGGTGCTCAAGGACTCGATGAGCAACCTGCAGCGCATCGTCGACCTGAACTCGCCGTCGAGCGTCAAGGCGATGATCGACAGCGCCCTGGACGGCGGCGTGCCGCTGCTGGTGCACCAGCCCGGCACGTTCGGCAAGGACTCGTACCAGGTCACGTTGCGGGCCAAGGCGGGCGAGCCGAAGTTCGACCAGGTCGTCAACGACGGCGTCGACATGTCGCACAACGACGGCGGTTCCCGCAAGACGAGCGACGGCAAGGGCCGCGGCACCGGCTGGGGCCTCGGCCTGCGGGCACCGGGCCTGGCCTCGCCGGGCAGCGCGAACCCGAACACCTCCGGCACCGCGGGTGTCGCGGCGGGCGCGAACATCGGCTCCAGCCAGAGCAGCTCGGTGACGAACTCGGCCACCGAGGCGTTCAGCCACACCCGCACCGCGAGCGGACCGGCGGCGCAGTACAGCGTGCCGATCGAGTTCGAGCTCGTGGTCGAGAAGGGCGACAAGGAGGTCGCGAAGGCGACCAGCGTCGAGCAGGACATGGTCGTCCGCACGCACGCGGACAACCAGAAGATCTCCCAGCCGACCACCGGTCACGGGACCCCGCAGCCGTACATGTCGGCGGCGAGCAAGCGCGGCAGCGAGTTCGGCACGCCGGAGGCGGCGTTCGCCTTCCAGCAGGACACCCGCGCCACGCAGCTGCCGACGACCGCGTCGGTGGAGAACCTGCGCGGTGCCAACGACCTGCGGAACGCGGCCGTGCAGGCGATGACGGAGGCGGGCGCGGGCAAGGGCCTCACCGGCAAGGGAACGGGCTCGCTCAACAGCCTGCTCTCCACGCTGAGCCCGGAGAACCTGCAGCCGCACCTGCCGTCGATGCTCTCCGGCCCGCTCGACGTGCCGGGGCTCAAGGAAGCGGCGCTGACGTTCGGGCAGGACGCCGACGTCAAGGTCTACGCGAAGCTGGTGAACCCGCAGCTGGGGTCGCTCAGCGACAGCGTGAAGATCGAGACCCCGCTGACGACGAAGACCACCGACACCTCCAGCGAGGGCAAGGTCTCCGACACCTCCGACGTGTCGGTGGGCCTCGCCCAGGGCAGCGCGGCGGTCAAGCAGGGCGACCCGAAGGACACCGTCAACTTCGGCACCGGCGGTGTCGAGCTGCGGCACGCGAACGAGGAGTCGTCCGCGGTCTCCGGCGGCCCGGCGCAGGCCCAGGGCGGCAACGTCAAGCCCAAGGACGCGCCGCGCACCGGTCTCGTGCAGTTCGACGTCGAGTACCGGGTGGTCGCGACCATCGGTGGCAAGACCGGCGTCGTCGACCTGACGGTGCCCGGCTCGGCCGGCGTGCGCATGCCCGCCTCCGACGTCGAGACGATGCTGAACCAGAACTTCAGCGACTCGTTGAAGGACGCCCAGACCGAGGTCAAGAAGACGGCCGACGACTGGCGCGAGGCCGAGAAGAAGGTCGACGAGGCCCGGCACGCGGCCCAGGACACGATCAACGAGTCCGCCGCCGTGCTGGCGAAGACCGACCAGCCGCTGGGTGACGCCGCCACGAAGCTCAACACGGCCATCGACACGCACCTGAACGCCGAGACCGATCTCCAGGCGAAGCAGACCGCGTTCGACACCGCCGTGGCGGACGTGGAGCAGAGCCGCGCGAAGATCCAGGACCTGACCCCGCAGATCGCGTCGCTCAACCAGGACGCGCTCACGGCGCAGAACAAGCTGGACGACGCGCAGATCAACGGCGCGCCGAAGCCGGAGCTGGACCGGCTCGCGCAGGAGGCCGACACGGCCCGCACCGCGCTGACCGACGCCCAGCAGCGGCTCGCGGACGCCCAGACGGACCTCGACACGCAGCGCCAGGCCGCGATCGACGCCCGTGCGGAGCTCCAGGCCCAGCAGCAGGTCGTCGCCGACGCCGACGCCGCCCGTGCCGACGCCGAGGACGCCCACCAGAAGCTCTCGGACGAGCGGGCCGCGGCCGAGCAGAAGATCAAGGACGCGGAGACCAAGCTCGACGACGCCCGCCGCACCGCCGACGCGGAGCAGAAGAAGTGGTGGGACGCCAAGGCGACCGTGGACAACGAGGTCGACGCGTACAACTCGTCGCCGCCTCCGGTGCCGCCGAAGCCGACGCCTCCGCCCGCGCCGACGCCGCCGCCCGCCGACACGACCACGAACACCACGGCGGACACCGACGGCAAGCCGCTGCCGCCCGCCCCGGCCGAGACCACGCCGCAGCCGTCCGGCACCACGCCGGACGCGAACCAGAAGCCGCTGCCCCCGCTTCCCTCCGAGTCTTCGGTGGCGGAGAGCAGCCGCGGCGGTGCGGAGCCCAGCTCGTCCCGGTCGGGCCCGAGCACGACCACGCCGCCCGCGCCGACCCGTCCGGCTCCCGCGGCGCCGCCCGCCGGCACCACGACGCCGGACCACCTGGGCGTGGAGGTCCCGAAGGTGGCGGACACGTTCGTCGAGGACCTCTTCGACGAACTGGACGCGAAGGTCGAGACGGCGCCGCGCCCGCAGCAGCTGCTCGACGGCGAGTGGACGTCGCCGCAGGACGCCAGTGGTCCGCTGACGCCGCAACGGCTGCAGGACGAGTTCGGCATGCCGCGGCTCAACCAGGCGCGGTTCCAGAACCTCGCGGACCGGTTCAACCTCGTCTACGACGTGCGGCCGACCAACGCGGACTCCGTGCGGTGGCTGGAGCAGGGCGCCGTCCCGAAGCCGAAGGACATCAAGGCCAAGACGATCAGCCCCCTCGACGTCCACCTGGGCGCGGACCCGAACACGATCGGGCTCGTGGGCTTCTTCGAGCCGCAGCAGCCGGACTACGACTCGCTGCCGCCGGAGATCCGCGACAGCGTGCGGCAGCGCTTCGAGAACCGCACGCGGGAGTTCGCCGAGCTGGGCCCCGAGATGGCGGACCTGGAGGCGCAGGGCCGGTACCGCGTCGAGAACGGCATCGTGCAGGCCAACAAGTCCGGCGACTTCACGCAGATCACCGGTGACCACGACGTCTACGACATCCGTCGTCCCGACGACGGCAGCTCGCTGAGCGTGGAGCAGAACGGGGATTACGACCTCAACGTGTGGCTGCTGACCCAGCGGAACATGGGCGTGCAGCACGGCGCCCACATGTACTGGGAGCCGCAGGGCGCGTTCCAGGAGAAGATCTTCAACGACATCGTGTCGCGCCACCAGCAGACGGCGCCGAACGCGGAGCCGTTGATCCGGTTCAGTCCCGGACAGCCGCCGACGCTGGTCTTCGCCGACCCGCCGCCCGCGAGCACGGACCAGGACGCGTCCCGGCCCGCTCCCCCGGCCACCGACGCGCCGCCGAAGAAGGTCACGAGTGGCGGCGCCCCGCCCGCGATGACGCCTCCGACCCCGGAGTCGCACCAGGGCAAGGACGTCATCACCGACGAGTCGTGGCGCCACGACCCCGCGAAGACCGCGGACTGGTTCGCCCCGGAGAAGCCGGCCGGCCGCGACACGTGGGCCGACCGCCGCAACGACAAGGACGTCCGCACGGTCGACGTGACGGTGCACGACGTCCGCACGGACAGCACGCCGCGCAACATCAGGTCCTACCAGGGCCTGATCAACTACGACCTGCGGCGCATCGAGACGAGCCCCGGCAAGTTCGTGCAGGAGTACACCGTCAAGGTGCACGTCGACCCTGCCGCGAACGCCTCGCCCGAGCTGGTCGCGCAGGTCAAGGAGAACGCCCGCAACGGCGTGAACTCGTTGCTGAACCAGGGTTTCCGGCTCCCGAGCGGTGACCAGTTCCACCTCAACCTCGAGTTCACCGACAACGCGGCGGACGCCCACACCACCGTCAAGGTCGACCCGGACCGCAAGGGCGTCGACCAGACGCACTGGAACGGCGACGCCTCCCCCGAGGTCCTCGCCCACGAGACGCTGCACTACCTGGGCGTCCCGGACGAGTACAGCGACAGCTCGCGGGTGTTCCAGCAGCACGACACGAACTCCGGCGTGCACAAGAACGACGGCGGCATGATGGGCTCCGACGTCCACCTGAAGGACCCCGGCGTGCGGCCGCGGCACCTGTGGCTCGTCGAGCGCACCGCCAACAGCCAGGTGATGGTGCCGGACACGAGGCTGGAGCCCGCGGGCCCGGCGACCGTCCCGCCGCCGCCCGGCTGGACCCCGCCTGCCGACACCACGCCGGCCCCGGCCACCGACACCACGACCGACACGGCCTCACCCGAGACCACCTCACCCGGGACCACGTCGCCCACCGACACGTCGACGTCCGCCCAGCGCGACTCGGCGTCGCCGGAACCCGAGGTCCAGACCCGCCCGAACCCCACGCCGAACCCGGTCATCCCGATGACCGCGCTGGGGGCCCCGGCGGTCGGCCAGGTCATGCCGGGCACGCAGACGTTGCCGGACTTCTTCCAGGGCAACAAGGCGCTCGGCTCCATCGCCCCCACCGAGGTGCGCGGCGCCGAGAACGTCACGGCGGGTATCCCGAACCTCAAGCCCGCCGACGCGAACCGCATCCAGCAGGCGATCAACGGCGACTTCGAGTCGTTCCTGGACAAGGGCCGCAACTTCCAGGTCAAGATCGGCAACAACTGGTACGAGGCGAACGTCCGCGCGACCATGCACGCGCAGACGACCACGGCCCCCGTCGCCGCGCCGACCACCAAGACCGACATGGTGGCGCAGTCGGGGAACTCGTCCGCGACGACGCACACCGTCGCCACGGCCAACGACATCGGCGGTGCGGTCGCGGCCAGCCAGGGCTTCGGCCCGTACGGCTCGCTCGGCGGCAAGTCGCAGCTCGCCACTCCGGCGCAGTCGCAGAACATGTCGTCGTCGCTCACCGACCAGCGCGCGATCCGGGCGGGTGAGGGCACGACCGAGGCCACGGTCGGGGTGACCTACGAGATCACCCTCGCCGACGCCAGCGGTGGCATCCGCAACCTGCCCGACGTCAGCACGGGCACGTCCGTCACGCTGAACATCCCGAACGACCTGGCGACGATCGCGAGCTCCCCCAACGCGAAGACCATCCACTCGGCCCCGATCAAGAACTGGGGCGCGAAGGTCGAGCACCCCGCGCCCGAGGTCGTGACGGTCGAGAACCAGGCGAAGGCGTTCGCCGACGTCGCGCGGAACCTGCACCCGTCGATCACCAAGGTCGGCTCGCCGGGCCGCGAGGCGTTGCAGAACTTCCTGAGCCCGACCGAGATCCGCAACAACCTCGGCGCGATGCTCGGCGGCGCGGCCGTCACGTCGCCGGACCTCATCAGCCCGCACGCCAGCAAGGGCGCCGCGGTGCAGATGAAGGCCCAGCTGTTCACCGCGGAGCTCGTCGGCACGCACGACAGCTCGGTGCTGCGCCTGCACGACACAGCCGCGCACAGCAGCGGTGTGTCCTCGACGACCAAGTCCGGCGGTGACTTCAACGCCGGGCTGGGCTTCAACGCGGGCCTCCCGGACGTGGTCGGCGGCCAGGGCGGTGTCACGGCCGGCTACTCGGCGCGCATCGCCGACAACACCAACGCGGGCATCAACACCAGCCACAAGAGCGGCATCCAGATCAAGGGCGACACCGGCATGTACAAGGTGCGCGCCGAGATCGAGGTCATCGCGCCGAGCGGTGCCCCGGTCAAGATCCCCGTCACGACGTACCTGCGCCTCGGGCTGAACGAGGCGGCCTCGCTGGGGCTGCCGACCCCGGACGGCACCCGCGACTCGGTCGCCGACCCGAAGACCAAGGGCACGAAGTTCGCGCCACCGTACCTGAGCGACACGATCGCGGCCGGCAACGCCAAGGTCGGCGAGTTCGAGGTGGCGGCGGAGGTCCAGCCCCAGGTCGAGAGCGCGCTGCGCGGCCTGCGCGGTTTCGAGAAGTTCCTGCCCAACTGGGGTGACACGAACTCGGACCCGCGGTCGAGCAAGGGCAAGAGCTTCGCGGACGTCTCCCAGCAGGTCGCGAACCAGCGCAAGCTGAACACGCAGCTCTCGCCGGCCGCGCTGCGGGCGAACATGGACAGCCTGATGGGCCCCGGCGTCCAGGTGCAGCTGAAGAACAGCGACGCGACCAGCAACACCTACGTCAACATCACCGTCAAGGCGAAGGTCACGAACACCGAGCACCTCGGCCAGGCAGACGCGCGCAACATCCGCGACGCGTCGTCGACCGGTCCGAAGCTCGACAGCTCCACGACCACCACCAAGGGCTGGAGCGCCGGTGTCGAGGGCAAGGTGGTCATCCCCGCCAAGACCGATGTCGCCAAGATGAGCCCGGCGCCGCAGTTCGGCGCGAAGTACAACCACTCGTGGTCGGACAAGGTCGCGGCCGGCCCGTCGGTGAACAGCACCTCGCTCAACATCGGCAGCCCGAACGCCCAGGTGTTCCACAGCGACGTGGAGCTCGAGTTCGAGATCACCACGTTCACCCGGCCCCGTGCCTGGGTGCGGCGCGTCACGCCGGATCTGCCCGGCCACCACGCGCCCAAGGAGCGCAGCGTGGCGAAGACGGGTCAACGCGGTCTCACGTCCATCAAGGGTGGCGTGAACCTGTGGGTGTCCGACAGCTCCACCCTGGACGCCGATCCCGGCAAGGGCTTCGAGCCCGGCAAGCCGGAGTCGAAGGTGCTGGCCGACTCGCCGACGGTCAACCAGCTGCTGAGCACGCCCACCAAGGAGAAGTCGCCGGAGTTCCTGCACGTGGAGGCCGTCGCGAACACGACGGAGCTGCGCCAGCAGGCCATCGACGCGCTCAACCGCGCGGCGGGCGGCGACTCGGCGCTGACCGTGCCGGGCACGGCATCACGGGCGCAGATCGACAAGATGTTCTCCCCGGAGAACATCAAGGCGAACCTGCGCACCCTGACCCAGACCGGCATCCAGGAGCAGGGCCTCAAGTACGACCGCCGCGTCACCGACCGCACCGGCGCGATCGGCGTGAAGTTCGGCCTGAGCAACCCGAAGCTCGTGTCCATCTCGGACACCACCGGTACCGAGAACGCGAGCACCGGTGGCTACAAGGCGGGACAGTCGTCGTCCACCACCCGGTCCGTCGACCTGACCGGCGGCATGAACCTGCCGATCAAGCCGAACTCCGCTCCCGTGCCCAAGGGCGAGCCCACGCCCGCCAGCGGCGCCGGCGGTGTCGCGGTGGCCGGCAAGTACACGCCGTGGTCGGACTCGAAGTCGTCCGCCAGCGAGATCGGCGGCAGCCACGACCGCAACTTCGTGACGCCCGCCGGTGCCCGCACGGTGCTGGTGCAGCTCGACGCCGACGTCACGGTGGTCGGCGAGAGCCGGTCCGGCAACTTCCTCTACGGCGGCACGCCGCACGCCGAGGGCGCCACCGTCTCGATGCCGAAGTCCGTGTTCGTCCGCGTGACCGAGGACGTCGCACGGGACATGGGCCTGCTGCCCGACGTCAAGCCGAACGTGCCCAAGCCGGAGATGCCGACGATGGCGCCGCCGGCGACGGTGGCGAACGGCGAGCCGGGCGCGCTCGGTCTGTCCACCGTGGACGAGGTGCCGGACCTGTCCGGTGTGGTCACCCAGCTGGCCGCGGAGGTCAACGCCAAGACCTCGAAGCGCTTCGGCGGTTCGCTGCTGCCCGACTCGGTCCTCAAGGACTCGATGAGCAACATGCAGCGCCTGGTCGACTTCAGCTCGCCGGCGAGCGTGCAGGCGATGATCGACAGCGCCCTGGACGGCGGCGTGCCGCTGCTGGTGCACCAGCCCGGCACGTTCGGCAAGGACTCGTACCAGGTCACGCTGCGGGCCAAGGCGCAGACGCCGAAGTTCCAGGACGTGGTGAACGACGGCGTCGAGATGGAGTCGACGATCGCCGGCTCGAACAAGGTCTCCTCCGGCCAGGGCCGCGGCACCGCCTGGAGCCTCGGGCTCAAGGCGCCGGGCATGGCCGCACCGGGCAGCGCGAACCCGAACGTGTCCGGCACGTCGGGCGTGGTCGCGGCGGCGAACATCGGTCAGTCGAAGAGCAGCTCGGTCACGAACTCGACGACCGACCAGTTCGGCCACCTCCGCGCCGCGAGCGGACCGGCGGCGCGCTACTCCATGCCGATCGAGTTCGAGCTCGTCGTCGAGAAGGGCGACACGGAGGTCGCGAAGGCCTCCAGCGGTGTGCAGGACATGACCGTCCGCCTGCACGCGGACAACCAGAAGGTCACCGGCGGAGCGGCCGCACAGCCCTACAAGGCCGAGGCGAGCAAGCTGGACGGCCGGTTCGCCGGCCCCGCGGAGATCGCCGCGTTCCAGAGCGACGCCCGTGCCACGCAGCTGCCCCAGAAGGCGTCCGTCGAGAGCTTCCGCGGTGCCAAGGACCTGCGCGCGGCCGCGGTGACGGCGTTGACCGACGCCGGGGCCGGCAAGGGCATCACCGGCAAGGGCACCGGCCCGCTCAACAGCCTCCTGACGACGCTCAGCCCGGAGAACCTCCAGCCGCACCTGCCGTCGATGCTGGGCGGCCCGCTCGAGGTGCCGGGACTCAAGGAAGCGGCGCTGACGTTCGGGCAGGACGCCGAGGTCAAGGTCTACGCGCGGCTGGTCGACCCGACGCTCGGGTCGCTCAGCGACGGCGTGGCCCTGGAGAACCCGAGGTCGCAGGTCACCGCGACCAGCACCGAGGCGAAGGTCAGCGAGACCGGCGACGCGTCGGTGGGTCTCGCGGCCGGCAGCGCGGCGGTGAAGCAGGGCGACGACCCGAAGGACACCGCCAACTTCCTGCCGAGCGGTGTCGAGCTGCGGCACGCGGGCGAGGACTCGTCCGCGGTGTCCGGCGGGCCGACCGACAACAAGACGAACAACGTCAAGCCGAAGGTGCGGACCGGCCTGGTGCAGTTCGGCGTCGAGTACCGCGTCGTCGCGACGGTCGGCGGCAGGACCTCCGTCGTCGACCTGTCCGTGCCGAACTCGGCCGGGGTGCGCATGCCGGCGACGGACGCGCAGACCCTGCTGGGCACGAACTTCAGCCCGGACCTGGACAGTGCCCAGACCGACCTGAAGAAGGCCGCGGACGACTGGCGCACCGCCGAGGTCGCCGTCGACGCCCGGCGGCACGAGGCGCAGTCGGTGATCAACTCCGCCGCCGCGAAGCTCGCGAAGAACGACTCGGACCTCACGCCGGTCCAGTCCGGCTACAACAACGCGATCCAGGCGCACCTCGACGAGCAGGCGAAGCTCCCCGACCTCGAGACGCGGGCCGAGACGGCCGCGCAGGAGGCCGCCAGGACGCAGCACACCGTGAACGTCCTGGACTCGCGGATCGACGGCCTCAACGCCGTGGCGGTCGACGCCCAGCTCGCGCTGGAGGAGACCAGGGCCAACGGCGGCACGGACGCCGAGGTGCGCGCGGCCCAGGCCGAGGCGGACGCCGCGCGGAACGCGCTCCAGCGCACGCAGCAGCAGCTGCGCGACGCCAGGGCGCAGCTCGAGGTCCAGACCGGGGTGGCGCAGGCCCGGCAGGCCGAGGTCACGGCGCAGCAGCAGGTCGTGGCCGACGCCGACGCCGTCCGCGCCAACGCGGCGACCGCGTACACCGACGCGGAGACCAAGATCGTCACCGACCGCGACGCCCAGCAGGCGCTGATCAAGGACGCGGAGACCAAGCTCGACGACGCCCGTCGCGCCGCGGACGCGGAGCAGAAGAAGTGGTGGGACCAGAAGACCGTGGTCGACGGCAAGATCGCCGACTACAACGCGTCGAGGTCGGCCACGACCACGTCGTCGTCGAGCACGGACACGGACGGCGGGCCCGCCCCGACGAGCCACGGCACGCCGCCGGCGGACGTCGACCGCGGTGAAGGTCCGTCGACCCGCCAGGCGCCGGCGAACCCGGCGGACACCAGCGGTGACACTTCCGCACAGGACCGCTCGACCCCGGACACCGGCGACCACACGCCGGCCCCGGTGCCGGCCGTGGTGATCCAGAGCCACGTCCAGGCTCTGGCGGCGGAGGCGATGCAGAACGCTCCCCAGCTCGCCAGGGACGTGGAGGCCGAGCTGGACAGGCCCGGCGCGTACCTCGACCACCAGGCCGGCCGCGAGCTGCTGCACCTGTCGGTCATGCTCGACACCAGGACCGACGACGTCGCCGCACTGATCGACCAGCACGGCGTCCAGGCGGTCACGGACGCGCTCAACGCCGAGTTCAGCCGGCCGGTCATCGAGCGCGAGCAGCGCGCCGCGTTCGGCGACTTCACCACCCCGGAGCAGCGGGCGGCGTTCACCGACTGGGCGCACGGCTTGTGGGGAATGATCAACAACGCGCCGACCTTCACGGCCGACCCCGCCATGCTGACGAACGTGATCTTCGACCACGAGAAGGGCTACAACCGCGCCACGAACTTCGCCCAAGACCAGGCGCGGCAGGACATGATCGGCGGTCCGTCGGTGGAGGAGACGGTCGCCGACAACCCCATGACCGGCACCGACGTGTCCAGCCAGGCCGAGTGGGCGCTCCGGATGCTGACCACCTCCCAGGTGCTCCCGAAGAACACGGTGGTCAGCGCGGAGCAGTTCACCCGTGCCGCGGCGGACAACAGGGTGGCGCTGCAGGGCGGGTTGGGCGTCGAGCTCACCGACGCGAAGATCGCCGAGCTCAAGGCGGAGCTGCAGGCCCTGTACATCGTCGAGGAGGACGTGACGCCGGCGGCCGGCCCGGTGGAGCCGGCGGCGCCCGCGACGCCGTGGGTGACCGGGGCGACGACCGAGGTCACCACCCCGCAGCACGCCACCGGCCTCACGGCGGACACGTGGGTCCGGCCGGAGAGCGGGACCGGCACCGCGCAGCACTCGGCACCGGTGGCGCAGGACCCGGCCCCGGTGGCCGGGTCGTCCTCCGGACCGGGCACGGCGGCGGGCGCCCGCCTCGACGCGACGAGGGCGCAGCTGCGATTCCTGCACGAGGAGGTGCTCGGTGGGCAGTCCCCGCCGCCGGTCACCCCGAACGGCATCTACGCCGCCATCGGGCAGGCCAGGGGCCTCGACCCGGCGGGCCTGCGGCAGCAGGTGGTGAACCTCGCGGCGAACCACCAGGCGGTGACCAGGGACGTCGCCGGGTGGACCGCCGACCGGCCGATGCACCCGAACCACCTCGGCGGCGCGCTGGTGGAGAACCAGAACTGGCACCTGCAGTCCGACACGAACGAGAACACGGGCGCCACCAACGCCCGTGACCTGGTGGCACGCCTGATCGCGACGCAGCTCGGCGTCAACGTCCGGATCCACCCGCCGTCGGGTCAGCCCGTGACGCTGGTGCCGCTGGGCCCGCCGTTCCAGGAGACCGTCGACGTCGACATGGTGATCGACGGCCGCCAGGTGACCTACCGGCCTCACCAGCCACTTCAGCGGGACGCGTGAATCGATTAGCGTGACCTGCGTGGACGAGTTCGCGGAGGCGCTCCGGACGGCGATCACGAATCGTGGTCTCGGTCTGGAGCGCCTGCGCGAGCACCTGTCGCAGAACGGCGTGTCGGTGTCGCTCGCGACGCTGAGCTACTGGCAGACCGGACGCAGCCGGCCGGAGCGCAAGAAGTCGCTGCAGGCCGTCGTGCACCTGGAGCACATCCTGAAGGTGCCGCCCGGCCACCTGTCCGAGCTGCTCGGGCCTCCCCGCCCGCGCGGGCGCTGGCTGCGCAGGGCCCCGGCGCCGATGTCGGCGTTCTGGCCGTCGCCCAAGCCCGTCGAGCACGCGCTGCACGACCTCGACACGCAGTGGGACGACCAGCTCATCAGGGTCAGCCAGCAGGACTTCGTGACGGTCGGCGCCGACCGCACCGAGCGGAGCTTCCGGTCGCGGCAGGTGCTGTCGGCGTCGATGAACGGTCCCGACCGCTGGGTCGTGATCATGCACGTGGACGAGCACGACCGGCCGCTCCCCCACGTCCGGGCGCTGAAGAACTGCACGGTGGGCCGGGTGGTCGCCGACCAGGCCGAGGGGCTGCTGGTGGCGGAGCTGGTGTTCGACCGGCCGCTGCTGCGCGGGGAGAGCGTCGTGATCGAGCACGAGCTGGTGAACCAGGCGCCGTGCCCGCCGGCGACGAACTACGAGCGCAAGTTCCGCCTGCCGACGCGGGAGTACGTGCTGGAGGTGACGTTCGAGGGCGACGTGCCCGCGTCCGTCGTCCAGCTCGCCGACGGCTCGTCGGTCACCCCCGGCCGCACCCTGCTGGACGTGGCCCTGGACGTGCCTCCTGGCGTGCGCGGCTTCCGGTGGACCTGGTAGGTCACCTCGCGCTGAACCTCCGCGACGAGGGCACCAGCGCGGCCGCCGCCGGCACCGCGAAGCAGGCCACCGCGCAGGCGCCGAGCACCGCGCTCACCCCGAACGCGTCGATCGCCGGGGCGATGAGCGCGAGCCCGACCGGCGCCAGGCCGTAGGACAGCAGGAAGTCCAGCGAGGAGACCCGCGCGAGCTTCGACGGTTCGACCTCGCGCTGCACGGCGGTGAACCACGGCACGTTGAACAGCTCGATGCCGATGCCCGTGACCGCGTAGGCGGCGACCACGACGACCGGGTGCACGGGGACCAGCAGCACCAGCGGGATCAGCCCGTAGAGGGCGAGGCCCGTCAACGCGACCCAGCCCGCGGCTTTCGGCCGCCAGCGGGCCATCAGCATCGCGCCCGCCAGCGCGCCGACGGTGTACGCGGTGGTGGCGGCGGCCAGCACCGCCTCGGTGTCGTAGCGGTCCCTGCTGACCAGCGGCAGCACCACGGCCGTCGCGGAGTAGCCGGTGGCGATCACCGCGGTCAGCGCGCCGAGCCCGGCGAGCAGCCACGGGTGACGACGTGCCTCGCGGATGCCGTCCAGGAAGTCGGTCGTGAAGCTCGCGCGGGTGCCCGCGGCGGGTGCGGGCCTGCTCTGTCCCCCGGGCGGAACCAGCGCGGCGATCAGCCAGACAACGGCGGTGGCCGCCAGTAGCTCCCGTGCGTTGACGAGCAGTGCCGCCAGCGCGGTCAGGCTCGGCGCCACCAGCGTGGTCACCCTGATCGCCAGCGTGGTCGCGGCGTTGGCCTGCTGGCGTCCGTGCTCGGGCACCACCTCGGCCACCATCGCCTGGAACGCCGGCCGGCAGGCGCCCTGCCCCGCGCCCACGACCGTCGCGGCGACGGCCATCAGCAGCAGCGACCGGCCCATGCCGAGCGCGATCACCGGCGTGGTGAGCCCCGCGACCAGGCACGACCAGAACACGACCGCGCGCCGCGGGTGGCGGTCGGCGAGCACGCCCGCGACCGGCACGGCGGCCAGGAAACCCGCCGTCCTGGTGGCGAGCACGACGCCCAGCTCCACCGCGGTGATCGAGCGTTCGAGCACGGCGAGGCCCAGTACGAACGGCAGCGCCCACATCGCGAGTCCGGACGCCGTCGTGCCTGTCCAAAGCCGCAGGAACGCGGTGTTCCGGAAGACGGACGGCGGTGCTGCGTTCTCGGTCACGTGGCTCGCTCCGTGGCTCGGGGGCCAGGCCAACATCCCACCTGACGCCCGCACAGCACAACGGACGGCCACTCCCCCGCGCCTTCCCCGGGAGTGGCCGTCCGTTGTGGACGGTGCTCGGTCAGCCGATCTTCTCGATCCGCGCCCGGCGGATCAGGAACTTGCCGGGCTCGCGCACCTGCTCGAACGCCGCGTTGTTCAGCAGCGCGCAGCTGCCGGACACCGACGCCACCTTCACGGTGGTCGACTTGTTGTTGTCGAGGTTCGTGACCTTCAGCGTGGTGCCGACCGGGAACGTGCCGCTGGACGCGGCGGGGGCGCCACCCTCACCGGACAGCGTGACGGTCGAGCCGACGCACACCTGCTGGCCGGTCGCGCCGCCGTCGCCCTGGTTCGCGGGAGGCTGAGCCGCGGGCGGCGGCTGGGTGGCAGGCGGCTGGGCAGCCGGCTGGCCCTGGTTGCCCTGGTTCTGGCCCGCGTTGGCCGCGCCGCCGTCACCCGTGCAGCCCGCCGCCTTGCGCCGCTGCTGGATGAGGTCGACCACGGCCTGGCGGTTCGCGATGCGCGCCTCGGACTGGGAGTCAGGGGCGGCCTTCTGGCCGGCGATGAACGTCAGGTTGTTCTGCAACGCCTTGTCCAGGCCACCGCAGTCCTCACCGGACGTCGCGGCCTGGCCCTTCTCGGGCTTCGCCTGGACGTTGTTGCCACACCCGGCGGCCGCGCGCCGCTGGTTGATCAGGTTGACGACCGCCTGCCGGTTGGCGATCCGCGCGTCGGACTGGGCGTCCGGGTTGGCCTGCTGGCCCGCGATGAAGGTGAGGTTGTTCTGCAGCGCGGTGTCCAGGCCGCCGCAGTCCTCAGCCGCGTTCGAGTTGGTGCTGCTGAAGGCGAAGATGCCGCCGGCGACAGCAGCGACCGCGAGCATGGCGCCCGCGCCGATCATGACGGGCTTGCGGTGTCGAGCGCCCATTCTGTGTCTCCTCGGGGTGGTCTGGCCGGTGTTGTACCGATGACTACGGGGAGGTCACGGAGTGGGTTCAAGATGTCGGGGGAAGTTGCGGTTTTAAATTCGTTTAAGGTTCGGGTGCAGGGGTTGATCTTGCTGGTCAGGGGGCATTTTCGGGGTTTGGGCCCGGGGGTGGCCAATGGGGCGTTGTAGACCGAAGTAGTGATACCGGTGGGGGCAGTGGTCCTGTTGCGTTCCAGCGGGGGCGCCTTGGCACGGCGAGTTCCAGCGTGGTCGTGCACCTTGGACGAAGCGAGGGTGTTCATCGCCGCTCCACGACGATTGCGATTGGGTGCACCGCTACCCAGCGGTGTCCGGGAAGACGACTCGCCTTCGACATCGCTTGATCTGCGGGGCGGCAGTGCGTTTATACGGCGATTCAGCACTGTCCATTGTTGCGATTCACAGAATCGAGCGCGAGGTTTTCGTTCGAGAGTCAGGAGGACTCGGCGGCTCGCTTGAGTCGGCGCAGGGTCGCCTCGATGTTGCGCTGGTTGGTCACGGCGCGGTCCGTCACCCCGGTGGCGAGAATCGTGAACGGTTTGTACCAGGCGGGCCTGCGGTCCCACGTGGACTCGGTGACGCGGCAGCCGCCGGCGGTCTGCTCGATGTCGTACTGCCAGCGGGAGACGGCCAGCCCGAGTGACTTCACCTCGAAGGCGAACCGGGTCGCGTCGCAGTCGGTGACGGTTGCGGTGGTCGGCCAGATTCGCCAGCCGCGTTTGTTGAGGCCGCGGAACCTGGCGCCCACGCGGGGGCCGGCGGCGTTGAGCCACTTGCCGCCCTGGTACTCCTCGGCCACGCCGCCGAGGCTGCGCAGGTTGCTGACCAGGTCGAACACCCGCTGCGGGGTGGCGGTGACCTCGATGTGCGCGGAGGCGTCGGGCGTCATGGCGCCGAACTTACTACCGGTAGGTAATGAGTTGCTAGAGCTGCCGGATCGGTTCACCCGCGATGAACGCGTGGATGTTCTCCACGGCCTCGGTGAAGTACGTCCGGTAGTTCGCCCGCGTCACGTAGCCGAGGTGTGGGGTGGCGAGGACGTTGGGCAGCGTTCGCAGCTCGTCGGCGAGTGGTAGGGGCTCCACCTCGAACACGTCGAGTCCCGCGCCCGCGATTCGCTTCTCCCGCAGCACTTCCAGCAGTGCCGCGCTGTCGACGATGCCGGCCCGTGAGGTGTTGACCAGGAACGCGGACGGCTTCAGGCAGGCCAGTGCGGCCGCGTCCACCAGGCCGCGGCTGCGGTCGCTCAGGACGAGGTGGATCGACGCGAAGTCGCTCTGCCGCAGCAGGTCGTGCAGGTCGCCGGCGAGCCGGACGCCCTCGGGGCCGGTCTTCGCGGCGGTCAGGTTGGGGCTCCACGCCACCACGTCCATGCCGAACGCCTTGCCGACGCGTCCCACCGCGGTGCCGAGGTTGCCGAACCCGAGCAAGCCCAGGGTGGCGCCGGCCAGGTCGGTGCCGACGGTGCTCTGCCACGGGCCGCCGTCGTGGAACGCCGCGTTCTCGGCGGCCAGGTTGCGGGCAAGGCCCAGGAGCAACGCCCAGGTCAGCTCGGTCGGCGGGGTCTTGGCGCTGCCCGTGCCGCACACCGTGACGCCGCGCTCGCGGGCGGCGGCCAGGTCGATCGAGGCGTTGCGCATGCCGCTCGTGACCAGCAGGCGGAGGTGGAGCAGCCGCGCGAAGAGCGAGGCGGGGAACGGAGTCCGTTCGCGCATCACCACGACGCACTCGGCGTCGGCCAGCGCCGGGGCCGGATCGTCCAGGTGGTCGCGCAGCACCGTCACGTCGAGGCCCGACCAGTCGGCGTTCGCGAGCGCCACGCCCTGGTAGTCGTCGAGCACCACACACCTCATGGGCCGATCATGTCAGAGCGGCGGTCAGCAGTCAGGACGCGTCGCGCGGCCGGCGAAGCGATCGCCGAGCCAGTTCAGCGCGTTCGTGCCCCACGCGCTGACCGCGGTGACGTGGCCGAGCAACGGCAGCGGCGTCCACTGCACGTCGGCACCGAGCGCGCACCACTGCGAGCGCAGCTTCTGCCCGACGCCGAACGGGATCAGCTCGTCGAGCGTGCCGTGGTAGAGGTAGACGGGTGCGCCGGGCTTGACCGAACCGAGCGCGTTCTCGTTCAACCTCTTCTGCCACAACGGGTTCTGGATGACGTCCGGTGTCGTCGTCAGCGAGTTGAGCCGCGTGAACGGTGCCACCAGAGCGATCTCGGCGACGCACGACTGCCGGATCTGGTCGATCACCTGCCGGCCGCGGGCGTTGAGCACCGACGACAGCGGCAGCTCCGGGTAGGCGGTGGCGTATCCGGCGGCCGCCGCGAACACCAGGCCCGACCCCGCGTTGCCGTCGTTGAACTTCGCCACCGCGTTCAGGTCGGCCGGCACGCCGCCCGCCGCGACGCCGACGACGTTGACCTCAGGCGCGTACGACTTCCACTGCTCGGCGGCGGACGACGCGGCCTGACCACCTTGGGAGTAGCCGAAAACACCGACGGGGGCGGCGGCGGACAGACCGGGGACCGAGGCCGCCGCCCGTGCCACGTCGAGCAGCGCACGTCCCTCCGAACGGGACACCGCGTACGTGTGATCTCCTGGCGTGCCAAGGCCTTCGTAGTCCGTCACCGCCACGGCCCAGCCCTTGGACATCGCCTGGGCGAGGAACGCGATCTCGACCTCGGTGCCGTTCTGCAGCTGCTGCGACGGCGCACACCGGTCGGCCATGCCCTGCGTGCCCATGGCGTACGCGACGATCGGGCGCGGACCGTTGTTCCACGGCAGCGGCGACACCAGCACCATGCCGGACACGACGGTGCTCTCTCCCGTCGCGGACGTCGAGCGGTAGCGGATGTCGTAGGCCTTCACCGGGGCGGACAGCAGCCGCAACGGCTCCGGGTGCCACGCCACCTCCCTGCTGCTGACCAGCTCCCCCGGCGCGGCCGCGTGCGCGGGTGCGACCAGGGCGGACAGCAGCAGAACGGCGGTGAGCACGGCGCGGAGCGGCATCGGTGGACCCCTTTGTGGTAACCGGCGTTACCGCAATCTAGGGCCGAACGTCGTAAGGTGGCAATACGACGTTCGGGTCACGGTGCGCGAGCCGCGTCCCGCCTGTGAGCCACCGCGGCCGCACGAGCCGGTTACCACCCGACAAGAGCCGCGGTGATCCACCGAAAACGCGGAATTCCTTTCCACCAAAGGAGTTCGCGGCGTACTAGGCTGGGTACGAGACTCTCCGACAGTAGCGGTCAGCGCGGATCCGAGGGAGCTACCGACGTGGTCGAGACGCACGACATCGTTCGCCCGCCTGCAGAGTTGAGCGCGGCCCTCGCGGCCATCGGCAGCGCGACAGCCAGCGCCGAGCTCAGTCGCATGGGCATCCGCAGCGCGTTCATCCGCGGGCCCGTGTCGGTGACACCCGGCGTGCGCGTGGCCGGTCCGGCGCTGACGTTGCAGTTCCTGCCCAAGCGCGAGGACCTCTACCCCGTCGACGAGTACGCCGAGCCGGAGAAACAGCTGCACCGGCACGTGATGTACCACGCGCAGCCCGGCGACATGATCATCGTCGACGCGCGCGGGGACATGGGCAGCGGGGTGTTCGGCGAGATGATGCTGACCTACTTCAAGGGTCGTGGCGGCGCGGGCGTGGTGATCGACGGGTGCCTGCGTGACACCGGCGAGGCGAAGAAGCTCGGTCTCGGGCTCTGGATCCGCGGTGCCACACCGAACTTCCACGCCCAGACCGACATCGTGCCGACGGCGGTCAACGTGCCGGTCGCGTGTGGTGGCACGCTCGTCGAGCCGGGTGACATCGTCGTCGCCGACGACGACGGGGCGGTCGTGGTGCCGGTCAAGCTCGCGCCCGCGCTGATCGCCGTCGCCCAGGAACACGCGGAGTGGGAGGAGTTCTCCCGGATCCGGTTGTCCGAGGGCGGCGACCTGCGGCGGTACTACCCGTTGTCGGACGAGGCGCGGCCCGAGTACGAGAAGTGGCGCGCGGAACAGGGACGCGCCCAGACGAGGTGGGCGACGCCCGGCGGGCTCCCTTCGCGACAGTCCCCTTCATGACAGGCGCGAAAGGAGCCCGCCGGCTCAGCTCCAGAGACGGTCGTGGCTCGCCTCCCCGTCCCAGTGCGTCGTCTCCGCGAAGAACACCGGGTCGCGCGGGTCGAGGTGGCGCTGCAGCAGCTCCTCGTCGACGTCGCCGAACCCCAGGCCCGGTGTGTCCGGAACGGTGATGTGGCCGTTCTGGATCAACGGGCGGGGCAGGCCGGTCACGAGGTCGCTCCAGAACTCCACCTCGGCCGCGTGGTGCTCCAGCGCCAGGAAGTTCTCCGTCGCGGCGGCCAGGTGCACGCACGCCATGGTCGCGATCGGCGACGCCGCCAGGTGCAACGCCATCGGGATCCCGCGCTCCTGCGCGTAGTCGCCCAGCCGCTTGGTCTCCGCGATGCCGCCCGCGGTCGCCGGATCCGGGTGCACGACCCGGATCGCGCCGGTGTCGAGCAACGGCCGGAAGCCGTCCAGCAGGTAGATGTCCTCGCCCGTGCACGTCGGCACGGCGACCGACCGGGTGAGCTGGCGCCACTGTTCGGTCAGCTGCCACGGGATCAGGTCCTCGATCCACGCCAGCGTGAACGGTTCCAGGGCGCGGCCGATCCGGATGCACGAGTCGAGGGCGATGTGGCCGAAGTGGTCGGCGGCGAGCGCAACGTCGTAGCCGACGACGGACCGCACGACGTCCACATAGGACGCCAGGTGCTCGACGCCCTTCGCGGTGACCTGGATGCCGGTGAACGGGTGCATCGTGGTCAGGTTCGCGCGGGCGCCCGGCGGTGCGATCAGGGCTCCCGGCACGTCCCAGAGCAGGTCGATGCCCACGTCCATCTTGAGCATCGTGAACCCGCGTTCCTTGCGCTCCAGCAACCGGGCGCCCATCGCGTGCGGGTCCGCCAGCGACGGGGTGTCCGCGTAGCAGAGGACCTCGTCGCGGAACCGGCCGCCGATCAACGCGTGCGCGGGCACGCCGTAGGCCTTGCCGGCGAGGTCCATCAGCGCCATCTCGACGCCGGAGACCCCGCCGCCCTGCCTGCCGTGATGCCCGAACTGCTTGATCTTGCGGAAGATCTTGTCGACGTTGCAGGGGTTCTCCCCCACGAGCCGGCTCTTGAGCACCAGCGCGTAGGTGGCGCTGGCCTGGTCGCGCACCTCCCCGTAGCCCACGAGGCCCTGGTTCGTGTCGATCCTGATGATCGACGAGCGGAACGGCACGCCGTCCACGTTGGCCACGCGCAGGTCGGTGATGCGCAGGTCGCTCGGCCGGGACGCCGTCGAGACGTGCTCCTCCGTGATCGCCGCCGCGCTCACCCCTTCACCGCGCCCGCCGTGAGGCCCTCGGTCAGGAACCGCTGCCCGAACGCGTACATGACCACGACCGGGATGCTGATCAGCAGCGACGCCGCGGCCAGCTGACCCTGCGGCACGACGTCGCCGAAGATCATCGACTGCATGCCGACCGGCAGCGTCTTGTAGTCGTCGTTGGTGATGAACACGAACGCGAACAGGAACTCGTTCCACGCGTTGGTGAGCGTGAACAGCGCGACCGCGAGCAGGCCCGGTTTGGCCAGCGGCAACGTGATCCGCAGGAACGCCCCGAACCGCGTGCAGCCGTCGACCAGCGCGGCCTCCTCGAGGTCGGCGGGGATCGACTTGAAGTAGCCGACCAGCAGCCATGTCGCGAACGGCAGCGTGAACGTCGGGTAGGCGAGCACGAGTGACCACAACGAGTCGTTGAGCCCGATCCCGCTCATCATCTGGTACAGCGGGATGAACAGCAGCGCGCCCGGCATCACGTAGGTGAGCAGGATCGTCACCGTGAAGCTCTCCGAACCGCGGAACCTCAGCCGTGCCAGCGCATAGCCCGCCAGCGCCGCGCAGACCAGCGCGATCACCGTGGACGCCACCGACACCATGACCGTGTTGACGTACCAGGTGCCGAACGCCCTGTCCGTGAACAGGTTCGTGAACTGCTCCGTGGTCCACGGCGTGGGCCAGAGGTCGTCCGTGCGCGCGACGATCTGGTTGTCGGACTTGAAGGCCGTGACGGTCATCCAGTAGAGCGGAGCCAGCACGAAGCCCAGCAGGCCGATGAGCGCGATCCCGCTGCCGGTGCCGCTGACCAACCGCGCCGCCAGCCGGTTGCCCCGCGCGGCGAGCACGGAGACGACCCGTCCCACGGCGGCCGCGAGCACCACGAACACGCCCAGCACGAACGCGGCCTTCCACACGATGTGCGGCGACGCCCACACCAGCACGAGCACCGAACCCGCGACGATCACCCACGGCATCGCCTTGCGCTGCGCCGGACTCAGCCGGCGACGCCCCAGGTCGCCCGCGCCCGGCAGGTCGTTGCGGCGCATCATCCGCACGAGGATGACGACCAGGATCGCGACGACCGGCAGCATCACCAGTGTCACCGCGGCGCCCGCGCCCAGCTGCAGCTGCTGGATGGCCTTGGAGTAGGCGACCATCACGTACGGCGCGGTCGCGTCACCCGGCCCGCCCTGGGTCATCAGCCAGATCAGGTCGAAGTTGTTGAACGTCCAGATCGACGACAGCAGCACCGTCACGATCATGACGTGCCGCAGGCCCGGCAGCGTGATGTGCACGAAGCGCTGCCACGGCGACGCACCGTCCACGATGGCCGCCTCGTACAGCCCGCTGTCGATGGCCTTGAGCCCGGCGAGGAACGTCACCGTGAAGAACGGGATGCCCTTCCAGACGTTGACCAGGATGACCGACGGCATCGCGAGCGCCGGATCCGACAGCCACTCCGCCGGCCAGCGGTCGACGAGCCCGATCGAGGCGAGCACGGGCCCGATGCCGGAGTCGGTGAGCAGCACGTTGACGCTGCCGAAGATCGGGTCGAACAGCGACCGCCAGGTGAAGGCCGTGACGACCGTCGGCACCACCCACGGAAGCAGGATGAGCCCGGCGAGGAACGCCCGGCCGCGGCGCATGTGGTGCAGCATCATGGCCGCGATCAGGCCGAGCACGACCTTGAAGATCTCGGCGTACGCGGTGAAGACGAACGAGTTGACGACTCCCTTGTGGAACAGGGTGTCGTTGATGAGGGCCGTGTAGTTGTCCAGCCCGACGAAGACCGTCTCCGCGCCGTGGCGTTCCGTGGTGCTGGTGAACACCGAGTCGGCGATCGGCACCAGGATCAGGCCCGCGACCAGCACGAGGGTCGGCCCGATGAAGACCGCGGCGAGGCGCCAGTCCCGCCCGAGCAGCCGCTGCGACGACGGGACCGAGGGCGCACCGCCCGGCGCCGGACTGGCCGGCGCCGGGCGCTCGCGCACGACGGTCACTGCTTGTAGCCCTGCTGCTCGAAGACCTGCACGATCCGCGCGTGGGTGGCCGCGACGGCGTCGGCCGGCTTGGTGCCCTGGATGACCGACTGCATCATGTCGGTCAGCACGTACGCGGCGGTCGCCGCCTGCTCGCCGGGGCTCGGCGCCTGCGGGAACGAGAACCCGGTCTTGGTGGTCACCGGGAGCTTCGTGCGGGTCTGCTCGCGCAGCGCCGGGAACGCCTGGTCACCGGTCGTGTAGTACGGATCGGAGTCCCACACCTTGTCCCACGACGGGTTCACCAGGCACGGCGCTCCCTTCGCGACACCGAGCAGCGCGGTCCCGCTGACCATGTACTTCGCCACCACCTTGGCGAGGTCCGCGTTCTTCGCGCCCTTGAACACGACGAACGAGTTGGACTCGCCGAACGCGAGCGGCTTGTCCAGCGCGGGCCCGGTGGCGCCGTTGAACGGGTGGGTGTTGCCGTACACCGGGTTGTTCTTGGTCTTCGAGTCGGCGTAGACGCTGAACTGGTTGAGCGTGAGCCCGAGGATCTGGGCCAGCCAGTTCTCGTTGTTGCTCGAGTCGGTCCAGCTGCCGACGCCCGGTGGCAGCATCGGCGTGTACTTCGGGTTCGTGTAGATGTCCCCGATGAAGCTGACGGCGGCGACGGTCTCCGGCGAGTTGAACACCACCTTGGTGCCGGTGTTGTCCGCGATCGCGCCGCCGTAGCAGTTGATGACGTTGGCGATGAAGCCGTTGGCGTCGCCGGAGCGGTTGACCGTGAGGCCCCAGCCGAAGCGCTTCTTCGCCGGGTCGGAGACCTCCAACGCGTTGTCCCGCAGCTCTTCCCACGTGTAGTAGGGCTTGAGCGGGAGTCCCTTCTCCTGGTACCAGTCCTTGCGCAGGTACATCGCGGACGCGATGAAGTGGTACGGGATCGCGAACCAGCGGCCGCCGAACACGCAGTAGGTGCTCGCCTCCGTCGCGGGTTCCCCGTAGAGCTTGCGCATCTCGTCGACGACATCGGTGACGTCGGTGAGGGCGCCGAGGTTGTGCAGCTGGCCGACGAACCGCCGGTCGCTCACGAACGCGAGGTCGCGGCTCGTGCCGGCCTTCACCTCGGCGTCCATCTTCGCGACCATGTCCCCGGCGTCACCGGAGACCAGGTCGTTGCGGACCGTCGTGCCGGTCGCCTGCGCGAACACCTGCAGCGACTTGTCGAGCGCCTTGTTGGCCGACTCCGAGTAGAGCTTCTGCGAGAGCATCCCGACCGACCCGCCGCGCAGCGAGGAGGCCTGGTCGAGCAGTGCCTGGGGCACCTGGACGTCGACCTGCGGGGTGGCGGGGCCGCCGCCTCCGCAGCCTGCGAGCCCGAGCGCGCCGAGCGCGCTCACCCCCAGGAAAGTGCGCCGCGATAAGCCCGCTTTCTCTTCCATGACCACTCCTTTTTCACGTCCGCTCGAGCGGACGCGTACCGACGGGGCGACGTTGCAACCGGCGGGACAGCGAGGCGAGACCTGCTGCCGGGTCGTTCATGCGGCGACGGAGCGCCGCACAGGTGGAGCGGAAGACGGTGGTGCGGTGGTGCGATCTGCTAGCGCCGCCGAGCGGCCCGCTTGGTGCGCTTCTCCTTCTCCGCGAGCAGTGCGGAGTTGTTCGCGAGGTGTTTGCGCATCGCCGCGCGGGCCCGGTCGGGGTCGCGCGCCACGAGCGCCTCGTAGATCTCGGCGTGGTCGCCGGTGGCCTTGCGCAGCGCGGCCGGCGCCTCGTTGGTGATGCGCCTGCTGGCCGTGCCGAGCCAGCGGGCCGAGTACATGATCCGGTCGAGGATGCGGTTGTCCGCCGCCCGGCAGATCTCCATGTGGAACTCGTGGTCGACCTCGAGGTAGGCGTTCGGGTCCCCCTCGAGTTCCGCCATGCGCTCGATCCCGGCCTTGAGCCGGTCCAGGCTCTGCCCGGTGGCGCTCGCCGCCGCCATCGCGGCGAGTTCCGGTTCGAGCACCACGCGCATCTGGTGCAGCTCCTGCAGCAGCTCCCCGACGGTCTCGGAGGGCAGCCACTCGACCAGCAACGGGCTCAGGTAGTCCCACTCCGCGGGGGGACGCACGACGACGCGACGGCCCTGCGCGACGTCGACGATGTCCAGCGAGGCGAGGATCTTGAGCGTCTCCCTGGCGACCACGCGGGAGACCCCGAACTCCTGGGCGATGTCGAGCTCGGACGGCGCACGGCCGTCGTCGACCTCACCGCTGACGATGCGCCGGGTCAGGAGTGCGGCCACCTGGACAGGAAGAGTCCGGACCTTGACAGCGTCCCGAGACTCTTGTCCCCTTTGCATGTCATCAGCTTATAGGACAAGTTGAGCACAGCGACAGCGACAGTCCGTCTCATTTGCACCACGCGGCACCAGCGGGGAGAGCACATGCGGATCGTGAACGTCACGACGGCGGTGGTGGCCTACCACGGCGAGGCCACCCTCGTCAGGATCGACACCGACGAAGGCCTCAGCGGTTTCGGCGAGGCCAACCCCGACGCCGGCGCGGGGGCCGTCGTCGGGATGATCGAGTCCCTGACCCCCCTGCTGATCGGCGAGGACCCCCGCAACGTCGAGCGGTGCTGGGAGAAGCTGCGCCGCAACAAGGTCTTCGCCGGACCGCAGGGCGGGGTGTTCGTCATCGCCCTGTCCGGGATCGAGCTCGCGCTGTGGGACCTCGCGGGCAAGGCCGCCGGTCAGCCGGTGTACCGGATGCTGGGGGGCAAGTTCCGCGACCGGGTCCGGCTCTACGCCGACTGCGGGGACGGCGACGACCCGGCCGGCTCGGTCTCCGGGTGCGTCGACCGGGCCCAGCGGATGGTCGCGGAGGGCTTCACCGCGCTCAAGTTCGACATCGACAACCTGCGCCACCCCGCCAAGTTCGACGACTTCAACCACACGGTGAACGCCGCCGAGCTGCGGTCGATGGTCGAGCGCGTGGCGGCCGTGCGGGAGGCGATCGGACCGGACGTCGACCTGGCCATCGACCTGCACGCGCGGTACGACGTCCCCAGCGCGTGCCGGATCTCGTGGGAGCTCGAGCCGTTCGACCTGATGTGGCTGGAGGAACCGCTGCCGGCGGAGAACGTCGACGCGCTGGTGCGGGTGCGCGCGCAGACCCGCACGCCGATCTGCGCGGGCGAGAACCTGTACCTGCGGTGGGGTTTCCGCGAGCTGCTCGAACGCGGCGCCGTCGACGTCATCGAGCCGGACGTGCCCAAGTGCGGCGGTCTCGCCGAGGCCAAGAAGATCGCCAACCTGGCGGAGATGCACTACGTCCCGTTCGCGCCGCACCTGGTGTCGACGCCGCTCGGCACGATGGCGACGTCGCACCAGTGCGCGGCGATCCCGAACTTCTTCGTCCAGGAGTGGCACGCCCTCGAAGAGCGCGCCGTGTGGGACAGCTACGTCCACGCTCCCGACGGGAGCGGGTCGATCGTGAAGGACGGCTACATCACGATCCCGGACACCCCCGGGATCGGCGTGGAGCTCGACATGGACGGTGTCCGAGCCCACGCCGTCGCGGGTTACGGGGTGTTCGAGTAGCGCAGCGGTCCGGCGGCATCGCTGACCCGTGCCCGCACCGAGTCCCGCAGCGCGGGAAGCGGTGACTGCGCGGCCGTCAGCACGCCGACCGGCGCCGTGGCGACCGGACCGGGGACCGGGTGGACCTCGGTCTCGTTCGGCAGCGGGACGCCGGGGCACGTGATGTCGCCCGGCCGCGAGTTGCGCAGCAGGAACACGTTCACGGCGCCGTCGACGCACGGGTTGCCCTCGATGCCGTACTGGCCGTGGAAAGGACTGTCCGCCACCGACACCAGACTGACTCCCGGCGCGGCGCGCACCGCGGACCTGGCCTGCTCGTAGCCGGTCTGCGGGTCGAGCTCGCCCTGCACGACCAGCACGCGGCTCGCCACGCCCGCCGGGAGCGTCGGCAGCTGCTGCCGCGGTGCGTCCGACCAGAAGGCGCACGGCTCGCTCAGGCCGTACTGCCAGCCGAACAACGGGAACCGCGGGCCCTGCTGGTCGGACAGCCGCCGGTACCAGGCAGCCGACCGGGTCGGCTGGTCACCGCACGCCACGGCGTAGCGGGTCGCCGGCACGGACTGGTAGTCCGCCGGGTCGTCGGCGAGCGCCCGTGCCACCGCGGCCGGGGTCAGCGACTCGAGCGGCGTGCCGAACACGGCGCGGGCCTGGGCGTCCAGCTGGGACGCGAGAGGTGAGCCGGCCGCGGAGGTCTCGCCGTTCGCGCCCTTCACCCCCAGCACGAACACCAGTGCCCCCAACACCCAGCGCAGCGGGGAACCCATGCCTGTGAAGAGCGCGTCGAACTGGTCGGGGCTCGTGCCGTTGTCGGCGAAGAACTTCCTGGCGCGCTCCCAGTTGGCGGTGGCCTCCTGCGGCGTCGCGCCGACGTCGTCCGGGAACTGCCGCGTCATCCACGGCACGAACGAGCCCTCGAACATCCGCTGGTTGATCTCCGGCCACGCCTCGAACGCGGCCTGCAGCCGCCCCTGGAAGTTCGTGCTGGAGTCCAGCACCACCTTGCCGGCGCTGTGGGGGAAGAGCGACGCGTACTTCGCACCGAGCCAGGTGCCGTAGGAGTAGCCCAGGTAGTCCAAAGTGGACTCACCCAGGAGCATCCTGATGAGCTCCATGTCGTGCGCGGTCTGCCAGGTCGTGAGGTACGGCGTGATCGCCTCGCTCTGACACGCCTCCGCGACGGCACGCGGCAGCTTCAGGTGCTCGGCGATGCTGCCTTCCGAACGATCGCGCGCGTCGAGGTCGGTGCGCTGGGAAAGACGGCCGACGGGTACGTCGCACGTCTCCGGTGCGGTGCCGCCCTCCTGGCCGGTGCCGCGCGGGTCCATGCCGATCAGCGCGTAGCGTTCGTGCAGCTGGGGCTGGAGAGCGGCGATCTCGCCGGGCATCGAGGTGCCCTGGCCACCGGGACCACCGGGGTTGAGCAGCATCGACCCGAGGTGCTCCCCGGACGCGGCGACCCGGCTGACCGAGACGGTCAGGTCCCGGCCGGCGTCGGGCTCCGCCCAGTCCCTGGGCACGGTCACGAGCGCGCACTCGGCGGGCGCCGCGCCCGGTTGAGGGGTGAAGGCGCAGGCACCCCAGGACAGCTGCTGCCCGGCGTACCGGGCGAACGGGTCGGTCGACGCGCTCGCCGGTGCGGCGGTGCCGACGAGGGCTGTGACCAGTGCTGTGACCAGGGTGGGCACCACGGCGGCGGTTGTTCTGCGCACGGCGGTCCTTTCGCGACAGGGATCCGGGCACCCCCATCCGAGCAGCCCCGCCGACGCGGTGTCCACCGCACCTCGTACTTTCGGCCAGTACCGATTCTTGTTGCCGTGCAGCGTCGTTCCCGCACAGAGTCCGAAGTGGACGAAGCCGGGCCGGCGCTACGGGTTGACGGCGAGGAAGAGGAACGCCGCCAGCAGGATGAGGTGGACGCCGCCCTGCAGCCTCGTCGCGCGGCCCGGCACGACCGTGAGGACGCTGACCAGGACGGTGAGCAGCAACAGGATCATCTGCGTCGAGCCGAGGCCGAGCATCAGCGGGCCGTCGAGCCAGATCGTGGAGAGCGCGATCGTCGGGATGGTGAGGCCGATGCTCGCGATCGCGGAGCCGTAGCCGAGGTTGAGGCTCGTCTGGATGCGGTCGCGCAACGCCGCCCGTGCCGCGGCGATGGTCTCGGGCAGCAGCACCAGCAGTGCGATGACGACGCCGACGAACGACTGCGGGAAGCCGGCGGCGCGCACCCCCGCCTCGATCGCCGGTGACTCGATCTTGGCGAGGCCGACGACCGCGACCAGCGCGACGACCAGGAACCCGAGCGAGGCCAGCGCGGCCCTGCCGGACGGCGCCTCGGCGTGCTCGTCGGCCTCGATCACGCCGTCCTCGTCGACGGGGAGGAAGAAGTCGCGGTGCCGGACGGTCTGGGTGAAGACGAACATCGCGTACAGCGCCAGGGAGGCGAGGGCGGCGAACGCGAGCTGCGGGCCGGAGAACTCGGGGCCGGGGGTCGTCGTGGTGAACGTCGGCAGCACCAGCGTGAGGGCCGCGAGCGTCATCACGGTGGCGAGCGCGCCGCCGCTGCCCTCGGCGTTGAAGAGCGTGGTGCCGTGCTTGAGGGCGCCGAGCAGCAGGGCGATGCCGACGATGCCGTTCGTGGTGATCATGACCGCGGCGAACACCGTGTCGCGGGCGAGCGACGACGCGTCGGGCCCGCCGGACACCATCAGCGTGACGATCAGGGCCACCTCGATGACCGTCACCGCGACCGCGAGGACCAGCGACCCGAACGGCTCCCCCACCCGCAGCGCCACGACCTCGGCGTGGTGCACGGCGGCAAGCACGGTCGCGGCGAGCACCAGTGCCACGAGCGCGACGAGCACGCCACCGAGCTCACGTCCCCACGTGAGGGCGAGCAGGAGCACGCCGAGCACGGGAGCGATGGTCGTCCAGGAGAGCAGCGGGAAGCGCGAGGTGGCGGCCATGATCACACCCTCGCACACCGGAAGGGCCGTCCGCCATTCGGCGCAACGCCCCTTCGGTGCGCAAAAGAATGCGGGGCGGGGCGCCCCTGCCGCGCCCCGCCCCGCATTGATGGCCGGTGCCTAGAAATCGAACACGGCACCGGTGTGCGCCAGCATGACGCACGAGTTCGGATAGGTGTGCGTCTCGTTCACGGGCACACCCCGCCAGAAACCGAAGAGAGAAACTTCGACGGGCGCGTAGATGAACGTGCACGCCCGCTCGTCGGACTCCATCGCCCCGAGGTCGGGGCCGGCGGCGTCCAGCGTCGCGCAGGCGAGGGCCCTGCGCGGATGCCGGTCACCTCGTTCGCAGGTCAGGACGGTCGCCTTGGCGGCACCGCCCTCCACCTCGGAGTACCGGACCGAGAGCAGCAGCGCGGTCGCCCGGTGGGACGCCGGGGCGGCCTGCGCGGTGCCGGAGAAAGCAAGAAGGGACACGAGCACAGCAACGATCGCGGTAATGCGGCCGGACATGAAAACGGTCCTCCTGAGACCTCACGAAAACGGGCCGGTTCTCGGCCGACGCAGATGTTGCCAGCATGTTTCGCGGCGGCGAAAGGGGCCAGGAATCGTTCACCGATCACATTTCCCGGATCGGACTGGGCCGAACGGATGTGGCAGGCGCCACGTTCGCCGGGACACAGCTGCCGACGGACTGTTACGGGTTGCTGACAGACGCCCGTGCGCGAACCCGTATTATCCCATTCATGTCCAAGACCTCCAGACGCGTCGTGACAGGCGTGCTCGTGATCGTCGCGCTCGTGGTTTCCGCCGGAGGCGCACTGGGCTACCTGGGGAGATTGACGCTCGTGTTCGACCGCCATCCGGGAAAGGCGCTCGCGATCCTCGCGGAAGTGCCGGGACCGCCGGACGGACCGCCGTGCCCCATCGACGCCCGCTACTTCGACGAGAAGCCGGAAGGCCTCGCGCCCGACGTTTCACGAGCCTGGCAGGCACTCCGCGCGAAGGCCGCTGAGCAGGGCGTTCAGCTCTGCCTGAACGACGGCAAGCGCAGCCGGCAGCAACAGCAGAAGGAGTTCGACGAGGCGGTGCAGAAGTTCGGCACGGAAGAACTCGCTTCGCGTTACGTCCTGAACCCGCCGGACCGTTCGATGCACGTTCTCGGGATTGCCGTCGACATCCAGCCGATCGAATCGGCGAAATGGGTCGAGAAAAACGGCAGCACCCTCGGCTGGTGCCGCCGTTACGAAAACGAGCAGTGGCATTTCGAGTACAACACCCGCTACCCCACGAGCGGCTGCCCCGCACTCGAACCGAGTGCGACCGGCAGCTGAGAACCCGCGCAGAGGTCTAGACGCCCGGGGTGCGCGGCAGGTTGCCCGTGGCTAATCTGACAATCCCAGTTACCAGATCGGAGCACGCCGTGGCCCGCGCCTACGCCGGCATCTCCTCCGAGCAGCGCAGGGCGGACCGCCGCGCCCGCCTGCTGGAGGCCGGCCTGGCGCTGTTCACGTCGACGGGCTTCGCGGCCACCACGATCTCCGCCCTGTGCACGGCGGCCGGCGTCTCCACGAGGAACTTCTACGAGGAGTTCGCCTCGAAGGAAGACCTGCTCCGCTCGCTGCACGACCAGATCAACGCCTCGGCGTTCGCCGCGGTCCGCACGTCGCTGGCCACGCTGGCATCGACCGATCTCTCCTCGCGCGTCACGACGTTGCTCGACGTGTTCGTGGCCAGCGCGACGGCCGACCCGCGGGCCGCGCGCCTCAACTACGTCGAGGCCGTCGGGGTGAACGCGGAGATCGAGCAGCAGCACGTGCGGTGGGTCGGCACGTGGGCGTCGTTCATCGAGTCGGAGGCGGAGCGGGCGGCGGCTGCCGGGGTGGCGCCGGTGCGGTCGTACCGGCTGACGGCGATCGCGCTGGTGGGGGCGATCACCGGGTTGCTGCGGGAGTGGCAGGCGCACGAGCCGGCGCTCGGGGTGGAGGAGATCGCGGCGGAGATCCGGGGGCTGGTGCTGGCGGGGATCACGCGCCGGTAGGGCTGGCCTGTCGGGGACGCCAGTCGGGGACGCCAGTCGGGGACGCGGTGGGCGGTGGTTCGGCGCTGGGGATTGGCGCGTGCGAGCAGTTGGGCCGCCTGGCGTGGGGCCGCTCGTGTGCGGCGGCGGTCCGTGCGGGCAGCGGTGAGGCGCCTGGGTGTGGCTCGTTCAGGCGGTTGGGCACGCTCTCGCAAGGGTCCCCTCGTGACAAGAGTCCCCCGCGGCCCAGTCTGGCAGGCGGCACCGACAGTTTCGGACGTCCGACCCCGTCGCCCCTCGGCTCGCGTCGGCGGCCACTCCTTTGCCGCTCCAGACCGTCCATCCCGCTGCCCACCCCGACCGACCGCCCCGCCCCCACCCCGACCAGCCGCCTCGCTGCCACCCCCGACCGGCCGCCCCGCTGCTCGCTTCGGGCGATCCCCCGCCAATCCGCCACCCCCTCCACCCCGCACGTGATCAGCTGACCCCCGTGCGCACACTGACCAGGCTCGTCACGGCCACCACCGCCGTCGTCGCCTACGTGGCCCTGCTGCTGGCCATCACAGCGGGTCAGGACCTGCGCGAGAGCCACGCCTTCCGCGATGCACGCGCTCAGCACGCGGCGTTCCTGACCGCGCTCGACACCGGTGACGTCGCGAAGGCCACGGAGATCGAGGAGTGGTTCCGGCAGCGCTCGCCGTCGAGCAGCCGCACGCGGGCGTCGGTCTCGCTGGCCGCCGGATCGGCCGAACGAGGTGACGTCGGCCTCGCCCACAAGTTCGTCGACGACCTGCCCGGCAAGATCGCCGAAGACCAGGCCGAGCTCGATGCCACGACGAAAGCGGCCTGGGGGCGCGCGTGGCCGTGGCTGGTGGTGGGGGCGGTGCTCGTCGCGGCCGCGGTCGTCCTCCGGCGCCGGAGGGCAGGGGCCAACGCGGAAGTGGTCGCGTTGGTCAACCGGTTCACGCCGAAGAGGCCGGTGTGGCGGCGGCCGGTGTTCATGGTGGTCAGCGGGGTCGGGTACGTGCTCATGGTGGCGGGCTTCCTGGGCATCGTGGCGGTCACCCGTGCGCAGGAGATTCCCTGGGACATCAGGGGGATCATGCTCGTGAGCGGGCTGGTCGCGTTGACGGTCGCGTTCTACGTCCTGCGGTACTCGCGGCCGCGGTCGACGCGGACGGCGGCTCAGACGCTCAGCTCGGACTGGCGGAAACCCGTGCTGTACCTGAGGGGTTTCGACGACGACCGGACCGCGGCCGTGGTGGACGACCTGCCCGGTGCGCTGCCGTCCGGGTTGCTCACGATCCACTCGCGGGAGGAGCAGCTCGTCAGCGCGCTCGGGGCGTTCGGGCCCGTGGTGGCGGTCGGGCAGCCCGGCGAACGGTTGCCGCACCTCGGTGCCGCGCGGTTCTACCTGCCGGGCGGCGACTGGCAGGACGGCGTGCTCGCGTTGATGGACATGGCCCAGCTGATCGTCATCCGGCTCGGTGCGGGCGAAGGGCTGTGGTGGGAGGTCGAGCAGGCCCGCGCGGGACAGCCGCCGGGCAAGCTGATGCTGCTGGTGCCCGGGAAGTACGACATCGGACGACTCGACGCGCTGTTGCCGTCGCCGACCGGGCTCCAGGACGTCGAGACGGAGCAGTGGACGTCCGCCGTGGTCGTGTTCGACGAGAACTGGCATCCGCGGGTGCAGGCGGTGGGGCCGTTCCCCGGTGAGAAGAACCGTTACGGCGCACCGGTTTTCTACGTGGCGCGCGCGATCCAGGCAGCGCAGCACGAGAACGGCACGCAGAAGCGGGCGCTGGGGGTTCGCAGCAACCGCGCGATGCTCGCGGTGTTCGGCAAGGTCGCGTTGCTGCTTCCGGCGCTGGTTCTGTTGCTGCAGCTCGCGAAGCTCGTCTGGATCTAGGTGACCAGGCCGCGGCGGTAGGCGTACACGACGGCCTGCACGCGGTCGCGCAGGTCCAGCTTCGTCAGGATGCGCGAGACGTAGGTCTTCACCGTCTCCTGGCTGATCACCAGCGCCGCGGCGATCTCGCTGTTGGACAGGCCCTCCGCGATGAGCCGCAGCACCTCCAGCTCCCGCGGTGCCAGCGGGAGCTCGGGCTCGGTGCCGTTCGCCGGGCGGATGCGGGCGGCGTACCGGCCGACGAGCTGGCGGGTCACCTCCGGGGCGAGCAGGGCCGCGCCGCTCGCCACGGTCCGGATGCCCTGCAGCAGCTGGGGTGGCGGGGCGTCCTTCAGCAGGAACCCGCTGGCGCCCGCACGCAGGGCCTCGTAGACGTACTCGTCGAGGTTGAACGTCGTCACGACCAGGACCTTGACCGGGTCGGCGACGCCGGCGCCCGCGAGCAGCCGGGTCGCCTCGATGCCGTCGAGCACCGGCATCCGCACGTCCATCACGACGACGTCCGGCCTCAGCTTCCGCGCCAGGTCCACGCCCGCGCGGCCGTCACCGCACTCCCCCACCACCTCCAGGTCGGGCTGCGCGTCGATGATCGTCGCGAACCCGGTGCGGATGAGGGCCTGGTCGTCGCAGACCAGCACGCGGACCGGTGCCGTCACGACGGGTTGCCCGCCGGGATGCGCGCGCGGACCACGAAGCCGCCTTCCCGTTGTCCCGCCGAGAACTCACCGCCGAGCACGTCGACGCGGTCGCGCAGGCCGGCCAGGCCGCGCCCGCTGCCACTGGCCGCCGCGGACCTCTTGGCGCCCGTTGTGCCGACCTCCACGGTGATTTCCCTTTCTCCGTAACGCACGTAGACGTTAGTGGGGCTGCCGTGCGCGTACTTCAGCGCATTGGTCAACGCCTCCTGCACGACCCGGTACGCGACGACCTCGGCACTGCCCGTGTCCCGCACGGCCTCGCCTTCCTCGGCGAACTCGACGGGCTGACCGGCCTGGCGCGTCTGCTCGACCAGGCTGCGCAGGTCGCCGACGGACTCCGGGTTGTGGTCGGGGTTCAGCAGGTCCAGCAGGTGCCGCAGGTCCGTCAACGACCGGCGGCCGGTGTCGGTGATCGTCTGCAGGGTCTGGTCCAGCCGCTCGGGAGCGGCCGTCAGGTACCGCGCCGCCTCCGCCTGCACCACCATCGCCGTCACGTGGTGCGTCACGACGTCGTGCAGCTCGCGGGCGATCGACGTCCGTTCCGCGATGCGGGTGGCCTCCGCGACGTGCTTGCGGCGTTCCGCCTCGGCGGCACGGGACAACCTCAACCACGCACCGATCGCCCAAGCCGCTGCCAGTGCCAGGTAGAAGGTGATGAAACCGGCCGCGTTCTCGTCGGACCCGCTGCGGTCCAACGCCACCGCGAGCATCGCGTAGGCGGCCGACAACGTGATCACCGCCGTCCGCCGGAACCGCGTCACGTGCAGACCGGCGCTGACCAACGCGATCGGCAACGCCGTGCCGGCGACGGTGTGGTAGCCGATGAGCTGGTCCGCGGCGAACCCGATCGACACGAGCCCGATGGACACCAACGGCCACCGGCGGCGCACGAGCAGCGGCAGGCACTCGATCGCGATCACCACCAGGGCGAGCGAGTCCATCACGTGGGTGGGGACGTCACCGAGGTGGGTTCCCTTGTTGTGCAAGGCGGGGACGAACGAGGCGATCACGAGGAGCAACGCGATCGGGGCGTCCTGCACCATGACGTCCAGACGGCGCCACAGCTCCGGAACCCGCCGCAGGAGGCTGATCACGCGACGAGGGTAGCGGTACGGCGCGGCACGAGGTTGCCCCGTCGCTTCGCCAGCCACAGGAACACGACCGTCACGACCACACCGGCCACCAGGGTGTAGAGGCTCGCCTCCGGCCCGAACTCGCCACCGCTGACGAGCGGGGACCCGGACGTCGCGCCGTCGAACAGGCCCTGGGGCGCGTCCTTGCCGGAGACGCTGGTGCTGAAGATGCCGCCCTGGGCGAAGTTCCAGGCGAAGTGCACGCCGATCGGCACCCACAGGTTGCGCGTGGCGGCGTAGACGGCGGCGAGCATGAAGCCGGCCTCGACGGCGATCGCGATGGAGCTCCACAGCGTGGCGTTGGGGTTGAAGAAGTGCACGAGCCCGAACAGCAACCCGGTGGCGGTCATGGAGATCCACGTGCCGAACCGCTCCTCGGCGATCCGGAACAGCACCCCGCGGAACATCAGCTCCTCCGTCACCGCGGCCGCCGCCATGAACCCGAAGAGCGCGACCGCTCCGCCGACCGAGCCCCAGCCCTTCAGCTCGTAGCTGCCCAGGAACGCGATGTTGGCGATGACGGCCAGGAACATCACCAGGCCGATCAGCACGCCGCGGCCGAGCGCGCCGGCGGCGATGCCGAAGTCGGCCTCCACCGGGTCGCGCTTCTCGGTCTTGCGCACCACCCACCGGTACGCGAGCAGCGCCAGCACCGCGGTGAGGAGACCGAAGACGAGCGTCAACGGCGGGTTCCAGCCCATCCCCTGCACCGCCAGGCTCCCGGCCAGCGAGACCACCGCCACCACCACGAGCTGCTTCACCAGTCGCATGATCGTTCCTCCGTCCGACGTCCGCGGCCGTCTGCCGCGATGCCGGAAACGCTATGGATTTCGGCGCTCCGCAACGTCACCACGCGGTGGACACCTGCGTGTAGCTCGCACGGGGGACAAGATCACGCGCGGCTCTCGCGGTGTGATCTCGGACGACAGCCACTTACTTCGGCTTTACTTATCCTTTAACGACCGTGATACTGTCCGCGCCGAGGGGAGTACTTCCCAAGCGCCTGCCCGGTCAGTACGGACGCTCCGCAGCGTCCTCGGGGGGCCGCCCGCCCGCGGGTGAAGGAGACCTCGAACGATCGCGTTCGAGGGAGAGCTCCGTGCCCGGTTCCGTGGCATCACCCGCACTGTGGTTCATCAGCATCGCCGTGCTGGTCGCGTTGCTGGTCGTCGACTTCCTGGTCACCCGCCGCCCGCACGAGGTGTCGTTGCGCGAGGCCGCGGGGTGGTCCGTGTTCTACCTCGCGCTGCCCTTCGTGTTCGGGCTCTGGCTGTGGTGGGAGTTCGGCGGCGGGCAGTCGATCGAGTTCATCACCGGGTTCGTCGTCGAGAAGTCGCTCTCGGTCGACAACCTCTTCGTCTTCATGCTGCTGCTCGCGGCGTTCAGCGTGCCGCCCGCCGTGCAGCAACGGGTGCTGCTCTACGGCATCGTCGGCGCGTTGGTGCTGCGCGGCGTGTTCATCGCCGCCGGTGCCGCGATGCTGTCCGCCGGCACGTGGGCGTTCCTGGTGTTCGGCCTGGTCCTGCTCGCCTCGGCGGTGAAGATCCTGCACTCGGCGATGACCGGCGAGGCCACCGCCGAGAAGGACGTCTCGACGATGCGGTCGGTGCGGTTCATGCGCAAGCTCATGCCGGTCACCGACGACTACCGCGGCACGAAGATGCTCGTCTCCGAGAACGGCCGGCGCGCTCTCACCCCGCTCGCCATCGTGGTGGTCGCGATCTTCGCCACCGACGTCGTCTTCGCGATCGACTCGGTGCCCGCCGTCTATGGCATCACCGAGGACCCGTACCTCGTGTTCACCACCAACGCGTTCGCCCTGCTCGGCCTGCGCGCGCTGTACTTCGTGCTGCACACCGCGCTGGCCAAGCTCGTGCACCTCAACCACGGGCTGTCGCTGATCCTCGCGTTCATCGGCGTGAAGCTGGTGCTGCACTGGGCGCACGGGATCTGGCCCGCGGTGCCGGAGATCCCGACGCCGCTCTCGCTGGCGGTCATCGTGGTCACCCTCGGCGTCGTCACGCTGACGAGCCTGCGCGCCACCCGGAAGGCCGACGTCGGGACCGACTGAACGGACAACTGTCCGTTATCGTGACCGCATGCCTGCCAGACCTGACACCGGCCCCGACTTCATCGAGGCGCTCGCACGCGGACTCGACGTGATCCGCTCGTTCCGGCCGTTGCGCCCGGTGATGCCGCTGAGCGAGGTGGCGGCGGTGACGGGCCTGGCCAGGCCGACCGCGCGGCGGATCCTGCTCACCCTGGTCGAGCTCGGGTACGTGCGGCAGGGCGAGGCCGGGTTCGCGCTCACGCCCAAGGTGCTGGAGCTGGGTGTGGCGTACGTGCGGTCGATGGGGCTGTGGGACGTGGCCCGGCCGCACATGGAACGGCTGGGCGCGCGCACCGGCGAGTCGTGCTCGATCGCCCAGCTCGACGGGCCGGACATCGTCTACGTGGCGCGGGTGGCGGTGCCGAAGATCGTCACGCTGTCGGTCCAGATCGGCACGAAGTTCCCGGCGCTGCCCACGTCGCTGGGAAAGGTGCAGCTCGCGGCGCTGCCACCGGACGAACTGGAGGCGGTGCTCGCGCAGCCCACCCGGTCCGGCCTCACGGCGCGGTGGCAGCCGGACGCGGCCGAGCGCGACGCCGTGCTGCGGGAGGTGCGGGCGCGCGGGTGGGCCATGACCGACGAGCAGCTGGCGCCGGGGATCCGGTCGATCGCGGCGCCGCTGCGCGACGGCGACGGCACGGTGGTGGCCGGTCTCAACGTCAACTGCCACGCGGCCGAGACGTCCGTCGAGCGGATGCTGGAGCACCACCTCCCGCTGTTGCTGCAGGCCGCCGGCGACATCAGTGCCGACTTCGCGCGCCTCGGCTCGGTGCCGCACGTCGAGTTCCGGCCAGGAGCTTGACGGGTGACCGGAGAAGGTTGAGGATTCAACGGACAGTTGTCCGCCTGCCGGTCGAGGAGGCCCGTCATGGTCGGTGAAAGACGTCCTGTTGTCCTGCGGAACGGCACGGTCCTGACGATGGACGGTCAGCACCGGGTGCTGGCCGGTCACGACGTCCTGGTGGTCGGCGACCGGATCGCCGCGATCGGGCAGGGCCTGGAGGTCCCCGAGGGCACCGAGGAGGTCGACGCCGCCGACGGCATCGTGATGCCCGGCATGATCGACACCCACCGGCACATGTGGCAGACCGCGATGCGCGGCTACGGCGCCGACTGGACGCTCACGCAGTACTTCGTCTGGTACTACCTGGAGTGGGGCAAGGTCTTCCGCCCCGAGGACATCCACGCGGGCAACCTGCTCAGCGCGGTCGAGGCGATCGACGCGGGTGTCACCACCACCGTCGACTGGTCGCACGGCCTGCAGACGGTCGACCACGCCGACGCCGCCGTCGACGCGTTGCAGGCGGTGCCCGGCCGGTTCGTCCTGGCGTACGGCAACATCCAGGACAGCCCCGCCTCCTGGACCGCGAAGCCCGAGTTCCGCGACTTCGTGAGCCGGCGCATCACCCCCGGTGACGACGTGCTGGGCTTCCAGCTCGCGTTCGACGTCACCGGCGACCCGTCGTTCCCGGAGAAGCCCGCGTTCGAGGTCGCCCGCGAGCTCGGCGTCCCCGTCACCACCCACGCGGGCGTGTGGGGCGCGACGAACGACGACGGCATCAAGCTCATGTACGACAACGGGTTCATGACGCCGGAGACGGTCTACGTGCACGCCGCGTCGCTGACCGAGGACGCCTACCACCGCATCGCGGCCACCGGTGGGTCGATCTCCGTGTCGACCGAGAGCGAGCAGAGCGCGGGCCAGGGCTACCCGCCCACCTGGGCGATCCGCAAGCACGGCATCCCGGTGTCGCTGTCGATGGACACCTCGGTGTGGTGGAGCGCCGACCTGTTCTCCGCGATGCGCACGACGCTGGGCGCCGACCGCTCACGCGAGCACATGGCCGCGCACGCCAACAATGACACCGTCACGCACTCGTCGTTGCGGGCCGAGCACGTCGTCGACTGGGCGACCATGGGCGGAGCGCGCGCGTTGGGCCGTGAGTCGGACCTCGGCAGCATCGAGGTCGGCAAGAAGGCCGACATCGTGGTGCTGCGCAACGAGAACTCCCCCGCGATGTTCCCGATCCTCAACCCGTACGGGCACGTGGCGTTCCAGGCGCAACGGTCCGACGTGGAGACGGTCGTCATCGACGGGCGGATCGTGAAGCGCGGCCACAAGCTCGTGGACGTCGACCTGAAGAACGTCCGCTCGCAGGTCGAGCAGACCGTCGAGCACCTCAAGGGCCAGCTGGGCGAGGAGGCGTGGGAGAAGGGCATGAACCCGGACATCCCCGAGTCGAAGGTGCTGGACAACCCGTACACGTACACGGACTACCGCGGCGACACCCGGACGTCCGTCTGATGGGTGGACCGCTGGAAGGCCTGCTCGTCGCCGACTTCTCGCGCGTGCTCGCGGGCCCGTACGCCACGATGCTCCTCGCCGACATGGGCGCCTCGGTCGTGAAGGTCGAGGGGCCCCAGGGCGACGAGACCCGCACGTGGATGCCGCCCGTGCGGGAGGACGTCTCGACCTACTACCTCGGGGTCAACCGGGGCAAGCGGTCGATCGCCCTCGACCTGCGCGACCCCGACGACGCCGCGCTGGGCCGCGAGCTGGCCCGGCGGGCCGACATCCTGATCGAGAACTTCAAGCCCGGCGGCCTCGCGAAGTACGGGCTCGACCACGCCTCGGTCAGCGCCGACAACCCGAAGGTGGTCTACGCGTCCATCACCGGGTTCGGGTCGGGCGAGGGCAGCCACGTGCCGGGCTACGACCTGATGGTGCAGGCGATCTCGGGCCTGATGAGCCTCACCGGCGACCCGGACGGGCCGCCGTACCGCGCGGGCATCTCGGTGTTCGACGTGATGGCGGGCAACCACGCGGTGATCGGCATCCTCGCCGCGCTGCGCCACCGCGACGCGACCGGGCAGGGCCAGCACGTCGAGGTCAACCTGCTGTCGTCGGCGCTCACGGGCCTGGTGAACCACAGCTCTGCGTTCGTCGCGGGCGGCACCGTGCCGTTCCGGATGGGCAACGCGCACCCCAGCGTGTTCCCGTACGAGCCGTTGCCCACCAAGGACAACGACCTCATCGTCGCGGCGGCCAACGACGGGCAGTTCCGCAAGCTGTGCGAGGTGCTCGGGCTGCCGGAGGTGCCGGACGACCCGCGCTTCGCCCGCAACGCCGACCGCACCCGCAACCGCGAGGAGCTGCGGCCGGTGCTGGAGGAACGGCTGCGCACCCGCAGTGCCGTCGAGTGGTTCGACCTGCTCGTGGCGGCCGGGGTGCCGTGCGGGCCGATCAACACGATCGACGGCGGGTTCGCGATGGCCGAACGGTTCGGGCTCGACCCCGTCGTGGTGGTCGGGGACGTGCCGACCACGCGGCACCCGATCCGCTTCTCGGAGACCCCGGCGGTGTACGAGCTCCCGCCGCCGGGACTGGACGAGCACGGCGCCGAGCTGCGCGCCTGGTTGAAGGAGGACCGTGACGGTCTATGACACGGCGCTCGGCGCGTCGACGCCCGACACGATCACGTTGCTGGGCAAGGACCTCGCGCGGGACGTGATGGGCAGCGTCGGGTTCGGAGAGCTGGCGTTCTGGCTCGCCACCCAGCGCAGGCCCTCGCCTGGGGAGACCCGGCTGTTCGAGGCGGTGCTCGCCGCGCTGGCCGACCACGGGTTCACGCCGACCGCGATCGTCAGCCGGCTCACCTACCTCTCCGCGCCGGACTCGGTGCAGGGCGCTCTCGCCGCCGGGCTGCTCGGTGGCGGGTCGAGGTTCCTCGGCGTGACCGAGGACGCGAGCCGGTTCCTCAACGCCGTGGTGACCACCGCCGACCTGCCCACCGACGAGGCGGGCTGGGACGAGCTCGCGTTGAAGACCGTGCAGGAGCAGGGGAAGGCACGGATTCCCGGCCTCGGCCACCACGTGCACAAGGCAGGCGACCCGCGCACGCCCCGGCTGTTCCAGATCGCGGAGGAGGAAGGCCTGACCGGGCCGCACCTCTCGCTCTTCGCCGCGATCGGGCGGGTGCACCCGCGGGTGCTCGGGAAGACCCTGCCGCTCAACGGCGCGGGCACGTGCGGCGCCGCGCTCGCCGACCTCGGCCTGCCGCTGGAGCTGTTGCGGGGCTTCGCGTTGCTGGCCCGCACCGCAGGACTGATCGGGCAGCTCGCCGAGGAGCTGCGCCACCCGGTCGCCAACGACATCTTCCTGTCCGTGGACTCGAACACGCGGTCGGTCGCGCCCGCAGAGGAGTGAGCAATGCAGCTCGTCACCGAGGACAACATCACCGAGCTGGCGCAGCAGCGCTGGGCCACCGCGAAGGACCCGCGCACGGCCCAGCTGCTGACCTCGCTCGTGAAGCACCTGCACGACTTCGCCCGTGAGGTCCGGCTCACCGAGGCCGAGTGGATGGCCGCGATCCAGTGGCTCACGGCCACCGGCCAGATCAGCGACTCCAAGCGCGAGGAGTTCATCCTCGCTTCGGACGTGCTCGGGCTGAGCATGCTGGTCGTGCAGATGAACCACCGGTTCGACCCCGCCGCGACGCCCGCGACGGTGCTCGGGCCGTTCCACATCGACGGCTCCCCCGAGCTCGAGTTCGGCGGTGACATGTCCGACGACGTGGAGGGAACCCCGCTCTACGTCACCGGAACCGTGCGGTCGCTCGACGGGTCGCCGGTCGCCGGTGCCGTGCTGGACGTGTGGCAGGCCGACGCGGACGGTGCCTACGAGTCGCAGCTCGACGTCGACGAGGCGCGGCTGCGGGCCAAGTACCACCCGCGCGAGGACGGCACCTACTGCGTGCGCACGATCGCGCCGAAGGGCTACTCGATCCCGATGGACGGCCCGGTGGGCGCGTTGATCGAGCAGACCGAGATCAGCCACTTCCGGCCGGCGCACGTGCACTTCCTGGTCACCGCGGAGGACCACGAGCCGCTGATCACGCACCTGTTCGAGGAGGGCGCGGAGTACCTCGACAGCGACGTCGTGTTCGGCACCAAGCAGGAGCTGGTGGTCACGTTCGAGCCGCGCGAGCCCGGTCCGACGCCCGACGGCGGCACGATCGACGTGCCGTGGGTCGAGGCCCGCTACGACTTCGTGCTCCAGCCGTGCGCGCAGCACTGATCGTTCGTCCCGGTCAGCCGCCGTCGCTCGCCGACCGGGACGAACCCGCCCCGTCGTCCGGAGAGGTGGTCGTCGACGTCCTGGCGGCGCCTCTCACGCCGCTGGACCTGTTGTGCGCCACGGGAACGTCGTACTTCGGCGTGCCCACGACGCCGTACGTGCCCGGTGTGCAGGGTGTCGGGACGGTCGACGGGCGCGCGGTGTGGTTCCCGACCACGGCGGGGATGGCTCCCGGCGACGGGAGCATGGCGACGCGAGCCCTGGCACGGCAGGAAGACCTCGTGTTCCTGCCGGACGGCGTCGATCCCGTCGCGATGGCCGCGCTCGGGCTCTCCGCGGTCGCCGCGCACACGGCGCTGACGTGGCGCGGCGAGCTCGCGGCCGGGGAGACGGTGATCGTGCTGGGTGCCGGCGCCGTCGGGCAGGCCGCGATCCAGCTCGCACGGCTGGCCGGTGCCGGACGGGTCGTGGCCGCTGCCCGGTCCGAAGCGGGCCGGGAACGGGCACGGCGGGCCGGAGCGGACGTCGTGGTGGCGTTGGACGCCGACTTCGCCGAGGTCGCGGCCGGTGCCGACCTGCTGCTCGACCCGCTGTTCGGTGCTCCCGCCGCGGCCGCCGCCCAGGCCCTGCGCCCCGGCGGGCGGTGGGTGAACCTCGGTGGCTCGGCCGGGGAGACGTGCCCGGTCAGCTCGTCGTTGCTGCGCAGCCGTTCGCTGCGGTTGTCGGGATACACCAACAACGAGCTGACGGCGCAGCAACGGGCCGAGGCGATCACGACCATCGCCCGGCACGCTGTGGAGGGCTCGCTCGCGGTCGACCACGAGGTGATGCCGTTCGCCGACGTCGCCGGCGCGTGGGCCCGGCAGGCCTCCGGTTCCGCGAACGGGAGGATCGTGCTGGTCCCGTAGCCGTTCCGCGCACGCGTGATCAAGTCGTGCCAGTATCGGTCGGGTGGATCGACGCGGGTTTCTGAAAGTCGCAGGACTGGCCGGTGCCGGCGCCGCTCTCGCGGCCTGCACCACCACGCCCCCACCGGGTCCGGCGCCGAGCGCGCCACCGTCCAGTTCGACCGTTCCGAGTGGACCGCCCGACTGGACCGCCCTGCGCTCCCGGCTGTCCGGTCAGCTCCTGCTGCCGGGTGGGGACGACTTCGCCTACCAGGGCTTCAACCCGGTGTGGGACAGCCGCAAACCCGCCGCGATCGCCCGCGTCTCCTCCCCCGCCGACGTGCAGGCCTGCGTCGAGGCGGCCCGGCTGCGGGCGCCGATCGCGGCCCGCAGCGGCGGCCACAGCTACGCCGGGTACTCGACGCCGGAGAACGGCCTGCAGATCGACCTGCGCGACCTCGCCGCGATCGAGGTGCTGCCCGGTGACCAGGTGCGCATCGGCGCGGGTGCCGCGCTCGGCGAGGTGTCCCGGGTGCTCGCCGCGTCCGGCCGCTGCCTGCCCACCGGCACGTGCCCGTCCGTCGGCGTCGCGGGCCTCACCTTGGGCGGTGGCATCGGGGTTCTCGCGCGCAAGCACGGGCTGACGTGCGACCACCTGGTGTCGGCGAAGGTCGTGACGGCGGACGGCCGGCTGGTGACGGCCTCGGCCGACGAGGAGCCCGACCTGTTCTGGGCGCTGCGCGGCGGTGGTGGCGGCAACTTCGGGATCGTCACCGAGTTCGTGTTCTCCACCGTGCCCGCTCCCGAGGTCACGGTGTTCTCGCTGGAGTACGCCGCCGGAGCGACGGCGGACGTGCTCGGCGCGTGGCAGACGTGGATCGCGCAGGCGCCGAACGAGCTGTGGGCCAACGTGAACATCCGCGGCGGCGCCCAGCCGACCTGTCGCGTCGGCGGGTGCTTCATCGGGTCCGTGAGCGGTCTGGCGTCGCTGCTGTCCGGACTGCCCGCGCCCGCCGACCGGTTCCTCCAGCCGCAGGGCTACTCCGGTGCCGTGAAGTACTTCGCCGGCACCGGGGTCGAGCACGAGTCGTTCGTCGCGTCGTCCCGGATCGTGCGCGAGCCGATCGGCGACCCGGCGCGGGCCGTGGCGCTGATGAAGGGCCGGTCCGACGAGTCGTACCTGATCTTCGACGGCCTGGGCGGCGCGGTGGCGGACGTCAAGCCGGACGCCACGGCGTTCCCGCACCGCACGGCACTGGCGTCCGCCCAGATCTACTTCAAGACACCGCCCGAGGGCGCCACCGAGACCGCCCGTGCGGTGGCCGAGGTGCGGGACGGCCTCGGCGCCCTCGTCGGCGACACCGGGTACGTCAACTACATCGACCCGCAGATGCCGAAGTGGGCGGAGGCGTACTACGGCGGCAACCTCGCGCGGTTGCGGGAGGTTGCCGCGAAGTACGACCCGGACAAGGTGTTCGCCTTCGCCCAGTCGGTCCGTTAGGGGATTCGTGCGCCCACAGCGGCGAGCGCCTTCGTGACGGGCTGGAAGAACGTCACACCACCGCGGCGGCAGTCACCACTGCCTCCGGAGGTCAGCCCGATCGCGTCGCTGCCGGCGAACAGCGGACCGCCGCTGTCGCCGCCCTCGGCGCACACCGTCGTCTGGATCAGGCCGGTCACCCGGCCCTCCGGGTAGTTCACCGTCGCGTTGAGGGCGGTGACGCGGCCGGAGCGCAGGCCGGTCGTGCTGCCCATCCGCTGCACCTGCCTGCCGACCTGGGCCTCGGCGGCGCGCCGGATCTGGACCCTGCCGCCGTTGCCGGTGTCGACCTGGCTGGGCGCGTTGGTGTCGCGGTTGTTGTAGGTCAGCAGCGCGAAGTCGCCGTTGCCCGGGAACGTCGACCGCGCCACGGTGGCGGCCGCCCTGCCACCGGCGTTGAGCGAGAACTGGCGTCCAGCGGCGGTGCAGTGGCCGGCGGTGAGGATCGCGGGGCGGTTGTCGTTGGTGACGACGTTGAAGCCGAGCGAACAGCGGCTGTTGCCCGCGAAGATCGCGTCGCCGCCCTCCGCGAACAGCCGGAACGTGCCCTCGGTGCGCTGGAGCCGCACGCCCTTGCCCATCTTGTCCACGGTGGACTTCAGGCTGTCCCACTTCGCACCGGTGACGGTGCTGTCGGCGGTCACGACGACCTCGCCGGTGCTCGGGTCCGTGGCCCACGCGGTGCCGGTGGCGGTCGCCTTCTCGCGCAACGTCTCCGCGGCCTTCTCGGGCGCCGTGCGCACGTCGGGCGCCGCCTGGCTGGCGGTGAAGGTCGCGGCGGTGATGGCGACGGCGACGAAGCCGACGGCGGCCGCGATGATCTTCGGACGGCGGTGGTCGTCGTGGTGTGCACCCATGGTGGCCTCTCGCGAACGGTCTGGGGAGTTCGTCGTGCGGCGGCGAGCGGACCGGAGATCCACTCACTTGGGGGGTACGTACCGGGAGGCGGACCGGTTTAGACCGTTTCGTCGGACTGCGGGACTCAGCAGCGGCCGCGGTCGGTGGCGCAGCCGAGCAGGAACGCCATCGTGGTGGCCGCGAGCAGCAGGTCACCGTTCAGCGCGCACACGCACGCGACGGTGAACCACAGGAGCAGCCTCATGGATCGAGGTTAGGGACCGTACGAGACCGGTGCACCCGAATTGAGCAAGGCTTGACCTGCACGAAGTCTTGCGGGTGGGACGTGAGGAGAGCACACGTTCTACTGCGGGCTCCACGCGGTCACCCGGTCCCTCAAGCTCTCCAGAGCCGTGACGGCAGGACCGGCGGACGCGACACCGTCCAGCGCGCACAGGGCGAGGTCGAGGTGCTCGAAGACGGCGGCGCGGGCGCGCAGGCTCGACTGCGCGAACGCCCGGAAGTACTCCTCGGCCACCGCGTCCACGTTCTCCGCCAGCTCCCCGGAGATCAGCGCCTCCGCGAGCTTCGCGTCGGCGGGCGTGACGCGGGACCAGAAGTCCGGCCGGCGCATCGCCCGCGCGGAGACGAGGGAGCCCGCGATGAGCTTGCGCGCCTCGTCCTCGGCGAACGGCTGCCGCTCGTCGCGCCGGGACACGAGCCAGCCGAGCACCACCACGTTGAGCGCCGGGTAGAAGTGGACGCACCCGTGGCGTTCGCGGTAGAGGTCGACCGCGTCCTGGTAGGCCTGGCGCGCCTCGGCCAGGGCGCTCGTCAGCAGCTGCGGATCGTTCGCCACGCACAGCGCGCGCCGGCGTGCGACGCCTCCCCTGAGCGAGTAGCGCTCCGGCGTCCTGCCCATCTCCAGCAGGACGTTCGCCGCGTCCTCCGCCAGCTTGAGCAGGTCGGCCGCTTTCGGGCCGGGGGTGTCGGCGCTCCTGATGCGTTCGACCGCCCACTTCGCCCGGACGTTCAGCAGCTGCTCGAAGGACCTGACCGACCCGGCCGCGTCCCAGTCGTCCTGCGCCGCCTGGTAGCAGGTGACCGCCTGCTCGTACCGCGCGAGCAACGCCCAGACGTCGCCCACCGCCGAGAGCTCCTCACCGCCCAGCCACTCCTTCGGCGTCGCGTCGAGCAGCAGCTGCAGCTCCTTCGCCAACGCCGCGGCCTCCACGTCCGGCGCGTCCTCCGCCCGTCGTTTCACCGACTCGAGCTCGTCGGCCAGCTCGCGGGGCGCCACCAGCTCCTCCCGTCGCGACGACCCGCCGGCCGCGGGGTCCAGCCGGAACGCGGGCGGGCCGTAGACCTGGTAGGCGCCCCACGTGTTGGTCGCGCGGTGGCCCTCCCACACGGCCTTGCGGGCGTTGAGGCTCGCGATGCCCAGCTCGTTGCCGCCCAGCAGCTCGCCGTAGAGCGTGGTGGCGAAGCTGTACGCGGCCTTGTCGTCGACCGCCCAGCCCGCCGCGACCACGGCGCGCACCCCGTTCTCGATGAGCTGCCGGGAGATGCTGGACGCGAACAGGTCGGCGCGCGGGGTGCGGTGGTCCTTCATCCGCATGGCGCCGAGGTGGCAGCAGTTGAGGAAGACGACGTCCGGGGTGGTGCGCATCTTCGCGATCTCCAGGGCGCTCAGGTAGACGCCGTCGCCGATGACCACCCCGCTGCGGGAGCGGTCGTCCGGGTCGAGGTGGCCGTGCCCGGCGATGTGCACGATGCGGTACTCGTGGCGGAACAACGCGTTGAGGATCGGCACGACGTCGTCGTCGTCCGTGTCGCCGATGATCGAGGTGACGTCGTAGCCCCTCGACCTCAGCAGGTCCGCCACCTGCCTGGCCTCCCTGCGCGCCGCGGGCAGCTCCGGCATGCCGGTGCGCGCGGGGTCGCCGATCACCAGCGCGGCGTGCCCCGACGACGGGCGGGTCGTCTCGGCGAACGTGCGCGTCTCCAGCCGGCGGATCACCCCGACCTCGACGGCGAGCGGCTGCACGTCGAGGTCGTGCGACCGGCTGGCGAGCATCTCCAGCGGCAGCGCGCCGGCCTCCTCGTCGATCAGGAGCAGCAGGTTCTCGCTGCCGTACCCCTGTCCCTTCAACGAGTTCGGGACGAGGAGCTCGTACAGCGTGTTGTACAGCTGCTCGTCCGGCTGCTCGTCCGAGATCGCCTCGGTGACGAGTGCGTCGAGCAGCTTGCGCTGGGCGGTGTTCACCCGTTGCTCGGCGCGCGCGGACCGGCCGATGCTCGTGAACGACAGCGCGGCCGCGCCCTGCTCGCCGCCCTCGTTCTCCTCGGCGACGATCCGGACGGTCCGCCAGATCCCCTCGCGGTAGGCGGACGGCTCACCGGGCTTACCGTCGACACCGCGGAGCATGCGGCGTTCGACGACCACCTCGCCGCCCTTGACGTCGAGGCTCTGCGCCAGCCGTACGGCCGCCTTGGTCGCCTGGATCGCCCGTTCCTCGTACAGCTCGACGATCTTCAGGTCGTCGACGACGACCGGGGAGCGGAGGTCCTCCAGCCGCCGGTTCGCCTGGCGCACGCCGGTGACGATCGAGGTGAGCGAGTTCTCGACCGGCATCGGCGGCACGAGCGCCGTGCCCACGAGCACCGCCGAGATCGACAACGGCTCCGGCACCACACCCTGCGGCGTCCGGTCTTCCCTGACGGCGGCGAGCCTCAGCACCGCCTGCGTGACGCCGGCGGTCAGCGCTCCGGGGGTCAGGTCGCCCGCGTCGCCGAGCCCGATGACGAGCCCCGCCGGTCCGTCGGCCGACCCGAACACCTCGCACGTCCCGAGCCTGCCGGGGTACTGGCGGAACGCAGCGCGCCGTTCGAGCGCGCCCTGGAGGTGGGCGTCGAGGGCCTTCTCCGCCCCGCTGATCGGCGTGCCGTCCTGGTGCCCGACGAGCACCGCGCCGCCTTCCCAGCGCAGGTCGCCGTGCACGACACCGACCTTGAGCACCCTGCGCCGCGTCGCGGACCGCCCGCCGCCCCAGGCCAGGCGGACCAGCTCCTCCGCCGTGGGGAGCACCATGAGCCCGCGCGGGTCGGTGAGCGGGCCGGGGGCTCCCGGCGCGGTGGTCGGGTCCGTGAGCAGCTTGCCCGGCGTCCGTCCGGCGAGGAGGTCGAGGACGGCGGCCACGGTGTCCTGGTCGGAGGGCAGGTCCGCGTGCGGCACGAGCGCGTACCAGGTCCGCGGCCGGTCGGCGCGGTCGCCGGGGCGCAGGGAGAACCCGTCACCGTTCGGGGAGACCTGGTACTCGTCGTCGGCGGTCCTGCCGCACACCGTCTGCTCGGCGCTGCCGCAGACCGCGCTGATCCCCGTCCAGCTCGGCGGCAGCAGGGCGTCGCGCCGCTGTTGTGCCTCCTGTCCCGGCAGCAGGTCCCGCAGCACCTCCCACTCGCCGAGCCAGGTCCCCACCCCGGCGGCGTCCGCGGTGTGGTCCAGCAACGCCAGCGCCGCGGTGAACGCGTCCCTGCCCCTGAGCCGCGCCTCGACGAGCCAGCTGCCGTCGAGCGGCGGTCCGAGCAGCACGGCCCGGCCGCCGGCCGCGCTCCACCGCGACCGCAGGTCGCCCTGGGCCAGCGCGGCGAGCAGCACGAGGGCTCCGGCACCGTGCGCGACCACGTGCGGAGTGCTGGTCTCCAGTCTTGCCCGCAGGTCGGTCGCGAGCTCGGTGAGGGTGCGACGTGGGTCGTACTCCCAGGGGTCGAACTTGTGCCGTGAGGCGAGCGCGGACCCGAGCAGCGAGTAGCCGCCGACGAGGTCGCCGGGTTCGCCCTCCCGGCCCGCGAGGACCACCTCGGGGCCGCGGCCGACCAGCTGCGCCAGGTCCGGCCACACGACCTGGCCCCCGAACCTCAGGGTCGAGCCGAACAGGTCGGGCACGAGCAGGACCTCGCCGGTGACCTCGACGGCCTCGCCGCGCTTGACCGGCCACTGCGGCGAAGGGGGCTCGTCGAACCCGTGCGCGGTGTTGCCCGCGAGCCAGTTCTCCAGCGCCTGCCGGCTGTCCTCGTTGGCGAAGTAGCCGCCGTGGTTCACCGACGGCCCCTGGAAGAACGCGCGCCGCGAGCCCTTCCTGGTGACGCCGCCGGACATCGACGAGGTCGGGACGACGAAGTCGTGGTCCTCGCCGTAGAACAGGTCCGCGCCGCGCGTCAGCAACCGGTTCAGCACACCCCTGCCCTGCACGTCTCCCGCGATGGAGGCGAGCCCGTCGTCGAGCTCGGGCGCGGCGAGCAGCATCCGCAGGAAGGGCGACTCCGGCATCTGCGCCTCGAGCCCCGGCATGACCCTGGGATCGGTCCGCTGCTCCAGCATCGCCAGCAGGAACTTCTTGACCAGCGCGGCCATCCCGGTCTCGCGCAGCACCGGCACGAGGGTGAACACGTTGAACAGGAACGAGGCCCACCGGTCGATGCGGCCCGACGCCAGCGTGGTGCCCATGGCGGGACAGGCGACGCGCACGAACCGCTCGACCCGGAGGTTCCGCTGCGCCAGCTCCCCGTGCAGCGCGGGCAGGGCAGCGCGGTCGGGGTGGTCCAGCTCGCCGTAGGCGTCCAGCACCGGGTCGTGCCGTGCTGCGTAGCTCAGCACCTCGCCGACCAGCCCGCCGCGCGAGTGGCTGACGAGGTGCAGCGGTGCGTCGGGCAGGTGCCGCACCGCGTCCAGGGCGTTCTGCGCGGGGGTGAGCCCCAGGGTCGCGTGCTCGACCGCCAGCACCCTGCCCTCGTAGCGGTCGACGATCCGCTCCCACTCGGGCGTGCCGCGCAGCTTCCCGAACGCGGCCTCGGTGTGCGAGAACGTGCCGTGCACCAGCACGAGGTAGGGGTCCGCTCCGTCCGACGGCGGCGCGGTCAGCAGCCCTTCCTTCTCCAGCAACAGCTTCGCGTCCACCCGGTACACGCCACGGGTCTTGGGCTTGCGGCGTCGCACGGCTTCGTCGGCGTCGTCGCGCACCGGTTCGTCGATCCAGCTCGTGAGCGCCTCGGCGGCCTTCTTCGCTGCCGGGTCCAGCACGTACCCCGCCAGCCGGCCGGCCACCAGCCCGGCACCCGACCGCGTCAGCCCCGCACCCGACCGCGTCAGCCTGGGGCCCGGCCGCGTCTGCCCGGGGGCGAACACCGCGTCCAGGTCCTCGATCGCCTGGGCGACGGCGGGTGGCAGCACCACCTTCGAGCGCCGGACGGCCGCGATCCGCGCGCCCTCGCCGCGGCTGCGTTGCTGGTTCAGGTACGCGGCCACGTCCGTCCTGGCGTCCCGTGCCAGACCGGCCAGGGTGGCGGCGCGGTAGAAGGTGACGATGCCGTCGGTGTCCTCGACCTCGACCACGTCGTCGTCCTCGCCCGTCAGGACCACCGTGTCGGAGTCGCCTCGGCTGACGCCCGCGATCTCGACCTCGCGGCGCACCACGTAGCCGACGTCGGCGCCGTAGAGCTCCGCGAACTCGTCGTCGCGGGCCGGTTCCTCCGCTGCACGGCCGTGGAGGGTGAACTCGGCCATGGGCACCCGCTCTCCCGGTGGTGCTGCCGCCTGCGGTGATTCCTCGCTCTGGTGGGGTGGGGTGTTACAGGGGGTGGTGGCGAGTTCCGGCGTGGGGCGAGCGAGTTCCGGCGTGGTCGCCTATTGCGGTCGAGTGCCTGTTCCAGCGTGGGGCGAGCGAGTTCCGGCGTGGTCGCCTTTGCGGTCGGGTGCCTGTTCCAGCGTGGTCGTGCACCTCGGACGAAAGACTGGGTTCATCGCCGCTCCGCGACGATCCGCGATTGGGGCTTGACTTCGGGGCCCTTGCGAGGCGCTCAGTCGGCCGGAAAAGGCCGGATGCTCCGCACCCGGCCGATCCACAAGTGGTAGCACCTCGCACCCAAAGTCAAGCCCCAATCGCCACACCACGAGTGGGTGCACCGCTACCCATCGGCGTCAGGTCTGCACGGCTCGCCTTCGGCATCGCGGTGGGGAGTGCGGGGGTTTTGTTCGCCTCGCCTCCGGCATTGGCTGGGGCTTCGGCTTCGCCGTTGGCGTGTGGTTCAGCGATCGTCAGATCTTGCCCGCCGCCACGTCGGCCAGGGTTACGCGGGAGGACTTGTAGCTCACCACCGCGTGTTGCGATGGAGTCGGCGAGTCCTTGGCAGGGAACACCTCGTTGCGGATCGGGAGGCCGTTGTCGGCGTCGATGGTCAGTGCCGAGGAGGCGTCGCCGCCGAGGATCTCGGGGATCGCGGTGAGGGTCAGCACTCGCTTGCCGTCGGCGAAGCTCTCGACCACGGTCACCACGTCGCTCATGGTGGAGAACAGCTTCAGCACGCCTGCTCGGACCTCGGCGTTGGCGGCGCCCACGAACAGGGCGTGGGTGGCGTTGCTCCACAGGTGGTTGTTCTTCAGGCTCTCGAGAGCCTTGCCCGTCGGGCGGGGCTTGGGGGCGGGCGGCTCCTTGCCCATCTTGCGGAACATCTCGGCGACCTCTGCCTGGGCGTCCGCCCATTCCTTGTCCGCCTCGGCGGGGCTCACGCCGATTCCCAGGAAGTTCCTGTTCGCGGCGGTGAGCATGCCGTCCTTGGCCTTGTCCACCTCGCCGGTCGCGGCCAGGCGGGCGGCGGCCATGATCTTGCGGTCGAAGTCGGTCGCCTGGTCGTCGTTCCTCTTCACCGTGGCGGCCAGGTCCTTCGGGTCGCCGCCGTGGAAGACCTGTCCCTTGTCGCTGTAGACGGTGTAGAAGACGTACGGCGAGCCGTCCGGTGCCGGTTTCGTGCCGATGATCAGGGAGGCGTCGCCCGGCTGGGCGGCGGCCTCGACCTCGGAGGCGAGTTTCACCAGCGGGGACTCGACGGCGGGTGGGGCGGCTGCCTCGGTGGGGGTGGCCGGGGTGCCGCCGCTCGTCGTGGCGATCACCACGGCGGTTGCCGCGGCTGCGGCGCCCATGGCGGCGATGCTCGCCCTGGGCCAGGAGAATCGGCGTTTCGGGCGTGTGACGGTGTTCATCGGCTGGTCCGCCATCGCCGTCCGCAGTGCCGTGCGGGCACGGTCGTAGGCCTCGGGACTCGGGGACGGCACGTCGCTCAGCTTCTTCATCAGATCCATTTCGTCCATGAGTCGCCTTCTCACGTCGTCGGGACTCGGAGCAGCGCGGCCACTTCCGGGGCCTCTCGCAACGCCTTGCGCGCCTGGTGCAGCAGGCGGCGGGCCGTGCCTGCCGGGATGTCCAGCACCCGGCCGGCCTCGGCGACGGTCAGGTCCTCCCAGGCGACCAGGCCCAGCACCTCCCGTTCCTCCGGTTTGAGGCGGGACAGCGCCCTGCGCAGCGGTGCCTGCGCGTCCACGCGGGCGTCCACCGCCGGCCACGGGTCCCAGTCGCGGGCCAGGCCGGTGAGGTCCGGTGCGGGGTCCTCGGCCGGTTCGGACCGCCAGTGGCGTCGCAGCCTGTTCAGCGCGACCCCGTAGAGCCACGGTCTGGCCTCGGGGTACGAGCGGTCGTAGGTCGCACGGGACTCGTAGGCCGCCACCCACACGTCACCGAGCACGTCCTCGGCGGCCTGACGCCCCACCCTGCGCGCGAGGTAGTTCCCGATCGCGGTCTCGTGGCGGCTGATCACCTCCACGAAGGCGTCGTTGTCTCCGCGCAGCGATCTGCCGATCAGTTCCGCGTCTGACGACATGAAGCTCCTAGGGTTCGCTTCTCCCTTGCACCCCGTCTTTGCCACCGCGCGACGAAAGTGTTCAGGAAGCCGGAACCCGCAGGTCAGTGACGTGGGCGCAGGCCGCGTGCCGCCGCGAACCGGTCGGCGGCCTCGTGCAGGTCCACCATCGGCGGAGGGTAGTCGAGCGCCGCCCGGTCGTCCTCGGGCAGCTTCCACGGCTCGTGGACGTACCGCGGGTCCACGTCGGCCAGCTCGGGCACGTAGCGCTTCACGTAGGCGCCGTCCTGGTCGTAGCGGCCGGCCTGCGCCAGCGGGTTGTGCACGCGGTTCGGGCGGGTGTCGGTGCCCGTTCCCGCGACCCACTGCCAGTTCATCTGGTTGTTCGCCAGGTCGCAGTCCACCAGCAGGTCGGCGAAGTGCTGGGCGCCGCGCCGCCAGTCCAGGTAGAGCGTCTTGCACAGGAAGCTGGCCGCGATCAGCCGCGCGCGGTTGTGCATCCAGCCCTCGCGCGCGAGCTGGCGCATCGCCGCGTCCACGATCGGGTAGCCGGTGCGGCCGTCCCGCCACGCCTCGAAGTCGCGGTCCGAGCGGCGCCAGCGGTCGTCGCGGGTGCGGTAGTCCTTCGTGGCGGACTCGGGACGGGCGGCGAGCACCTGGTGGTGGAAGTCGCGCCACGCGAGCTGGCGGACGTAGGCGCGGGCGCCCTCCGACGCGGTGCCGGTGCGGTCGATCAGCTCGGTCACCGACACCGTGCCGAAGTGCAGGTGCGGGGACAGGTGGGAGGTGGCGTCGTCGGCCAGCGCGTCGTGCAGGCCGGCGTAGTCGTCCACCCCGCCGTTGACCCAGCTCGTCATCAGCTTCCGGCCGGCCGTCTCGCCTCCCTGGGCGAGATCCGGTGACGGGGTGCCGTGACGCAGGTTCTTCGGCACCTCGCCGCCGAGCCGCGGCACGGTCAGCTTCGCGGGCGCCCGCAGGACGCCCCGGCGTTGCACGGTCTCCCACTTGCGGAAGTACGGCGTGAACACGGCGAAGTGGTCGCCACCGCCCGACGGCGTGAGGGACAACGGCGGCACGGCGTTGATCGACGCGTCGTGCACGTGCAGGTCCACGCCCAGCGCCTGCAACGCCTCCTCGCGGCGGCGGGCGTACCGGCTGACGTCGGCGGCGACGTGGATCTCGGTGACGTCGTGCTCGCGGACGATCCTGGCGACCTCGTCGACCGTCTTCCCCTTGCGCACGACCAGCCTGCCGCCGCGGTCGCGCAGCGCGGAGTCCACATCGGTCAGGCAGTCGGCGAGGAACGAGGCTCGGTTCGCGGTGAAGAACGAGGACGAGAGGATCGCGTCGTCGAGCACGAACAGCGGGACGCACCGGTCGGCCGCGGCCGCGGCGTGCAGCACCGGGTTGTCGTGGACCCGCAGGTCGCGGGTGAACAGGGCGATCGACGTCCTCATCGGTGAGCGGTACCCGGTGCCGCCCACCGGCAACCCACGTTCATTCGTTCGTGAATGGACGGTTGCGCCTACCCGAAAACGGGCAGTTCATGCGCGTGACGACCGACCACGAAGACTTGCTGCCCGCACACCTCGACCGCGAGGCGCAGGAGTTACTCGATCCGCACCACCACCGCGCGAGCGCGCACCTCGGCGACCGGCTCGTCGTCGACCCCGAGCAGGTGCTCGAGAACGTCGCGATGGCGATGGAACGCCTCGACCTCGACATCGGCACGCCGGTCAGCATCGAGGAGGACGTCGCGACGCTCGAGGAGCTCGTGGCGATGGTCGACCACTTCGGCAAGGGGCCGCTGCTGGTCGCCCACACGCTCAACACGGCCGCGCGCGTCATGACCGCCCGCTACCCCGCCGAGCTCGTCCGGCACCCGCTGCCGCCCGACTGCGACCTGCGCTGGCTGTTCCACGCCGACGTGGACGAGCGCAGCCAGGACGTGGCGCGGGCGGTCTTCAACCGCCGGCTGGCGGAGGACGCGGACGTGCGGTACACCGAGGTCGCGGTCGACCTCGACGGACTGTCGTCACAGCAGCAGATCGAGGTGTTCATGGCGGTGTTCTTCCTGTACGGCACGAAGATCGGGGCGTTGCAGAACCGGACCGGCATCCGATGAGGTGTCTCGTGATGGGCGCGACCGGGCACCTCGGGTCGCGCCTCGTCCCGGAGCTCGTCGCCGCCGGCCACCAGGTGGCCGTGCTGGTGCGCGACAGCGCGCAGGCGACGCTCTTCCCCACCAACGTCCTGGTGCACGTCGGTGACGCCACAAACCCGCACGCCGTCCGGGAGGCGGTGGCGGGCAACGAGGTCGTGTACTTCCTCGTGCACTCGCTGGACCGGCCGGACTTCGCCGACGTCGACCGCGAGGCCGCCGTCGTGCTCGCGGCGGAGGCGTCGGCCGCGTCCGTGCGGCAGGTCGTCTACGTCGGCGGGCCGCGCCCGGACTCCCCCGGCCTGTCCGCGCACCTCGCCTCGCGGGCCGAGGTGGGCGACGTGGTGGCCTCCGGCCGGGTGCCCGCACTCGTGCTGCAGGCGTCGATGATCATCGGTGCCGGCTCGGCGAGCTTCGAGCTGCTGCGCTCGTCCGCGCGCCTCACGCCGTGGGTGCCGGTGCCGTCGTGGATGCACAACACCAGCAGGCCGGTCGCGGTCGCCGACGTCCTGCACTACCTGGTCGCCGCGGCCGACGTGCCGGAGCCGGTCGACGGGGTGTTCGACGTCCTCGGCCCCGAGCGCCTCAGCTACCTCGAACTGGTGCAGCGGTGCGCGCGGGTGCTGCGGCTCCCGGTCAGGATGCCCCTGCCGGCGCCGGTCTGGTCGCACAAGCTCGCCGCGCAGGTCGCCGGGCTGGTGACGCCCGTGTCCGCCGCGGTCGCGGAACCGCTGTTCGAGTCGCTCGACCACGACCTCGTGACCGACGGCCCGCCCGTCACCGACGTGCTGCCCGAGCCTTCCGGCGGGCTGACGAGCGTCGACAACGCCATCCGCGCCGCGATCGAACCGGAGCCGGAGGACACCAACGGCGAGGTGTTCACCGAGGAACGGACGGTGCTGACCGAAGCGTCGCCGGAGGACGTGTGGCGCACGGTGAACACGTTGGGCGGCAAGGACGGCTGGCACACGATCCCTCTCGTGTGGACTGTCCGTGGCGCGATCGACCACCTCTTCGGCGGCATCGGCCTGTACCGGGGCCGCGCGCCGGAGGTCGGCGAAGGGGACGTCGTCGACTTCTGGACGGTGGTGCACCGCGACGACGACGCGCGGCACCTGGTGTTGCGAGCGGACATGAAGATGCCCGGCCACACCCTCCTCGACATGCGCGTCGATCGCGAGGGCGACCGCACGCGCTACCGGCAGAAGGTCACCTTCACCGCCGACGGGCTGCTCGGGCAGCTGTACTGGGTGGCGCAGAAACCGTTGCACGACATCGTGTTCGCGACCATGGCGCGCGGGATCGTCCGAAAGGCGTGCGCGAGCCCTTGATCACCTGCATGATCTCCGCATGCGCAGTTCACTGTTCAACCACGAGGAGCGGGCCGTCGAGCCCGGGAGCTTCCAGCTGCAGAACGAGCGGATGCTCAAGGTGGACCTCACCGGCAGCGGCGGGTTCTTCTTCGCCAAGCAGGGCTCGATGGTCGCCTACCAGGGCGACGTCGACTTCGCCTACGAGGGCGCCGGCGGCATCGGCAAGCTGTTCAAGAAGGCGTTCACCGGCGAGGGCATGTCGCTGATGAAGGTCTCCGGCAGCGGCGACGTGTTCCTCGCCCAGGACGCCGACGAGATCTTCGTGCTGTACCTGGAGAACGAGAGCGTCACCGTCAACGGCAAGAACGTGCTCGCGTTCGACAGCACGCTCCAGTGGGACATCAACCGCACCGAGGGCGCGTCGATGCTCAGCGGCGGCCTGTTCAACACCACCTTCACCGGCACCGGGGCGCTCGCGGTCACCGCGTACGGGACGCCGGTCGTGCTCAACGTGGACGTGCCGACGTACGTCGACATGCAGTCCGCGGTCCTGTGGTCCACCTCGCTGCGGTCGTCGATCAAGAAGACGGCCAAGCTCGGCGCGGTGATCGGCCGCGGTTCCGGCGAGGCGTACCAGCTCGCGCTGCAGGGCCAGGGCATCGTGGTCGTGCAGGCGTCGGAGGGTCACCCCGTCCCGACCGCCCAGTAGGTGACGCGGAACTCGTCGGTCCCGGACCGATGAGTTCGCGCGGGCGGCGCGGTCCACCCCTCGACCCGGAACGGAAGGAAGACCCATGACCCAGCTGGTGAAGGTCCAGAACTTCGTCGTGTCGAGCGACGGGTACGGCGCCGGTGAGGACCAGACCCTCGACCGGCCGTTCGGCCACGCCGATCCCGGCACGATGTTCGCGTGGGCCGGTGCCACCGCGAGCTGGCCCAACCGCACCGACCCCGGTGGCAGCCGCGGGCTCGACGACTACCTGACCCGCGACTTCGCGCACAACATCGGCGCGGAGATCATGGGAGCGCACAAGTTCAGCCCGCACCGCGGTCCGTGGGAGAACCAAGACTGGCAGGGCTGGTGGGGCGACGAACCGCCGTTCCACACGCCGGTCTTCGTGCTGACCCACCACGTGCGGCCGTCGTTCACGCTGTCCGACACGACGTTCCACTTCGTGGACGACGAGCCGGCCGCCGTGCTCCGGCTCGCCAAGGAGGCCGCGCAGGGCAGGGACGTCCGGATCGGCGGCGGTGCCACCACCGTCCGGGCGTTCCTCGACGCCGACCTGATCGACACCCTGCACGTCGCGGTGGCGCCGGTCGAGCTGGGGCACGGCGTGCCGCTGTGGAAGTCGCCGGACGAGCTGCTCGACCGGTTCCACCTCGACGTCGTGCCCAGCTCCAGCGGCGTGACGCACCACCTGTTCTGGCGGAAGTGACGTCAGGCGGCCGGCACCAGGACCGTGCGCTCGAACGGTCCGCCGTGCGCGGCCGCGTGGGTGACGGCGTCGTTGACCTGGCCGAGGCCGAACGTGGTGACGCGTTCGGGGGCGAGGTCGAGGGCGCCTGAGGCGATCAGGCGGATCATGCCGACGTTCGCCGTGCGCGGGTACATCCACTGCCCGCGCACGGTGACCGAGTTCCGCATGATCCACGGGTACGGCAGCGCGAGCTCGGGACCGCCGAGCATGCCGACGCCGCCCATCAGCACGACCCGCCCCTGCTCCCGCACGGTCATGGCCGCCGCCCGTGCCACCATGCTGGGTGCCTCGGGTGGCAGCACGTCGAGCACCACGTCGACCGGACCGGCGGCGGCGCTCATGGCGGCGCGGTCGGTGTCCTCGTCTCCGGTCAGCTCGACCGGGGTGACCCGCGTGCCGAACCGGTCGGCGAGCAGGTCGAGCACGGCCCGGTTGCGGCCGGGCGCCACCACGTGCCCGGCGCCCATGGCCAGCGCGACGGCCACGGCGCTGCTGCCGAGGTTGCCGGTCGCCCCGCTGACCAGCAGCGTCTCCCCCGCCTGGAGGCCGCCGGCCAGCAGACCGCCGTACGGGATGGTGTGCACGCTCAGTGCGGACCACCTCGCTGGGTCGGCTTCCGCAGGCAGTCGGTGGACGTTCTCGGTCGGCACTCGCATGAGCTGGGCGAACGATCCGTCGTGCAGATAGCGGGCCAGCCGTGCGCCGCCTTCGCCGCGAGAACTCCAGCCCTGCAACGTGATGTCGGGCGTCAGTGCGTCGTCGCGGGAACGCACGGTGCAGTCGCACCACACGAGGTCCCCCTCGCGGAGTTTCGTCGCATCAGGACCCACGGACACCACACGGCCGATGCCGCCGACTCCGGGAATGACCGGTGGTTCGAGCGGATAACGCCGTGCACCGCTGAACACCTCGTCCGAGTACGGGGCCAGGCAGGTCGCGAGGACCTCGACCACCACCTCACCACCACCGGCTCGCGGGTCGGGCACCTCGTGCACGGTGAGCGGGGACCCGAAGGCCGTCAACGTCGCTGCTCGCATGGGAAGAGCTCCTCACTGTCTGTTCCCCTGCGACGCTAGGAGCGGAACCGGCATGCGGGAAGCGAAGATCGAGCATCTCTGGTATGCGTGGTCGGCATGGACGTGTCGAGCGCGAGCCTGCGGGTGCTGTGCCAGATCGCCGAGTCGGGCAGCTTCACCGCGGCCGCCGCGCAGCTGGGCTACACGCAGTCGGCGGTCTCCCGGCAGGCGATCGCGCTCGAACGGAGCACGGGCGCCACCCTGTTCGAGCGGCGCACGGACGGCGTGCGGCTCACCCGGTCCGGGCTGACGCTGCTGCGGCACGCCCGCGCGATCCTGGCGTCCGTCGACGCCGCCGGGCAGGACCTGTCCGGTGATCCCCGCGCGGAGGTCGTGCGGGTGGGCGTGATCCTCAGCGCCGGCCCGGTGCTCCTGCCCGCGGCGCTGGCCCGGCTCGCCACGACGGCGCCGTGGGTCCGCGTGACCACCCGCGAAGGCACCACCCCCGCGCTCGCACGGGCGTTGCGCACCGGGTCGATCGACCTCGCGGTGCTGACCTCCCGGCCGCCGCACCGGCCGCCCGACGGCGACTCACCCCGCCTGCACGTGACGCCCGTCCAGGACGTGGAGCTGCTCCTCGCCGCGTCCGCCGCCGGTCCGTTCGCCGGCCGCACCTCGGTCCACGTGGACGAGCTGGTCGACGCGCCGTGGGTCGCCACGCCGTCCACGTCGGCCGAACCGCTGCTGGGCGTCTGGCCGGGACTGCCGGGGCGGGCGCGGGTCGTCCACAGCGCACGGGACTGGCTGACGAAGCTGCACCTGGTCGCCGGGGGTGCCGGTGTCACGACCGTGCCGGAGAGCATGGTGCCGGTGCTGCCCGCCGGGGTGACCGTCCTGCGGGTCGAGGGCGCGCCCGCCGAGCTGCGCCGGGTGCTCGTCGCCCGGCTTCCCGGCCCGGCCACGGCGGCCGTCGCGGCGGTGACCGAGGCGATCAGGACGACCGCCCAGGGGTGACGCCGGCCGGGCCCCGGCCACTCGGTCACTCGGTCACTCGGCCACGTGGATCCCGAGGTCCGTGCGGCCGGGTGCGAGGTCCTCCCGCAGCGCGCGGGTGTGCGCGTAGTCGCCGTCGCGCAGGCGCCGGAACCGCCGCGCCCGCTCGCCGCCGACCCCGCCGAGCCTGGTCGCCAGCCGCTCGGCCTGCTGCTCGACCTGGCCGGGACCGAGCGAGTCGGCGTCGTGGACCACGTGCAGGTCCAGCACCTCGATCCCGACGTACCAGAGCACGCCGTGCGTGACCGGGAAGAGCAGCGAGTCGAGATCACCGCTGATCCCGCGCGGGCCGATGGACCGCTCGTCCTCACCGGCGGTGACCACGACCAGCGCCTTGCGCCCGGCCAGCCCGCCGTCGCCGTACCGGCGGGGCACCCCGAGCTCGGGGTCGTCGTCACCGTAGGCGAACCCGCTCGTGAGCACGCGGTCGAACCAGCCCTTGAGGATCGCGGGCGGCCCGTACCACCAGAGCGGGAACTGGAGCACGAGCAGCTCGGCGGCGGCCACCTTGGCCTGCTCCTGCCGCACGTCCTCCGGCAGCCGGCCTTGGACGTAGGCCTCCCCGGCGAGCTCGGCGATGTTGCCGGGACGTGCCGCCAGGTCTCCCAGGTCGCGCTCGGACAGCACGGGGTCGAAGCCCTGGGCGTAGAGGTCCGAGACCGCGACCTCGTACCGCTGCGACAGGGCCTTCGTGCCGGCTTGCAGGAGGCGGTCGTTCAGGGAGTCGCGGCGCGGGTGCGCGTACACCCAGAGCACGGTGTCCGGCTTCGGCGGATGAGCGATCGTCATGCCTGCCAGTAAAGCGGCGGACTTCCGTGCGCAGGAATGTGCGAACGTCCGACGCGCATGTCCGGGCGTTCCGCGTTTCTCAGCGGTTCACGGTGACGAGGACTCGTCCGCGGCCGCCGGCATCGACCCGTTCGTGGGCGGCGGCGATCTCGTCGAGCCCGAACACCTCACCCACGTGCACCTTCACCGCACCGGCGGCCGCGGCGGCCGTCAGTTCCCGTGCGGCAGCCCGTTTCGCGGCGGCCGGGAAGTCGTCGCTGCCGAACAACCGCACGGTGACGTTCGCGAAGAGCAACGGCCAGAACGGCAGCTCCGTCCGGTCGTTCCGCGTGCCATAAGCCGCGATGACGCCGTCGTCGGCGATCACGGCGACGTCCAGGTCGGCGTTGTCCGACAACGAGACCTCGATGATCCGCTGCACCCCGTCCGGCGCGCCCGCCCGGATCGCCTTCACGGGGTCCGGGTCGTCGAGCGCGACCGCGTGCTGAACCGTCGCGGGGTCGACGAGATCCAGGTCGCGCGTCCTGGTCACCGTGCCCACGACCGTCGCGCCGGCGTGACGTGCCAACTGCGCCGCAAGCGACCCGACACCACCCAGCACCCCGTGCACGAGCACCGTCCGCCCGTCGACCGGCCCGTCGGCGAACAGCGCGCGGTGAGCGGTGATCCCGGGAATGCCGAGGCTCGCCCCCACCTCGTCGCTCACGTGGTCCGGCAACGGCACGGCCAGGTGCTCAGGCAGCACCGTGTACTGCGCGGCCGTCCCGAACGCCCGGTAGGACTGCGCGTTGTAGACCCACACGCGCTGCCCGATCCGGCTCCTGTCGACGCCTTCACCGACCGCGTCCACGACACCGGCGGCGTCGCTGTGCGGGATGACGCGCCGGAACGGCATCTCCGACCCCAGCCAGCCGCGCCGTTTCTTGGTGTCGCCGGGGTTGACGCCGGACAGCCGGACCGCGACCCGGACCTCGCCCGGGCCTGGGGTGGGGTCGGGCAGCTCGCCCACCCGGAGGACGTCTCGTGCGGGGCCCTGCCGGTCGTACCAGGAGGCGAGCATGGTGGCTTCGCTTTCTTGTGGTGGTGGAGGAGGAGGTGGTGGTGGGGTGCGCGGTTTTCGGGTTGTGGAGGGGGTTCTCGGGCCGAGGGGGTTCTCGGTCGCGAGGGTCGCCCAGCCGCGGAAGTCCCCCAGATCGCAGGCATCCCTCGCGCCGTCGGTCTCGCGCACCGGCCCCCTCAGCCAGTGATGTCCCTTGTACGGGTGGGGCCCCTCGCTCTGTGGGCCCCCTCGGGCCGTAATGCCCGCTCGCTCCGTGGGTTCGCTTGTGCCGTGGGTTCGCTTGTGCCGTGGGTTCGCTCGTGCCGCGGGTTCGCTCGTGCCGTGGGGGCCCCTCAGCCCGTAGGCCCCCTCAGGGCGCGGGGCCCCTCAAGCCGTGGGCCCCCTCAAGCCGTGGGCCCTTCACGGCGTGGGGTCCCTCAGGGCGTGGGCCCCCTCAGAGCGTGGGCCCCCTCAGAGCGTGGGGTCCCTCAGGCCGTCGGACCCGCCAGTCGCCACCCGCTCTGCCAAGCCCACCCGTTCCGCGCGTTCAAGCTGACGTTGAGGAATGCCAACTCCTCCAGCGACCGCGCCATCCGCAGGCTCCCCGCGTCCACCGGCCGGAACCCCAGCGACGCCAACAGCTTCGCCGCCAGGTCCTTCGCCGCGTCGTCGTCACCGGCGTAGTACCCGTCCAGCGGCTGCCCGTCCTCGCTCGGCGCGCCCAGACGAGAGGCGAAGACCGTGTTGAACGCCTTCACCAGCTTCACGCCCGGTGCCGCGGCGGCGAGGTCCTCGGCGTGGCTGGTCGCGGAGGTGGTGAGGTCGCTCAACGTGTCGTTCAGCGGGTTGGTGGCGTCGAGGACGACCGCGCCGGGCGAGTCGATCTCGGCCAGCACCGCGGCGGCGGCGCTGGCGGGCACGGCCAGCACGATCACGTCCGCGTCCCTGGCCGCCTCGGCCGTCGCAGCTGCCTTGCCGCCGACGTGTTCGGCGACCTTGAGCGCGTTCTCGTGGTGGGCGGCGGCGACGGTGACCTCGTGTCCCGCCGTCACCGCGGCTGTGGCGAGGCCTGCTCCGACGTTGCCGGCACCGATGATCGCGACTCGCATGACTGCCTCCGCAAATAGTTCAAGGTTGAACTTTCTGAGGCCCGAGGCTAGGTGCGTTTGGTTCAAGCGTCAAGTAAATTGGTGAGGTGACCCCGGCCTCGAAGGATCCGCGCTGGCTGACCGCGGAGCAGCGTCTCGCCTGGCTCGACATGGTGCGCGTGCTGACCCGGTTGCCCGCGACCCTCGACGCGCAGCTCGAACGGGACGCCGGGCTGTCGTTCTTCGAGTACCACGTGCTGTCGATGCTGTCCGAGACGCCGTGCGGGGCGCTGCGGCTGAGCCGTCTCGCCCAGTTGACCAGCTCGTCGCTGTCGCGGCTGTCGAACGTCGTGAAGCGCCTCGAGTCGCGGGGGCTCCTGCGGCGCGAGGCCGATCCCGACGACGGCCGGGCCAGCCGGGCGGTCCTCACGGACGAGGGGCTGGCCGCGGTCGAACGGGCGGCGCCGGGTCATGTCACGACGGTGCGGGAACTGGTCGTCGACGCTCTCGACCCCGCGCAGCTCGACCAGCTGCACGGCGCGTACGAACGGATCCTGGAGCACCTGGACCCGGCGTCCACGACCCGGCCGGAGTGGCTGGAGAGCTGACAGGGCCGCGAACTGGCCGTTCACGAACCACTGCCCGTCGACGGCCGCCAGACGGTCGTCGGCGAGCTCGGTCAGGCCCCGCTGTAGCTGAGCCAGTCGAGGTTGATCCTCCCGCTGTCCGCCGAGCCGAACGAGAACGTCACCACGGGGTCGAGCCCGCTCACCGGCACGCCGTCGAACGTCACGGTGCCCCAGGCGTCCCAGCTGTCCGAGACCTTCGGGAAGCTCACCTGCCGCACCGCGCGCCCGTCCACCGACAACGTCATCGTGCGCGCGTCGCTGTTGGCGTTCGCGTACCGCAGCGTCACCGAGCCGGTGCCCTGCCCGGACGACGAGCGGTGCACCGTGAACGCCGACGCCGCGCCCTGGGCCCAGATGCCGTCGACGAAGGCCCGGCCGGAGTACCCGGTGTGGTTGACGTTCGTCTTGACACCGCCGGTGTTGCGCGCGTCCTCCGCGTCCAGGCGAGCCGGCGAGGGGCAGCCGGAGACCGGTCCCCCGATGTCGGAGCAGCGGTCCTGCGCGTCCGGCACGCCGTCGCCGTCGCGGTCGCCGGCGGCCGCTCCCGTCAGCGTGATCTCGACGGTGTGGGAGCCCGTCAGGGAAGCGGGGATCTCGGCGCGCGACGACTGGCCGTCGACCTTCACCGCGGCGATCACGGTACCGGCGCCGCGCAGGGTGATGGTCAGGTCCGCCCCGCGGTAGCGCAGGTTCTGCAGGGTCACGTCACCCCAGCCTGCGGGCAGGTTCGGCGCGAAGGTCAGGGCCTGGTCGGTGTACCGGAGCCCGAACAGTCCGCTGTGGACCATGTCGAGGTACGCCGTGGCGGACCAGGTCTGGTCGGGTTCGGAGCCCCAGTGGAACTTCACCGTGTCGCCGAGCCTCTGGTAGCCGCCGTCGACGACACCGGTGTTGCCGTTGTAGATCTCCCAGTAGCCGCTGTTGTTGTTGGCGAGCTTCGCCAGCCGCGTCACCTCGGAGGCGAACCCGCTCTGGTTGCCCTGCCGTGCCAGCGCCTTGGCCCACAACCCCTGCACCAGCGGCCAGACGATCGCGTTGTGCCGCCCCGGTTGCGCGTCGGAGTAGCGGTCCCAGTGCGGGAAGGTGTCGGGCATGCCCCACGTCATGGACCGCGCGCGCGAGATGATCGACTGCGCCTGGGCGGGTGACGCGATGTCGAAGAGCAGCGCGAACGCGAGCCCGGTGCCCTCCTGGTACGCGCCGGGCGTCCCGTCGGCGAGCAGCTGGTAGTTGTACAGGCCCGTCTGGGCGTTCCAGAAGTACCGGTTGATCGCGGTCTTGAGCGCCGCCGCCTTCGTGCGGTAGCCGGCGGCCTCCTGCGACTGTCCCACCCGGTCGGCCATGTTCGCCGCGTTGACGTACGCGGCGTAGTAGACCTCGTTGGTGCTCAAGTACATCCCGCTCGCCACACCGGGCCACGGCATGCTGCCGGTGCTGACCGACTCGGTCGCGTCGGCGGGCGGCGCGGGATAGCCGGCGATGCCGTCGTTGAAGAACGAGGCACCCGTGAACAGCCCGTAGGTGGCGTTGAACCCGGCCGTGCCGGCACGTTCGCGGATCGCCAGCGTGTTCTTGGCGGCGCGGTAGGCGTTGTCCAGGAACGCCCGGTCACCCGTGACCAGGTAGTGGTTCCACGCGGCCGTGAGCCAGACGACCTGGTCCCACTGCTGGTCGTCCTGCTGCACCCGCAGAGCGCCGGCGGAGTCCTTGTCGACCACGGCCCAGAGCGTGTTCTTGGCCAGTCCCGGCGACAGCAGGCTGGTCGCGTTCCAGCTGTTGATCGACGCGTCTCGCGTCCACGGCTGCTGGTACCCGCCACCCGCGCGGACGAAGCCGACCGCCGGGTCCATCAGGCCGCTCTTGTCGTACTTCGAGTCGTAGCCCAAGGTGTTGACGCGCAACAGGTTGTCCAGCGCGGCCGCGTACGGGTCGCCGTACAGCGCCTGGCTCAGCGGACTCGAGAACCTGAGCGACGGTGTGGTGGCGGCACTCGCCGGTGGAGCCGCCGTGACGACGCCGACCATCGTCGTCAGGGCCAGAAGGACACGTCCGATCCGCCGCCGTTGGCTCATCCCCGCGCACCTCTCCCGGCGCCCGGACCCGACCGGAGCCGTGAGGGCAGTGGACCATGAAACCGCTCTCACGCGACCGGGTCGACGATGATCCTGTCCGCTTCTGTCAACGCTCGCTCACGCCCGGTGAGCGAAGCCGCGGGGAACCGATCCCGGACGGCATCGGCAAATCCGATGTCACGTTTCGGCCGCACCCGCCGATGAAACCCGCTGTCATGCGGGACAGAACGATTTCATCGGCGAACTATGACGCCAGATCCTCGGCGTTCGGAGAGGTCGAGGATGGACGACGCGGAGGACGGCGGACCGGAGTTACCGGCTGACTCGATCACCAACTCCGTGACCGGTCCGGCGAACGTCGTGGTCCAGGTCGGCACGGTGGTCGGCAACGTCGTGTTCACGAGCGGTGTCCCGGTCCGGCCGGCACAGCTGCCCCGCGCGCCGAAGCTGTTCGTCGGCAGGGAGGACGAGCTGCGGGCGCTGGACGAGGCGCTGGCGGGCGGGACGGACTCGCCCGGCACCGCGCTGATCTCCGCGGTGAACGGGATCGGCGGGGTCGGCAAGACGTGCCTCGCCCTGTGCTGGGCCCACCGCAACCTCGACCGCTACCCCGACGGGCAGCTGTACATCGACCTCCGCGGGTTCGACGCGGTCGCCGACCCCCTGAGACCCGCCGTCGCCGTGCGCGCGTTCCTGGACGCCTTCCAGATCCCGCCGCAGAGCATTCCGGTGGACCTCCAGGCACAGGCTGGGCTCTACCGCAGTCTCGTCGCGGGCAAGCGGATGCTGATAGTCCTCGACAACGCGCGGGACACCGACCAGGTCCTCCCGCTGCTGCCGGGGCACTCGTCGTCCTCGGTTCTCATCACCAGCAGGAACACCCTGCCGGTCCTGACGACGACGTACGAGGCACGCCGGATCGACCTGCGCGCCCTCGCCGCCGGCCACGCGCGCGAGTACCTCGCCCGCCAGTGGGGACCCGAGCGCACGACCGCCGACCGGAGCTCGGTCGAGGCGCTGATCGACTGCTGCGCCGGACTGCCGCTCGCGCTGCGGATCGTGGCTGCGCGGGCGCTCACCGCGCCGTCCCAGCCGCTCGGAGTGCTCGCGGAGGAGCTGCTGGAGGAGCGGGACCGGTTGAGCGGTTTCGAGATGCAGGACAGCAGGACCGGCCTCCGGGCCGTCTTCTCGTGGTCGTACCGGGCCCTGGCGCCCGAGGACGCCGCGGTGCTGCGGCTCACGGCCTTGCACACCGGACGCGAGTTCGGCTTTCCCGCACTGCTCGCGCTGACCGGCACCACCTCGTCGCGACTGCGCAGAACCCTGGAACGGCTGCTGTCCAACGGTATGCTCGACGAGGTCGGCGGCCGGTTCACCTCACACGACCTGCTGCACAGCTACTTCGTGGAACTGGTGCGCGAAGTCGACGACGAGGAGTTCCGGCGGATGGCTGTGCGGCGCCTCCTGGACCACTACCTGTTCACCAGCCTGAACGCCGACCGGAAGCTGAAACCGTTCCGGGGCGCGATCGACGCCGGCAGCCCCGCCGAGGGCGCCGAGGTCCGCGACTTCGACGGGTACGAGGACGCCGTCGCGTGGTTCACGCTGGAGTACCCCAACCTCATCTCCGCCGTCGCACGGGCGGCCGAGGAGGGAAACCACGACCACGCCTGGAAACTGGCGTGGACGCTCACGACCTTCTGCGGCCGGTTCGGGCACTGGCGCGACTGGCTCGCGATCCAGCGCATCGCGGCGGCGTCGGCGATCGCCGTGGGCAACGAGTCCGCCGAGGCGCGCGCCTACCGCGGCATGGGCAACGCCCACTGCCAGCTGCGCGAGTACGACGAAGCCCTGCGCCACCACGAGAGGTCGATGGAGATCTGGCGCCGGACCGGTGACCTCAACGGAATGGCGGGCACGTGCCTCGCCGTCTCCTGGGTGCACGAGCAGACCGACGACCAGGAGAAGCTGCTGGGCTCCGCCGGCCAGGCAGCGGCCCTGTACGAGCAGGTGGGCAACAGGCTCGGGCGCGCGCGGGCCTTCAACTACCTCGGCTGGGCCCTCGCCCACGTCGAGGACTACGCCGAAGCCGTGCGCCACTGCGAGGAGGCGCTGGCCGTGCACCAGGCCGTCGGCGACACCGACGCGGAAGCCCACGCGCTCGACAGCCTGAGCTACGCGCACCTGATGAGCGGTGACCACGCCAGGGCCATCGAGCACTACCAGAAGTCGGTGGTGCTGTACCGCGACGTCGGTGACCACTACTACGAGGCGGCCACGCTGATGCGGCTCGGCGACGCCCACCACGCGGCCGGCGACTCCGCGAAGGCGTTGGAGCAGTGGGAGCTCGCCCGCGCCATGCTGCGGCAGCTCGAGCACCCGGACCAGGCCGAGGTGGAGGCCAAGATCGAGGGCCTTCGCCGGTCCTGACCGGTCTCCGGCTCGGCGAAGTCCTGTCTCCTGGCCGGCCGAGCACCACTAGAACATCGACAGCACGTTGTGGTTCCACCACAGGTCGAGCTTGTCGAGGACGTCGATGTCGCCCTTCTTCTTCAGCACGCCGACGGTGAGCGTCTTGGTGTCGACCCACCACACCTGGGCCTCGCCGTCGACGAGGAAGCACGTCGTGAAGTCGCCGGGCAGCGGGCCGCTGGTGTCGCGGTAGTAGAGCGCGTAGTGGATGGCGTCGACCTTCGGACGGCACCCGCCGCGCTCGTCGTTGCGCGGAATCCCACGCCCCTGCACCAGGGACAGGAAGAACGCGTCCTGCTTGGCGCGGTCGTCGAACAGCAGGAACTCCGCCGCGTCCGGGGGCGGGGCGTACTGGTCGGTGTCGGCGACCGTGCCGCAGCGGACGGACGCGATCGAGTTCTGGGCGGGCGTGGTGGGCAGGCACAGGTTGGAGATGCGGTAGGCCTCCGGCAGCGCGGCCATCAGCTTGTCGTGCTGCGGGGACTGGGTCGTGGTGGTCGTCGACGAGGTGGTGGGGACACTGCTCTTGGTGCTGGTGCTCGTCGGGGTGCTGCTCGTGGTGGTGCCGGTGGACGTGCCAGAGCCGAGGATCTCGTTGCCCTTGGTGGCGAGCAGCACGGTCGTGACGATCACGGCCACCACGACGAGGGCGCCGACGACCAGGGCGGCGCGCTTGCCCGGTGACGTGGTGCCGGTGGCCGGGTACGGCTGGGGTCCCGTGGTGAGGGGGTGGAAGCCGGACGGCGGCCCGTGCTGGGGCGTGGTCGGGCGGGGGAACTGGGGCTGCGGGCCCGAGGCGGGCCGCGGGAAGCCGCCGGGAGGGCTCGCCAGCGGTGGACGGCCGGCGGCGGGCGGGGTCGCGGGCTGGCCACCGGGCGGAGTTGCGAGCTGGCCGGGTGGCGTCAGGACCTGGCCACCGGGCGGGGTCGCGACGGGCGGGGTGGCGAACCCCGGCTGCCCACCGGGCGGGGTCGCGAGCGGCATCACCCTGACCTGGGCGGGCGTGGCGAGGGCCTGGGCCGCCGCCACCGCGAGCGCGCCCGCCGTGGCGTAGCGGTCGGCCGGGTCCTTGGCCATGCCCTTCGCGATCACGGCGTCGAGCGCCGCCGGCACCGCCGCGTTCAGCGGGGACGCCTTGGGCGGTTCCTCCCTCATGTGCGCCCAGATCTGGGCGGCGGTGCCCTCCGCGGTGAACGGGCGCCGGCCCGCCACGCAGGCGAACAGCACGCAGGCCAGGGCGTACACGTCGGCGCGGCCGTCGACCGGGCCGCTCTCGAAGCGTTCCGGGGCCATGTAGTCGAGGGTGCCGACCACCGAACCGGACGCCGTCAGGCTCGTCGCGGCCGGGGAGGCGCTGCGGGCGATGCCGAAGTCCACCAGGTACACGAAGTCGCCGGAGGTCACGAGGATGTTCGACGGCTTCACGTCGCGGTGCACGAGCCCGTCGGCGTGCGCGGCGTCCAGGGCGCTCGCCACCTGCTCGACGATGCGCACGGCCCGCGCGGGTTCGACGGACGTGCCGTCGATCAGGTCGGAGAGGTCCGAGCCCTCGACCAGGCGCATGTCCAGGTAGAGCCGGTCGTCGATCTCGCCGTAGGCGTGGATGGGGATGACGTGCGGCTCGCGCAGCCTCGCGACGATCTGCGCCTCGCGGCGGAAGCGGGCGCGGTACTCCTCGTCGTCGTGGTAGCCGGGCGAGAGCCTCTTGAGCGCCACGACCCGGTCGTGCACCGTGTCGTAGGCGCGGTGCACCTCGCCCATCCCGCCGCGGCCGAGCAGCTGCTCGATCCGGTACGGCCCGAACGTCTCTTCCGTCATCGTCCTCGTGTCCCGCGCGCCTCGTCCCGTACCGGGTCGACGCGCGCCGACCGCCACGGGTTCCCCCAGGTGCACGCAGCAGCCTACAAACTTGCACACCGACAGGTGTGCGAACGACGGGATCGTTCCTGATCCGTTCGGACGTCGTGCCGCACGGCCGGGTGGGCGAGGGTTCGGCGGAGGACGATCCGGAAGCGGCGGATCCGGCCGCCCGAGTTCGACAACCGGATCTCCCTCGAACGACCGCTCACCCCTGGAGGGCCGGGCTCACTTCGCGCCGAGCGGCAGCACGCGCGACAGCGTGGGCACGGTGGCGCCCGCGACGACGACGTGCATGAGGATCAGCGCGAGCGAGTTCACGAAGGTGGCGCCCGCCGCCATGATGCCCAGGTCGGGGATCCACGAGAGCACGACGACGACCGGCACGAGGATGCGCAGCACCCGGCGCGGGTTGCCGGCGAAGCGGCGCACGAGGTACCAGCCGAGCGTGCCGAGCAGGATGCCGATCACGGTCGCCGGCGCGTACTCCAGCAGCGACAGGCCCTTGCGGACGGCGTCCGCGGGAATGATCTTGCCCGCCACCAGGGCGATCAGCGCGTTGACCGCGATCGAGACCACCGCGGCCCCGAGCAGGCCGACGACGACCTCCGCGGTGCTGGGAGCGAGCGCTGACGAGCGGGTGGGGATGCTGGTGTCGGCCATGGGCCCTGTCCTTCGATAGGCTTTTGCAAGCGGTCACTTGCAAATTAACCTAGCGATCCGGGCCGCAGTTGTGCAAGTGTCCACTTGCATCGGCGACTGATCGAGGAGGGCGAGTGGCGGGCAGGGTGTCGGACGAGGCCGTGTTCGGCGCGGTCCTGGCGGTGATCGCCGAACAGGGGTACGAGCGCGCGACCACCCGCGCGATCGCCGAGGCGGCCGGGATCAACGAGGCGACGCTGTTCCGCCGGTTCACCTCGAAGGAGAACCTGCTGAGGCAGGCGGTGCGCAGCAACTTCGTCGGCTTCTCGCTCGACCTCGACCAGCCGGGCGACGACGTGGCCGCCGACCTGTTCACGATCGTGAGCTACTACGCGCGCCTCTACGAGACCCGCGGCGGCGTCGTGCTCACCCTGATGCGGGAGGCCAAGTTCAGCCCGGACGTGGCGGCGGTGCTCGCCGAGCCGGAGGCGCTGCTCGAGAAGGTGGACGAGGTGATCCTGCACCACCAGCGCCGCGGCGCCCTCGTCGTCGAACCGCCGCGGCACACGTTCTTCGCGCTCGTCGGGCCGCTCATGATGCGGGCCTTCGCCCGGCGGATCGACCAGCGGTCGACGCAGGCACCGGCCGACCCCAAGGCCGTGGTGGCGCGGTTCCTCGACGGGCACCGCCCTGAGTGGTGCGGTGGTGACCTACGCGGTGGTCAAGCGGACCGTTCGACGTCGGCGACCGGCTCCTCGCCGCCGGCGGAGAGCCACTCCAGCTGAGCGGCCAGCACCCCGAGCTGGAACCGCGACTGCACGCCCAGCAACGACTGCAGGCGCGAGATGCGCCGGTTCAGGGTGCGCAGGCTGACGTCGAGCTCGCGCGCGATGGCGCGGTCGGTCGCGCCGGTGCGCATGAGACGCAGCAGGTGCTGAGTCGCCGCCGTGGGCTCCTCGCGCACGGCGTGCTCGTCGTTCAGTCGTTCGCCTCGGGGGTGCGGCACCGCGACCACGAACCCCGTTGTTACGCGGGTCACAGACATGTGGTGACCGTATTCGCGACTATTGGCGAGTGTCAATCAAAAGTCGGTGCACCGATGCCAAATCGCAAGCAACTTCCGGATGATCTCCGCCATTACTGACCCGGAACAGCACGAAGGCCCCGGTCGTGGAGCCACGACCGGGGCCTTTCCGAACACATGACGAGCTACGTGGCGTGGGACGACAGCTGCACCTCCGCCGCGACCGCACCGGCCGCGACCTCGCCCAGCCGCACGTCCAGCACCTCCGGCGACAGCACGTGCCGCACCACCATCGCGGCCGCTCCCAGGGCACCGGCCGTCACGCCCGCGCCCGACGCGACGATCCGCAGGTTCTCCGTGGCCAGCGGCAGCGAACGGCGGTAGATCGACTCGCGCACGCCCGCCAGCAGCATCTCGCCCGCCTCCGCCAGCAGGCCGCCGATGACGACCAGCGACGGGTTGAACATGCTCACGCAGCCCGCGAGCACCTCACCGATGTCGCGGCCCGCCTGGCGCACGACCCGGCCCGCCTCCAGGTTGCCGGCGCGCACCAGGTTGACCACGTCGGCCGTCGAGTGCGCCGGGTGGCCGAGGTCGCGCAGCTTGGCCGCCAGCGCCGGGCCCGCGGCGACCGCCTCCAGGCACTCGGTGTTGCCGCAGCGGCACAGCGCCGAGCCGCCGTCGGGCACCCGGATGTGGCCGAGGTCGCCCGCCGCGCCCGCCGCGCCGCGGTGCAGGACGCCGTTGCTGATCAGGCCGGCGCCGATGCCGGTGGCGGCCTTGACCACGATCATGTGCCGCACGTCCGGGTGCGAGGCGGTGTGCTCGCCCAGCGCCATCAGGTTGACCTCGTTGTCGACGAGCACCGGCACGGCGAACTCCGCCGCGATCGCCGCCGGCACGTCGAAGCCGTCCCAGCCCGGCATGATCGGCGGGTTGTTCGGGCGGCCGGTGGAGTGCTCGACCGGGCCCGGCAGGCCGATGCCGACACCGGCGATCTCCGCGTCCGGCACGGTCCTGAGCACCGAGCGCCAGGTCGTGACCAGCAGCGGGAGGATCACCTCCGGGCCGTCGGCCACGTCCAGCTCCACCTGCTCCACGGCCAGCAGCCGGCACGCCAGGTCGGAGACGGCGACCGTCGCGTGGGTGGCACCGACCTCGGCCGCGAGCACCAGGTGGGCGGTGGGGTTGAACCCGAACCGGCCGGCCGGGCGGCCGCCCGTCGACTCCCCCGTGCCGCTGTCGCTGACCAGGCCCGCCGCCACGAGCAGGTCGAGCCTCGCCCGCACGGTGGAGCGGGCCAGGCCCGTCGCGGTCACGATCTCCGCCCGGGTGCGCGGGCTGCCGTCCATCAGCATGCGCAGCACTGCGGCAGGCGTTCCCGCCTCTACACCCAAGGTGCTCTCCATCGAACAATTGTCACATCGGTTCCGGAAGGCGGGCCTGGTCAGCCCCCGGAGCTGAACGCGGCGTCGAACGCGGCCGAGGGCGGGTCGAAGGCGTTGCGCCGGATGAACTCCAGCGCCTCGGGCGCGCCGACGAGCCGGTCCATCCCGGCGTCCTCCCACTCGACGCTGATCGGGCCGTCGTAGCCGATGGTGTTGAGCATCCGGAACGACTGCTCCCACGGCACGTCACCGCGGCCGGTGGAGACGAAGTCCCAGCCGCGCCGCGGGTCGGCCCACGCCAGGTGCGAGCCCATCCGGCCGTTGCGGCCGTTGCCGACCTGACGGCGGGCGTCCTTGCAGTCGACGTGGTAGATCCGGTCGCGGAAGTCCCACAGGAACCCGACGGGGTCGAGGTCCTGCCAGACGAAGTGCGACGGGTCCCAGTTGAGGCCGAACGCCGGCCGGTTCCCGATGGCGTCCAGCGCGCGCACGGTCGTCCAGTAGTCGTACGCGATCTCCGACGGGTGGACCTCGTGCGCGAACCGGACGCCGACCTCGTCGAACACGTCGAGGATCGGGTTCCAGCGGTCGGCGAAGTCCTGGTAGCCCGCGTCGATCATCGACTCCGGCACCGGCGGGAACATCGCCACGGTCTTCCAGATCGACGAGCCGGTGAAGCCCACGACGGTCTGGACGCCGAGCTTCGCCGCGGCCCGCGCGGTCGCCTTCATCTCCTCCGCCGCGCGCTGCCGCACGCCCTCCGGGTCGCCGTCGCCCCAGTTGCGGGCGGACAGGATGCCCTGGTGCCGCTCGTCGATCGGGTCGTCGCACACGGCCTGACCGGTGAGGTGGTTGGAGATCGTCCACACCTTCAGGTCGTGCTTGGCGAGGATCGCGAGCCGGTCGGCGACGTAGTCGTCGTCCTCGGCGGCCCGCCACGGGTCGAGGTGGTCGCCCCAGCAGGCGATCTCCAGGCCGTCGTAGCCCCAGCCGGAGGCGAGCCGGCAGACCTCCTCGAACGGCAGGTCGGCCCACTGGCCCGTGAACAACGTGATCGGACGTGCCATCTCCGGTCCCCTCCTCGAAACCCTGCTCAGACCTGCTGCCACGTGCGAGACGCCGAGCTGTCCTCGACGGCGGCGAGGACGCGCTGCACCTGCAGGCCGTCGGCGAACGTCGGCGCGGGGTCGGTGCCCGCGGCGATCGCCCGCACGAAGTCGACGGCCTGGTGCGTGAACCCGTGCTCGTAGCCCAGCCCGTGCCCGGCGGGCCACCAGGCTCCGACGTACGGGTGCTCCGGCTCGGTGACGATGATCCGGCGGAAGCCCGCCACCGACGAGTCCTCGGTGCCGTCGAAGAACTGCAGCACGTTCATGTCCTCGAAGTCGAACGCCAGGCTGCCCGCCGAGCCGTTGATCTCGATGCGCAGCGCGTTCTTGCGGCCGTTGGCGAACCGCGTCGCCTCGAACGAGCCGAGCGCGCCGCCCGCGAACCGCGCCAGGAACAGCGCGGCGTCGTCCACGGTGACCGGGCCCGTCTCGTCGGAGGCGGTGCCGGACAGGCCGGAGTGGCTGGCCGCGACCGGCCGCTCCGGCACGAACGTCTGCAGCGTCCCGGTCACCTCGCTGATGGTGTCACCGAGGATGAACTGGGTGGCGTCGACGATGTGCGCGCCGATGTCGCCCAGTGCACCGGACCCGGCCTTCTCCTTGTCGAGCCGCCACGACAGCGGCGCCTGCGGGTCCACGATCCAGTCCTGCAGGTACTGGGCGCGCACGTGGTGAACGCGCCCCAGCCTGCCCTGCGCGACCAGGTCGCGGGCGAGGCCCAGCGCGGGCACCCGCCGGTAGGTGAACCCGACCATGGCCCGCACGCCGCGCCGCGCGGCCCGTTCGGCGGCCTCCGCCATGGCGACCGCCTCGTCGACGGTGTTGGCCATCGGCTTCTCGCACAGCACGTGCTTGCCGGCCTCCAGGGCGGCGACCGCGATCTCGGCGTGCGTGTCGCCCGGTGTGCAGATGTCCACGACGTGGATGTCGTCGCGGTCGAGCACGGCCTTCCAGTCGGTCACGGCCTCCGCCCAGCCCAGGCGTTCGGCGGCGGCCCTGGTGCGGTCGGCGTCGCGGCCGGCGAGCACGGACATCACCGGCCGCGCCGGCAGGTCGAAGAAGCGCGGCGCGACCCGCCACGCCTGGGAGTGCGCGGCTCCCATGAACGCGTGGCCGATCATGGCGATGCCCAGTGTCGTCGTCACGTGCGGTTCTCCTAGGACTCGAAGGCGGTCGGCAGGTAGCGGTCGACGTTGTCCTTCGTCACGACCGGCGCGTACAGCTGGACCTCGCGGGGGATCTCCACCTCGACCAGGTCGCCGAGGCTCTTCTCCTGCACGGCGAGCCGCGCGAGGCGGATGCCGTCGGCACCCTGCGTGGACGGGTAGATGACGGTCGCCTTGTGCGGGCCGTTGTCCGCCTTGATCTCCCGCATCACGTTGGCCGAGCCCGCGCCGCCGACCATGAAGAACTCGCTGCGGCCGGAGTTCTTGACCGCGGCCGCGACGCCGACGCCCTGGTCGTCGTCGTGGTTCCAGATGGCGTCGATCTTGCGGGCCGCCTGCAGCAGGTTCGCCGCCGCCTTCTCGCCGCTCTCGACGGTGAACTCGGCCGCGACGCGGTTGTTCACCTTGAGCCCGCAGCCGTTGAGCGCGTCCGCGAAGCCCTTGCTGCGGTCCTGGGTCAGCGGCAGCGAGTCGATGCCGGCGATCTCGGCGACGACGGCGTCGGCCTTGCCCTTGAGGCGCTCGCAGACGTACGTGCCCGCCGAGACGCCCATGCCGTAGTTGTCGCCCAGCACCGTCGAGCGCGCCGCGAACGGGCTGTCGAACTGCCGGTCGACGTTGATCACGGTGATGCCGGCCTTCATGGCCTTGAGGGCGACCGGGGTGAGCGCGGCGCCGTCGAACGGCAGCAGGACGATCGCGTCGACCTTGTCGTTGATGAACGTCTCGACCTGGCTGATCTGCAGGTTGGGGTCGTTGGTGCCCTCGACGACGCGCAGCTCGACGTCGGAGTACTTGCCGGCCTCCTTCTTCGCGGCGTCGGTGATCGCGGCCATCCAGCCGTGGTCGGCGGCGGGGGCGGAGAAGCCGATGACGACCTTCTTGCCCGGCTCGTCGTTGGTGACCTTCACACCACCGCCCTGGTTGCCGCCGCCCTGGTTCTCGGGCGTGTTGCCGGTGCAGGCGGTCAGCACGAGCGCCGACGCGGCGAAGAGAAGTGCGGTTCTCTTGAGTTGCATGGGTTTCTGGTCTCCCTCAGGTGGCGGCGTTGGTCCGGGGGTGAGGTGTCAGGCGCTGCTGCGGCGGGCCAGTCGCTGCTGGAGGAGGACGGCGACCACGATGATCGCGCCCTTCGCGACGGCCTGGGCGGAGATGGAGAGGTTGTTGAGGGTGAAGACGTTCGACAGCGTGGTGAAGATCAGGACGCCGAAGACGGTGCCCGCGATCGTGCCGCGGCCGCCGGAGAGCAGCGTGCCGCCGATGACGACCGCGGCGATCGCGTCGAGCTCGTACAGGCCGCCGTGGGTGGCGCTGCCGGTCGTGGTGCGGGCGATGAGCATGACGGCGGCGAGCCCGCAGCACAGGCCGAGCAGCGTGTAGAGCAGCACGGTGTGGCGCCGCACGTCGATGCCGGCCAGGCGCGCGGCCTCCGGGTTGCCGCCGACCGCGAACGTCCTGCGCCCGAACGTGGTGCGGTTGAGCAGCACCCAGCCCCCGGCCGCCACCAGCGCGAAGATCACCACGAGCACCGGTACCCCCAGCACCGATGCGTCGAAGAACGCGGTGAAGCCCTGGACGTTCACGATCTGCGTCTTGCGGTTGGAGATGATCTCGGCGAGCCCGCGGGCGGCGGCGAGGCTCGCCAGGGTCGCGATAAACGCCACGACCCGGCCGTAGGCGATGAGCGCGCCGTTGACGAGCCCGCACGCACCGCCCACCAGCAACGCGGTGAACACGATGACGATCCAGTGCGTGTCGTTCGCGATCCCCTGCGTGGCAAGGGTGGTGGCCCACACCGACGACAGCGCGACGATCGCGCCCACCGACAGGTCGATCCCGCCGCCGGTGATCACGAACGTCATGCCGATGCTGACGACGCCGATCACCGCGGCGAGCCGCAGGATCGTGAGCACGTTGTCGACGTCGGCGAACCGGTCCCCCGCGGTGACGACGCCGCCCAGGCAGAGCAGGACGAGCGCGACGACGAGACCGGTGTTGCGCCCGGCAGGGGAGCCGAGCAGCGACTGGAGGCTCGACTCCTTCCTCACGACGGGAGTCCTCTCCTGCGCGGACAGGGCGGCGGTGTCCTCGCTCATGCGGCGTGTCCTTCCATGACCAGGTCGAGGACCCGGGACTCGTCGATCTCGTCGGCCGGTCCCTCGTGGACGACCCTGCCTTCGCGCACCACCAGGACCCGGTCGGCCAGGCCCAGCACCTCCTCGACGTCGCTGGACACGACGACGACGGCCACGCCCCTGTCCGCCAGCTCGCGGATCAGCTCGTAGATCTCGCTGCGCGCGCCCACGTCGACGCCGCGGGTGGGTTCGTCCAGCAGCAGCACCCGGCACTCCCGCAGCAACCACCGCGCGAGGACGACCTTCTGCTGGTTGCCGCCGGACAGCCCGCGCACCACCCGGTCGACGCCGGCGGGCCGGACGTCGAGCGACTCGGTGAGCTTCGCGGAGCGGGCCCGTTCGGCGCGGTCGTCGAGGAACCCGAAGCGGGCGAACGACGACATCGACGAGACGGTGATGTTGCGGAACACGGCCTGGTCGAGCAGCAGCCCCTGGCTCTTGCGCTCTTCCGGGCACAGCCCCATCCCCGCGCGCACGGCGGCGCCGACACTCCCCCGCCGCAGCTTCCTGCCGTCGACCACGACAGTGCCGTCGGCCGCTTTCCTGGCGCCGTAGATGGTTTCCAGGATCTCCGACCGGCCGGACCCGACGAGACCGGCGAGCCCGACCACCTCCCCGGCGTGGACGGTGAGGTCCACCTCGTGGAAGCGGGCGCCGTCGGTCAGCCCGCGGACCTCGACCACCACCGGCGCGTCCGGGGCGACGGGCGTCTTGTCCGGGAAGACGCTGTCGAGCGTGCGCCCGGTCATCAACGCGATCAGGTCCGGCGTCTTGACCTCGCGCGCGGCCAGTCCGGTCGCGACGGTGCGGCCGTCCTTGAGCACGGTGACGCGGTCGCCGATCTCCCTGATCTCCGCGAGCCGGTGCGAGATGTAGATCACCGCCACCCCCTGGGCGGTGAGCTCCCTGATGATCCCGAACAGCACGCGGACCTCGTCCGGGTCGAGCACGGCCGACGGCTCGTCCATGATGAGCAGCTGCCCGTCGAGCGACAGCGCCCGCGCCATGCTGACGATCTGCTGGTGCGCCACGGACAACCGGCCGACGTCGCGGTCGGGCGAGATGTCCCCGTGCCCCAGCCGGTCGAGCAGCACCCGCGTCCTGCGCCGCGCCTCCGACCGCCTGCTGAAGCCCATTGTGGACAGTTCGTGGCCGAGGAACACGTTGTCGGCCACCGACAACCCCGCCACGAGGTCGAGCTCCTGGTAGATGGCGGCCACCCCGCTGCGCATCGCGGCGGTGGGGTTGCCGAACTCGACGACCTCGCCGCGCCACCGGATCTCGCCCTCGTCGGGCCGGTGCGCGCCGGACAGCACCTTGATGAGCGTGGACTTGCCGGCCCCGTTCTGCCCGAGCAGGCAGTGCACCTCACCGGCGCGGACGTCGAAGTCCACCCCGCCCAGCGCCGTCACGCCGGGAAAGCGCTTCACCAGCCCCTGGACCGACAGCAGTGCCGCGGCCGTCATGCGGCCTCCCCGGTCCACGACCGAACGAGCGCGCGACTACGCGCGGGCGAGCTCACCATTGAGTCCTCCGGGACCGGCAACCGTTGTGCCAGCAGCGATTCCACGTTGAGGACGTCAACGTAACGAGCGGTTCCGAAGGGGGTCAACAGAGCGGCGTGGCGCATATCGGCCACCTTTCGCCCTTGACCGGCGTGGGTGGGCCGGGCGGGGTCACGCAGGCGAACCGGCCGGTCACGCAGTGGGTCGAGCGGACCCTACAGCGGCTCGTCGGCGTCCGCGAGCGCCTCGGTGCACGCCACCAGGTCCCGCAGCAGCCGGTCCTGCTCGCCGCCGGTGAGCGAGGCGAGCATCTGCCGCTCGACCGCGCGCACCGCGGTGCTGGCGGCTCGCAGCTGGGTCCGGCCCGTGGCGGTGAGCTCGGTGGGCAGGGCCCTGCCGTGCGCGGCGGTGGCGGGGCGGGTGACCAGGCCCCGGTCCTGCAGGCCGCGCAGCACCAGGTTCATCGACTGGCGGGTGACGAAGACGGCGCGGGCCAGCTCGGCGTTGGACAGTCCCGGCTGCTGCGACAGCACCTCGAGGCACGAGTACTGCGACACCGTCAGGTCGAGCGGGCGCAGGGCGGCGTCCATCGCGGTGCGCAGGGCGGTCGCCGCCCGCTTCAGCGCGTACCCCACGGCCTTGTCCAGCGGGCCGACCACCTCGGCTTGACTCATGTCAGCATCATGACATACCTTCGAGATGTCAGCACGTTGACATAGGAGAGACATCATGACCGTGACCGGACCCGACTTCCTCGCCCTGCAGGTGCGCGACCTCGGCCGCGCCGCCGACTTCTACGAGACGCACCTCGGGCTGCGCAGGCTGCCGGTCAGCCCGCCCGGCGCCGTCGTGTTCGACACCAAGCCGGCGTCGTTCGCGGTGCGGGAACCGTTGCCGGGAGTGGACCTGGACGCCGGCCGTCCCGGGCTCGGCGTCGCCCTGTGGCTGCACGCCGAGGACGCGCAGGAGCTGCACGACCGGCTGGTCGCGGCGGACGTCCCGATCGTGGCGGCGCCGGTCGACGGGCCGTTCGGGCGCACGTTCACCTTCACCGACCCGGACGGCTACGCGATCACCATCCACGACAAGGCCTGAGCGGTGCCCTCGGGCCGCGTCCCCGTGCGCCCGGTTGCTCGAACGCACGGGGACGTGCGCGGCGCCGTCCCGAGCCGGCTGAACCGCATCCGGCGGATCCGCACAGTGGACATACCCACGCCGCGGGGCGCTCGGATCGTCCTGGGGCCACAGTCCACCTGATGGTGTGACGCCCGCCGAACCGGAGGGCAATCCGGGCCGGCCACCGCGCCGAACCACCGGTCGTGACCGATCATGTTCTCGCCATCGGCTACGGCGACACCGGGCGCTGCGCCGTGAACCGCGTGCTGGCAGCGCAGCCGGACGCGCGCCTGACCGTCCTCGACACCGTCTTCCACTCCGTCGTCGAGGCCACGGCCAACGGCGCGACCGCGGTGCAGGGCGACGGGAGGGACCGGTGCGCGCTCGACGAGGCCGCCTCCGACGCCGCCGACCGCGTCGTCATCACCGTCCCCGACGACCTCGACGCCTTCCTGATCGCGCGGGCGGTGCGGGCGACGAACCCGGACGCGGTGATCGTGGCGGTCATCCGCGAAGCCGAGAACTACACCCTGTTCCTGTCCTCCGACGCCACGGCCGTCCACATCAGACAGTCGGACTGACGGCCCCGGGAGCACCGCTCCCGGGGCCGTGTCACCACCACCGTCAGGCGGTGGGCATGAGCACCGAGTCGATGAGGTAGACGGTGGCGTTGGCGGTGTGGACGCCGCCGCAGATCACGTTGGCGTCGTTGACCTTCAGCGCGTTGCCGGAGCCGGTGACCTTCACGGTGCCGGTCTCGACGGTCTTCTGGTCGCCGGCGATCTTGTCCGGGGAGATCTGGCCGGGCACGACGTG
>NZ_JBHYGW010000025.1:0-16375 GCF_042738015.1 Lentzea sp. NPDC059081
GAAGCAGAGCTGTTGTGGTTTTGGTGGGAAAGAGGAGGTTCCGGTGGGGTGGGTCCCGTCACGAGCCGTGCCCAGCACTCGCTGCATCAGGTCAGGGGTGTCAAACCGCCACGCTTTTCGGCGGTTTGACACCCCTGACCTGATGTGGCTCGCTCTGGTACGGCTTGGGACGGGACCCACCCCACCCGAACCGCACCACCTACGCAACAGCAAGCCGCCCAGCACAAACAGGCGTGCCATCAACCCACCGAGGGCGCTGGGGGTCTTTGATCAGTTGGCGGGGTCCGGGGCAGAGCCCCGCGCACGAAACAGGAACCCGCCCACACAACGCGACCACCAGGACAACCCACGCCACCAGACCCCGAAGATCCACAGGACACCCCCTAGCCGGCTTGGCGCCGCAGGCGGTCGAGGATCAGGTCGATGTCGGCGGTGCTGGTGCGGTGGTTGGTGACGCACGCCCGGATACCGCGCTTCCCCTGCACCACAACGGGTCCGAGCAACGCGATGTTCTCGGCCGCCAGTTCCTGCAGCAACGGCCCGTGGTCAGGCAGGCCGTCGACCGCGAAGCACACGGCCGTCAACGTGACCGGTGCCAGCAGCGTGAGACCTTCGGTGGCTTCGATGCCTTCCGCGAGGTGGCGGGCGAGCGCGAGAGTGCGTTCGTTGGCCTTGCGGAAGGCGTCCACCCCGAACGCCTGCAGCGCGCTCCACACCTTGAAAGCCTTGAAGCTGCGGGACAGTTGCGGCCCGTAGTCCATGTAGTCGGTCATCAACGGGTCTTCGGCGACCGTGAGGTACGAGGAGTCGAACGCGTAGGCGTCGCGCAGCTTTGCGCCGTCACGCACGAGCAGGCATCCAGCCTCCAGCGGCGCGTACAGCAGCTTGTGCGGGTCCAGGGTGATCGAGTCCGCACGTGCGCAGCCGCCCATCAGCTCGCGCATGCCCTCTGACAGCAGGAAAAGCGCGCCGTAGGCACCGTCGACGTGCAGCCAGAGGTCCTGGTCCTCGCACAGGTCCGCGATGGCGTCGAGCGGGTCCACCGAGCCGGTCGACACCGTGCCGCAGGTGGCGACGACGCACCACGGCCGCAGCCCGTCCCGGCGGTCCTGCTCGATGGCCGCGCGCAGCCGGTGAACGTCCATGCGGTGCTCGCCGTCCGTGGCGATGTGGCGCACGTTGTCGAGCCCGATGCCCAGGATCGCGGCGGCCTTGTCGACACTGCGGTGCGCCTCGACGGAGGTGTAGACGACGAGCGGGGCGGCGTCGCGTTGCAACCCGGTGGCGTGGAAGTCCGGCACGCGGTCGTGCAGCGCGGTGGCGAGTGCCTGGAGGGTCGCGAGCGAACCACCGCCGGTGAGAATCCCCTTGGCAGTGCTGGGAAATCCGACGACCGAGGCCAGCCACTCGAGCACCGAACGCTCGACGACGCTGGCCGCCGGGGAGAGCTGCCAGAAGTTGCAGTTCTGGTTGATCGCGGCCGCCACCGCCTCGGCGTACGGCGCGATGCCGTTGGGCGGGCCGAGGACGTACGCGAGGAACCGCGGGTGCGCGACCGTCGTCGAGCTGGGCAGGATCGTGTCCTCCCAGCGGTCGAACAACGCGTCCACCCCGACGCCCTGCTCGGGCATCGGGGTGGCGAGCAGCCCGGCCAGCTTCGCGCGGTCCGGTTCGGGCAGGATCTCGGCCTTCGGCAGGCCTCGCTCGTAGCCGTCGAGCAGGGCGAGGAGCCGCGCGCCGGCGCGGTCGCGTTCGTCGTCGGTCAGCAGGAGTTCGTTCACGCTCAGCAGATTAGGCTTCTGCCCGCAGCACACGATTGCTACTTCAGCCCTGGTCACGGACTTCCGTGGCATGATCTGCCAGTGGACCGCATCGATCGCGCAATCATCCGCCACCTTCAGGAAGACGGCCGGCTCACGAACACCGAGCTGGCCGACAAGGTGGGGCTCACGCCGTCACCGTGCCTGCGCCGGGTGCGAGCACTCGAAGAAGCCGGAGTGATCACCGGCTACCACGCCGCCGTGGACCCGAAGGCGCTCGGCCGGGGCTTCCGCGTGCTGCTGCACATCGACCTCGCCGCGCAGGACCTGGCGACCATCGAGGCGTTCGAGGCGCGGATCGCGGAGATCGACGCCGTCGAGACGTGCGTGCGGATGTTCGGGCAGCCCGACTACCACCTGTGGGTGGCGGTCGCCGACATCGCGGCCTACGAGCAGCTCTACATGTCCGCGCTCACCCGGCTGCCGGGCGTGGCGCGCACGAACTCGCAGTTCCCGATGAAGGCCGTGAAGTAGCTCAGATCTCGGTGCCGCCGGTGACGTCGAGGACCTGGCCGGTGATCCAGCGCGCGTCGTCGGAGGCGAGGAAGGCCACGAAGTCCGCGATGTCGGCCGGTTCGCCGAGGCGGCCGAGCGCGACCCGTGCCGCTTCCCTGGCGGCGGCTTCGGGGTTCTCCTTCAGGCGGTCGTGGTGGCGCGTGAGGACGATGGCGGGCGACACGGCGTTGACCGTGATCCCCCTGGGACCGAGTTCCTTGGCGAGGGAGAGCGTGAACGCGTCGAGCGCGCCCTTGCTGGCGCTGTAGGCGATCGTCCCCGGCGTCGCGAGCGTGGCGGCGAGGCTCGAGATGGCGATGATCCGCCCGCCGTCGCGCAGTCGCGGCAACGCGGCCTGGGTGACGAAGAACGGCGCCCGCACGTTCACGGCGAACACCCGGTCGAAGTCCTCCTGGGTCAGGTCGGGCAGCGTCACGAAGCTCCCCGCGGCGGCGTTGTGGACCAAGATGTCGAGCTTGCCGTCGGGCACGTGCTCGCGCCCCGCCTCGTCGAACGCGGCCCAGAGCCGGGTCGCGTCGTCGGACCCGCCCAGCTCGACCTGCAACGCGAACGCACGCCCGCCGTCGGCCTCGATGCCCGCCACGGTGTCCTTGGCGGCCGCCTCGTCCCTGGCGTAGGTGATGGCGACGGTGGCGCCGTCGCGGCCGAGCCGTTCGGCGATCGCCCGGCCGATGCCGTTGCTGCCACCCGTGACGAGCGCGACCTTGCCGTTCAGTGAAGGCACTGCTGATCCTCTCCTTTGTGCACCGATCGGTGCTTAAAGCGAACCGTAGCACTTCTGCACCGACCGGTGTCAAAGTTGTAGGATCACCGGGTGACCGACATCCGGACGACGGCGAAGCTCGGGCGGCCGCGGGAGTTCGACGTCGACGAAGCGCTCGAACAGGCCGTGCTCGTCTTCTGGGAGCACGGGTTCGAGGGCGCGAGCCTCACCGACCTGACCACGGCCATGGGCATCAGCCGCAAGAGCATGTACGCGGCCTTCGGCAACAAGGAAGAGCTGTTCCGCAAGGCGTTGCAGCGCTACTCCGAGGGCCCCGGCGCCTACGCCGCCCGCGCGCTGGAGCAGCCGACCGCGCTGGCCGTGGCGACGTCGTTCCTCAACGGGTGCCTGTACTCGAGCACGAAACCGACGCGCCCTCCCGGCTGCCTCTACGTCAAGGGCCAGCTCACGGCCGGTGAGCCCGGCGGTCCCGTCGACCGCGCGGTCACCGCCGACCGCGACGAGGGGTTCGCCGGCCTGCGCGCCCGGTTCCAGCGGGCCGTCGACGAGGGTGACCTGCCCCCCGAGACCGACGCCTGCCAGCTGGCCCGATACGTCGTGACGGTCGCGAACGGCCTCTGCGTCCAGGCTTCCGGGGGTGTTCGGCGCGACGAGCTCCAGCCGGTGGTCGACGCGGCTCTGCGGAACTGGCCGCCGCTCTAGGCGACAAAGTTGCTCGCGAACAAGCACCACGGAACTGCGAAGTAGCGCGTCTTTGCTCATGGCGATGTTCCGGGGTCGAGCTCTTAAGCGAAACGATCCGAAGACAGGCGGCGCTTCACGCTCCCGCGAGAAGCGAATCAGCTCGATGCCACCGTTCGACCTACTGCTCCTTCGAGTTGAATCCAGAACTCCGCCCTGGGGAATCAGATCTCCCGGCGGAAGGTGAGCGGCGAATCAAAAAGCCGAGCTACAAGTGGCCTCGACGAATTTCGGGCTGTCCGAGATGACCTCCGAACAGGGATAACAGGGCACCCCCGTCTCTCACACGTGACGAGAAGGAGGTCGGTCGATCCACGGCTGCCTGCTCCGGCACCGCGTTTCCGGCAGACTCGGGCAGATCACTTTTTGCTCGATCCCAGCCTCGGACAGCGCGTTCAAGGAGATTCTGCCTGGGTCTGCACCATGATGGCTGTCATCCCTTCGCAGGTCGACACACGCTCACTATGCCCTGTCCAGAGGAATCAATCAGGGCAACGTGCCCGCAAGCCGCGTGGGCATCCAGCGGCCACCGCCACTCTGAAGGCACCCACCTGCGGTTATTTGGGGTGTTGTAACACTTTTCGCGCCGCCTGCGAGTTTCCTACCGCCCACCACCAGAACGACCAGGTCTCACCTGGAGGCGCCAGTGCCCCTGTTTCGCCGCGACCAGCCCGCGACGGCGAGTCCGCCCCCAGCGGCGCGTTTGCCGAACGACACCGCCTCACCATTCCTGAACGTGCTCGCACGTGAGCTGAACTCGGTGCTGCCCGAACAGAAAATCGCCGAGATCTGCTCCCGGCTCACCGGAGCGCCCGTTGCGACAGCCGAACACGACCGCCTCCGGGCATTGCTCGCGCTGGACTGGCTCACCCATTGCTGGCTGGGTCACTGGTACAGAACGCTGGCGGGCGACGAACAGTTCGCGGGCGCGCTCGCCATACTGCCCCCGATCCGGGACATGCGCACCGCGGAGCAGACCGGCGACCTCCTCTGGGGACTGCAGATCATGGAAAGGCAAGCTGACGAGAACCTCGCGGTCAACTACCGCGAGGACGACTTCTACGACATGGTCACCGTCTCAGCCGCGCGGCAGGCGTCGACCACGTCACCGGCCCGGACGGCAGGCAGCGCGTTCGCCGACGCGGCGGCCGCCACGGCGCTCGACGAGACCTTGGCGGCACGAGCCGACGGCGCGCTCACCGGAGTCAGGTCGTTGGCTCGGTCGTACTGCCTGGACGAGGTCTGGAACCGCGTGAAGGTCTGGGTAGGCGGACCAGGAAGCGCGGACGCCAAGAGAATCTCCATCAAGAACCTCGCCCCCGCTACCGCTCAGCACGTACTTCAACCGGTGACCGAGCACCTCCAGAACGACGCTGCCCGGCTCTACCTCGATCTGCACCGGATGGGCTGATGGAACTCACGGAACACCCCGACGGTCTCGCCGCCGTCGTCACCGCGCGAAACCTCGCGCTGCACCGGCAGCTCAGCACCGAACGCAAGCGGTTCAGCGAACTCCGGCTTGCCGACCCCCGCGTCCGTGACGAACTGGGGCGTGGCTTGCTGACATCGGAGACCGCGGCGGCGCTGCGGCTCGCCCACGTGTCCACATCCAGGCTGAACTCGGTCGTGCGGCAAGAGATCCTGGCGGGCCGCTGGAGCCTCGACGAAAGCCGCCGACCTTCGGCTCCGTCGCCGGAGCTGAGCACGGCCCTCTCCGAGATCGACGGGCTGTGGCAGCACGCGCTCAGCACGACGACCGCTGAGGTCGAGGGTCTCACGACTAGAGCCTCGATCCTGCTCGACGAGTACGAACACGCTTTCACGCGCATGACCGGTGGCGAAAAGCCTGTCATGTCGCCGTTCTCCCTTCCGCACAACACCTACGTCGGCGCGGAACTCACCGAGCCCATGCCGGTGCCGAGGTGGCTGGGGCAACTGGCGGTGCTCCCGGACAAGCCGTGGGGGCATCTGCCCTGGACGGACCTGGCAGATCGGAACCTGATCTTCCTGCCGGACGACCAGAACCTCGGTTATGGGGACTCCGTGGCCGCCGTCCAGAGCATCGTGGCCGATCAGATGTCGCGCTCCGCGCCCAACGGCCTGAAGATCACGTGGATCGACGGCATGCACCAGGGCCGGAGCGCGGGCGCGTTCCAGAGGTTGATCGACGTCGGCCCACTCGTGCTGAGTGGCAGGGTGTGGACCGCGCCGCAGGAGATCGAGACCGCGTTGCAGAGGGTGGCGAACCGCGCCGACGGGATCCAGCAATCCTGCCTGAAGAACGATCTCCCGCACCTGGACGCCTACAACGCCCAGCCCGGTGTACCGACCGAGGCCCATCACCTGGTGGTCGTGACCGGCTATCCGAACGGATTCCAGCCGGAATCGGCCAGGCTGTTGCGACAGGTGACGCAACAGGGTTACCGCACCGGCATCTCCGTGCTGGTGGTCATGCATCCGATGATGGCTTCGATCGCCCCATCCACCGACTGCGCGGTGCCCTATTACGCGACGATGACAGACGGCACGTTGCCGGATTCCGCACCTGAGTGGTGCACCTTCGACGTCCTCCCGATCGGAGAACCCGTACTGGGCAGGGCGGGACATCCGCACGCCCGCGTCTTCCCGTACGAGGAAGACGCGCCGGTGTGGATGCCTTACGTGCCAAGACATGTGGATACGGCCGACCAAGAGGCGATTCTGCTCGGTTATGTGCGGTCGTCGGCACACCTCGTCGCGACCGGACTGAGCCCACGTGAGCTGACGGAGCGCAACCTCAAGCCGGCCGAGCGCACCAACGCGCTCCGCAAAGCGATGCTCACCTGGCTGCGCGAGCAGAGCGGGCACAATCGCGTACCCCGATGGGAGGACTTCCTCACTTCCGAGCCGGCGCGCCTCACCGGAGCCACCTTCACCGCCGACGAGGTCGACAAACAGGCGGCCACCTTCCAGGACTCCGGGTTCGTGCTCGGCGCGTCCGGCCCGAACTCCCCGACACCAGTGCTCACCAGGGCTGGTGAGGACCTGGCTGAGCGAGAGCACCTCACCGCTGCGGACTTCACCGCGGCGAAGCAGGGCGACACGATCACGACGATCTTCCAGAGGGACGTGAGTGGCTCACTGGTAGCGGTGGGCAAGCACAACACGGTCGTTCAGCACCGGCACCAGGGCTACCAAAAGCAGCTCGAAGATCTGATCGCCGCTCTGAACGTGATCGTCGACAGGCTGCCCCAGATCTTGAGCCCCGGCCCGGACGCCGAAGACTCCCTGGCGCACGCGGCCGACGCGCTGACCGAAGCAACGGCTCCCCAGCCCGACGAGGGCAAGCTGCGCCGTGCGGTGAAGGGATTGGCCGGGCTTCTCAAACCCGTGGCCGACCAGGCTGTGCAGGGGGCGGGCGAGGGAGCGCACGAACTGGCCAAGGAGGCCCTGACCCATCTCCAGCCGTTCGTTTCCTGATCACGCCCGCGGAGCCGTCACAGCGAAAGAACAACGGTGGAGTACAACGCTTTCATCTCCTACAACCAAGGTCAGGACCTGAGATTCGCCGCAGCGCTGCAGGCCGGGCTGACCCGGTTCGCCGTGCCGTGGTGGAAGAGCAGCGACCTGAGGATCTGCCTCGACCGCACCGACTTGGCACAGTCATCCGCTCTGTGGCCGTCGATCGAGAAGAAGCTGGCTGCCTCCGACTGGCTCGTGCTGCTCGCTTCTCCTGGCGCGGCACGATCGCGGTGGGTCGACCGCGAGATCGAGTGGTGGCTCGCCAACAGGTCACCGGAACGGCTGCTGATCGTCTGGACGGATGGCGCGCTGGTGTGGAACGGGTCGGAGTACGACGCCACCGTTCGCGGAAACGCCTTGCCACCGCGCTTGGCCCAGGTCTTCAGCGACGAGCCGAACGTGCTCGACCTCCGCAAGTGCCGCCAGGGGTTCCGCAGGAGATGGCCGCACCGGGTCTGGCCGAGGTTCGGCGAGACCGTCGGCGCGACGGTAGCCGCAATTCGCGGCGTGGAGCCCCGGCACCTGCTCGGTCAGCACGGCCACTACCAGCGGCAGTTGCGGCGGACCGTGCGGTCGGTCGGGGTGGCTCTGGCGGTCCTGCTCGTCGCGGCGACTGTCGCCGGAGTGAAGGCGGTGGAGCGTGACGCGGAAGCGACCAGACAGCGTGACGTGGCGTTGTCCAGACAGTTCGCCACACAAAGCGACGCATTGCTCGCCACAGATCCCACGTCCGCCCAAAGACTCGCGGTCGCCGCGTGGCAGGTGTCGCACACCGACGAGGCGGCATACAGCGCGAGGAACGCCATGTTCTCCCGCCAACGGGCGGTTTTCACCGCCGAGCCGGGGTTCTCCGACGCCGTGTTCACCGCTGCCGGCGATCGGCTCGTCACCGTTGGGGCCGAAGGTTCGATGGTGGTGTTCGACGTCGCGTCGCGAGCCGAGGTGGGCCGGATCGCCACCGGCCACCAGGGCTGGATCAGCGATCTGGCGATCAGTGCGACCGGGGACTACCTGGCCACCGCCGGCGAGGACCACACCGTGCGGATCTGGGACGCTCGCACCTGGACCCAGTCGGGTCGCACCATCCGGGTGGAAGACGAGAAGGTGAGGACTGTCGAGTTCAGCCCGGATGGCCAGATGCTCGCGTCCGCCGACAACCGCGAGACCGTCTCGTTCTGGTCGGTCCGGACCCAGGAACCGGTGGGAGACCCGATCCGGACCGGGAGTGACATCACCGACATCGCATTCGACCGCAGCGGCAGACTTCTGGCGACGGCTGGCCGGGGTGGAGTCCAGATGTGGGACGTCACCACGAGGTCCAAGGCGGGTCCCTTCCTGAAGTCCGCGGCGCACGATGTGGAGACGGTGGCTTTCAGCCCGATCGCCGACCGGCTGATCACCGGGGACGACGACTCGGAGTTGCAAGTGTGGGACAGCACGACCGGCGGGTTCGTCACCGACATGCAGACCGGACATTCCACCTACGTTCGCGACGTGCTGTTCAGCCCTGACGGTCGCGTCTTCGCAACTGTCGGTGGAGAAGAGGACGTCATGCTTTGGGATGCCAACACCGGGAAGCGGCTGTCGTTGCCTCTCAGCGGCCACACCGGTCTTATCGGCTCGATGGCGTTCTCTCCGGACGGCACCGCCCTCGTCACGGTCGGCAATGACGACACCACACGGGTGTGGGAGGTGCACAGCAACCTCGCCGTCCGCGCCTTCCCGGGCAAGCACGACGGCTTCGTGCACGAGGTCGTGTTCAGCCCGGACGGGGAGGTGGTGGCCTCTGCAGGCGCGGACGGCACGGTGCGTCTGTGGAGCGCGAAGAACAACTCGCCGATCGGTGAGCCTCTGCGAGGTGACTTCCAAGAAGCCTCCGATGTGGCGTTCAGCCCCGATGGCAGACGGGTCGCCGCCGCGACGCACGAGGGCACGGTCGTGGAATGGAACGTCGACACCCATGAGCTAACCGGCCCGATCATCAAGGCCAACTTCCACGGAGATCACGGCGAATGGGTGGACTCGCTGCTCTACGCCCGCGGCGGTGAACTGATCATCAGTGCGGGCCACGACGGGAAAGTGCGTTTCTGGAGCTCCTCGAGCCACCAGGAGCAGGGCAGGCCGTTGGACATCGGGCACGGCCAGATCTTCGGCACGGCACTCCACCCGAACGGCGTGTTGCTGGCGATCGGCAACGCGGACGGCACAACCGGTCTCTGGGACATCGACACCCGCCTGCCCGCCGGCGATCCACTCAGCGAGGCGGACTCGTCGAACGCCATCAGGAAGGTGGCCTTCAGTCCGGACGGCAACACCCTGGCCGCTGCGGGAAGCGACGGCACGGTCCGTCTCTGGGACGTGCGATCGCGCACGTCGATCGGTGACCCACTGGCCGACAACGCCCACGACGTCCGCGGCGTGGCGTTCAGCCCTGACAGCACCATGCTCGCCGCGGGGTCCGGCGACGGGAGAATCAGGCTTTGGGACATCAAGACGCGCAAACAGTTCTCGGTGTATCTCGCCGAACATGCGGCAGCCGTGACCGGTGTCGCCTTCACCGGGGACGGAACCAGGCTGGCGAGCTCCAGCTGGGACAAGACCGTGCGCCTGTGGGACATGGGTGACCAGGCCTCACCGGTGCGAACGATCTGCGCCTTCCGCGACGAACTGACGCCCGACGAATGGACTCGTTACACGGCGAACGAACCTCACCGCAACACATGTCGCGGGTGAGCCCGACGCATGCTTCCGCAGGCAGCAGAGTTGAGGAAGGCCTGCCTACCACCGTGCAAGGGTCTTCCTGCACCAGCCTCTGTACACCACCCAAGCCCCCTAAGCCAGGTCTTCTGCCTGCAGCTCCGCCCGTGACGACACGCCGAGCTTCCGCAACACCCGTGCCGCGTGCTGCTCCACCGTGCGGGGCGACAGGAACAGCACGTCCGCGATCCGCCGGTTCGTGTGCCCGGCGGCCAGCAGCCGCGCGACCTCCTGCTCCCGTGGCGAAAGCTCGTTGCCGTAACCACGGCGGCCTCGGCGGGACGGTTTGCCGCCGCCGATGCCGCGCAACAGATGCCGGCACCGGGCCGCGTCCCGGGTCGCACCCAGCGCGTCGAACGTGTCGACCAGCGCCGACAGGCACTCGGACGCCTTCTCGTGGTCCGTCGGCACGAGACAAACGGCTTCGCGTTCGGCGACCAGGGCGGTGAGGTAGGGCGCGGGCAGGGCCGTGTACCGGTCGGCGGCCTCGCGGTAGCGGGTCACGGCGTCGTCGATCTGACCACGGGCTTCGGCCAGCAGGCCGCGGCAGTGGGCCAGCGCGGCGAACGCCATCGGGGCGTCGCAGCCCTCGATGCCGGACGCGATGTCGTCGATCACCGTCTCGGCGTCGGTCTCGCGGCCGGAGGCGAGGAACGCGCTCACGGCGACGGGGCCCAGTTCGGTGGCCCACACCCAGATTCCCTTGCCCCGCACGATGGCCAGGCCGCGATCGACGTCCACGCACGCCCGCGTCACCTCGTCCTGCGCGAGCATCGTACGGGCCAGCGCGGCGCACCCGGCGATCGCGACCGGGGCGATGGACTCCTCCGGGGCGAACGCGCCCGTCTCGGTCAGGTGGCTGGTGGCCTCGGACCACTCGCCGCGCGCGGTGGCGAGGGAGCCGAGCACCAGGCACAGCTCGCTGGCCACCGGGAACAGGTCGCGGTACTCGTCGAGCAGCGTCTCGGCGCGCTCGGCCAGGCCGTCCCAGTTGCCGGTCAGCCAGTCGAGGCGGGCCCTGGTCGCGTGCGCGGTGCTCGCGACGAACGGGGCGCCGCACTCCGACGCGTACCGCAGTCCGTTGCGCAGCAGGTCGGCGCAGAGGTCGAAGTGGCCGGTCGTCGTCAGCGCGTCGGCCAGGTTGCAGTGGGCGCGCGCGAGCTGCCGCAGTTCGCCCGGGGTGGCGGCCGCGGTGAACTCCAGTCCGGTGAGGACGGACGGGTCACCGGTGTGCATGCGGGAGCCGACGACGTTGGCGTACAACGACATCTTCAGCTCGGGGTCGTCGAACGCCGCACGCACCTCGTCGACGTGGTCGAGCCACGGCCGCACCTCGGCGAACGGCGTGGCGCCCAGATAGGACAGTCCCAGCACGGCGGCGCCGCGGGCGGCGAGGTCCGGTCGTTCGGTCAGGTCGGCGACGGCCCGTTCGAGCTCGGAACGTGCCTCCTCGACGCCCCCGGCCTGGCGGATGAGCAACACGCCCCGGTACAGGCGCACCTGCCCGCGGGCGGCCGTGGACAGCCGCCGGTCCGACAGGAGCCGTTCCAGCGTCTCGGCGGGAACCAGCTGGTCGAGGCCCTGGTGGGCGATCTGGCCGAGCTTGATCGCGAGCCGGTCGACGTCCGCGGCGGGCACCTCCGGGTCGTGCAGCAGCCGTTGCAACAGGGTGGTGGCCGTGCCCGCGTCACCCACCTCGGCGGCGCGGTCGGCCGCGGCCTCGCCGTAGCGCAGCCACTCGGCCGTGCGCCCGGCCCGTTCGCTGTGCTCGGCGAGCTGGACGAGCGGGAGCGGATCGGCCTGGCCGAGCACGTCGACCGCGCGGGCGTGCAGGCGTTGGCGGTCGGGACCGCTCAACGTGTCGTAGACGGCTTGCTGGGCGAGCGCGTGCCGGAAGCCGTAGCGCCGTGCGTCGACCTCGTGCAGAACGTGGCCGCTCAACGCGTGCGTCAACGCCGAGGAGTCGATCCCGGCGACCGAGCCGAGCAGCTCTGCGGACGCGGGCGCGCCCAGCACGGCGGCGGCCTGCACGAGCCGGGTCGCGGCCTCGGGCAACGCGGCCAGACGTTCGGCCATCGCGTCTCGCAGCAACACGGGCACCTCGACGTTGTCGAGCAGACGCCGTGCCGTGGCTCCGTCAGCATGCACAGCGCCGGCCGGGTTTCGCAGAGCGCGCAGCGTCTCCTCGACCACGAACGGGATGCCCGCCGTGCGTTCGTGCAGCTTGGCCGCGAACTCGGCGGAGACCGGCTCACCGTCGAGGATGGCCGACGTCAACGCCCGCACCTCGGCGACGTCGAGAGGGACCAGTTCCAGCACCGCGCTGGTGATCCCGGTCGGCGGCCGGTACGCCGACCCCAGCGGGACGCCGTCCGGCAGGTCCTCGCGCCGGTAGGTGACCACGATGGACAGGTTCGCCGGCGGGTCGCCCATCAGGAACCGCAGCAGCTGACGGGACGCGTCGTCGGCCCAGTGCAGGTCCTCGACGACGAGCAGGACCGGTCCGAGCACGCTGATCAGCTCGCGCATCGCCCGGAACACGCGGTGGCGTTCGGCGCGCGGGTCGCCGGTCGGGGGCGGCGGCGCGGGCAGGTGTTCGGCGAGCTCCGGCAGCAGCGCGCCGAGCACTCCGGCCACCGGGCTCAGCCGCGAGCGGGTGCGCGCCAGCCGGTCCGTGCAGTCGCGCAACGCCTCCAGCACCGCGCCGTACGGGAACGGCTCCCCCACCGGCTGGCAGTGGCCCATCAGCACGGCGATCGGGCCGAGATCGGCGTCGAGCAGCTCGCGGACCAGGCGCGACTTGCCCACACCCGCCTCGCCCTCGACGAGCACGACGGCCGGATGGCTGGGCACGGCGGCCCGCAGCGCGCCGAGCTGATCACCCCGCCCCACCAGCACCGGCGAGCTGGTCCGCATCAGCCCCGTGGGGTCGGGCCTCCGTTGGCCCGATCTCGGTGTCCGGCTCATCCGGACCGATGGTAGGTGAAAGTCGGGTATCCCTACGTAGCGATATCCGGATTGTTCGCCGTTCACAGTCGCTCGATGGTGATCCGCACGTGGCCGCCCATCCCTGCCGAGGCGGCCAGAACGGAGAAACCGAGATGCGACTCGATCGCACAGCACGCGTGCTCGCGGCGGCCGGCATCGGCCTGGCCGTCGCGGCGGCCGTGAGCAGCCCCGTCTCCGCCCAAACGGGGTCGGTCCAGAAGACGGCGGACCCCGTCGCGGGCAGCTACATCGTGGTGTTCAAGGACGGCGGCAGCGACGCGCCGACGACCAACGCCAAGGCGCTCGACCTCGCCCGCAAGCACGGTGGCAAGGTCAGCAACACCTACGTCGCGTCGGTGCGCGGCTTCGCGGTGAAGCTGGACGAGGCGGCGGCACGCCGGCTCGCGGCCGACCCGTCCGTCGCGTACGTGCAGCAGGACGGCTGGGCCCGGATGTCCGACACCCAGACGAACCCGACGTGGGGCCTCGACCGGATCGACCAGGCGAACCTGCCGCTCGACCAGCGCTTCACCTACCCGAACACCGCGTCGAACGTGACGGCGTACATCCTGGACACCGGCATCTACAAGGCGCACACCGAGTTCGAGGGCCGGGCCAAGGACGGCTACGACTTCATCGACAACGACTCGGACGCCTCGGACTGCCAGGGCCACGGCACGCACGTCGCCGGCACGGTCGGCTCGAAGACCTACGGCGTGGCGAAGAAGGTCAACCTGGTCGCGGTCCGCGTGCTCGACTGCTCCGGCAACGGCCAGTACTCGCAGATCATCAAGGGCATCGACTGGGTCGCCCAGAACGCGAGGAAGCCCGCCGTGGCGAACATGAGCCTCGGCGGCGGCGCGGACTCCACTGTGGACAACGCGGTGAAGCGCGCCATCGCGGCCGGTGTCACGTTCGGTCTCGCCGCCGGCAACAACAACGGCGACGCCTGCCAGACCTCGCCCGCCCGCGTGCCGGAGGCCATCACGGTGGCCGCCAGCGACTCGGCGGACAAGCGGTCGATCTACACCGGCGGCCAGGCGTCGAACTGGGGTTCGTGCGTCGACCTCTTCGGCCCCGGCTCGAACATCACCTCCACCAAGAACGGCGGCGGCACCACGTCGATGGGCGGCACCTCGATGGCCACCCCGCACGTCGTCGGCGCCGCCGCGCTGTACGTGTCCGCGAACCCGTCCGCCACCCCTGCCCAGGTTCGCGACGCGCTGGTGAACAACGCCACCACCGGGAAGATCACCGACCTCCAGGGGTCGCCGAACAAGCTGCTCAACATCAGCTTCATCGGCGGCGGCAACCCCGACCCCGAGCCCTGCGCCGCCGCCACGAACGGCGACGACGTGGCCATTCCGGACAACGGCACCGCCGTCACGTCGTCGGTGAACGTCACCGGCTGCACCGGCAAGGCCTCGACCGGTACCAAGGTCAAGGTCGACATCAACCACCCGTACACCGCCGACCTCGCCATCGACCTGGTCGGTCCGTCCGGCGCCACCTACAGCCTCAAGAAGGCCAGGGGCGTCACCTCCACGGGCGGCGTGCACGAGACCTACACCGTCGACGCGTCCGCGGAGAACCGCAACGGCACGTGGAAGCTGCAGGTCACCGACGTGTGGACCTATGACGCCGGAAACATCGACGCCTGGACCCTCACGTTCTGACGACGCCCGGAAGGACTTCCCATGCACCGCACCACCTGCGGGCTCGCCGTGCTCGTCATCGCCACCGCTGTCCTGGCCACCCCGGCACAGGCGGCCGAGGCCGAGTTCGTGAAGGCGAAGAACCCCGCGCCCGGCGGTAGTTTCATCGTGTCCCTCAAGCCGGCGGCGGGTGTTCAGGCATCCAGCTCGCTGGCGCAGAAGTACGGCGGCGACCTCGACGCCGTGTTCTCCCACGCCATACGCGGTTTCCAGGTCAAGAACCTGACCGAGGCCGCCGCGCGCAGGCTCGCCGCCGACCCCGCCGTCAAGGCCGTCTACCAGGACGGCACGGCGCGGGCGCTCGACGAGCAGGCCAACCCGACGTGGGGCCTCGACCGGATCGACCAGGCGTCGCTGCCGCTGGACAAGAAGTACACCTACCCCGGCGGCGGCGCGTCGAACGTGACGGTCTACGTCACCGACACCGGCATCAAGACCGGGATCACCGACTTCGAGGGGCGCGCGTCCGTGGGCGCCGACTTCATCGAGGACGGCCAGAACGGCCAGGACTGCTCGGGCCACGGCACGCACGTGGCGGGCACGGTCGGCTCCAAGACCTGGGGCGTGGCCAAGAAGGCGAAGCTCGTCTCGGTCCGCATGCTCGGCACGAGCTGCACCGGCAACGGGCCCGACTCGGCCGGCGTCAAGGCCATCGAGTGGGTCACGGCGAACGCGAAGAAGCCCGCTGTCGTCAACGCCTCCTGGACGTTCGACACCGCGGACATCGGCAACGACGCCATCGCCGGGATGCTCGCCTCCGGCGTGCAGATGGCCGTCGCGTCGGGCAACAGCTCGACCGACGCCTGCTCCACCGGTCCCGCCAAGATCGCGGCACTCATCACGGTGAACGCGACCTCGTCCAACGACGCACGTGCCTCGTTCTCGAACTACGGCACCTGCACGGACATCTTCGCCCCCGGTGACAACATCACCTCGCTGGGGCTGAACGGCGGTTCCGCGAGCATGTCCGGCACGTCCATGGCCACCCCGCACGTCGCGGGGGTCGCGGCCCTGTACCTGTCGGCGAACCCGTCCGCGAGCCCGCAGGCCCTGCGCGACGCCCTGGTGAACGGCGCCACCTCCGGCAAGGTCACCAACCCCGGTTCCGGGTCGCCGAACAAGCTGCTGTACAGCGGTTTCCTCGGCGGCGGCCCCGCACCCGAGTGCGGCCCCGGCACGAACGGCGACGACGTGTCCATCCCGGACAACGGCACCGCTGTCTCGTCGTCGGTGACGATCTCGGGCTGCACCGGCAACTCCACGGCCTCGGCAACCGTCAAGGTCGACATCAACCACACCTACACCGGCGACCTGGCCATCGACCTGGTCAGCCCGTCGGGCAGGTCCTACAGCCTCAAGAAGGCGGGCGGCACGTCGTCGTCCGCCGGAGTGCACGAGACCTACCCGGTCGACCTGTCCTCCGAGGCGCGCAACGGAACGTGGAAGCTCCAGGTGAAGGACGTCTACACCTACGACGTCGGCACCATCGACGCCTGGACTCTCACGGTCTGACAGGGGGAACAGAGAAGTGGGGGGGGGGGGGGTGGTTTTGTCCCCCCCCCCCCCCCCCCCCCCCCCCCCCCCCCCCCCCCCCCCACCCCCCCCCCCCCACC
>NZ_JBHYGW010000025.1:16382-114608 GCF_042738015.1 Lentzea sp. NPDC059081
AACCTCCGGGTGAGGGGCTTCTACACCTATGCCGTCGGCACCGTCGACACTTGGGCTCTCACGTTCGGACAGGGGGAACAGAGAGGGGGGGTGTGTTCGCTTCCGCGGCCACACCCCACTTTTCGCGTCGGGTCCTAGCGGGTGACGGTCAGGGTGAACGTCGTCGTGCCGGTCTTCCCGTCGGACGAGGTGGCCTTGACGGTGATCGGGTAGGTGCCGGGCGGGGTCGAGAAGTTCGTGAAGACCCAGACGTTGCTGCTGCCGTTCTGGCCGATCGTGGCCGGGTTGAACGAGAGCTGCGCGCCGGTCGGCACCCCGGACGCGGTCAGCGTCAGGTTCCCGGTGCCACCACTGGCCTTCACGACGGTCTGGCCGAGCAGGCCCTGCCGGACCGTGGTGGAGGACGGCGTCGCGGTCACGGTGACGTCACCGGTCGGCGGCTCGGTGCCTTCGACGGTGAGCGAAACCGTTGTGGTGGCGGTCTTCCCGCCCGCATCCGTCCCGGTGACCGTGATGGTGGAGGTGCCGGCGGTGGCGGTGGTGGAGACGTCAAGCGTGAGCTTGGCCGCGCTGCCCGCACCGATCGAGGTGGGCTGGAACGTCGCCTTCACGCCGCTGGGGACGTTCGACGCGCTGAGGTTGATCGTCTGACCGCCACCGGTGGAGTTGACTGTCGTCGAGACGTACTTCCCCTTGGCCGCCTTCACACTGCTCGGCGAGGCGGAGAGGGTGAAGTCGCCGGGCTGCGGGTCTCCCCCGCCCGTGACGGTCAGCGAGTACTTGCCGGACGCGGTCTTGCCGCTGGACGTCGTGCCGGTGACGGTGACCTCGTAGGTGCCGTTCGGCGCCGACGTGCTCGCGTCGAACGTGATCTTGGCCGAGCTGCCGGTGGTCACCGACGTCGGCTGGAAGACCGCCTTCACACCGCTGGGCAGACCGGACGCCGAGAGCGTGGCGTTCTCCGCGCCACCGGATCCGGCCGTGGTGGTGATGCCGGCGGAGAGCGTCTTGCCGGCCGCGACCGAGCCGCTGGACGGCGCGACGGTCAGCCCGAAGTCACCCACCGGTGGCTGCTCTCCGACCTCGGTCTTGACCCAGTCGCCCATCTCGTTGTCGAGGCGGCCGTAGATCGAGTACCACTTGAAGTCCGAGCGGCTCCACGACGCGACGCCGTAGACCTTGCCGTCGAAGATCAGCGGGCCGCCGCTGTCGCCGGGCAGGATCGTCGTGCGGCCGTCGGAGTAGCCGGCGCAGATCATGGTCGCCGACTTGAAGCCCGCGCCGACGCCCTGGCAGACGCTGTCGCCGTTGACGACCGGCAGGCTCGCCTTGTCGAGCGTGACGTCCTGCGAGGTGTCGTTGAAGTCCTTCTTTCCGTAGCCGAAGCCGAGCCCGGTCTTGCCCGGCGCCGCACCACCCGCGTCGGCGGAGGTCGCGAACTTCGGGTACGCGGCACCGCCCTTCAAAGCGATGTCCCGGTCCACCGTCACGACGGCGACGTCGAAGCCCTGGTCGAAGTTGACGTACTTCGGGTGCTTCTTGTAGCTGACGACGTTGACGGCGAACCCGGACCCGTCGCCGTTGTTGTAGTCCTTGAGGTCGTCGAGCCCGTAGACGAACTTCTTCTCCCCCTCGGCGTCCGCGCAGTGCGCGGCGATGAGGATCTTGCGCGGCGCGACGACCGTGCCGGTGCAGGTCTGCCCCTGCGGCCGGGAGCCCCCGGCGCGGATGCCCGCGACGATGCCGGGGAACTCGCTCACGGTGGCGTTCTGCCCGCCGGCGAAGAAGGGCGAGGCGTCACCGAGGTTCGCGGGGACGGTGTCCCCCAGGTAGTTCGCGGCAGGGGCGTTCTTCTGCGGTGCGGCGTCCGCGACGCCGAGCGGCGTCAACACCGTGGCCGCGACCAGGGCCAGCAGGCCCCAGGAACGTGTTCTGGTCACGTTGGGTTCCTCTCCGGATCTCGGAACGGCCCCCTCAGGGCAGGGAATGGCGGCCGTTCGCTGCGGATCACTTTCGGAGGAGGGCAGGAGAGGAACAATCAGGGACGGCATCCGTAGGGGTACGGAACTTTCTCGTCAGTTCCTGCGGAAGATCGTGATGCTGTGGCCGACGACGTCGATCGGCGTGCTGGTGTCGAGCAGTTCCTGGAGCCTGCCGTCGGCCTTCGCGATAGCGGTGTCCGACACGACGAGCAGCCCGTGCACTTGGTCCACCGGGGTCTTCCGGGGGTCCTCCGCGTGGATCCCGTAGTACTCCGGCACTCCCGCGCCCTTGTAGACGAGCCAGAGCCGTTCGCCGGAGTAGCGCTGCAGCCGCTCGGCGAGCCGGCCCAAGTCCTGGCCCCAGTCGACGTTCGAGTCGTGCAGGTGCATGTGCGTCTTGGACGGGCCGCCGAACAGCTCGTTGGAGTACGGCAGGTAGTACGGGAACGTCCACAGCGAACTCGCGGCGACGAGCGCGACCGCCGGGGTGGCCCAGCGGCGGTCCACGACGAACGCCGCCGCGACCGCCAGGAACATCGGCACGAAGATCGCGTACCGCACGCCGAGGTCGCGGTGGCCGGTCATCGCGGCGGCGAGCAGCACCCCGGCGGGCAACAGCACGTACAACGCCTGCGGGCGCCGGATGATCGCCGCGGTTCCCGCCGCCCACAGCAGGAGCGCACCGAGCGGCGTCTTCACGAGCAGCGCGGCCGGCAGGTAGTACCAGTGCGACCCCTCGTAGTGCACGCCGAACAGGTAGCCGCCCCACACCCGGTCCTCGAACCCGAACTGCAGCCGGACTCCTTCGAGGTACGGCCCCGGGAACGCCTGGGACGGGTCGACGGCGGCGTACGACGCCCACACCACGGACACCGCGATCAACGCCGTCACGGCGACGGGCTTGATGCGCCCGCGGGCGTGCCAGGCCAGGAACAGCAGCACTGGCACCACCGCGAGGGTGTTCATCTTGGTCGCGAGCGCCGCGCCCACCGCGAGGCCGGCGAGTGGCAGGTAGCGGGCGTTCTCCCTGGCACGCCACAACAACCAGGCCGACGTCAGCACGAACCCCGCCGCCGGCACGTCGAGCGTGGCCAGCGAGCCGTGCGCGATGAGGTCCGGGGAGAACGCGTACAGGGCCAGCGCGAGGACACCGCCGACGTTGCCGGTGAGGTCGCGGGCGAACAGCAGCACCACGATCCCGAACAGCAGCGTGAGCACGATGATAGGCAGCCTGGCCAGCAGGAGCAGGTGCTGCGCGTCGATGCCGGACTCGTAGAGGAGGTGCCGGCCGAACTCGGTCTGGTCGCCCTGGAACCCCCGGTCGACGTGGACGTCCGCGAACGCGAGCCCGGCCGCCATGACCAGCTTGCCCAGCGGTGGGTGCTCGAGGTTGTAGCGCAGGCTGTGGTCCTCGACGTAGACCGTCGCCGCGCCGATGTAGACGGGCTCGTCGATCGTCGGGGTCTGCTGGACGGCCGTGGTGACCATCGCGATCGCCATCTGGACCAGCAGCACCGCCGCCACCAGCGCGAACAGCCAGCCGCGCCGTGACTTCGCCGGTGTCCGAAGGACCTCGGCGACGGGTCCGGGCGGCGTGGTGGTGGCGAGCAGCACCCGTTCAGTCCTCTCTCGTGGTCCAGGTACTCCCGGAAACGGGATGCCCGCGCGTTTGGTTGTCAAGCATTCGCGGAAACTCGGTCGTGATCACCGTCATCCGGGGTCTAACCTGCGCGGATGCCGTGGAAGGACATCGAGCGGATCGCGCGGGAGACCGGCTTCTCCGGCGTGGTCCAGGTCGACCGCGGCGACGAGACCGAGTTCGCGCAGGCCTACGGGTTCGCGAACCGCGCCTACCGGGTGCCGAACACGCTCGACACCCGGTTCGGCATCGCCAGCGGCGGCAAGGGGTTCACCGCCCTGACCGTGCTCTCGCTCGTCCGGGACGGCGCGCTGGGCCTCGGCACGACCGCCCGTGAGCTCCTCGGCGACGACCTGCCGTTGATCGCCGCCGACGTGACGGTCGAACACCTGCTCACCCACACGTCCGGCATCGGCGACTACCTCGACGAGGAAGCCGAGATGGACGTCAACGACTACCTGATCGGCGCCGCACACGTGCTCACGACGACCGAGGCGTTCCTGCCGCTGCTCGACGGGCGTCCCGCGAAGTTCCCGCCGGGCGACCGGTTCGGCTACTGCAACAGCGGCTTCGTCGTCCTGGCCCTGCTGGCGGAACGGGCTTCGGGAGCGGGGTACCACGACCTCGTCCGCGACCGGGTGCTGGAGCCGTTCGGCCTGACCAGGACCGGCTTCCTGCGCTCAGACGAGCTGCCGGGCGACGCGGCCGTGGGCTACCTCGACGGGTGCGACCGGTCCAACGTCTTCCACCTGCCCGTGCTGGCGAGCGGTGACGGCGGCATCCACACCACAGCCGGGGACATGACGAAGTTCTGGCGGGCGTTGTTCGCGACCGACCTCGCCGACGAGGTGCGCAGGCCGCGCCACGACGTGCCCGAGGAGTCGCTGCGGTACGGGCTCGGGTTCTGGCTGCACGCGACGAGCGATGTCGTGATCCTGGTCGGGTACGACGCCGGGGCGTCCTTCAAGTCGACTTACGACCCGAACACCGGCACCACGACGACGGTGCTGTCCAACACCGCGCCCGGTGCGTGGCCGATCGCTCGTGCCCTAACAACACTGTTCTGAACAGGTGACGGATGCGAACATCTGTTCGTGAGCACTCCGATCCTGCACGCCGACCTGGACGCGTTCTACGCGTCGGTCGAGCAGCGGGACGACCCGAGCCTGCGCGGCCGGCCGGTGATCGTCGGCGGCGGGGTGGTGCTGGCGGCGAGCTACGAGGCCAAGGCGTTCGGGGTGCGCACGGCGATGGGCGGCCGCAGGGCGAAGCAGCTGTGCCCGCACGCGATCGTCGTGCCACCGCGGATGTCGGCCTACTCGGCGGCGAGCAAGGCGGTGTTCGAGGTCTTCCGCGACACGACTCCGCTGGTCGAGGGCCTGTCGATCGACGAGGCGTTCCTCGACGTCGGCGGACTGCGCCGGATCGCGGGACCGCCGGAGGTCATCGCCGCACGGCTGCGGGCACGCGTGCTCGCCGAGGTCGGGTTGCCGATCACGGTCGGGGTGGCGCGGACGAAGTTCCTCGCCAAGGTCGCGAGCGGCGTCGCGAAGCCGGACGGGCTGCTGGTCGTGCCGGCCGACGGCGAGCTCGACTTCCTGCACCCGCTGCCGGTCGAACGGCTGTGGGGCGTCGGCGAGGTGACCGCGGCCAAGCTGCACGCCCTCGGCATCCGGACCGTCGGCGAGGTGGCGGCACTGGACGAGAGCGGCCTGGTCTCGCTCATCGGCCGGGCGGCGGGCCGGCACCTGCACGCGTTGGCGCACAACCACGACCCGCGTCCGGTCCAAACAGGACGGCGGCGGCGCTCGATCGGTTCGCAACGCGCGTTGGGCCGCCGTGAGCGAACCCGCGACGACCTCGAAGCCGTCCTCGCGTCGCTGGTCGACGGCATCACCCGACGGCTCCGCACCGGCCACCGCGCGTGCCGGACGGTGGTGCTGCGCCTGCGGTTCGCCGACTTCACCCGCGTGACGCGCTCGCTGACCGTCGCCGGCCCGACCGCCGAGACCGAGGTGCTGCTCGGGGCGGCCCGGACGCTGCTGGACGCCGCGATGCCGTTGATCCGAGACCGGGGCATCACACTGCTGGGCGTCTCGCTCACCAACCTGCAGGACGACACGCCGATGCAGCTCGCGTTGCCGTTCGAGGAGGCGAAGCCCGCCGCGCTCGACGCCGCCCTGGACCACGTGCGGCACCGGTTCGGCAGCGCGTCGGTGACGCGGGCGGCGTCCCTCGGCCGTGATCCGGGGATCTCAGTGCCGCTCCTCCCGGATTAGTTCCGGTCCGTCAAAATATTGCGTGATGTTGTCGACATCTTGCACTCTGGAGTCGCTTCGCCGACAAAGGAGTTCGCGATGACCCTGTCTCGCCGCACCCTGCTCAGCTCCGCCGTGGCCGTTCCCGCCCTGGGCCTCCTGCCGGCCGCGGCACGCGCGGCCAGTCCGCCCGGCGACGTCGTCGGCAAGATCACCGTCGGGTACCAGGGCTGGTTCGCCTGCCGCGGTGACAGCTCGCCGATCGACGGCTGGTGGCACTGGAACAACGACTGGAGCAGGCCGCCCGCGCCGCCGACCAGCTCGATCGTCGCCTGGCCCGACGTCCGCGACTACGCCCGCACCTACCAGACCGCGTTCGCCGCCCTCGGCGACGGCCGGCCGGCGACCCTGTTCTCGAACTACGACCGGCAGACCGTCGACGTGCACTTCCAGTGGATGCGCGACAACAACATCGACACGGCGGCGTTGCAGCGCTTCAACCCGACCGGTGGCGAGGGCCCGATCCGCGACGCGGTGACCGCGCACGTCCGCGGCGCCGCCGAGGCGGCCGGGCGGAAGTTCTACATCATGTACGACGTCACGAACTGGACGGCCATGCAGTCGGAGATCAAGACCGACTGGCTGACCAAGATGTCCGCGTACACCTCGTCGTCCGCCTACGCCCGGCAGAACGGCAAGCCCGTCGTCTGCATCTGGGGCTTCGGGTTCAACGATCCCGGCAGGCCCTTCTCCCCCGACGCGTGCCAGGACGTCGTGAACTGGTTCAAGGCGCGCGGCTGCTACGTGATCGGCGGCGTCCCGACGCACTGGCGGCTCGAGATCGAGGACTCGCGGCAGGGGTTCGGCGGCGTCTACCGGTCGTTCGACATGCTCTCGCCGTGGATGGTCGGCCGGATCGGCACCCCGGCGGACACGGATCGCTTCCACACCAACGTGAACTCACCGGACCAGGCCGAGTGCAACGCGCGCGGGATCGACTACCAGCCGTGCGTGCTGCCGGGCGACGTCGGCTCACGTCAGCGGCTGCACGGCGACTTCATGTGGCGGCAGTTCTACAACATGGTCCGCCTGGGCGCGCAGGGCATCTACATCTCGATGTTCGACGAGTTCAACGAGGGCAACCAGATCTGCAAGACCGCCGAGACGCAGGCCGACGTGCCGGTCGGCTCGGGCTACCTGGCGCTGGACGAGGACGGCACCCGGTGCTCGGCGGACTACTACATGCGGCTCACGGGCGACGGCGGCCGGATGCTGAAGGGCCAGATCGCGCTGACCGCGGTGCGGCCGACCCAGCCGTGGGTCGGCGCGCCCCCGGACCCCGGCGCCGACCTGGCCGCTGGACGTGCCACGACCCAGAGCTCGCAGACCCAGAACTACGGCAGCGGCAACGTCGTCGACGGTGACCCGAACTCCTATTGGGAGAGTGCGAACAACGCGTTCCCGCAGTGGGTCCAGGTCGACCTCGGCGCCTCGGCCGCCCTGCGGCGCGCGGTGCTCACGCTCCCGCCGAACCCCGCCTGGGGTCGCCGGACCCAGACGCTGGCGGTCCAGGGCAGCACCGACGGCCAGTCGTTCGGCACGCTCGTGGGGTCGGCCGGGTACGTGTTCGACCCGGCGACCGGCAACTCGGCGACCATCACGCTGCCCGGCACCCCGGTGCGCTACCTGCGGCTTTCGTTCAGCGGCAACACGGGCTGGCCGGCGGCGCAGCTGTCAGGCCTGCGCCTCCACGCCTGAGAGTTCGCGCCGCCGCGGAGCCGCAGCGAAAGACACACCCCCTTGTGAACTGAAACGTGTTCTAGTTACCCTACCTGCATGATCGCCACAGTGGTGTGGGGCACCGGAAACGTCGGCCGTTCCGCGATTCGCGCCGTCGAGGCCCATCCGGGACTGAAGCTGACGGGCGTGGTCGTGCACAACCCGGACAAGGCGGGCCGGGACGCGGGTGATCTCGCAGGGCTGGACCACGAGCTCGGGATCGCGGCCACCACCGACATCGACGCGGTGCTGGCCGCGAGTCCGCGCGCCGTCGTCTACGCCGCGTCCGGCGACATCCGGCCGGACGACGCCCTCGCCGACATCACCAAGGCGATCCGAGCGGGCGCGATCGTCGTCACGCCGTCGCTGTACGCGCTCTACGACCACCGCAGCGCGCCACCGGAGTTGCGAGAACCTGTTCTAGAAGCGATCAAAGCCGGTGGCGGGTCGCTGTTCGTCTCGGGCGTCGACCCCGGCTGGGGCAACGACGTGCTGCCGTTGATGGTCAGCGGGCTCGGGCACACCATCGACGCCGTGCGCTGCCAGGAGATCTTCGACTACTCGACCTACGACCAGCCCGACGCGGTGCGGTGGCTGATCGGGTTCGGGCAGCCGCTCGACTACCAGGCGCCGATGCTGATGGCGACCGTGCCGACGATGGTGTGGGGCGGGCAGATCCGGCTGATGGCACGGGCGCTCGGCGTGGAGGTCGAGGAGATCCGCGAGACCGTCGACCGGCGCGCGCTCGACGAGACCGTGACGACCAGGACCATGGGCGAGTTCGAGGCGGGCACGCAGGGCGCGATCCGGTTCGAGGTGCAGGGCATCGTCGGCGGTGAGCCGCTCATCGTCATCGAGCACGTCACGCGCATCCACGCCTCGTGCGCCACGGACTGGCCGATGCCGCCGTCCGGCGACGGCGCGCACAAGGTGATCATCGAGGGACAGCCGCGGATCGAGGTGTCGGTCGAGGCCGTGGACGAGGGCGAGAACCGGTCCGCCGGCGGCAACGCGACCGCGGTGGGACGCATCGTCAACGCCATCGACTGGCTCGCCGCGGCCGAGCCCGGCCTGTACGACGCGCTGGACGTGCCCCTGCGGCCCGTCGCGGGGAAGCTCGGGAGGAGCAAGGGATGAACATCGACATCCCCGAGGGCAAGGACCCCATCGGCTACGTCTGGGGCGAGATGGTGCCGGGGATCGGCGTCTCCGCCGCGAACCTCTCGCTCGCGGTGTACCAGCACACCACGCTGGGGCTGCGCGAGTTCGAGGCGGCGCGGCTGCGGATCGCGCAGATCAACGGCTGCATGTTCTGCCTGGACTTCCGCACCGAACGGGACGGCGAGAAGGTCGAGGAGGAGTTCCTCGACGCGGTGACCCAGTGGCGCACCACCGACGCGTTCGACGACCGCGCGCGGCTGGCCGCGGAGTACGCCGAGCGGTACGCCCTGGACCACCACGGTCTGGACGAGGAGTTCTGGTCGCGCATGACCCGGCACTACAGCCAGACCGAGGTCGTGGAGCTGACGATGAGCATCGGGGCCTGGCTCGTGTTCGGCAGGTTGAACCGGGTGTTCGGCCTCGACGCGATGTGCGTGCTGCCGAAGATCTGAGCTCAGAAGTCGGTCGCGATGATCTTCGCGATGTTCCGCTCGGCCAGCGCGGTGATCGTGACGAACGGGTTCACCACCGTGCTGCCGGGGATCAGCGACCCGTCCACGACGTACAGACCGTTGTACCCCTGGAGACGACCGTAGTTGTCGGTGGCCTTGCCGAGGATCGCGCCACCGAGCGGGTGGTACGTCAGGTGGTCGCCCCAGATCTTGTAGACGCCGAACAGGTCGGTCCGGTAGATCGTCCCCTCCTTCGAGTTGATCTTGTCGAAGATGCTCTTGGCGGCGTTGATCGAGACTTCCTTCCACGCGGTCTGCCAGTTGAGGTCGACCTTGCTCGTCGACGGGTTCCAGGAGAACTGCGCGCGGTTCGGCGTCCTGGTGATCGACAGGTAGAACGACGCGTAGGTCTCGATCCCGGTCGGCAACGGCGCGACCTCGGCGAACGCGCCGCCCGCCGCCCAGTTGTCGATGCCCAGCGTGGGGATGGACGACTGGAGGCTGCCGGTCGGGTCCCACAGGTGGTTGGCGCGGCCGCACATGACGTTGCCGTTGTCGCCCCAGCCCTTGCCGACCTCGCCGTTGAGGTTCGGCAGCGCGCCCGTGGCCTTCAGCTTCACCAGGAGCTTGCTGGTGCCGACGCTGCCGGCCGCGAAGAACACCTTCGCCGCCGTCACCTGCTTGGTGGCGATGACGTCACCGGTGGTGTTGAGCTGCTCGATGGTGACGAGGTACCCGCCGGACGTGGGCGCGACCGAGGCGACCCGGTGCAGCGGTGAGATCGTGACGCGGCCGGTCGCCCTGATCTTCGGGAGGTACGTCTTCTGCAGGGACTTCTTGCCGTAGTTGTTGCCGTAGAGGATCTCCCCCGCCAGCGCCGACTTCGTGGCGGTGCCCGCGGCCTCCTGCTCCATGTAGTTCCAGTCGTACACGGTCGGCACGAACACGTACGGGAAGTTCGACCGCTGGGCGTGCTTCCGGCCGACCCTCGCGTACTGGTAGGCGTCGGTGCTCTCGAACCACGCCGACCGGACCAGGCTGGCGCCGAGCTCGGCGTTGGCGCGCGGGTAGTAGGTGTCGTACATCTCGTCGGCGTTGACCGTGGGCAGGATCTCGCCGAAGTTCTCGCGCTTGGGCGTGACCGCCATGCCGCCGTTGACGAGCGAGCCGCCACCGACACCGCGGCCCTGGTAGACGATGATGCCGGCGAACTCCTCCGCGTCGAGGATGCCGGTGTACTTCGGAATGGCCTTGTCGATCGGGAAGCCCAGGAAGTTGCTGAGCGGCTGTTTGGTCTTGGTGCGCAGCCAGAACGACCGCTGGTCCGGTGTGGTCGTGTTGGCGAAGATCTTGCCGTCGGAGCCCGGGGTGTCCCAGGCCATGCCCATCTCGACCATCTGCACGTCGATGCCCGCCTGGGCGAGCCGCAGGGCCGTGACGCATCCGCCGTACCCGGTGCCGATGACCAGCGCGGGAACGACCGCCGCGTCGGCGATCGAAGTGGACGCTCGGGCGACCGGAGTGGCGCCACCGAGGGCGACGGCTCCAAGAATAGAACCTGTTCCAGCAAGAAAGGTGCGACGGGAGGGACCGGGCAAACCGTTGTCACACGACGTTGTGTGCTTCATTGTGATCTTCCTCACTGTGGGCGCATGAGAACAAGTTATACCTGCGCCGACAGGTCAAGTCACTACCTGGTCGTCCCGGTTCATTCGGGGAGCGCAGCGCGGGTGGCCGGTGTGCGGGACAACCCGGACGGCCCAGCGGGAGCACACGATCCGGGAATGTCCGGACACGCCCGGCCGCCCCACAATCGAGCGATGCCGGTGGTATCTGACAGCGAGGGCGCCAGACCGGGCGTCCTGGTCGTGGGCGCGGGGATCGCGGGACTGGCCGCGGCACGCGCGTTGCGCGGCCGGGGCCATCCCGTCACGGTCCTGGAGGCGCGGGACCGGGTCGGCGGGCGGATCTGGACCGACGAGCACGGCGTCGACCTGGGCGCGCACTGGATCCACGGCACGGACGGCAACCCCGTCACCGAACTGGTGGAGGAGCTGGGCATCCCGTACAGCTACGTGGGCGGGGACAGCGCGTACACCGGCGGTTTCGACAGCCTGGACCTGTTCGGCGCCGACGGCAGGGCGATGGGCCACCGCCACAAGACCCGCACGCTCGAACTGGCCGACGAGGTGCTGCACGAGCTCGAACGACGCGCCGCCGCGGCGCGTCACGACGAGCTGCCCGACGTGCCGCTGGGCTCGGCGCTGAACCGGATCCTCGCCGAGCGCGGTCTGTCCCCCGAGGACGAGCAGGCCGTGCGCTACCACCTGAACGTGATCCTGCGCGAGGACGCGGCGGAGGACCCGGACAAGCTGTCGTTGCAGCACTGGGAGGAGGGCTACCTCGTCTACGGCTACGGCGACAGCACCCTGCACCAGGGCTACCAGTCCGTTGTGGACGCCCTCGCCGACGGCCTGGACGTCCGGCTGGGACACGTCGTCTCGCGGATCGAGCCCGGACGAGTGACGACGTCGCACGGCGTGTTCGAGGCGGACAAGGTGCTCGTGACCGTGCCGCTCGGCGTGTTGAAGGCCGGCGCCGTGGAGTTCGTGCCACCGCTGCCGGACGCGAAGCGGTCGGCGATCGAGCGGCTGGGTTTCGGCACGCTGAACAAGATCGCCCTGCACTACGACGACCCGTTCTGGCCGCGGGAGCAGTACGTGTTCGGCTACCTGTGCCGCGACACCGACCGCCACCCGACCGTCGTGATCAGCATGTGGAAGTCGCACGGCAAGCCGATACTGGTGATGCTGCTCGGCGCGTCCCTCGGCCGCTCGGCCGAGACGTGGTCCGCGGACGAGGTCTCGGCGTACGCCCAGTCCGTCGTGCGCGACATCTTCGGCGCGGACGCGCCCGCACCCTCGGCCGTGTCCCGCACCGCGTGGTCCAGCGACCCGTACGCGTTTGGTTCCTACACCAGCATCGGCGTCGGTTCGTCCTCCCAGGACATCGCCACCCTCGCCGAGCCCGTCGGCGACGCGCTGTTCTTCGCCGGCGAGGGCACGAACCCGTACCACTGGGGCTGCGTGCACAGTGCCTACGAGTCCGGACTGCGGGAAGCCGCGCGGATCAGCGGCGACTCGTCGCTCTACACGCCACCGAGCGCGGGCAAGTCCCGCCGCCAGTCGCGCAACACCGACCGGATGCTGCGGTTCGTGCGGATGAGGATGAACCACCTCACCGACGACGACCTGGCCTCACGGGTGGCGTGCCTGAGGTCGAGCGCGGACCCGCACGGCGTGCGCCTGTTCGGCGCGTTGCTCGACTCCGAGCTGGAGACGCTCGCGTCGATGTTCGACGAGATCCCCTACACAGCAGGAGATCAGCTGTTCCGCGAGGACGAGGCGGCACACGGCGTGCTCCTCGTCCGCAGCGGTGACGTGGAGGTCGACTTCGGAGGGATCTACGAACGCGCGGTGCTCGGCTCCGGCACGTTGCTCGGTCACTACGACATGTTCTTCAACGCCCGCACCACGTCCGTGACGGCGGTGGGTGAGGTCTCGGTGTTCTACCTCGACCACTACCGGTACCAGAGCTTCCTGTACGCCTTCCCCGAGGTGATGATGCTGATGCTGTCCGACCTGGTGACGCGGTGGGAGCAGCTGGAGACCGCGCTCGGGGCGGCGACCCTACCGGAAGCGAGGCGCGGGACCGCCTAGCGCGGGGGTGTCCACCGACGACAGTCCCCCGGTGGTCCGAAAAGCTTATTTGCACCATGCGCAACGCTCCTCCGTTCGACCGTCGCACCCATCGTCCGAGTGGTGTCTTGATCGCTCCACAACGTCAGGCCAAGGTGAAGGACGTTCAGGTACCTGAACACCTCGGAAGCCGAAGGCGTCAGACGAGGAGAACGATGCCAAGACGCGCGACAGTCATCCCCCTGCTGGCATTGCTGACCATGGGTCTTCCCGCCCCCGCGACCGCCCAGCCGAACGGCACGGTCGTCTCGGGGCAGGCCCGATTCCAGATCCTCTCCCCCACGCTCGTGAGAACGGAGTACGCCGGGGACACCCGGTTCGAGAACGCGGCGACGTTCAACGCCGTCAACCGGAACATCACGCCCCCGTCCTACAGCTCACGGGTGACCGACGGCTGGCTGGTCATCACCACCTCGGCGATGACCCTGCGGTACCGCGTGGGCTCCGGCCCGTTCCGCGCGGACAACCTCGAGCTCAAGGCCGGTGGCACGACCGCGTCCCCGTGGCGGCGGGTGGTCTGTGCGACCGGGCAGCTCTGCGAGGCCGAGGAGCAGGCGCGCGAGGGCATGCTCGTGCAGGCGGACCACCCCGGCCACACCGGCTCCGGGTTCGTCGCCGGGTTCCAGTACACCAACAACGGCGTCACGGCCACGGTGCGCGCGACCAGTGCGGGCAGGCACCGGGTCGTCGTGCGGTACGCCAACGGCCAGGGCGGCGACGGCAAGTACGAGAACCGCACGCTCAGCCTGAGCGTCGACGGTCAGTCGCCGAAGCAGGTCACGCTGGCCCGCGGGAACGACTGGAACGACTGGCGGACCGTGGAGACCGAGGTCGACCTGGCCGCCGGCGAACACCGCGTCGCGCTGACCAAGAACGCGGGCGACTCGGGCAACGTCAACGTTGACAGCCTGGCGTTGCTGACCGCGGGCCAGGCCTACCCGAGCGTCAGGGCGACCGACGAGTGCCGGTTCGGCACCACCTGCGAGGCCGAGAACGGCGTGGTCAGCGGCGCGGCGAAGGTCGCGGACGAGCACGCGGGCTACGCGGGCACCGGGTTCGTCGCCGAGCTCGTCGGCGGCACGAAGCTGGTCCAGCGCGTGACCAGCGTCCCGTCGGCCGGCACGTACCCCGTCGTCCTGCGCTTCGCCAACGGCACCGGTGGCGACGGCAAGCACGAGGCCAGGACCGTGCTGGTCAACGGCCAGTCGTACACCGTGCCCGCCACGGACAACTGGACGACGTGGGGCACCACGACGCTGCAGGTCCCGTTGCCCGCCGGGGCGTCCGACCTCACGGTCACGTGCCCGACGGCCGGCTGCCACGTCAACCTGGACACGATCGGGATCAACTCGTCGGCGCAGCACCTGGCGCTCGGCGGCTACCGGCGTTCGCTGGACGGCTACAACGGCGACAACGGCGGTCCCCGCCTCTACCCAGGCCTGCTCTACCGGGACGGCTGGTTCACCCTCGACGACACGCCCTCCGCGCTGCGCGACGGGACCCTGCGGGCGAACAAGGGCGCCCAGCCGTACCAGGACGGGTACGTGTTCGGCTACGGCCAGAACTACAAGACCGCGCTGGGCGACCTCGCCACGCTGACCGGCGGGCCGAAGCTGTTGCCGCGCTGGGCCTACGGCGTCTGGTACTCCGAGTACATCGACCGGACGGCCGCGGACTTCCGCGACCGGATCGTGCCCGCGTTCCGGCAGAACGGCGTGCCGCTCGACGTCCTCGTGGTGGACACGGACTTCAAGGCGCGCAACCTGTGGAACGGCTGGCAGATGGACCAGAACAAGTACCCCGACCCGCAGGGGTTCCTGGACTGGGCGCACGGCCAGGGCCTGCACACCACGCTCAACATCCACCCGAGCATCCAGGGCAACGACCCGGACTTCGCGAAGGCGCAGGCCACCGCCAAGGGCAAGCTCGCCAAGACGGGCACCCGCGACGGCGTGGACAACTACAGCTTCGACTGGGGCGACCCGGACCAGCTGCGCGCCTACGTGGAGCTGCACGGCAAGATGCCGACCGACTTCTGGTGGCTCGACTGGTGCTGTGACGCCTCCGGGTCGTCGCAGCGCGGTGTCACGCCGGACACGTGGATCAACGAGCAGTACGCGAAGATGGGCGCGTTCGCGTTCTCCCGCGGCTTCGGTTCGTTGCAGGCGGGCGGGTACAGCGGCGGCGGCGCGCTGCCGACGGGGCCGTGGGCGGAGAAGCGCACGACGCTGCACTTCACCGGCGACACCTCGTCGACGTGGGCCACGATGAAGGGCACCATCGCCTACACGTCCAACGAGGGCGTGTCGACGGGCATGTCGAACATCAGCCACGACATCGGCGGCCACAACGACACCACCGGCATCCGCGGGTCGGAGCAGTACCTCGACAACGGCCAGCTCCGCTGGACCACCAAGATGCCGGACGACATGTACGCGCGGTGGGTGCAGCTCGGCGTCTTCCAGCCGATCACGCGCCTGCACAGCAACCACAGCGACCGCCTGCCGTGGCAGTACGGCGCGGCCGCGAACGCGTCGGCGACGAAGTTCCTGAACCTGCGCGAACGCCTGGTGCCGTACATCTACTCGCTGGCGGAGCAGGCGAACAGCACCGGCGTGCCGATGGTGCGCCCGGCCTACCTGGAGTACCCGGGCAGCCCGGAGGCGTACTCCACTGTGGACAGCCAGTTCCTGCTCGGCCCGGACATGCTGGTCGCGCCCATCACCACGCCCGGTACCACCGGTTCCACGCGGGTCTGGTTCCCGCCCGGCACCTGGACCGACTACTTCACCGGGCAGGTCTACCAGGGCAACACCTGGGCGACCGTCAGCGCGGGGCTCGACACCATGCCGGTGTTCCTGCGCTCGGGCGGCGTCCTGGTGGAGCGGACCGACAACGTGACCAACGACGCCAAGAACAAGACCGAGGCGCTGACCGTGCACGTGACGGCCGGCGCGAAGGGCGAGTTCTCGCTCTACGAAGACGGCGGCCGCAAGCTCTCGTCCCGCACGCGCATCGTGCAGGACGGCGACAAGGTCACCATCCACCCGGCCAGGGGCTGGTTCCCCGGCAAGGTGTCCAAACGGGACTGGACGGTCGTGGTGCACAACGCCGACGGCACGACCAGGACCTTGAAGGCGCCGGGCAAGCCGGCGTTCCAGAAGGTGGTGGTCCGGGTCTAGCGCTCTGACGGGCGTGGGACAAGACGGTCTTGTCCCACGCCTGATTTCCCTGCGGCAGAACGGTTGTCCGTTCGAGGACCACCGGACGGGGCGAGCCTCGGATCGCCTCACCAGGTCACGGGCAGCGAGCGCAGTCCGTGGATGACGCTGAAGGTCCGGAAGTCGTCCTGGTCCTCGGCCGGGGCGAGACCGGGAAAACGTCGCAGCAGGGCGGGGAACGCGATGCGCATCTCCATCCGGGCCAGCGGCGCCCCGAGGCAGTGGTGCACGCCGTGGCCGAACGCGACGTGCCCGGGAGCGCCTCGGCCGACGTCGAGCGTGCCGGGGTTCTCGACCAGGGCGGGATCGCGGTCGGCGGCCGACAGCGACGGCAGCACCAGCGACCCGGCCGGGATCGCGTGCCCGGCGATCCGCACCTCGGTGGTGGTCATCCGCGGCGCCGTCGTGTTCACGATGGACAGCCAGCGCAGCAGCTCCTCGACCGCGGGCTCGACCAGTGCGGGGTCCTCGCGGACCAGGGCCAGCTGGTCGGGGTGCCGCAGCAGGGCCAGGGTGCCCAGACCGAGCATGTTCGACGTGGTCTCGTGCCCCGCCACCAGGAGCAGCGCGGCGATGTCGACCAGTTCCGCGGTGGCGAGGTCGTCGCCGTGCTCGCGCACCAGCATGCCCACCAAGTCGTCACCGGGGTCGGCCTGCGCGCGGGCGACCAGCGTCGCCATGTAGGACCGGTTCTCCCGCCACACGGCGGTCTGTTCCTCGGGCGGCAGCGACGCGTCCAGCATGCGCACGGTCCGGTCCTGGAACTCGGCGCGGTCGGCGTAGGGCACGCCGAGCAGCTCGCAGATCACCAGCGAGGGCACCGGTAACGCGAAGTGCGCCACCAGGTCCGCCGGGCGGCCGGCCGTCTCGAGGTCGTCCAGCGCCGCGTCCACGATCTCGGTGATCCGCGGCTCCAGCCTGCGCATGCGGCGCACGGTGAACTCCGGCGTGAGCATCCGCCGCAGCCGCGTGTGGTCGGGCGGGTCGAGCGCGATCAGGCTGCCGGTCCGCTCGTCGTCCCCGCCGAGCCGGTTGAACGGCACGAGGGCGTTGCTGAACCGGGTCCCGTCCGCGAGCACCTCGCGCACGTCCTCGTAGCGGCAGATCAGGTAGGCGGGCAGGCCGAACGGCGTCGTGATTGGCACGACCCCTTCGTCGTCACGGACCCGTGCGAGCTCCTCGACGGGGTCGAACCCGTGGCGCCGGATCTGCAGCGGTACTTCCATCGCTTCCGTCATGAGACCAACGTACTCCATCGTGAGACACGCGTGTCTCACGATGGAGAGGTAACCTGACCCGGTGGTGAGATCGGAAGCGGGGATGCAGCGGACGCGCACGGCGATCCTCGACGCCGCCACCCGGCTGCTGAGCCGCCGCCCGGACGCGGCGATCGCGGAGATCGCCGAGGAGGCGGGCGTCGGCAGGGCCACGCTGTACCGGCACTTCCCGACCCGCGAGTCGCTGCGGCAGGGCGTGGGCGAGGCGGGGATCGCCGAGATCGCCAAGGCGTTCGAGGCCGCGGCCCTCGACGACCTTCCCGCCGACCGGGCGATCGCCAGGATCACGGCCGTGGTCATGCGCAACGGCGCCCAGTACGCGGCCGTGATCAGCCAGGTCGACGCGACCCACTCCGACCCGGCCGACATCGACCGCGTGACCCGCCCGCTGCGCGAGGTCGTCGACCGCGCCGTCCGCGACGGGGTGCTGCGGGACGACCTGCGCGGCGAGGCCGTGTTCGAGATGTTCACCGCGATCCTCGAACGGGCGCTCTACCTGACCATCGGCGACCGGATGACACCGGAGGAAGCCACCGAGGCCGCACTGGCGATCTTTCTCGACGGCGCGCGGAAGCCCGCCTAGAGCTTTTCGGGCCAGCGCACAGTTCTTGTCTGATCCGTGCACCTGCGGAGAAGTCCTGTCGACCTGCACCGAGGCCCCCGCTATGGTCGGCTTCGAGAGCCTGAAGCCCTGTGCGACAGAGGCTTCGGCGGCGCGGAACTTGTCGATCACCGCGAGGTGCCCGGTGTCTTCCAGTCCCCAGAACGCGGACGTGCCTACCGCGCGGCGAGCGTGGCCTCCACGAACGAGAACGGGGTCGCGGTCTCCACGATGCGGTCGAGAGCGAACCCGTTGCGCTCGAGCAGGACCTGCCACTCGCATGCGGTGCGCTCCCGTCCGTTCAGCACGGCGAGCATGGTCAGGTCCAGGATCGCCTCGAAGACGGGAATCTCCCCCTCCGGCAGCACCGTCTCGAGGAGCACGACTCGGGCTCCGCCGGGCGCCGCCGCCGCGATGGTGGCCAGGATTCGGCCCGCGGAGTCGTCGTCCCAGTTGTGCAGCACCACGGACAGGAAGTAGACGTCGCCCGCCGGCACCTCGTCGAAGAAGTCCCCCGCGACCAGGTCCACCCGGTCCGCGACCGCTGAGGCCGCGTGCTCGTCGCGGGCCGCGGCGATCACGTCCGGCAGGTCGAGCACGACACCCCGCCGGTCCGGCTCGTGCGCGAGGAGGTGGCCGAGCACGCTGCCGTCCGCGCCCCCGACGTCGACGACCACGTCACCGGGCGGGAGGCGGTAACCGGCGAAGAACGCCTCGTCCCGCCCTCCCGCGCCCGCCGCCATGGCGCGGTTCTGCAGCTCGACCAGGTGCGGAGACTTGTTCACCCAGTCGAAGAAGGGCATGCCGAGGTGGTGCTGTGCCGCGTTCTCCCCCGTTCTCGCCGTGTGCAGGAGATCCGTGAACGGCAGGTAGTGGGTCTGCATGAAGTACCGGGCGATGTCGCGCATGGAACCGGGTGCGCCATCGGCGAGCGTCAGGCCCAGCGGGGTGGCCCGGACGGAGTCACCGTCCACTTGGAACACTCCTGCCGACGCGAGGAACCGGATGATGCGACGGAGTGCGTCCGGGTCGCACCCCACCCTCTCGGCCAGCTCCGCGCACGGGAGCGGCCCGTCGGCCAGTGCGGTCGCCACGCCCAGCTCGGCGACGACGTACAGTGCCTGGGAGACTTGGAACCCGGTCACCATGGCCATCATCCGCAGCGCGGGCGGGACCGGCTGGTCGTTCTTCTCGTCCATGAAAGCCGCCTCCTGAGGTCGGGGGAACTTCGGCGTGAGGGCGAGGGGCTCAGCGGGTCAGCCCGCGACGAGGCCCCCGTCGACGGCGAGCGGGTGTCCCGTGACGAACGAGGAGGCGTCGGAGCACAACCAGGCCACGGCCTCGGCGACCTCGGCGGTCTCGGCCAGCCTGCCGAACGGGTGCATGCCCTCCGCGAACTCGTTCGTGACGATGCCGTCCCGCAGCAGGGCGTCCAGCATGGGAGTCCGCACGACTCCCGGGCACACCGCGTTCACGCGAATGCCCTTCTTCGCGTACTCCAGGGCGGCCGCACGCGTGAGGCCCACCACTCCGTGCTTGGCCGCGACGTAGGCGGACAGTCCTTGGTCGACGCCGACGAGCCCCGCAGCGGAGGAGACGTTGACGATGGCACCCGACCCCTGCTCGTTCATCCGGGCGAGCTCGTACTTCATGCACAGGCGCACCGCGGTGAGGTTGACCGCGAGAACGGCGGCCCAGTTGTCGTCCGACGAAAGGTGCAACAAGGACCTCTCCCCGTCGATCCCGGCATTGTTGACGGCGCAGTCCAGCCGGCCGTACCGCTCCACCGCAAGACGAACGGCAGCGTCCACTTCGGCGGCACGGGTGACGTCCGCTCGGACGAAGCAGCATTCACCCCCGCGGGCGTTGATGCTCCTCGCGAGCTCTTCTCCTTGTGCCTCTTGCACATCGACGACCACCACAGCCGCACCTTGATCGGCGCACAGCTCGGCGATCGCCGCTCCGATCCCCTGCGCTGCTCCCGTGACGAGCACCGACTTACCCGCGAGCGTCATTCGGCCACTCCTGAAATGGAGTCAGTAAATTCTTCTGCCGCAACAGGTTCTGCGGTTGCGGTCACCGTAGCGCGTGCCCATCCCCAGTGGTAGACAGGAGAAGCGGCGCAGTTCATCACATCCGGCCAGATGAGACGGACACTTTGGATGACGGCAACCGATCGTTCTGAGCTCCTGATGGTGGACATGTGGTATCCCCGAACGTGGGACGTCCCTCCCGACCCCGACCTGCTGACCGCGGTGGGCGGCCGAGTGCGTGACTGGGCGTGTGGCGCAACGCTGATGCCGAGCGGTCATCCGGCAGGGCAGCTGCGTCCGTTGACCCACGCCGAGCGTTTCGCCTGCCACTCCTACCCGCGTGGCCGGCCGGAACGACTGCTCACCATCGCGAAACTCCTCACGCTGTGGACGATGGACGACGACATCGGCGAACAGTGGGGCATCTCCGAACACCACACCGCCGCCGTGTTCGCGGCTCTGCGCGGCGACACCCCGGCGACCACCGACCCCTACTTCCAGGAGTGGCGGAAGCTGGGCGATGAGCTGCGGGACAGCGGGATGAGCGAACGCTGGTTCCGGCGCTTCCTGGGCAATCTGAACACCTGGTACGACAACGCCCGGCTACCGGAGCGCGGACGGCGGGAGTCCTATGAGGACTACGTGCGGCGCCGGCCGGACGGCACGGGAGCCGCGGCCTGGCTGGACCTCCTGGAGTTCGTGCACCATAAGGAACTCAGCCCCGAGCAGCACACGACCTCGTACGTCCGCAACGCCTACGTCTTCGCGAAGCACGACTACATGGTGGCGTTCAACGACGTCACCTCGGTCGCGAGGGACGAGCGGCGCGGCGTGCCGAACCTCTGCTCGCTGATCGCCGACAAGCGTTCCACCACAAGGGTTTCCGCAGCGCGAGAACTCGCCGCGATGCACCTGTCGATCGTGCGCCGGCGGTTGGCCGACCTGGACCGAGCCCGTGCGCACCGGCCCGACCTGACGTGGTGGCAGGAACTGGCCTGCGCGCACCACCTCGGGATGGCTCGCGCGCACGTGCCCGACGAGACGCGGTACGGCGAGGTGCAGGAGCTGGAGGACTCGTCGTTCCAAGTCAGAGTGGTCGTCGGTGAGGACGCGGCGGCCCCGAACCTTCTCGAGGACGGGTTACCGAGATGACGTCTGACGTTGCCACCGCGCCCGGCGATCTCCCGCTCGTCGGGCACGCCCTGCGCCTGTTGCGGCCGTGGTCCTTGCTGCACTCGTTGCGCGCTCACGGCGACCTCGTGCGGTTGAAGGTCGGAACGCTGCCGATCTACGTCGTGTGCGCCCCGCACCTCGTGCAGGAGATGCTCGTCCACGACGACGTGTACGACCGCGGCGGCGCGGTGTTCGACCAGGTCCGCACCGTCATGGGCGACGGCCTGATCACGTGCGCGCACGCCAGGCACCGGCGCAACCGCCGTCTCGTTCAGCCGGTGTTCGCCCGCTCCCGCATGCCGGGCTACTCGCGGCTGATGGTCGCCCACAGCGCGCCGTTGATCAGCTCATGGCAGGACGGTCAGGTCCTCGACGCCCGCACCGCCCTGCACGCGATCATCCGCCGGCAGACCACGGCGACGTTGTTCTCCTCCCGGATCAGCCCTGAGCAGTTCGAGCAGCTGCAGGAGGACGTCTCGACCATCGCGACGGGATGGCTGAGGCAGCTGATCACCCCGGCCCGGCTGCGCCGCTTCACCGTCGGCGCGGAGTGGAAGCGCGCGTCCAGCCGCGTGCACCAGGCCATCGAGGACTCCGTCACCCTGGCGGGCAAGCCGTCCTGCCCGGTCGCCCACGCCGAGCAGGACGTGCCCGAACTGCTGCTGGCCGCCAGGGACGCCGACGGCAGCGGCCTCGGCCCCGAGCAGATCCACGACGAGCTCATCAGCATGTACCTCGCCGGCGTCGAGAGCTCCTCGACGGTGCTGTCCTGGACCGTCGACCTGCTCGCACACCACCCGGAGATCCAGCGCCGAGCCGCCGAGGAGGCCGACCGCGTCCTGGGCGACCGCGACCCCACCGGCGAGGACGTCGACCGGATGCCGTACATCACCCACGTCCTCCACGAGTCGCTCCGCGTGCACCCGCCGACCTGGCTGCTGACCCGCGTCACCACCCGGGATACCACGCTCGGCGGACACCACCTGCCCGCCGGGACGAACGTGGCCTACAGCGCCTACCAGCTCGGCCGCGACCCCGCCGTCTTCCCCGACCCCACCCGGTTCGACCCCGACCGGTGGGCAGCGGAGTCGTTCCCCCGCGGCGCTTTCGTGCCGTGGGGCGGTGGGCCCCGGCTCTGCATCGGCATGCAGTTCTCCCTCGCGGAGATGGTCATCGTGCTGAGCCAGGTGCTGCGGACCTGGCGGTGGACGGCGGTCGGTGAGCCGGCGCGGGCGCGGATCTCGATGCTGCACATGCCGAAGGCGGTCCGGGTCCGGCTGGAGAGGAGGGTCGGATCATGACTCCTCCAGTTCCTGCGGTGGTCCGACGGACCGGCAGTGGTGTGTTGCGGAAGCGCCGCGCCGGACGGCGTTCGTGGCCGAGGTAGACGGCCACGCCGTGGGGATGGTGAACCTCGCCCTGTTCGAGCGGATGCCGAAGCCGGGCCGGCCGGCCGTACCTGGGCAACGCGTTCGTGCTCGCCGCCCACCGCGAACGCGGCATCGGCACTGCCCTGCTCGACGCGGCCGTCGCGCACGCACGGGCCCGCAGCTGCGCCCGGATCGTCCTTTCACCCAGCGAACGCTCGGTGCCCTTCTACCGGCGGGCCGGCTTCGGTCCGGCCACCATGCTCCTCGCCAGGGTCCTCGACGACTGAACACCGGCGCCCCGGTGAGGCGATCGGGTGAACCGCCTCATCCGCAACCTGCACTTCACCGGCTGGCTGCTCGCAGACGCCACAGTGGACTCGGCGCACGGTCTCCGGCGCTCTCGTTGGTCCGCACCGCAGAAAGCAGACCCGCATGAGCCTCCCCACCGCCCTCCTCCCACCCTCCCCGGCGACTCCGAGCAAGGCTTGACGCCGTGTTCACCGACTGGGTGGACACGGTGGCGAAGCTGCCCCCGCACACGCTGCTGCTCGTCGCGGCGCTCCTGATGTTCGTCGAGACCGCGGTGCTGATCGGCTTCGCGGTCCCGGCCGAGAGCACCCTGCTCGTCGTGGGACTCCTCGGCTACCAAGGTGTGCTGCCGCTGACGCTTTCCCTGCCGGTGTGCGTGGCGGCGGGGATCGCCGGTGACCAGGTGGCGTACTGGACGGGACGGACCCTCCACACGAGGAGGACGGTCCGCGCCTCCAGCCGGGCGGCGCGCTATCTCGACCGCGCCGAGTCGTTGCTGCGCGGACGGGGCGGTCCCGCCGTGTTCTTCGCGCGCTGGATTCCGTTCGTGCGCACCTGCATGCCCCTGTCGGCGGGCGCGTCCGGCCTTCCCGCCCCGGTGTTCACGGCCTACTCGGCGGCGGGCGTGGTGACCTGGATGTCCACCAACGTCCTGGTCGGCTACGCCGCCGGCGGGTCGCTCGCCGCGGCGAGCAGGTGGGCAGGGCGCGGGGCCGCCATCGCGTGCTTCGTGGTCGCGGCCGGGGTGGTCGTCCTGATCGTCCGCCGGCGCGTCAGACGGTCCGACCGTCAGCAGGACGACCTGTCCGAGCTGAAGTCTTGATCTTCGTCAGTCTTCCGGCACCCAGGTGAGCAGGCGCACCTTCGCGACGGTGCGCACGTGCTTGCGCATCGCCGCGGCGGCCTTCTTGCCGTCGCCCGCGGCGATCGCCTCGTAGATCGCGGTGTGCTGCGCCAGCGAACGGGACGGACGCCCCGGCTGGCGCAGCGACTCCGTGCGGCTCTCGGTGATCTGGGTGGCGATCGTCTTCATGAAGTCCGCGAGCAGCGAGCTGTGCGCGGCGGCGGTGACGGCGGCGTGGAAACGGCGGTCCCCCTCCACGCCGTTGTCGCCGTTCGCGATCTCCTCGCGCATGAAGACGAGCGCCTGCTCGATGTCCTCCAGCTCGGCGTCGGTGCGGCGTTCGGCGGCCAGCTCGGCGAGCTTGGTCTCCAGCGCCTCGCGGGCCTCCAGGACCTCCGGGAGCCGCTTGCGGCGTTCGACGAGCTGCTCGACCGGTTCGACGTCGAGGGTGTCGCGCACGAGGTAGGTGCCGCCGCCGTGACGTGCCTCGACGAGGCCCTGGACCTCCAGCACCACGATCGCCTGCTTGACCGACGCGCGGCTCACGCCCAGGCTCGCCGCGAGGTCGCGCTCGGCGGGCAGCTTGTCCCCTGCCTTCAGCCCGGCCTCGCTCACGTGTGCGCGCAGGCGTTCGAGCACCTGCTCGTACAGGCGTGACTTGACCATGGGCCGCAGTGCCTCGGACATCTGCCCAGGATATCCGGCCGAGTGGCTCAGCCACTAGGCCACCTCTTGACAGCGGGTGGAAGCTGGGCGGAAAGTGGCTGAGCCACTCGGCCACTATCCGGACAGCCCCAACGACGGGAGCCCTGCATGTCCGCCGAACTGATCTCGATACTCGTGCTGGTCGTGGTGTTCGTCATCGCCACGACGCGGTCGATCAACATGGGAGCGCTGGCGTTCGCCGCGGCCTTCGGGGTCGGCACGCTGGTCGCGGACATGAAGACCGACGACATCTTCAAGGGGTTCCCCGGGTCGCTCTTCGTCGTGCTGGTCGGGGTGACGTTCCTGTTCGCCATCGCGCGGGCCAACGGCACCACCGACTGGCTCGTGCACGTCGCGATCCGGCTGGTCGGCGGGCGGATCGCGCTGATGCCGTGGGTGATGTTCGCGATCACCGGCGTGCTGACGGCGATCGGCGCGGTCAGCCCGGCGGCGGTGGCGATCGTGGCGCCGATCGCGATGGGGTTCGCGGCCAAGTACAAGATCAACCCGCTGCTGATGGGCGTCATGGTCGTGCACGGCGCCCAGGCCGGCGGGTTCTCCCCCATCAGCATCTACGGGACGATCGTCAACGGCATCGTGGCGAAGGAGGGGCTGCCGGGCGGCGAGATCGTGCTGTTCCTGGCGAGCCTCGTGGTCAACCTGGTGATCGCCGCCGTGGTGTTCGTGGTGCTGGGCGGGATGAAGCTGGCCCGACACCCGCTGAACGCCCAGACCGCCGACGAGGACGTCGAGGTCAGCGGTGCCGGCGGTGGTGCTGACGGTGGTGGCGGTGGTGCGGACACCAAGGTGGTCGAGGAGCGGCTCACCCTGACCACGCCGCGCATCGCCACCCTCGCCGGACTGGTCGCGCTCGTCGTGGCGGCGCTCGTGTTCGACCTCGACGTCGGCCTCGCCGCGATCACGGTCGCCGTGCTGCTCAGCGTGGTGTGGCCGGAGACGTCCAAGCAGGCCATCACCCAGATCACCTGGCCGACCGTGCTGCTGATCTGCGGCATCCTCACCTACGTCGCGGTGCTGCAGACGATGGGCACGATCAAGTGGGCCGGCGACTCGGTCGCCGGGGTCGGCACTCCCCTGCTCGCCGCGCTGCTGATCTGCTACATCGGCGCGATCGTGTCGGCGTTCGCCTCGTCGGTCGGCATCATGGGCGCGCTCATCCCGCTGGCCGTGCCGTTCCTGCTGCAGGGCGAGGTCAGCTCGGTCGGGTTGATCGCGGCTCTGGCGGTGTCGGCGACGGTGGTCGACGTGAGCCCGTTCTCCACCAACGGCGCCCTGGTGCTCGCCGGCGCCCAGGACGTCGACCGCGACCGGTTCTTCAAGCAGCTCATGGTCTACGGCGGGATCATGGTGGCGGCAGCGCCGCCGCTGGTGTGGCTCGTCCTCGTCGTCCCGGGAATCTGGTGAGTCCATTGTTCACACTGCAGTCCGACCGCGTCGCACTCCGCTTCGGCGACCGCGCCCTGACCCACGCCGAGCTGGCCGCCTGCGCCGGAACCCTGGCGCGGCAGCTCGCCGGGTCGCCCAGGGTGGCGATCTGGGCCACGCCGACGATCGAGACGTGCGTGGCGGTCGTCGCGGCGCTGCTCGCCGGGGTGCCCGCGGTGCCGCTCAACCCCAAGGTCGGTGAACGGGAGCTCGCGCACATCGTGGCGGACAGCGCGCCCGCCTCGGTCCTCGCGGCGCCGGGGGTGGCGCTGCCCGCGGGCCTGGACTCGGTGCCGCGCCGGGACGTGACGCTCGACGGCGACCCCGTCGAGCTGCCGGCCGAGCCCGGTCCCGAGGCGCCGGCGCTGATCGTCTACACGTCGGGCACCACCGGGTCGCCGAAGGGCGTGGTGCTGCCGCGGCGGGCGATCCTGTCCACTTTGGACTCGGTGGCCGAGGCGTGGGAGTGGACCGCGGACGACGTGCTGGTGCACGCGCTGCCGTTGTTCCACGTGCACGGGCTGATCCTCGGGGTGCTGGGTCCGCTGCGGCTCGCCGGAACCCTGCACCACCTCGGGAAGTTCTCGACCGACCAGGTCACGCGGGCGCTGGACGCCGACGGCACGATGATGTTCGGCGTGCCGACGATGTACCACCGCATCGCGGAGGAGGTCGGTGGAGACGCGGAGCTCGCGGCCGCGTTGAAGCAGGCCCGGTTGCTGGTGTCCGGGTCGGCCGCCCTGCCGGTGCGCGACCACGAGCGGATCGCGGCCGCCACCGGGCAGCGGGTCGTCGAGCGGTACGGCATGACCGAGACGCTGATGAACACCAGCGTGCGCGCGTCCGGCGACCGGCGGCCCGGAGCGGTCGGTCTGCCGCTGCCCGGCGTCGAGGTGCGGCTCGTCGACGACCACGGCGCGGTGCTGGACGAGACCGGTGCGGTGGGCGAGATCCAGGTGCGCGGGCAGAACCTGTTCACCGAGTATCTGAACCGGCCCGACGCGACCGCGGAGGCGTTCGCGGACGGCTGGTTCCGCACCGGCGACGTGGGCACGCGCGACGACGACGGCTACTACCGGATCGTCGGGCGCAAGGCCACGGACATCATCAAGAGCGGTGGCTACAAGATCGGCGCCGGGGAGATCGAGAACGCGCTGCTGGAGCACCCGGCGGTGAAGGAGGTCGCGGTCACCGGCGAACCCGACGACGACCTCGGCGAACGGATCGTCGCCTGGGTCGTGCCGTCCGGCGACGCCCCGGACGCCGGTGAGCTGTCCGACCACGTGGCGCGGTTGCTGACGCCGCACAAGCGCCCGCGCCGGGTGCGGTTCGTGGAGTCGTTGCCGCGCAACGACATGGGCAAGGTGATGAAGCGTGCCCTCGGGACGTGAGCCCGCCCGCGCGCTGATCGGGAAGGTCGCGGCGGAGTTCGCGGAACTGCCGGACGACACCGGACCGTGCGGCACCGACGGGCCGCTCGGGTGGCCCGGCTACGACGACGCACTCGCGTCCGCCGCCGCCCAGACCGGCGAACGCGAGTCCGTCGTCTGCGGTGTCGCGGAGATCGGCGGCGTCACGGCCGTGCTCGTGGCGTTCGAGTTCGGGTTCCTCGGCGGCTCGCTGGGAACCCGGACCGGCGCCCGCGTCGAGCAGGCGTTCACGAAGGCCCGCGAGCTGCGGGTCCCGGTCGTCTCCCTGGTCGCGACCGGCGGCAGCCGCATGCAGGAGGGCACGCCCGCCCTGATGCAGCTCCCCCGGATCGCCCGGCAGCTCACGCTGCACCGCGAGGCCGGGCTCGCGCACGTCGCCGTGCTGCGCGACCCGACGACCGGCGGCGGCTGGGCGACGCTCGGCGCGGGCGCCGACGTCGTGCTGGGCCTGCGCGGTGCCCAGGTGGGGTTCGCCGGGTCGCGGGTGCGGCCGCCGGGCTACTCGGTGTCGCAGCAGTTCGCGGCCGGTCTGGTCGACCAGCTGATGCCGGCGGAGGAGCTGCGCCCGCGGCTGGAGCGGTGGCTGCGACTGCTCACCACACCGGCTCGGGACGCCGCTCCCGTGCCGTCCGCACTGGGCGCCACGACGGTGCCGGACACCGGCTGGGACGCCGTGCAGCGTGCCCGCACCACGCTCCGCCCGCACGCGAAGGACTACCTGGCGGCCTACTTCGAGTGGCACGAGCCGATCAACGGCGACCGCGCCGGTGGCGTCGATCCCGGTGTGCTGTGCGGGTTCGGGCACCGCGACGGGGTCACGTTCGCCTACGCGGCGCAGTGCGGCACGGCCACCCGACCGGCCGGGTTCCGGACCGCGGCGCGGCTCGTCCGGCTCGCCGACCGGCTCGGCGTGCCGGTGCTCACGCTCGTCGACACGCCGGGTGCGGCCAATGACGTGGCGGCGGAGAAGGCGGGCGTGGGGGCGGCCATCGCGGACATGTTCACGGCGATCGCCGCGGCGCGGGTGCCCGTCACGACGTTGCTGATCGGGGAGGGCGGATCCGGTGGCGCGCTGGCGTTCGCCTCGCCGGAGCGGATGTGGGTGACGCCGGACAGCTACCTCGCGGTGATCTCACCCGAGCTGGCGGCGGCGATCCTGAAGCGCGACCCGTCGCAGGCGCGGCGGACGGCCGACCAGCTGCGGTTGCGGCCGCAGGACCTGGTCGAGCTGGGCGTCGCGCGCGGCTTCGCCCGGCTCGACCGGCCCGCGGATCAGGCCACCACCAGGTAGGTGAAGGCCAGCATCGAGCTGGGGACGCACAGCGTGACCAGCCCGACGACGCCGTAGAACGGGTCCTTCCTGGTCACCATCCCCACGAACGCTCCGATCGCGAACAGGACGGACGCGACGAGCAACACGGCAGCAACGATCGACATCGGTGGTTTTCCTCAGGTCAAAGGGAGTTGCGGGGAGTCGGGGCGGCCGCGAACGGCGGTGCCCGGCTCGACCGGTGACCCGAGGTCGTTCCCTCGACGCTGACGGCCCCCGCCACGACGGCGAGCGCCGGTGTGCACGGCGGGCGCGGGACGCTCGCACCGCTCACCAACGCCCAGCAGGCGTCCGGCGAGCCCGTCGTGTGCACGTGGACGGCCGAGACCGGGGCGTTGAGCCCCGATCCCGGCTGGTCGGCCGCGGTGTCGCGCGCGCTCGTGCCGACGAACGCCAGCAGCAGGGCCAGCAGGAGTGCCGGCCACCTCACTGCGCGGCAGCCTCCTTGCGGCGCAGGAAGAACTCGCCGACCGGTTCGACGTAGCGGGCGGCGATGGGACCGATGATCGCCATCAGCAGCACGTACGCGGTGGCGAGCGCGGCCAGTTGCTCGCTCACGTGACCGGACGCGACGGCGAGCCCGGCGATGACGATCGAGAACTCGCCGCGGGCGACGAGCGCGGCACCCGTGCGGGCCCTGCCCATCTTCCCGATGCCCTGGCGGCGGGCGGCCCACCAGCCCGTCGCGACCTTCGTCAGCGTGGTGATCACCGCGAGCAGCACCGCCATGCCGAGCACGGGCGGGATCGTGCGCGGGTCGGTGTTGAGGCCGAAGACGACGAAGAACATCGCGGCGAACAGGTCTCGCAGCGGTTCGAGCAGGCGGGTCGCGTTCTCGGCGGTGGAGCCGGAGATCGCGATGCCCAGGAGGAACGCGCCGACGGCGGCGGACACCTGCAGCTCCGAGGCGATGCCCGCGACGAGGAGCGCGGAGCCCAGGAGCTTGAGCAGGAACACCTCGTGGTCGGGGCTGTCGACGATCGCCGAGATCACCCGGCCGTACTTGAGCGCCACCACCAGGACCACGGTGATCGCGAGCAGCGAGATGCCGACGGACGTGAGGCCGCCGAGGAAGCTGACGCCCGCGAGCACCGCCGTGAGGACCGGCAGGTAGACGGCCATCGCGAGGTCCTCGAACACCAGCACCGAGAGGATCACCGGTGTCTCGCGGTTGCCGAGGCGGCCGAGGTCGCCGAGGACCTTCGCGATGATGCCGGACGACGAGATGTAGGTGACGCCGGCCATCGCGAGCGCGCCGACCGGTCCCCAGCCGAGCAGCAGCGCGACGATGGCACCGGGCGCGGCGTTGAGCACGATGTCGAGGACGCCCGCCATCCACGACTTCTTCAAGCCCGTCGTGAGCTCGGACGCCGAGTATTCGAGGCCCAGCAGGAGGAGCAGCAGCACCACGCCGATCTCGCTGGCGAGGTGGGCGAACTCCTCGATGCCGTGCAACGGGATGAGCCCGCCGGAGCCGAACGCGAGCCCGCCGACGAGGTAGAGGGGGATCGGCGAGATGCCGAATCTCCAGGCGAGGCGGCCGAGCAGACCGAGTCCGAAGAAGACCGCACCGAGCTGGATCAGCGCGATCGTGGTGTCGTGCACGTTGCTCAGCCGCCCGTCAGGATGTCCGCGGCGGCATCGAGCCCCTCCGCGGTGCCGACGACGACCGCGAGATCGCCGTTCTCGAACAGGAAGTCGGGACCCGGCGACGGATGCGCGTTGCCCGCCCGCACGACGGCCACTATGGACGCGCCGGTCCGGGTGCGCAGCCCGGTGTCGCCGAGGGTGCGGCTCGCGAACGCGGTGACCGGCAGCTGGCGGGTCGAGATCCCGGCGATGTCGCGGTGCTGCTTGTCGAGCTGCGTCACGAGCTGCGGCGCGCCGAGCAACCCGGCCAGCGTCCCCGCCTCCTCCGGCGCGAGCGGGATCGACGCCGCGGTGGCGTCTGGATCGTCCTGTTTGGACAGGATGAGCTCGAACTTCCCGTCGCGGTAGGTGATCACGCCGATCCGGCGGCCGGAGCGGATGGAGAAGTCCTGCCTGACCCCTATGCCGGGCAGGGGCGTCACTTCGACGTTCACTCGAGTTTCCTAGGGTTCGATGAGCCCGGCGCGGATCGCGTACCGGGTGAGCTCGAGGCGGTCCTTGAGCCCGAGTTTCTGCAGCAGGTTGGCCCGGTGCCGCTCGACGGTCTTGACGCTGATCACCAGCAGGTCGGCGATCTCCTTGGACGAGTGGCCCTCCGCGACCAGCTTGAGGATCTCCTCCTCGCGGTCGGTGATCGTCCGCGGCGGCAGCCCCTCCTTTGCCCGGTCCAGGTAGTTGCGGATCAGCGAGCTCACCGCGCCGGGGTAGAGGAACGGCTCGCCGCGCATGGCCGACCGGCACGCCTCGACGAGGTCGCGGTCGGCCACCGACTTGAGCACGTACCCGGAGGCGCCCGCCTTGAGCGCCTCGAAGAAGTACTGCTCGTTGTCGTACATGGTGAGCATGAGGATGCGGAGGTCCGGCTGGATCCGGGACAGCTCGCGGGCGGCCTGCAACCCGGTCAGCCGGGGCATGGCGATGTCGAGGATCGCGAGGTCGGGCTGGTCGGCCTTGGCCCTGGTGATCGCCTCCGCGCCGTCGCCGGCCTCGGCCACGACCTCCAGGTCCGGTTCGTTGTCGAGGATCAGCCGGACGCCGCGCCGCACGAGCGCGTGGTCGTCGGCCAGCAGGATGCGCACGGTCATTCGGCCGCCTTCACCACGAGGCGCACCTCGGTGCCCCTCGGCTGGGCGGGCCCCACCGCCAACTCGGCGCCGACCAGCAGCGCCCGTTCCCGCATCCCCCGGATCCCCGCGCCCTCCTGGCTGGCACCGATCCCCCGCCCGTCGTCCTGGAGCCGCAGCTCGACGTGCGACGTCCGCGACTTGAGGCTGAGCTCGACCTTCCCGGCGTCGGCGTGCCGGACCGTGTTCGTGAGCCCCTCCTGCGCCACCCGGTAGACCACCAGCTCGGTCTCGGCGTCGAGCTTCGGCAGGTTCTTGTCGAACGACCGCTTCACCGTCAGGTCGGTCTGCGTGGTGATCTCCGTGGTCAACGACTTCAGCGCGCTCACCAGCCCGAGCTCCTCCAGCACCCCCGGCCGCAGCCGCCGCGCGATCCTGCGGATCTCGTCGAGCGTGCTGCGCGTGGTCTCCTGCACCTGCACCAGTTCCTCGCACACCTCGGGCGGCGACTGGTCGGCCACCCGCTTGAGCCCCAGCAACACCGCCGTCAACGACTGCCCCACCTCGTCGTGCAGCTCCTGCGCCACCCGCCGCCGCTCGGACTCCTGGGCCGACAGCGCGATGGCCGAGCTGTACCCGCGCTCGGCCTCCAGCCGGTCGATCATGCTGTTGAACGTGGTGATCAGCTCCGCGATCTCCCCGTGCCCCCTGGCCTGCAACCTCGGTCCCGGTTTGAGCAGGTCGATGGTGGTCATGGCCCTGGTCAGCCTGCCGAGCGGCGCCAGCCCCACCCGGATCAGCAGGGCGTTGGCGATGAGCATCACCGCCAGCCCGGCCGCCAGCACCAGCACCTCCCTGAGCAGCGCCGGCGTCGACACCGTCGCGGGCCCGAACACGAGCACGGCGGCCGCCGCCACCAGGACCAGGGCGTTGAGCAGGAAGATCCGCCCGAACAACGACACGCGCGCCGCCTTTCCGTGATCACTTCCCGCCACGCCTGCGAGGCTGACTGGCGAGGGCGCCACGTGTCCATCCGTGGCAACACCCATGTTCGCGGGGAGCTCGGAGGTGCGCTGGTCGGCGGGGTGGGCGTGACCACCCACACGTGGACCGGGTGAGGGTGGGGTGTGGCCGGGGTCACGGCTCGGTGGGCGGGGTGAGGCGCCAGATGCACCTGGCGGGGTGGTGGCGAGGGGCTGGTTGCAAGGTGCATGCGGCAGCCAGGCGCTGAATGCAAGTTGCACGTCGCAGCCAGGCGCTGAAGGCAAGTTGCGCACGGCGGCCAGGCGCAGGATGCAAATTGCGTGCTGCGGCGAGACGTCAGATGCAAGATGCGCGCGGTGGCGAAGCGCTAGATGCAAGATGCGCGTGCTGGCGAGGCGCCGGATGCAAGGTGCACGCGGCTGCGAGACGCCGAAAGCACCATGCATGTGGCAGCCAGACGTCGAACGCAAGATGCACCCGGCCGCGAAGCGCGGAATGCACCATGCAGCCAGCGACTAAGCAGCCTTCGCCGGATACGTGAACACCCGCAGGAACGTGTCGAACAGCTCGGCCGGACCCTCCAGGTCCACCCGCCCCTCCTTCGCCGCCCGCACGAACGTCCGGTACGCCGGGATCTCGTCCTCCGCGAACCGAGCCGTCATGACGAGGTCGGCCCCACCGGGCGCCGGCCCGAGCCCGGACGTCAACTTCCCGTCGACGAGAACCGCGTGCACCACGACGTCAGCCAGGTGCAGCTGGAACGACGCCGTCAGCCCAGCCGCTTCCCCCGTCTGAAAGGCAGCGCGCATGTTCAGCACGGCCCCGTCGGGAGTCACGACGTAACCGGGCTGCGGATCACCGAGCTGCGACGAGCCCCACCGACCAAGAGCGATCAGCGACGGTTCGAGCGCCTGCCCCACCTCGGTCAGCGCGTAAACGACACCACGGGCGGGCGCCGGAGCCACCTGGCGTTCGACGATGCCCGCCTGTTCGAGCTCCTTCAGCCGGGTCGAGAGCACGTTGGTCGGGATGCCGCGCAAGCCTTCCTGGAGGTCGGTGTAGCGGCGGGGGCGGATTGTGAGGTCGCGCACGATCAGCAACGCCCAGCGCTCGCCGACGAGCTCCAGAGCTCGGGCAAGTCCGCAGTACTGGGCGTAGTCACGTCGCTTCACGAAGCCCACGATAGCGCGCTTGCGCGGAACTAGCTAACTTTCCAAAGAAGAGTTTACTTGCAAAGACGAAGTGCGGTCGTTAGCGTCGGTTTCCTCAACCCGACGTGGAGGAACCGTCATGACCGCAGTCCTCGACCGCCCCGCTGCCAGGACGAGGGGGGTCTTCCTGCCGCACGGCGTCGGCTTCGCGGGCATCTCGGCGGCGATGGTCGCGGTCCTCGTCGCGGCCGGCGCGCCCGGTCCGCTGCTGCCGATCTACCAGGCGCACTGGGGGTTCGCGCCGTCGATGCTGACGCTGGCGTTCGGCGTCTACGCGTTCGCGTTGCTCGTCACGATCCCCGTGGTCGGGTCGCTGTCGGACTACGTCGGCAGGCGGCCGCTGATGATCAGCTCGCTGGGGCTGGACCTGGTGGCGATGGTGGTGTTCCTCCTGTCGCCGTCGATCGAGTGGCTCATCGTCGGCCGGATCGTGCAGGGCGTCGCCACCGCGGCGGCGTCGAGCTCGCTCAGCGCGGCGGTCGTCGAGCTCGCGCCGGAAAAGCACAAGAAGCTCGGTGCGCAGATGACCAGCATGGCGCCGCTCGCCGGGCTGGGCATCGGGGCGCTCTACTCGGGTCTCGTCGCGCAGTTCGCGTCCGACGCGGCGTTCGCGGTGTGGCTGGTGCTCGTCGTGGTCATGGTGCTGGCGACGGCCTTCGCCGTCTTCACGCCGGAGACCGCCACGCGCAAGCCCGGCGCGTTGGCGTCGCTGGTGCCTCGGGTGTCGCTGCCCCCGCAGGTGCGCCGGCTGTACGCGACGACGGTGCCGGGGATCGTGAGCGCGTTCATGCTGATGACGCTGTGGATGGGACTGGTTCCCGTCGTGCTGGTGTCGGTCTTCCAGGTGCACAGCCCGATCGTGGCGGCGCTCGCGGCGTTCGTCGTGTTCGCGGTGGGCACGGTCGCCTCCGCCACCACCAGCGGAGTCCGCCCGCACCGGCTGCGGCTGCTCGGCACCAGCGGGATCACCGCGGGCACGGTCCTGTTCGTCGGCAGCATCGGTGCCCACGCGCTGCCGCTCATCTGGGTCGCGGCGCTGGTCACCGGCGCGGGCATCGGGGCAGCGTTCGCCGGCACCACGCGCGGGCTGGTGCCGGAGGTCGCGCCGCACGAGCGGGCCGGGCTGTTCACCGCGATCTACGTCGTCGGCTACCTCGGGATGGGCGTCTCGGCGGTCGTCGCGGGGCCTGTGGCCGGAGTCGTCGGCGCGGCGACCATGGCGTCCTGGTTCGGCGTCATCACCGCGGTCGTGGCCCTGGGCGGCGTGATCGCCACCGCGAGGCTCAACCGGAAGTAGCGGGACGGACGTGTGCGCGCACGCCCTGCGGGTCGAACAGCACCACCAGCTCGACCGCGCCGCCGTCCGCGCTGCCCAGCCAGTGCGGTGACGAGGTGTCGAACTCGGCGGCCTCCCCCGGTGGCACCGTCAGGTCGAGGTCGCCGAGCACCAGTCGCAACCGTCCGTTGAGGACGTACAGCCACTCGAACCCGTCGTGCGTCTGCGAAGTCGGGTCGAGTGGCTTCGGCGTCGCCGGGATCAGCATCTTGAACGCCTGCACCCCGCCCGGCCGCCGGGACAGCGGCACGAACGTCATCCCGAACCGGTGGATCGGCGTCAGGTGGATGCGCGGGTCGCCGGTGCGGGGCGCGCCGACCAGCTCGTCCAGCGGCACGTCGTACATGCGAGCCAACGGGAGCAGCAGTTCCAGGGTGGCGCGGCGCTGCCCGCTTTCCAGGCGGGACAACGTGCTCTCCGAGATGCCGGTGGTCGTCGAGACGTCGGCGAGGGTGACACCGCGGTGCCGGCGCAGTGCCCGCAGCCGGGGTCCGACGCCGTCGAGCACCTCTTCGGTTTCGCGGTTCACGAGCCCGATCTTGCCAGAGCGGCAAGTTTTCGTGCCAGACCAGGCCGAGCCCCGCAACTCTGGTGGCCATGAAACGCCTCGTGCTCGCACTACTCCTGTTCCTCACGGCCTGCGCCCCGGCACCGGAACTTCCCGGCCACACCGCCATCACGCGCGACGACCCGGCGTTCCAGCAGGGCTTCAAGCACGAGTTCGCGGACGTCGACGGCGTCCGGATGCATTACGTGACAGGCGGAAGCGGCACACCGGTCGTGCTGGTACACGGCTGGCCGCAGACCTGGTACGGCTGGTGGCCGATCATGCCGGAGCTGGCGAAGAGCCACACCGTCTACGCCCTCGACCTGCCCGGCCTGGGCGACAGCACCGGAAAGGCCAAGAGCTACGACAAAGCCACACTCGCGAAGTACGTCCACGCGCTGACGCGGAAGCTCGGCCTGCAGAACCCGTCGATCATCGGCCATGACCTCGGTGCCGCCGTCGCGTTCCAGTACGCCAGCCAGTTCCCCGCGGACACGGCGAAACTCGGCTACCTCGACCTGCCGCTGCCGGGTCCCGCGATCGACGCCCGCACCTACCGGAACCTCAGCTGGCACATCGCTTTCCACTCCCAGCGCGAGGTGCCGGAGGCGGTCGTGCACGACGACGTCCGCGACTACCTGAGGCTCTTCTACCCGCAGGTCTCCTACCAGGGCACGGCTTTCGGCGGCACCTCGACGAAGTCGCCGTTCACCGACCGCGAGATCGACGAGTACGCCCGCACGTACACCGCCGCGCTGACGAACGGGTTCGAGCTGTACCGCGCGCTGGACCAGGACGTGCGCGACACCGAAGCGGCGCAACCGGTTCAGGTGCCGACGTTGGTCATGGCGGCCGAAGGACAGGCGGAAGCGATCCGCGGCACGGCGGCCCCGCGGATGACGAACATCGTGCGCGCGGTGGACGTTCCGCGCGCAGGACACTGGCTCGTCGAGGAGAACCCCGAGTTCGTCACCGCGGAGCTGCTGCGGTTCCTCAGCTCATGACCGGCACGCGACCGGCCCACGGCAACGCCTCTTCGAGCTGCGCGGCGAGCTTGATCAGCAACGACTCCCCCGCGAGCGGCGCGACGAACTGGACGCCGAGCGGCAGCCCGTCCGCGGTCCAGTGCAGCGGCAACGAGATCGCCGGACGCCCGGTGAGGTTCGCGAGCTGCGTGTACGGCACCCAGCCGAGGTTGTCCTGGATCATGTCGTCGACGATCTTCGTGTGCCGCAGGAACCGCGCGGTGCGGGTCTTGAGCAGCACGTCGGTCGCCCGCTGCAGCGACGCCGGCAGCTCGAACTGGCCGATCTTCGGCGGCGGGGTCGCGAGCGTCGGCGTCAGCAGCAGGTCGTAGGACTCGAAGAAGACGCTCAGCCGGCGGGTGTGCTCGTGCCTGCGGTGCACGGCGTCCACGTAGTCGACGCTGCTCGTGGCCCGCCCCAGCGCGGCCATGAGCAGCGTGTCGCGTTCGAACGCGACGTCCGGCGCCCCGGTCAGGCGCTTCGCGTCAGCGACCTTCCACGCGAGGTTCACGAACCACGTCAGCAGGAAGTCCTTGGCCAGCACGGCGTCGTCGAACGGCGCCTCCGGCAGCTCCTCGACGTGGTGGCCGAGGTCGGTGAGCACGCGGACCGCCGACTCGACCGCCTTGCGCGCCTCCGGATCCGGGTTCGGGTTGATCGCGGACGGCACCCGCACACCGATCCGCAGCTTGCCCGGATCAGCACCGACGCAGGACAGGAACGACTCCGCGGGCATGGCCACCGAGAACGGCCCGGACGGCTCGCCACCGGAGATGACGTCGAACATCGCCGCCGTGTCGCGCACGGTCCGCGACACCACGCCCTGCACCGCCGCGCCATGCATCATCTCGGCCGTGTCCGGGCCGAACGGCGTCAGCCCGCGCCCCGGCTTCAGACCGACGAGCCCGCAGCACGCCGCCGGGATCCGCGTCGAGCCACCACCGTCGTTCGCACCGGCGCACGGCACGATCCCGGCGGCCACCGCGGCGGCGCTGCCACCGGACGACCCGCCGGGCGTCCGGGAGAGGTCCCACGGGTTGCGCGCCGGACCCCACGCGACCGACTCGCTGATCGCCTTGGCGCCGAACTCCGGCAGGTTGGTCTTGCCGAAGATCACCAGCCCGGCGTCGACCCACCGTTGGACCACCGTCGAGTGCCGCGCGACCACGTGCCGGGCCAGCGAGCGCGACCCGTTCGAGGTGGGCAGGCCCGCGTAGTCCTGACCGAGGTCCTTGATCAGGAACGGCACCCCGGCGAACGGCCCGGTGAGGTCGTCGGACGGCTCGGCCGGCACGTCCCTGACGATCGCGTTCAGCTTCGGGTTCACCTCGGCGGCACGCTTGCGCGCCGTCTCCAGGAGTTCGGCCGCGGACACCTGCCTGTCCGCGACGAGCCGGGCCAGCCCGGTCGCGTCGTAGTTCCGGTACTCGTCGAAGTCCACGCGCTCAACGTAGCTGTTCGGCCACCTCGGCCAGCGCTTCCCGCGCCGCGGCCACGCCGGTCTCGAACGCCGCCTTCAGCACGTCGGGGCCCCGTTCGGTCCTGCCGACCTGCGCGCTGCCGAGCGGCGGCCGGATCTGCAGGCACGCGGGGTGCGAGTTCAGCGCCGCCTCCTCCTCGACCCACGACTCGACGCGGCTCAGCCACGGCGCGGCCGCCCCCGGCGCGTACTTGGCGAACCAGCGCGTCAGCAGCAGGCGTTCGGCGCGGGCGGGAGGCATCGCGACCTCGTCGGTCCGCCGGGTGCGCAGGGCGACGACGTGGGTGGCGCCCTGGGCCAGCGCGGTGCGCACCGGCACCATCTCGGTCAGGCCCGCGTCGACGTACGGGCGACCGTCGATCACCACGGGTTCGCCGGCGAGCAGCGGCATGGCGGCCGAGGCCCGCAGCGCGGTCTGCACGCTCAACGTGTCGTGGATCGTCTTGTGCAGGTCGGCCGACTCGCCGCTCAGGCCGTCCGTGGCCATCGGGTGGAACTCGACGGGGTTGTCGAGGATCTCCTGGAAGCCCATCGGGTGCAGCTGCGTGTAGATCTCGTGGACGAGGTGGCGCGTGTCGACGACCGGACGCCTGCTGAACGCGCGGCGCAGGTCGATGGTCGTGCGCATGACCGCCGGGTCCCACCAGGCGTGCTTGCTGCGGTCGACGCGGCCGCACAGCAGCCAGGCCGCGTTCAGGGTGCCCGCCGAGCTGCCGTAGACGGCGTCGAACAGCGGCAGCAGGCCGCCCTGCTCGATCGGGTGGGTCATGCCGCTCGAGTACGCGCCGCGCGAGCTGCCGCCCTCGATCAGCAGCACGAGCCGGGCACCGTCGTCGCGTCGTCCTGGAACGCTCCCGCGCCGCTGTCGTTCGCGCAGCAGCTCCAGAACGGGTCCTTCACTGGTCACACACCCGAGTGAATCATGACTCGGCAATCCATTCGCGACGGCTGTTATCGTGAAGGGGAGATCACCGTTCCGACCGAGGAGCTCGACGTGCTGGTGGGTGAAGACGACATCTCCGGGTGAGCCCGGGATGTGACAGGCCATCGACGTGATGGCCGTTTCGTCGTCCCCTTTTCCCTTCGCGCGAAGTGCACGACCCGCGCGCAGCACACCTGAGGTCTCACACCCATGTCCGATGCTTTCATCGTCGTGTCCGGCCTGTCCTTCTCCTGGCCCGACGACACCCCCGTCTTCGACGGCCTGTCCGTCACCGTGCCCGGCGGCCGCACCGGTCTCGTCGCCCCGAACGGTGCGGGCAAGTCCACGTTGCTCAAGCTCGTCGCCGGCGCACTCACGCCGTCCGACGGCACCGTGACCGTCGACGGCGTAGTCGGCTACCTCCCGCAGGACCTGCCGCTCACCGCCGGGCTGACCGTGGCGGAGGTGCTGGGCGTCGCGGACGTCCTGCGCGCCATCGCGGCCGTCGAGTCCGGTGACGCCGCCGAGGAGCACTTCACCACCATCGGCACCGACTGGGACCTGGAGGAACGCACCCGCGCCCAGCTCGACCGGCTCGGGTTGGGCGACCTCGCCCTCGACCGGGTGCTGGGCACGCTGAGCGGCGGCCAGGTCATCTCGCTCGGCCTCGCGGCGCAGCTGCTCAGGCAGCCGGACGTGCTGCTGCTCGACGAACCGACGAACAACCTCGACCTGGACGCCCGTCATCGGCTCTACGACGTGCTCGACGACTGGCGCGGCTGCCTGCTCGTGGTGAGCCACGACCGCGCGTTGCTCGACCGGATGGACCGGATCGCGGAGCTCGACGGCGGCGAGATCCGCTTCTACGGCGGCAACTTCAGCGAGTACGAGGAGTCGGTCGCGGCGGAGCGCGAGGTGGCGGAGAAGAACATCCGCAGCGCCGAGCAGGAGGTCAAGCGCGAGAAGCGGGAGATGCAGCAGGCCCGTGAGCGTGCGGCCCGCCGTGCGTCCAACGCGCAGAAGAACCTGTCGAACGCGGGCCTGCCACGGATCTTCGCGGGCACCATGAAGCGCAACGCCGAGGTGTCCGCGGCGAAGGCCGACGGCACGCACGCGTCCCGGCTCAGTGCCGCCAAGACCCGGCTCGACCAGGCCGAACGCGCATTGAAGGACGAGCAGCGGATCAGCCTGGAGCTGCCGCAGACCGCCGTTCCGGCCGGTCGCACCCTCTTCGCGGGGTCCGGCATCCGGGTGCGGGACCTGTTCGACGGTGTGGACCTCACGATCCGCGGCCCGGAACGCATCGCGCTCGCCGCCCCGAACGGCGCGGGCAAGTCGACGTTGCTGCGCGTGGTGCACGGGTCGCTGGTGCCGGACAGCGGCGAGGTGAAACGGGCGGACGGCCGCGTCGCGTACCTGTCGCAGCGCCTGGACCTGCTGGACGACGCGCGGACGGTGGCGGAGAACCTGGCCGCGTTCGCCCCGGCGATGCCCCCGGCGGAGCGGATGAACCTGTTGGCGCGCTTCCTCTTCCGCGGCCCTCGGGCGCACCTTCCGGTCGGCGTGCTGTCCGGCGGTGAACGGCTGCGCGCGACGCTGGCGTGCGTGCTGTTCGCCGAACCCGCGCCGCAGCTGCTGTTGCTCGACGAGCCGACGAACAACCTCGACCTGGTCAGCGCCGGTCAGCTGGAGAGTGCGCTGAACGCCTACCAGGGCGCGTTCGTGGTCGTCAGCCACGACGAGCGGTTCCTGAGCGAGGTGAGGATCGACCGCCGGCTGCGCCTGGAGGGCGGCAAGCTGCTGGAGGCCGGCCGTGGCTGACTCCGCAGCTCAGTCCGCGGCTGGGGCGGCGCTCGTCGCGCACGAGCTGGTGCGCGGCTTCGGCGGGCGGCGGGTGCTCGACGGGGTGTCGCTCGTGGCGGCGCCCGGCCGGCGGATCGGGCTGATCGGGGAGAACGGCGCGGGCAAGTCGACGTTGCTGCGCCTGCTCGCCGGGACCGACCAGCCCGACGGCGGCACCGTCACGCGACCACCTGACCTGGGCTTCCTGCCGCAGGAGCTGACCTTCCCGGACTCGGCGTCCGTCGCCGACGTCCTCGACGACGCGCTGGCCGAGTCGCGGGCGGTGCTGGCCGACCTGGAGCGCCTCACGTCCGAGGGGCGGCTGGCGGAGTACGCGGACCGGCTGGAGCAGGCCCAGCGGCTGGAGGCCTGGGACGCGGACCGGCGTGCTCAGGTCGTCCTCGCCGGGCTGGGGCTCGGCGACGTGCCGTGGGACCGTCCGCTCGGCTCGCTCTCCGGTGGCCAGCGCCGCCGGCTGATGCTGACCGCGCTCGTGGTCGGCAAGCCGTCGGCGTTGCTGCTCGACGAGCCGACGAACCACCTCGACGACGACGCGGCGACGTTCCTGGAGGAGCAGCTGCGGTCTCTGCCCGGCGCGCTGGTCGTGGCGAGCCACGACCGGGCGTTCCTCGACGCGGTGTGCACGGACCTGCTCGACCTGGACCCCGCGGTGGACGGTCCGGTGCGGTTCGGCGGCACGTACAGCGAGTACCTGCGGCAGAAGCGCGCCGACCGGGCCCGGTGGGAACGCCAGTACGCCGAGGAACAGGAGGAGCTCGACGAGCTGAGGTCGTCGCTGGGCCTGATCGCGGGCCGGGTCGCGCCGAACCGGGCGATGCGCGACAGCGACAAGATGGGCTACGGCGTGCGGGCGAACCGCGTGCAGAGCCAGATCTCCCGCCGGGTCCGCAACGCCACCCGTCGGCTGGAGGACCTGGAGCGCAGCGCAGTGCCCGCTCCCCCGCGCCCGCTGAGCTTCCACGCGGCGCTGACGTCGTCGGGTGCCGAGCTGGTGTCCTTGCGGCAGGTACGGGTGCCCAGCCGGCTGGACGTGGACCGGTTCGACGTGCGCGACGGCGACCGGCTGCTCGTGACCGGCCCGAACGGCGCGGGCAAGTCGACGTTGCTGCTGGTCCTGGCCGGGCGGCTGGACGTGCCGGGCGTGCGGCGGGTTCCGGTGAGCGTGGGCCTGCTGGACCAGGACACGTCGTTCGCCAACCCGCGCCTCACCGCCCGTGCCACCTACGGCCGCGCGCTCGGTGCCGCGCGCGTGGCCGAGGTACCGCTGGCGTCGCTGGGCTTGCTGCACCGCTGGGACCTGGGCAAACCGGTGGGCGCGCTGTCCGTCGGCCAGCAACGGCGGCTCGCGCTGGCGCTGCTGGTGGCCGCCCCGCCGCAGCTGCTGTTGCTGGACGAGCCGACCAACCACCTGTCGCCGACGCTGTGCGACGAGCTGGAGGACGCGCTGGGTCCCGGTCCGGGCGCCATCGTGGTCGCGAGCCACGACCGCTGGCTGCGGACGCGGTGGCGAGGTGTCGAGATCCCGATGTCGAGAGGCGGCGCGCGGCTTCGACGCCCCCTCGACACCTGACTTCACGAAGGGACCGCGACCATGACCGGACAACCGCCCGTCGTCGACCTGGCCACGTGGCAGAAGGCCCGCGACGAGCTCCTGCTCCGCGAGAAGGCCCACACCCGCGAGGGCGACGCCATCGCCGCCGCCCGCCGGCGGCTGCCGATGGTGGAGTTCGACGGGACCGTCCCCGTCGTCGGCGCCGATGGCCCGGTGCCGTTCCTCGACCTGTTCCAGGGCCGCGACGAACTGGTCGTCTACAAGCACATGTGGTGGGACGGCGCGCCGCACCAGGGCCAGTGCGAGGGCTGCACGCACATCCCGTGGCACTTCGACGACGCCGCCTACCTCAACGCCCGCGGCGTCTCGTTCGCCTTCGTCACCACCGGCGCCTGGGACGAGGTGGCGGCCTTCGTGTCGTTCATGGGCTACGCGTCGCCCTGGTACTCGGTACGCGGCCTGGACGACCCCGTCGGCGGGGAGATGGGCTACCTGACCAGCTACCTGCGCGACGGCTCCCGCACGTTCCTGACCTACTCGACGACCGGGCGCGGCACCGAGCGGGTCAACGGGTCGCTCGGTCTGCTGGACATGACGGTGCGCGGTCGGGGTGAGGCGTGGGAGGTGCAGCCTCCGGGGTGGCCGGAGGGGCGTCATGCCGGGTGGTTCTGGCGGAGTGACGCGGACGGGGAGTCGAGCTGGGGTGAGGACAGCCGGCCGGTGCCGCAGTGGACCCGGCCTGGGGCTGGGCCGGTGACGACGTTGGGGCGGCAGGGGCACGGCCACTGAGTCTGGGCTGGGGGGCGGTGCTGGGTGGCGCCGCCTCGTCTTTGTGCCGTGGGGACGGTGGGGGGGTGGAGGTGGGGCGGGGCTCGGCGCTGTGGGGGTGGGGGCGACGGGTGCCGGAGCGCGTCGGGGCGGGCGGCGTCGGGCCGGGAGGCAGGCGGGCCGGGAACCGGGCGGGCCGGGCGGCGGGCGGGGCAGCGCGGCGGAGCGGGCGCGGCAGGGCGGCGAGGTGAGGAAGCGTGGCGGCGGGGCGCGGCGGCAGGACGGAGCGGCAGGGCGGCCAAGCGAGGCGGCGAGGCCGCACGGTGGCGAAGCGAGGCGTGGCGGCGTGGCCCCGTGGCGGGGGCGGCGTAGCGGCATGGCGGGGCGGCACGGCGGCGGCGCGGTTCGGGTTTCGCGGTTGGCTTGTCGAGGTGGGCGCCTTTGGAGGCCGACAGGATCGCGCGTTGTCGACCGTGCGCGCGTCGGCCGCCCTTCCACACACCGACCACCCGTGCGCGCGTTGGTCGGCCGTGCGCGCGCGTCAGCTGGCCATGCGCATGGCAGGACGTGCGCGCGTTGCGATCCATACGCGCGTCAGCACCCCGTGTGCGCCGCCGACCCGTGCACGGGTCGGCTGGTCATGTGCTTGGCAGGCCGTGCGCGTCGCCAACCCATGCGCACGTCAGCGACCCGTGCGCGCGTCGCCAACCCGTGCGCGCGTCGCCAACCCGTGCGCGCGTCGGCCAGCAATGCATACGGCGGGCCATGCGCGCGTTGCAGTCCATGCCCGCGGAACCAACCCGTGCGCACGGCACCCGTCCCCCGTCAGCGCCACCAACCCACCGCACCCGACCAGCGCCGACCGAAGTCCCGCACCCGTCACCTCCCCGACCGCCCGGGGAAACAGCGCCCGGCCACAATCGTCCGGTCCACTGTGGCGCCCCGACGCTCACCAAAAGCGCCCTCGAAGCGACCCCGAAGACGCCCCCGAAGCGGACCGAAAGCTCACCCTGCGCGCCCGCCCGGACGCCCTCCGCCGCACCCCATCGGACCCTGATCAACATCTGGACCAAAGTATGACGGCGCGTTAGGCCCAGGTATGACGACGTGCGCGCGGCGACGTCGTTATTGTCCGGTCCTGTGGCCGTCCAGCTGCCACGTCACCCTTTCCGCCGAAGGGACCCGCACATGAGGGACGTTCTGCAGTCAGCGACAGACGTCCGGTCCCGCGTGACCGGATGGATGGGGAAGAGGTTGCTCGCCCGCCTCAGCAAGACCGGCTTCGACCTCGGGGCGTCGTGGTTCGTGCCGTCGCGCGTGCTGGCACCGCTGCGCCGCAACGGGTTGGACCCGGTACCGGAGCTCGCGCGGATGCAGGCGCAGGGGCCGGTCACGCGGTTGCCGCTGCCCGTGACGGTGTGGCTGGTGACCGGGTACGAGGCCTCCAAGCAGGTGCTGGTGGACGCCGACGCGTTCAGCAACGACTTCGGTCACCTGCGCGAGCTGGGGCTGGCCGCCGACGAGGCGCCCGGCGGGCTCGGGTTCAGCGACCCGCCGGAGCACACTCGGCTGCGCAAGGTGCTCACGCCCGAGTTCACGATGCGGCGGCTGTCTCGACTGGTGCCGCGGATCGAGCAGATCGTGGCGGACCAGCTCGACCTGATGTCCATGAAGGACGGACCGGTCGACCTCGTCGAGCACTTCGCCATGCCGGTGCCCGCGCTCACGATCTGCGAGCTGCTGGGTGTGCCCGCGAGTGAACGCGAGGAGTTCCAGCGGCGCAGCGTGTCGCGGTTCGACCTCGGTGGGGCGGCGACGGCCTCGTTGTCGGCCGTGTCCGAGTCGATCGTGTACTTCCGCGAGCTGGTGCGGGCGCAACGGCAGAACCCGAACGACGGACTGCTCGGCGAGCTCATCCGCAAGCACGGGGACGAGCTGGAGGACGACGAGCTCGCCGGTCTGGCCGACGGGCTGCTCACGGGCGGGTTCGAGACGACGGCGAGCATGATCTCGCTCGGCACGCTCGCGATGCTGCGCGACCCCGGCCTGTTCGGCCGCGTGCTCGAAGGCGAGGAGGCCGTCAACGGGGTGGTCGACGAGCTGCTGCGGCACCAGACCGTCGTGCAGGTGGCGTTCCTGCGCATCGCGCGCCGGGACGTGGTGATCGCCGGGACGAAGATCAAGGCCGGGGACATCGTCGCGTGCTCGCTGTCGCAGGCCAACCGCGATCCGAGCGTCTACGCCGACCCCGACGTCATCGACCCGAGCCGGCCGGCGGGCCAGCACCTGGCGTTCGGGTACGGCGCGCACCGGTGCATCGGCGCCGAGCTGGCCAAGATGGAGCTGCGGATCGCCTACCCGGCGCTCGCCCGCCGGTTCCCGGAGCTGCGGCTCGCGGTCGAGCCGGGCGCGCTCGACTTCCGCAAGCTCTCGATCGTCTACGGGCTGCACTCGCTGCCGGTCCACCTCGGCGCGCACAGCAGCCCGATCCAGTGACGAGGGCATTCGGCCGCACCGGAACACCCCGCGTGCGGCCGAACGGCTTCCTGCGGACGAGGCCCGCCCGCTAGTAGCGTCCGAGGGCATGAGACGACTGCTCGGCGTCGCGTTGTCGTTCCTCCTCGTGGTCACCGCCGCACATCCCGCGGCCGCGGACAGAACACGCGGCGACGAGCCGTTGCCCGGCTACACGATCGACAACCCCCCGCTCGCCCCGGCGCAGGTCGGCGGCAAGCCCACGCGGGTCCTGCAGGGCGTGCACAGCCACGCCGGGTACGTCATCGAGGTGCCCCCGCACTGGAACGGGCGGCTCGCGCTCTGGGCGCACGGCTACCGCGGCACCGGCAAGGTCCTCACCGTCGACACGCCCGGCTACGGACTCCGGCAGCGGTGGCTGGACGAGGGGTACGCGTGGGCGGCGTCGTCCTACTACGCCAACGCCTACGACGTCCGGGCCGGCGTCACGACGACCCGTGAGCTGGCGACGTTGTTCGGGCAGAAGGTGCAACGGCCGAAGAAGGTCTTCCTCGCCGGCGTCTCGATGGGCGGGCACGTCATCGCCCGGTCCCTGGAGCAGTACCCCGGCTTCTACGACGGCGCGCTGCCGATGTGCGGCGTGGTGGGCGACCACGAGCTGTTCGACTACTTCCTGAGCTACCACCTCGTCGCGCAGACCCTGACCGGCATCCGCGCCTACCCCTTCCCGGCGGACTACCAGTCGGCCGTCGTGCCGCGCATCCGCCAGGCACTGGCCGGCAACGACGCGCAGTTCCGCGCGCTGGTCGCCGACCTGACCGGCGGCGCGCGCCCCGGCACCGACGCGGCCTACGCGTACTGGCAGGACTTCCTGTACACGCTCGTCGGCGCCTCCACCAACCCGAACCTCGCCGAGAACCCGCAACTGATCGCCTCGAACCTCACCACGCGCTACCGGCCGAACTCGCCGGTGAACGTCAACGCGACCGTGCAACGGGTTCGCGCCGCGGACCCGGTCGCGCGGAACACGTGGGCGCTCACCGAGATCCCCGCTGTGCAGGGCCTGCCGACCGCTCCCGTCGTGTCGCTGCACGGGATCGGCGACCTGTTCGTGCCGTTCAAGATGGAGCAGGACTACCGCGACGACGCCGCCCGGTTCGGCCGCACGAACCTGCTGGTGCAGCGCGCCATCCGCACGGTCGACCACTGCGAGTTCTCCCCCGCCGAGGCCGGCGACGCCTGGCGCGACCTGACGACGTGGGTGGACCGGGGCAAGCGCCCGGCGGGCGACGACATCCGCAGGACGGACGACCCGCGGTTCGGCTGCCGGTTCAGCGACCGGCAGGCCACCGGCGGCACGAGAGCCCTCTACCCCACCTGCTGACCGGACACCCCCGCTGACTCAGCGCCCCCGCGTGGGCGTTGACAACGTTGTCTACCCAACCCTGCCCCTGAACACCACAGCCCGACGAAGAGAGGAAGGTCCATGTTCGGCTCCCTGCACCGACGCGCCAGACACTCCATCCCGCTGCTCGCCGCTGGTCTGCTGATAGCAGGCTTGGCCGCCGCCACGCCCGCGGCGGCCGCACCGCGCGCGGCCGTCGCCCTGACGCAGCACGTGAACCCGTTCATCGGCACCGACAACAGCAACTCGCCCAACCCGGTCCCCGGCGGCGCGGGCGGCAGCACCTACCCCGGCGCCGTCGTGCCGTTCGGCATGGTGCAGTTCAGCCCGGACACCCCGACCGCCTCGCCGTCCGGCTACCGCTACAGCGACACCAAGATCGAGGAGTTCAGCCTCACCCACTTCAACGGCGCGGGCTGCGCGAACAACGAGGACCTCGGCATCCTCCCGATCACCGGAAACATCACGAACTCCCCCGGCACGAGCTGGACCGGCTACGCGGGCACCTACACGAAGTCCAACGAGTCGGCGGCGCCCGGCTACTACAAGAACCGGCTCGACACCTACAACACCGGCGTCGAGCTGACGGCCACCAAGCGCACCGGGTTCATGAAGCTCACCTACCCGAGCACGACCGCGGCCAGGGTGCTGATCAACAGCAGCCGCAGCGCCACCGGCAACCGCACCGGGTCGATCTCGATCAACGGCAGCCAGCTCACCGGCACGTTCACCGGCGGTGGCTTCTGCGGGTCGTCGAAGACCTACCCGCTCTACTACGCCATCCAGTTCGACCGCACGCCGAGCGGCTTCGGCACGTGGCTCGGCGGCACGGTGACCGCCGGGTCCGCGAGCACCAGCGGCGTGAACTCGGGCGGCTACCTCACGTTCGACACGTCGTCGAACCCCGTGGTGCAGATGAAGGTCGGCATCTCGTTCGTCAGCGTCGCGGGCGCGCAGGCGAACCTCGCCGCCGAGAACACGGGCTTCGACTTCGCGGGCATCAGCGCGAGCGCGGACACGGCGTGGAACGACGTGCTGAACAAGGTGCAGGTGTCCGGTGGTTCCGCCACGGACCTGCAGAAGTTCTACACCGCGCTCTACCACGTGTTCCAGAACCCCAACATCGCCAGTGACGTCAACGGCCAGTACCGCGGCTTCGACCAGGCCGTGCGCACCGCGTCGCACACCGTCTACCAGAACTACTCCGGCTGGGACATCTACCGCTCGTGGGCGTCGCTGATCGCGTTGCTCGCACCGGCGGAAGCCAGTGACATCGCCAAGTCCATGGTCCTCGACGGGCAGCAGGGTGGGCTGCTGCCGAAGTGGTCGCACAACAGCCAGGAGATCTTCGTGATGAACGGTGATCCCGGGCCGATCATCGTGTCCAGCATGTACGCGTTCGGCGTGCGCGGCTTCGACACCGCCGCCGCGTTGTCCTTGATGGACAAGAGCTCCAACGGCGGCACCACGCAGGGCAGCGCGATCCGCGGCCGGCAGTCCGGGTACCTCAGCCGGCACTACGTCACCGAGGACCCGTCGGACTCGCTGGAGTACTCGAGCTCCGACTTCGCCGTCGCGCAGTTCGCGAAGGCCGTGGGCGACACGACGAAGTACAACACCTACATGACCCGCGCCCAGTGGTGGGCCAACGTGTACAACCCGGAGTCGGGGTACGTGCAGAAGCGCAACTCCGACGGCTCGTGGGCGTGGCCCGTCTCCCCCGGCAGCCCGAGCGGCTACACCGAGGGCAACGCGTCGCAGTACACGTGGATGGTGCCGTGGAACTTCGGCAGCCTGATCAACCTGATGGGCGGCCCGAAGACCGCGGTCCAGCGGCTCGACCACCACTTCACGCAGCTCAACGGCGGACTCAGCCAGCCGTACTTCTACATCGGCAACGAGCCGGAGCACGGCGTGCCGTGGGCGTACCACTACGCGGCCTACCCGCAGGGCACCAGCGCGGCCGTGCGCCGGGTGATGTCCGAGTCGTTCACCACGGCGGCGGGCGGCCTGCCCGGCAACGACGACCTCGGCGCCACCTCCGCCTGGTACGTCTGGTCGGCGATGGGCATGTACCCGCCCACGCCGGGCGCGGACGTGCTGGCGCTGCACGGACCGCTGTTCCCGTCCATCACGGTCAACCGCCCCAGCGCCACCCTGCAGATCAACGCGTCCGGTGCGGGTTCGTCGTCCCAGTACGTGCAGAGCTTCAGCCGCAACGGCACCGCGACGACGAAGTCCTGGCTGCGCTACGGGGACATCTCCGGCAACACGACCCTGAGCTACACGATGGGCTCGTCGCCCAGCAGCTGGGGCACGAACGCCTCGGACGTGCCGCCCTCGTACAACGACGGCTTCACGCCCCCGGCGGCACCGCCGGCCCTCGGCACGAACCTGGCGCTGGGCAAGTCCGCCTCGGGGTCCACGCCCTGCAACGACAGCGAGACGGCGGCCAAGGCGTTCGACGGCAGCCTGTCCGGGAAGTGGTGCTCACTGGCCGGCGGCACGAAGTCCCTGCAGGTCGACCTCGGCTCGGCGCAGAACGTCGGGTCGGTCGTGCTCAAGCACGCCGGGCTCGGCGGGGAGAGCACCGGGTTCAACACGGGCGCCTACAACGTCCAGACGTCGACCGACGGCACGAACTGGACGACGGTCGCGACCGTCTCGTCGGCGCGGGCGAGCCGGTCCTACCACCAGTTCACGCAACGGTCGGCGCGGTACGTGAAGCTGAACATCACCACGCCGACCAACGACGGCAACACGGCGGCGCGGATCTACGAGTTCGAGGTCTACGCCAGCTGACCTGACGGCGTGGAACGGTTGGGGGCGCACCGGTTCGCGGTGCGCCCCCGGTCCGTCAGAGCCTCGCCAGCTGCACCCGCAACGTGTCCAGCCCCATCGAGCCCATCTCCAGCGCCCGCATGTGGAAGTCCTTGAGGTCGAACGCCTCCCCGTGCCGCCCACGGGCGTCCGCGATCGCCTCCAGCCACATGCGCTCGCCGAGCTTGTACGACGTGGCCTGCGCCGGCCAGCCGAGGTAGCGGTCCACCTGGTCGCGCGAGAGCGACTCGCGGACCGTGGTGCGGGTCAGGAAGAACTCCAGTGCCAGCGCGGGCGTCCACCGCGCGCCCTCGTGGAAACCGGTGCCGCGCGGGATGTCCAGGCCGAGGTGCAGGCCGATGTCCAGGATCACCCGCGTCGCCCGGTACATCTCGTCGGTGAGCGAGCCGAAGACGTCGCCGTCCGACGACACGTACCCCAGCTCCCGCATCAGCTTCTCGGCGTACAGCGCCCATCCCTCGCCGTGGCCGTAGGAGAACGCCAGCAGCCGCTGGTACTTGTTCAGCCTGTCCGCCTGGTGCACTGCGGTGCCGAGTTGCAGGTGGTGACCGGGCACGCCCTCGTGGTATAGCGTCGAGATCTGCCGCCAGGTGTGGAACCGGGTCTGGTCGGCCGGTGCGCTCCACCAGGTGCTGCCGGCGCGGGAGAAGTCCTCGGTGGGCGCGGCGTAGTACTGGCCGACGGACCCTCCGGGCGGGGCTTGGCGCACCTCGAAGCGCATCAGCTCGTCGGGGATGTCGAAGTGGACACCGCGCAGGTCGCTCAGCGCCTGGTCGCTCAGCTTCTGCATCCACGCGCCGTACTCGTCCCGTCCCTCGACGAGGTAGCGGGGGTCGGCGTCCAACACCACCGCGGCCTCGGCCAGTGACGCACCGGGCTTGATGCGGTCGGCGAGCGCCAGCATCTCCTTCTCCACACGGGCGAACTCGCCCCACGCCCACTCGTACGCCTCGTGCAGGTCGATCCGAGCGCCGAGGAACTGGCGTGACCAAAGAGCATAGGTGTCCGGGCCGACGCCGTCGCGGTCCGGAGCCTGCGGGGCGATCTCCTCGCGCAGGCAGGTCGCGAACCCCGCGAACGCCGCGTTGGCCGCCTCCGCGTGCGTCTCCAGCTTCGCGCGGAGGCTCGCCGGGACGTTTCCGGCGCCGCGGACGAACTTCGTGAAGAACGCCTCGGGGTCCGCGTTGCCCGCCCACGTGTCGCACTGGCCGGCGATCTTGGTGAGCTGACGGCCGGACGTGGAGGTGCCGCGCCGCAACGCACTCGCGAGGGAGGCGGCGAGACCGTTCAGCGTCTCGGGCACCTTCGCCATGCGCCGGGCGACCTTCTCCCAGTCCTCCCGGGTCTCCGGGTTCATGAGGTCGAACGCGATCCGGATGTCCTGGACGGGACTGTTGATCGTGTTGACGCACGCTTCGTCGAGCCCGGCCTCGAACATGTCCAGCTCGGTGCCGACCCGTTCCTGGAAGACCTCCCGCGCCAGCTCCTCGGCCTCGTCGGCGGCGGGCGCGTCGGCCATCTCGCGCAACGTGCGGGCGCGCAGCTCGCCGCGGGCCTTGTAGCCGTCCGGCGAGAAGTCCGTCAGGTTCTCGTCGTGGCCGGGGATGCCGAGGTAGCTGCCGTTGATCGGGTCGAGCGCGGCGAACTCGTCGATGTACCGGTCGGACAGCGCGTGGACGTTGGTCAAGGCTTCCTCGCAAGGAGTCGGAGCTCGTTCAGGTGGTCGAGGCCCGCCAGGACCTGTTTGGTGTCGATGCCGAAGTCGATCAGGCAGGCGATCTCGTCGACGCCGATGGCCCGCGCCCGTTCGACCACCTTCAGGGCCTTGGGCACGGTGCCGAGCAGCCCGCCGTCGTCGTAGTAGCGGTCGAACGAGCGCTGCACCAGGAAGTCCACTTCGGACTCGCGCAGCTTCGACGGGTCGATCTTCCTCGCGCCGGGCAGCTGCGACCCCAGCAGCAGGTTGATCGAGCTGCGCAGGTAGGCGGACATCGGCTCGCGGACGATCTCGCGCACGTCGTCCTCGTCGTCGCCGAGGAACGCGTGCACCATCAGCACGACGTGCGCGGCGTCGCCCGCCTCCTCGCGGTACTGCGCGATCTTGTCCGCCAGCTCGTCCAGGTCCTGGCCGAGCAGGTGGGTGAGCAGGCCTGCCTTGATGCGGCCGGCGTTGCGGAACGTCTCGGCGCCACCCGCGCTGGTGACCCAGATCGGCAGCTCGTGCTGCACGGGCGGCGGGAAGACCTTGACCTCGCTGGTGTTCCCCACGCCGTCGGTGAACGGCATCTTCTCCCCACGCCACAGCGAGCGGAGCTGCTCGACGTTCTCGATCACCACCTGGCGGCGGTTCTCGTAGTTCTCCGGGCGCAGCACGAAGTCCGTCGCGTGCCAGCCGGACGCCAGCGAGATGCCGGCCCTGCCGCCGGAGAGGTTGTCGACGACCGACCACTCCTCGGCGATCCGCAGCGGGTGGTGCAGCGGCGAGACGACGCTGCCCGCGCGGATGCCGATCCGTTCGGTCACGGCGGCGATCGCGGCGCCCGCCACGGCCGGGTTCGGGTAGATCCCGCCGAACGGGTGGAAGTGCCGCTCCGGCGTCCACACCGCGGCGAAGTCGTGGGCGTCGGCGAACTTCGCGCCCGACAGCAGCAGGTCGTACCGGTTCGCGTCGAGCGAGCAGTTGTCGTTGGCGAAGTAGAACAGGCTGAAGTCCACCGCGGTCACACCGCCTTTTCCTGGAGTCGGGTGGCGGCCGCCCACCGGGCGACCGACGGCGCCGCGAGACCCGCGGCCAGCAGGACGGCACCGAGCACGAGCCAGCCCGGCCAGCCCTGGTCGATGATCAGCGTGGTCACGACGAGCGGGGTGACCATCGACCCGAGGTTCGAGGTCATGCCGAAGAAGCCCTGGTACTGCCCGTGGGCGTGTTCGGGCGCCAGTTCGTAGGCCAACGCCCAGGATCCCGCGCTGTACAGGAGTTCGCTGACCGCGTGCACCACCGCGCCGGCCAGCAGGAACGCGATCGCGACCCACATCGACTGGCCCTGGGCGAACGCGAAGAGCGCGCAGCACACCGCCAGCAGCACACCGCAGCGCCGCAACGCCTTCGCGCCACCCTCGATCGTCTCGGCGCCCTCACTGGCCCGGACCTGGAACAGCACGACCATCACCGTGTTGAGCACCAGGATCACGGAGTAGAGCACCGGCGGCGCGCTGGTCTTCTGCGAGATCCAGATCGGCAGCGCGACGAGCAGAATGCCGACGTTCATCACCAGCAAGGTGTTCAGCAACCCGAACACGGCGAACGGCCGGTCCTTGAGCACCTCCCACCGGCTGGCGCCCGCGGGCCGGTCGACCTTGGGCGCGTTCGGCAGCTTCAGGTACACCAGGCCGCTGGCCGCGTACAGCACGGCGCAGATCACCAGCAGCGTCACGTAGACCGGCCGGGAGTCGGCGGTCAGCGCGACACCACCGCCCAGCGCACCGACCGAGAAGCCGATGTTGTTGGCGGACCGGGTGTACGCGCGCGCCTTGATGCGTTCCTCCGGCGGCATCGCGGCCGCCACCACCGTCGCCTGCGACGAGTGGGCGCCGGACTCCGCGATGTAGACGAGGCTCGCCACCACCGCGAACGCCACCGCGCCCTCGGCGAGCACGTACCCGGCGATGAACGCGCCGCGCACGAGGTGGAAGGCGATGGCGGCGGTGCGGGCGCCCATCACGTCGATCAGGTGGCCCAGCGGGACGCTCACGGCCATCTTCAGCGCGGCCGCGATCGTCAGGCCGATGCCCACCTGGGTGGCGGGGATGTGCACCGAGTTCGTGAAGTACAGCACGACGACGGTGAGCAGCATGCCGTTGGACAGGCCGTGTCCGAGGTTGGCCGCCACCAGCACCCTGACCGGGCCGGCCGGCGGGTAGATCTGGCGGATCAGCTTCTCGTGCAACGCGGTCATGAGCTCACCAGCTCTCGCAGGACCTTGCGGTCCGCCTTGCCGTTGGCGTTCAGCGGGATCTCCGGGAGGTGGTGGAAGCGCCGGGGCACCATGTGGATCGGCAACCGCTTGCGCAGCCACCGCACCAGTTCGACGGTGGTGTGCGGCTCGCCGGTGAAGTACGCGACCAGCTCGGTCTCGGCGCCGGTGTCGGCGGCGATCACCACGACGTCGCGCACGCCCTCGTGCCCGCGCAGGGCGGCCTCGACCTCGCCGAGCTCGATCCGGTAGCCGCGGATCTTCACCTGGTTGTCGAGCCGGCCGAGGTGCACCCAGTTCCCGTTCTCCTCGCGCACCCGGTCGCCGGTCCGGTAGTAGTGCCCGTCCGACAGCGGGAGGTGCGCCGGCAGGAACCGGCCGGTGTTGTCGGCCGGGTCGAGGTAGCCGGCGAACCGCTGCGAGCCGCGCACGCACAGCTCGCCGTCGTCGAGCACGACCGAGTCGAGGAAGGCGTAGACGGGGCCGATGGGCACGGTGTCGTTCGACGTCTCCGGCCACCGCGCGGGATCGCTGGGCAGCGTGTACTCGGTGCACGCCACCGTCAGCTCGGTCGGGCCGTAGACGTTCGTGATGACCGCTTGCGGCGCGACCTCCTGCCACGCCCGCGCCTGCCCGTACGTGAGCTGCTCGCCGATGAAGATGCTGTGCCGCAACGAGTTCTCGACGCCCGTGGGCAGGTTGCCGAGGTTCGCGCTCACCGAGACGACCGACGGCACCGAGAACCAGTGCGTGATCCCCCGCTCGGCCAGGTACCTCACCGGTTCGAGCAGCTCGGCGCGTTCCGGCACGACCAGGGTCGCGCCACCGCCCCAGGTGACGAACAGGTCGAACACCGACGGGTCGAACGTGAGGTCGAACGTGTGCGACATCCGGCAGCCGGGGCCGACCTCGAACTTCGCGATGTTGTGCGCGATGTAGGGCTCGAGGTTGGCGTGCGTGATCGGCACGCCCTTCGGCCTGCCGGTCGAGCCGGAGGTGAACAGGACGTACGCGACGTCCTGCTCGGCCGGCGACGGCAGCTCGCCGTCCCGTTCGTCCACTTCGGACAGCACGAGATCCGGCTTCGCCAGGTCCAGGATCGCCTGGTTGCGCGACTCCGGGTGGGCCGGGTTGATCGGCGTCACGGTGGCACCGAGCCGTTGTGCGGCGAGGTATCCGAGGTACGTGGGCAGCGACCGGTCGGCCGGCAGCGCGATCCGCGCCGGCACCGAACCGTGCGCCGCGAGGATGCCGGCCGCCACCGCGTCGGACCGCTCGCGCAGCTCCCGGTAGGTCAGGGCCTCTCCCCCGACCTCGATCGCGACGTGGTCCGGGTGGCGCTCGGCCGACCGCGCGAACCAGTGGTACAGCGTGTTCATGCGAGCCTCACCGCGTCCAGGGTCATGGTGGTCGGTGGCTCGTGCCGCTGGGGCACGAGGTGGAGGTGCTGGACGTCCCCAGTCCCCCTGTTCGCGGTCCCCCTGTTCGCGGTCCCCACGTCCGCGAGGCACGCGCAGTCCTCCGTGCGGAACCCGGCGAACCGGTAGGCGACCTCCATCATGCGGTTGCGCTCGGTCTTCTTGAAGTCCGCGACGAGGTGCGCGTCCGCCTCGGCCGCCTCGGTGGCGAGCCACCGCAGCAGCACCGCTCCGGCGCCGAACGCGACCACCCGGCACGACGTCGCCAGAAGCTTCAGGTGCCAGGCCCGGCCGAGCTTCTCCAGCAGCAGCAACCCGACCGCGCCGTGCGGGCCGAACCGGTCCGCCATCGTCACGACGAGCACCTCGTGCCGCGGATCGGCGAGCAGCGCCCGCAGGTCCTCGTCCGAGTAGTGCACGCCGGTCGCGTTCATCTGGCTGGTGCGCAGGGTCAGCTCCTCGGCCCGCGCCAGCTCGTACTCGGTGGCCCTGCTGATCGTCATGACCAGGTCGAGCGACCTCAGGAACTCCTCGTCGGGGCCGGCGTGCTCGGCCCGTGCGGTGTCCCGCCGGAAGCCCGCCTGGTACATCTCGCGCCGCCGGGCCGAGTCGACGGTGATGGTCGCCGGCGTGAACTCCTGCAACCCCACCAGCTCCGCGACCCGTTCGGCCTCGTAGACCCGCACCTCGGGCAGGTGGTAGGTGACCTCGGCGCGTTCGGTGGGCTGGTCGTCCACGAACGCGATGGTGTCCAGGGCGAAGTTCAGCTTGTCCGCGATCTCCCGCACCGACTCGGACTTGGCGCCCCAGCCGATCCGCGGCAGCACGAAGTACTCGGCGACGCCGAGCTTCTCCAGCCACTCCCACGCGTGGTCGTGGTCGTTGCGGCTCGCGACGGACTGCAGGATCCCCCGCCGGTCCAGCTCGACGATCGTCTCGCGGACCTCGTCGGAGAGCGTCGGTTCGAAGCCCTCCAGCAGGGTTCCCGCCCACAGGGTCCGGTCGAGGTCCCAGACGAGGCATTTCACAGTTCCCACAACGTCACCGCCCAGGCGGCGACCGGGCTGTTGTTCAGCACCAGCACCAGATCTCCCTCGGCGAGCTCCCCGCTCGCCAGCAGCCGGTCGAGGTTCAGCACCACGTCCATCGCGCCGAGATGGCCGTGGCGGCTCAGGTTCTCCTTGCAGACGGGGTGAATCGTCAGGTCCAAAAGGGACTGGTAGAAGTCGTACGCGCCGGCCGTGACGTTCTGCATCAGCGTCGCGGCCACGTCGGCCCGGTCGATCCCCGCGTCCGCGAGCACGGCCTTCACGAGCTTCCCGAGCCGCACCTTGCTGTGCATGGCCAGCTCGAAGCGGTAGCGGTCGGGCGACTCGCACTCCTCCCGCCACTCGTACCAGGGCGTCTGCTTGTAGTCGACGCCGAACAGGTCGTGGAACGTGCCGTCGGTCGCCATCCGGTGCGCCCGCAGGACCGGCCGCCCGCCCTTGACCAGCGTCATCGCGCACGCGCCGTCGCCGATCACGGTGACCGGGAACCGCACCCGGTCCGCGCCCGTCGGCCTGCTGGCGTGCGTGATCAGCACCGACTGCCTCGCCGGGTCGGCGAGCAGCAGGTCCCTGCCGAGCGCCCAGGCGGCGCTGGACCCCGTGCAGCCCAGGCCGTCGACGGTGAAGGCGAACGCGCCGGTCAGCTTCGTCTCGGCCTGCACGCGGCAGACGTCCGAGCCGAGCAGCACGTCCGGGGCGCGCGGCCCGACCAGCATCAGCAGGTCGGGTTCGACGGGGTCGCGGTCCAGCAGCTCCCGCGTCGCCCGCACGGCCAGGTCGCCCGCCGTGACGTCGTCGAACTCGGAGATCGTCTCGACACCGCAGGTGCGGGCGAACTCCGCCTCGTCGTGGCCCAGCGCCTCGAACTCGGGCAGCTCGCTCACCTTCACGAGCTGCTCCGGGAGCACGCAGTGGATGGAGCCGATGCCGATGCTCATGCCGCACCCGCCAGCAGCAGCCGCGAGATCTCGTTGCTGCCCTCGATGATCTCCATGAGCTTCGCGTCCCGGTACGCCCTGGCCACCGGGTGGGTGTCCCGCGCGCCCGCCGACCCCAGCACCTGGACGGCGGTGGCCGCCGCACGGGCCGCGTTGGTCGCCGAGACGTGCTTGGCGAGCACGGACGCGGTCACCAGCTCCGGTGTGCCGTCGTCCCAGCACCGGCTGGCGTGCTCGCACATCCTGGTCGCGACCTGCTCCGCGACGAGCAGGTCCGCGAGGTGCCCGGCGACCAGCTGGTGCTCGGCCAGTGCGACGCCGAACTGCGTGCGCGACCGCGCGTGCTCCGTGGCCTCCTTGAGGCAGGTGCGCAGCATTCCCACGCAGCCCCAGGCGATCGAGAGCCTGCCGTAGGTCAGCGCGGACGTGACCAGCAGGCCGAGCGACATGCCGGCGCCGCTGAGCAGGTGGTCCGCGGGCAGCCGGACGTCGTCGAGCCGGACCACGGCGTGACCGGCGGCGCGGCAACCGAGCGGTTCGGGGATCCGTTCGACGTGCACGCCTTCCGCGTTCGTCGGCACCACGACGGCACCGGCGCCCTCGCCGAACCTGCCGAACACCACGACCAGGTCGGCGTAGGCGGCGACCGTGATCCAGACCTTCCCGCCCGACACGACGACCTCGTCGCCGTCGCGCCGGATCTCGGTCGTCATGGACGCCAGGTCGCTGCCCGCACCGGACTCGCTGAACGCGACCGCGGCCAGCTCGCCGCTCGTCAGCCGGGGCAGGAACTCCGCCCGCTGCTTGCGCGACCCCAGGCGGGTGACGACCCACGCGGCCATGCCGTGCGAGGTCGCCACGCTCCTGGTCGAGCCGCACAACGTGCCGAGGTGCGCGGTCAGCTCGCCGTTCTCGACGCTGGACAGCCCGAGCCCACCGTCCGATGTGGACACCTGAGCGCAGAGAACGCCCTTGGCGCCCAGCTCGCGCAGAACCTCCACGGGCAGCACGCCCGCGCGGTCCCACTCGGCCGCCCGGTCCGCCACGCGCTCGGTCAGCAGCTCCAGCGCGGAGCCGAGGACGTCGCTCACGGTGTGGCCGCCTGCAGCTCGTGCACCATCTTCTCGATGCGGCTGATCGTGCGGAAGTTGTCGATGCTCAGGTACTCGCCCTCGACCTCCACGCCGTGCGCCTTCTCCAGGTACACGACGAGCTCCAGCGCGAACAACGACGACACGACACCCGCGGCGAACAGGTCCTCGTCCGGCTCCCACGTCCTCTTGGTGCGGGAGACGAGGAAGTCGTGCAGCCCCACAGTGATGTTCACGCCCAGACCCCTCCGTGCTCGTAGAATCCCTTGCCCGTCTTGCGTCCGAACTCGCCGTCGCGCACCTTCGCGAGCAGCAGGTCGCACGGCGCGTAGCCCGCGTCCCCCGTGCGTTCGTGCAGCACCCGCAGGCTGTCCGCGACGTTGTCCAGCCCGATGAGGTCCGCCGTCGCCAGCGGCCCGGTGCGGTGGCCGAGACAGCCCTCGAACAGCGCGTCCACGTCCTGCGGCGTGGCCAGGCCCTCCTCGACGATGCGGGCGGACTCGTTGATGACCCGTTGCAACACGCGGTTGATGACGAACCCGGGCCCGTCGCCGACGACGACCAGGTCGCGGTCGAGCTTGCCGAGCAGGCCGCGCACGGAGTCCATCGCGGCCTCGCCGGTGCGCGGGCCGCGGATCACCTCGACCATGCGGATCACGTACGGCGGGTTCATGAAGTGCGCGCCCGCCACGTCCTCCGGCCGTTGCACGACCGACGCCAGCTCGTCGACCGGGATGGCCGAGGTGTTGGTGAGCAGCAACGTGCCCGGCGCGACGACCGACGAGACCTCGGCGAGCACCTTGGCCTTGAGGTCGGCCAGCTCGGTGACGGCCTCGACCACCGCCTCGGCCGTCGCGGCGTCGCCCAGGTCCGTGGTGCACACCAGCTCGCCCGCCGGCCCGGACTTGGGCATCGTGCCCATGATCTTCGCGCCGCGCAGCTGCTGCTTCACCGCGGCACGGGCCGCCGTGAGCTTGTCGTCGTCGACGTCCACGAGGGTGACGTCGACGCCGTGTCCGATGGCGAGCGTGGCGATGCCGGTGCCCATCACGCCCGCGCCGAGTACCGCGATCATGAGTTCTCCCCGAGTTCCCGAGTTCCGGCGATCTCCGGCAGCACGGCGCGCATCGCGCCGTTCCGCTCCGCCAGGTACGCCAGCCCGCCCCGCAGGACCGCGGTGGTCGGTGCGGAGCTGAGGTCGTTGTCCCGCAACCAGGAGCGCCACGCCGTGGCCTCCATGCCGTCCTCGCCCAGCTCGTGGCCCTCCACCTCGTAGAGCGCCATCGTGGACAGCACCTCGTTGCCGGTGGCCAGGGCCTCCTTGCCGACCAGCGCGAGCCACTCGTCCGACGGCAGCGGTTTCGTCTGGAGGTCGAGCAGCTCGAACACCTGGCGCAGGCCGTGGCACTTCTCGTCGATCAGGTGGTAGGCGCGGCCGATGGCACGGGCGTCGACGGACAGCTCCGCGATCGCCCTGGCCACGACGTCGACCGGTGCCATCGGGTTCGCCCGGTCGTCGACCGGGTGCGCGCCGACGGCCAGGCCGCTCGCCAGGATGTGCCAGATCAGGTCGCGGTCGTTGCAGGCACCCGTGCGGCTGTCGGCGAGGATGAACCCCGGCCGGAAGATCCGCACGCGCATGCCGTCGGCCTCTGCCCGCTCCAGCAGCCGTTCGCCCGCCCACTTGCCGGCGCCGTACCCGCCCTGCTGCGGGTCGAGCGACTGGGCGCGCTTCTCCAGCACCCTGCCGTCCACACCGAGCGCGGGGGCCGTCGCCGCCACCGTGGACACGAAGCTGAACTCGCCGACGCCGCTCTCGCGCATCCACCGCAGCAGCTCGACCATCGGCAGCACGTTGTCCTCGCGCAGCACCCGGTACGGCTCGGTGAACACGACCTTCGCGGCGATGTGCAGCACCTGGCCGACGTCCGCGGCCAGCTCGGGGTGCGCCCGGCAGACGTCGCCGATCTCACGGAGGTCACCGGGGACCGCCCGCACGCGGGACGGGTCCGGTGCCGGCAGCAGGTACTTCTCGGCGGCCTCGCTCAGCCGCGCCCACGCCTCGGCCTCGTCCGCGGCCCTGACCAGGCAGTGGATGGTGCCCTGCCTGGCCTTCTGCAGCTCGTGCAGCACGAACGCGCCCAGGAAGCCGGTGGCGCCGGTGACCAGCACGCCGGTCCCGTTGTTGGCCGGTGCGACCTCACCGAGCGGCAGCTGGATGTCGGCGTCCATCAGGTCGCCGTCGCCGTCCGCGATCGGGTCGATGTCGGCGGAGCCGCGTTCGGCACCGGCGAGCTTGCCGCGGATGATCTCGGCGATCCGCCGCACGGTGGCCTTGCTGCCGCCCGCGCGGTGGACGTTCACCAGCACGCCGTGGCGTTGCTGCAGCTCGAACGCCATCTGCACGGACAGCAGGGAGGTGCCGCCGAGCGAGCCGAACTCGTCGTCGATGCCGATCGTCTCGACGCCGAACAGCTCGCGCCAGACCTCGGCGACGTCGGCCTCCACGTCGTCCCCGACGGGCGCCTTCTCCGGAACTGGTTGCGCGGCACCGGGTTGCGGCACCGCGGCGATCGGGGGCAGCCGGTCGAGCAGCCAGTACCGCCTGCGCTGGAACGGGTACGTCGGCAGCGTGACCCGCCGGCCCTTCGACACGGCGTCCCAGCGGACGTCGACCCCGTGGAGCCAGGCCGTGGTCAGCGCGTCCCAGAGGTCGGTTCCGACGACGACGGCGTCCTTCGGCGGTGCGACCGGGGTTTCCGCCACGACCTGGGTCGACGCGGGCAGTGCCGCGAGCAGGTCGGGTGACGCCTCGCCGACGACGATCGCGCGACGGGCGGCACCCCGCTTCGTCTGAACCGCCGGTGGCCGCGGCAGCCGCAGGGCCGCCGAGAGCTTCCCCGGTGCCGCGGTGACGACGCGTCGTTCCGCGAAGGACTGCCGGCCGACCCGCAGCGTGTGCGCGATGTCCTCGGCCGGGTGCTCGCCGCGGTCCAGCTCGTCGGCCAGCCGCTTCGACATCGCGTCCAGCTCGCCGCGCGACCGCGCCGACAGCACCAGCCGCACGACGTCGCCGGGCTCGGCCGGCGGCTTCGCGACGACGGGCGGGGCGGCGAGCACGGCGGCGACGTTCGTGCCGCCGACGCCCATCGAGTTCACCAGCACGTGCCGGTTCGGGTCCGTGTCGCTGCCCGCCGTCCTCGAGAGGTAGAACGGGCTCTCGGCCAGCTCGCCCTCGTCACGGGCGCGGTCGAAGAACGGGTGCGGCGGCAGCGTCCCGGTATGCGCGATGTGCACGGCCTTGATGAACCCCGCGATGCCCGCGGCCGGTCCGCAGTGCCCGAGGTTGGTCTTCACCGACCCCAGCCCGACGAACCCGGTGCGGTGCGTGCTGCGCCGCAGGCCCTTGCTCAGCCCGATCAGCTCGACGTGGTCGCCGAGCGGCGTGCCGGAACCGTGCGCCTCGACGTACCGCAGGTCGTCGGCCGACACGCCGGCGATCCGCAGCGCCGTCGCGACGACCTCCGCCACCCCGGCGGGACTCGGTGCGGTGTAGCCGGGCCGGTCCGCGCCGTCGTTGCCGACCGCGCTGCCCTTGACGACCGCGAGGATCGGGTCGCCGTCCGCCAGCGCGTCCGCGAGGCGCCGCAACGCGACCACGCCGACGCCGGAGCTGAACGACGTGCCGCTCGACTTCGCGTCGAACGACCGGCAGAAGCCGTCCTCCGACAGCAGCCCGCCGGGCTGGTAGTGGTAGCCCGCCAACGGTTCCAGCGCCGTCGAGCCACCGGCCAGCGCGATGTCGCACTCACCGGACAGCAGGCTCAGCACGGCGTAGTGCACCGCGTACAACGACGACGAGCACGCCGTCTGCACGCTCACCGCCGGGCCGCGCATGCCGAGCTTGTAGGCGACTCGCGAGGTGAGGAAGTCGGCCTGGCCGCCGAGGGTGAGGCCGAGGTCGTCGATGGCCGCGGCGAGCCCTTCGGCCTGCGTCTTCGCGGCGAACACCGCCGCCGAGTACGTCCCGGCCGCACTGCCCGCGAAGACGCCCGTGACGGGACCGTCCTTGCGGGGCGGATGCCCGGCCGCCTCCAGCGCCTCCCAGCAGACCTCCAGGAAGATCCGCTGCTGCGGGTCGATGACGTCGACCTCGGCGGGCGGGTAGCCGAAGAACTCGCCGGCGAAGTCGGCCACGCCCGGCAGGGACGTGCCCTTGGCGACGAAGCCCGGCTGCGCGGCGACGTCGTCGGTGATGCCACCGGCCCGGCGCTGCTCCTCGGTCAGGTCCTGGACGGACACCCGGCCCGCGTCGATGTTGCGCCAGAACTCCTCGGGCGTCCAGGCGTCCGGGAAGCGGCAGCCGACGCCGACGACAGCGATGTCGGTGTCGCTCATGAAGCTTCCCTGCGCGACCGGCCGAGCAGCGCCGACCGGGACGTCGCCGCGGCGGCGACCGGTTCGTCGGTGCTCTCGAGGAACTCCGCCTGGGCGAGCACGGTGCTGTGCTCGAAGAGGTCGGCGGCCTTGAGGTCGCGGGTCGTGAGGCCGTTGAGGCGTTCCCAGAGCAGCAGCAACAGCAACGAGTTGCCGCCCGCGTCGAAGAAACTGACCTCGGTGGGCACCTCGTCCGGCGAGATGTCCAGTGCCTCGGCCCACGCCTCCCGCACGTGATCGAGCTTCGTCAACGCAGTTTCTCCTCACACGCGGGGCCATCGGGGTTCGTCACGAGCGCGGCCGCCGCCTTCTGGACGTCCGCGAGCAGGTCTTCGATCGTGTCGTCGTCGAACAGGTCGGCCTGGTAGGCGGCGGACAGCCGCAGCCCGGCCGCGGTCTCGACCACCGTCAGTTCCAGCTCGTACTTCACCGCCAGCGGGTCGAGCGGCAGCAGCACACCGTCGAGCGGCGGCCGCCAGTCGTCCCCGGAGGCGACGTACACGGGCGTCAGCGCCGGGCGGCTCAGGTCGCGCCGCGGGTGCACCGCGGCCACCACCTCGTCGAACGGGACGTCCGCCGCCCGGTAGGCCACCGAGGCGGCGTCGCGCACGCGGGCGAGCACTTCGCGCCAGGTCGGGTCGCCGCGCAGGTCCGCCCGCAGCACCAGGGTGTTCACGAACATCCCGACCGCGTCCGGGTGTTCCCGGCCCGACCAGGGGAACGCGAACAGGAAGTCGCGCTGGTCCGACCTCCGCGCCAGCGCGACCGCCAGCACCGCGGCCGTCGCCACGAACGCGCTGCAGCCCGACTCCTTCGCCACCTCCCGCAGGTCCACCGCGTCGACGGCGCGGATGGCGCCGAGGATGCTGTGGACGGACGCGCGCGGCCGGTCGTGCGGCAGCCGCACATCCGTTGGCGCGCCTTGCAAAGCGGTGATCAGCTCCGCGGAGTCGGCCTGCGCGGCCGGTCGATCCGACCGCACGGGTGCGGGCAGCTCCTCTCCGCGCACCACGGCCGCGACCTGCTCCAGCAACACCCGGACCGACGCGCCGTCGACCACCGCGTGGTGGGCGCACAACACCAGCCGGACGCCGCTCGCGACCAGCACGACCTCCGCCCTGGCCGGGGCCTCGACCGCGAGGTCGAACGGGGTCCAGCACAGCTCGGCGACGTGGTCGGCGAGCTTGCCCTCGTCCCAGCCGCGCGCATCGGTGACCGTCGCCCGCGCCGGTGGTTCCGACGCCGTGCGGACGACCCGCTTCTCCTCGTGGTCCAAGCGGAAGCGCGAGCGGAGCGACGGATGCCGGGCGAGCACGGTGTCGACCGCGTCCCGCAGCTCCTCCGCTCCCACCTCACCGGGGAAGTGCACGACGGTCGGCACCAGATACGCCGCGCGCAGCTCCGGAATCCGGTCGAGGAACCAGAACCGCTGCTGAGTCGACGTCGCCGGCACCGGACCGTCCACAGGAACGGCCTCGGTCTCCCGGTTTCCGCCGCGCAGCAGCTCCCCCAGCCGGGCCACGGTCGGCTCCGCCAGGAACTCGCTCGGCCGCACCGCCGCGCCGTGCTCCCGCCGGGCACGGGCCAGCATGCCCACCGCCAGCAGCGAATGGCCGCCGAGCGTGAAGAAGTTGTCGGTGCGCGCCGGGTCCGTGATCTCGACGCCCGCCTCGGCCAGCACCGCGCGGAACAGCTCCGCCGCCCGTCGTTCGGACTCCGACAGCGCGCCGCCGGCACGCTCCACTGTGGACATCGGCGAGGGCGACGGGATCTCCAGCGGGGTCTCCAGCGGGATCTCCAGCGGTCCGTGCGGCAGCGCGAGCCCGGCGAGCGGCGCCTCGGGCTCGGCCACCGCGCGGGCGAGCAGCGCGACGAAGTCCTCGGCCAGCCGCGGCCCGAGCTCCGCCGGGTACAGCTCCGTGTCGTGCTCCAGGGTGCCGAGCACGCCGTCCGCCGTCTCCTCGACGATCAGCAGCACGTCGTACTTCGCCGTCCCGGTCGGCAGCACGTCGGGCGCCGTCCACCTGGTCGTGTCCGGCGCCGGCATGTTCTGCAGCGCGAACCCGACCTCGACGAGCCCTCGTCCCGGCGTCCTCGCGACCAGCTGGTCGAACGGGACGCGCTGGTAGGTCATGGACCCGAACGCCTCGCGGCGCAGCTCGGCGCACCGCTGCGCGAACGTGGGCGGGCGGGTCGTGCACCGCAGCGGCACGGTGTTGACGAAGAAGCCGACCAGGTCCTCGACCGCCGGGTGGGTGCGGTTGGCGGTGACGGCACCGACCAGGAACTCGTCGCGCCCGGACCAGCGGCCGATCACCTCGCCGTACGCCGCGAGCAGCACGACGAACGGCGTGACGCGCAGCCTCCTGGCCAGCTCCCCCACGGCGTCCCAGGTGGCCGCGGGGATCGGGAAGCGGTGCTGGTCGCCGGCGTGGAAGCCGGCGGGGACCGGCCTGGCCCCGCCGAGCCGCAGGCCGGTGGGCACCGCCGCCAGCTCGGCGGCGCGCCGGGTGAGCAGCGCCTCGTCGAGCCCGGCGCGGTCCCACACCGCGAAGTCCGCGTACTGGACCGGTGGCTCGCCCAGGTCCGCGTGGCGCCCGGCGATCTCGGCGTCGTACGCGGTCCCGAGGTCGCCGAACAACGCGGGCAGCGACCACCCGTCGACGGCGATGTGGTGCACGGTCAGCAGGACCGCGTCCCCGTCCGGCTGTCCCTTCCAGACCGCGCAGCGGATCGGTGGCCCGGCGGCGAGGTCGAACCCGCGCCGTGCCTCGACGTCGGGGCTGTGGCCGACGACCTCGACGGTCACCCGTGCCTCGCCGACGACCTGGACGCGCTCGCCGTCGCGGTCCTCGTAGGTGGTCCGCAGCACCTCGTGCTTCTCGACCACCGCGAGCAGCGCCCGGTGCAGCGCGTCCTGGTCGACCTCGCCGCGCCAGTGGAAGAACAACGGCACGTTGTAGATCGGGGACTCGGGTGCGGCGGCGTGCACGAACCAAAGTCGTTCCTGAGCAAATGACAGCGGCGCGGTGGTCGCGTGCCGCCTGACGGGACCGGTCACGAGACCGCCTCGGAGTGCCGCACACGTGCGCCCAGTTCGGCGGCGGACTCGGCGAGAAGTATTTCCGCCGGTTCAACCGCGGTTACCAGGAATTCATTCATCCTGGCCGCTGCCTGAACGGCGAGCAATGAGTTTCCACCCAAATCAATGAAGTTGTCGTCTGGGTGCACACGTGCCACTCGAAGTACTTCCCGCCAGATACGACAGATGTCATCAATTTTTTCTATGGGCAGATCGACACGTGATTCCGGAACCGGTTCGAGGAGTGCGAGCAGCTCGTTCCGGTCGGCTTTTCCGGTGGGACCGAGCGGCACGTGGGACAACACCACCCACCGCGCCGGGACCATGTAGTCGGGCAACGCACCCGCTAAACGCTCCCGCAACCGCACCGGCAGTTCTTCCTGGCCACCGGCGGTGGGCAGGGCGAAACCGACGAGTGTCGCGGAAGGACCTTCGCCGACCTTTTCGACGAACACCGCGTCCACGAGCCCGGTCGCCGCGGCGGCCTGTTCGACCTCCTCGAGCTCGATGCGGAAACCGCGCAGCTTGACCTGCCGGTCGCGGCGGCCCACCACCTCGAGCGCCCCGTCCGGCAGCTGCCGGACCAGGTCCCCGGTCCGGTAGACCCGCTCGCCCGCCACCAGCACGAACCGTTCGGCGGTGAGCTCGGGACGGCCGAGGTAGCCCAGTGCGACACCGGGCCCGCCGATGCACAGCTCGCCCGTCTCACCTGCGAAAACAGGCTGGAGCCCCTCGTCGAGGACGTGCAGGGTCGTCTTCTGCAGCGGGAAGCCGATCGGGGTGCGGACGACGTCGCGCATGGCGTCGGCGGTGCACTGGAAGACGGCGGCGAACGTGGTGGTCTCGGTGGGGCCGTAGCCGTTGACGACCCGGCCGGGCGGACCTGCGGCGAGGACCTTGCGCACCATCTCGGCGTCGAGCTGCTCACCGCCCACGACCAGGTGTTCCAGGTGCTCGAAGGCCGACGGGAGCTCGCGTGCGACGGAGTGGAACAGCGAGGTCGTGAGGAACATCGTCGTGATCGACAGGTCGCGCAGCGCGGTGACCCAGTCCTCCAGGACCAGGTCCACGGGCGACGGGACGGCGACGACCGCGCCACCCACGGCCAGCGGCGCCCACACCTCGAAGGTGGTCGCGTCGAAGGCCGGGTTGGACAGGCTCGCGACCCGGTCACCGGGTCCGACGGGGCAGTACTCCGCGTCCGTCACCAGCCGGACGACGGCGCGGTGCGGCACGACCACGCCCTTGGGCCGCCCGGTCGAGCCGGACGTGTAGGCCACGTACGCGGGGTCGTCCCGGCCGACTTCCACGTCGCTGACCTGCTGCGACGGTTCCTGGGGCACGGTGACCGGGGTCAGTCCGGACGGCAGCGGCACCGTCCAGCGGGACTCGTCCACGGCACGCACGACGACCCGGGGCGCGGCCTCGTCGAGGATGACCGCCAGGCGGTCGGCGGGCGCGCGGTTGTCGAGCGGGAGGTAGGCGGCGCCGGCGCGGAGGACACCGAGGAACGCGACGACGAGGTCGACCGACGGGTTCACGGCGACCGCGACCAGGTCACCGCGCCGCACGCCCAGGCCCGCGAGCTCCGCCGCCAGCGTGCCAGCGAGGTCCCACAGCCGCCGGTAGGTGAGGTCCTCGCCCCCGCCGCTCACCGCGACGGACTCAGGGCGTTGCTCCACCTGGTCCCGGACAAGCGTCAGCACCGTCCGTTCATCCGGACGCATTGATCTCCACCCCCGCACACGTTTCTTCCGGCCCCCTATCGGGAAGCCGAATACGCCGATTCGGATCTCGTATTAGCCATTGCGCCTGAGCGCAAACGTGCAGGTACGCCACACCACGAAGTGGATCCCCCCGGACCCCGGACGACTCAAAGGCGCGCACCTCTGAGGCAGTTGCACAACGATAACTGGGCCATCAGGTGCTGCAATACGCCGTTCGATTGAACTGGGACCGGAGATCCGCTCATCCCATTCCGCCTCCCCACTCGCCCGTCTGATGTGTACAGTGCGCGGCGTGACAATCAAGTTCGCGGACCGGGACCGCGTGGATTGATCACGGCACGCGGACATCCATTTCGCCGGTGGTCGGGCATTGTCCGAAACCGGACGACCGGGGTTCCGCGTCCTGGAGCGCGGAGGGGGCAACGATGATGGACGCGGCGTTCGACGCTGCGGTCGGGAGACTGCTGGTACCGGCGGCGGGCACCGAGGTGGTGGCGCCGCTGCTGTCGTCGCTCGTGCAACTGACGCGCCCGCAGCGGGTCCTCGAGGTCGGCATGGGCTACACGACGCCCTACCTCGCGGCGGCACTGGCGCGGGTGGCGGACCAGGTGCGCGCCGAGTCGGCCGCGCTCGCGGCCAAGACCGCGAGACACCTGGACACCACCGGAGCGCTGGACACCGACTGGGTCTACGCCGAACCCGCGCTGCGCGCGCCGGGTTTCTACCTGCAGCCGTACGAGCCGCGGTTCGTCGCGGTCGACGACCTGTCCATCCCCGACTCGTCGGCGGGGCAGGTGCTCGAAGTGCTGGAGTCCCTCGGCCTCGACGACCGCGTGCAGGTGATCAACGCCAACGTCCGCGAGTGCCGCGACCTGCTGCCGGAGGACTTCGCCCCGATCGACCTCGCCTGGGTCGACGCGTGGGAGTGCCTGTACTTCTTCGACAACTTCTGGGACCTGATCAACCCGGACGGCGGCCTGCTGGTCATGCACTACCTGATGACCTACCCCGAGGGCGAGGGCATCCTCGACTACATCGCCAAGGTCGGCCGCGCGAAACCGGGCGAGCTCGAGATCGTGAACCTGCTGGAACCGCACAAGATGCTGCAGAACAGCCTCACGGTGATCCGCCGCACCAGCGCGGGCAAGGCTCGCTCCTTCGCCCGTCCAGGCGGCAAGCTGGACTTCGACGGCGAACTGCGCCGTGAGGCAGAGACCCAAGCGGGGAGATGAGCGTTGCCCGACTACATGGACCAGGACACCGCCTGCCAGGCGTTGACGACCGACCGCGACCACCTGCTCGCGGCGATCGAGGCGGACCTCGGCGGGACCCCTCCGGAGATCCACCACAACCCGCTGCGCCCGGAGCCGATCTCGCTGACCGACCTGGTGATCCACGTGTCGATGTGGGACGAGATCGTGCTGGCCGTGCTCACCGAGGCCCAGGCGGGCCGCGCGCACTGGTACGTCGACCCCCGGTGGGAGACCAGGGACTGCGGCCGGGCGCTGAACGCCGGCGGCGTCGCGGCCGGCCGGTTGCTGCCACCGGAGCTGGTGCACGACCGGTTCCGCACGGTCCGCGACGCGCTGATCACCGCGACCGCGTCCGTCGACCCCGGACTGTGGCACAAGGACCTGCCGTTCCGGCACTCCGGTGAGGAGCCGCAGACGCTGTCCGGGTTGTGCTACAAGGTGAACATGCCGGAAGCGGACCCGACTCAGTCCAAGGTGTACCAGCACGCCAGCGTGCACCTCGGTCGGTAGGAACGAAAGGGCGCGGCACCGCGTGCCGCGCCCTCCGCTCACTCCCGCGTCCCGATCGTGTCGATCGGCTTGCCGCGCAACGACATCCGCGTCGAGATCGCGATCGACACGATCCCCAGCACCGCCGCACCGGCGAGCGCACCCAGGTAGACCGCGACCGGTCCGACCGGGACCGGGCTGCCGGTCATGCCGATCGCCAGCAGCATCAGGGGAACCGCGGCCACCAGGGTGCCCAGCACGGCGGCGAGCCCGACGGTCAGCACCGCCTCGGTCCGCATCATCCTGACCACCTGCCGGCGTCCGGTGCCGACGAGGCGCAGCAGGGCGAACTCGCGGCGCCGTGCGGCCGTCGACATCACGAGCGTGTTCGACACCGAGATCGCCACGTACCCGAGGATCACGCCGACCGCGATCAGGTTGAGCAGGAACTGGGTCCGCTCGTCGCTGCGGTCCTGTGCCGCCACCCGTTCCGCGACCTGGACGCCGGGATAGCGACCGGCCAGTTCACGCAGAGCGTTGGCGTCGCCCGACTTCACCAGCACCGCGCTGTCCATTCCGGACACCGTGTGGGCACGGGCGTCGGTGGCGGACAGGACGTAGTCGCCGAACGCGAGGTCGTGCCGGTAGGTCGCGACGACTCGGAGCTTCGCCTTCTGCCCGTCGGCGTACCAGAACTCGACGGTGTCGCCGACCTTCTTGTTCTCCCACGACGCGTGGTCGGCGCCGAGCGCGACCGTGCCGGGGACGAGGTCGGAGAGGGTGCCGGTGACGACACCGAGGTCGACCGCGGCACCGGCCGTGGCGTCGAGGCCGTTCGCAGGACGGCTCTCCACCTGGACGCTGTCGCTGCTCCTGGACTCGGTGATCACCTGCGTGCGCACCAGCGACGTCGCCGCCGTCCCCTGCCGCCGCAGGGTGTCCGCGACCTCCGGGGACACGCCCGTCACGCCGGTGACGACGTGGTCGGCGGTGATGGACCGGGTCGTCTCCTGCTGCACCGCGGCGGTGAAGGTGGTCTGGCTGTAGTAGTTCACGACGAAGAAGCCGATCGCGAGCATCAGCGGCGTGACGGCGGCGGCCAGCCTGCGCGAGTTCTTCAGCGCGTTCGCCGACGCCAGGTAGCCGCTCACCCCCGCCCTGCCCAGCACGGGTGCCACCAGCCGCACCGCGCCGCCGATGACCCGCGGACCGACCAGGGCGAGCGCGATGATCAGGACCAGGGCCGCCATCACCGACGTCGCGGCGCCGAGCTGGCCGCGCAGGAACAACGGCGTCGCCGTCGCGCCGAGCCCGACCACCATCAGCACCCAGCCGATCGCCAGGCGGACCTTGCCGACGTCCCGGCGCTGGACGGCGGCCTCCCCCAGCGCCTCGACGGGGTTGATCGACGACGGCCGACGCGCCGCGCTCCACGCCGCCAGCCGTGCCGCGCCGACGCCGATCACGAGTGCAATGGCCGGCGGGATCGCGCTGATCGACAACGCGAAGTCGTCCGGGACGACGCCGATCGCCGCGAACGCGTCGCGCAACCCGATGCTCACGGCGATGCCGAGCAGGCTGCCGAGCACGCCCGCGACCGCGGCCACCACCGTCGTCTCGACGCCGATCAGCCTGCGGACCTGCCGGGGCGTGGCGCCGACGGCCCGCAGCAGTGCGAACTCGCGACGGCGTTGCTCGGTGGCGAGCGCGAGCGTGCTGGCCACCACGAAGATCGCGACGAGCACCGCGTACCCGCCGAACGAGCCCGCCAGGATCGCGAGGATGGACTTGGTCCTGCTGACGTCGTCGAACTCGGCCGCGCTGCGGTCCGCGCCCTCCGACACCGTGACGTGGTCGTCCTTCAGGGCCTCCGCCAGCCGGTCGGCGAGGTCCCGCGCGCCCGGTTCCGCCAGCACCCCGACCGCCGAGACCCGGTCCGGGTGCCCGGCCAGCTCGGCGGCCCTGGCGGCGCTGAAGAACAGCGCGGCCTGCCGGTCTCCCCCGGCCTCCGCGATCCCGGCCACCCGGTAGGCGGCGGGCACCGAGCGGGTCATGACCCTGACCTCGTCCCCCACCCGCGCACCGGTGCGGGCGGCCAGCCCCGAGTCGAGGACGACCTCGTCGTCGGCAGGCGCCTTGCCGTCCTTCAGCGCGTAGGGCGCGAGGACGGCCGACTCCCAGTTGTGGCCGAACGCGGGCTTGTCCGCGAGCGGCCCGTCCGCCCCGACCACCACGGCCGGGAAGGTCTGCTCGGCGACGGCGGCCCGCACACCCGGCACAGCCGCGATCTTCGCGGCCAGCGCGGCCGGGACCGGCGCCTGCTCCGAGGCGTGCTCGAACTCGATGGACTCGGCGTCGGGCGGCTGCACGGTCCGGTCGGCGGTGACGACCGCGTCGGCGGCCGCGTAGCGCTGGGTCGGGACACCGCCGCGGAAGCCGGACTCCATCAGGATCCCGCAGGCGGCGACGAGGGCGGTGCCGCACAGGACGGCGACGAAGGCGCCGACGAACCCGCTGGTGCGGGCCTTGACGGTCTGCCAGGCGAGGCTGAGCACGCTCACCACTCCCCGAGGTGCGTCATGCGCTCGGCGACCTTCTCCGGCGTCGGCGAGACCAGCTCGCCCGCCAGCCTGCCGTCCGCCAGGAACAGCACGCTGTGCGCGGCCGAGGCCGCGACCGGGTCGTGCGTCACCATCAGCACGGTCTGCCCCATCTCGTCCACGACCGACCGCAGCAGCGCCAGCACCTGCTGCGCCGTCCGCGAGTCCAGGGCACCGGTCGGTTCGTCGGCCAGGACGACCTCGGGGCGGGCGACCAGCGCACGGGCGATCGCCACCCGCTGCTGCTGGCCGCCGGACAGCTCGGACGGCAGCCGGGAGAGCCGGCCGTCCAGCCCGACCCGTGCGACCACCTCGCGCAGCCACCCGGCGTCGGCCCGGCGTCCGGCCAGGCGCAGCGGCAGGGTGATGTTCTGCTCGACGGTCAGCGACGGCAGCAGGTTGTAGGCCTGGAAGACGAACCCGATCCGGTCGCGCCGCACCTCGGTGAGCGCGGCCTCCTTCAGGCCGCCCAGGTCGGTGTCGCCGAGCAGGACGCGCCCGGACGTCGGCCGGTCCATGCCCGACGCGCAGTGCAGGAAGGTGCTCTTGCCCGAGCCGGACGGGCCCATCACCGCGGTGAAGGTGCCGCGCCGGATGCCGACGGTGACCTCGTCCAACGCCGTGACGGCACCGCCGCCCGAGCCGTACACCTTCCGCACCGCCTGCAGCGACAGCGCGTCTGCCCTCATCACGTTCTCCTTGTCTCGCAACGACTTCCGAGGAAGAACGTAATTTCGGGAGGGCCGGCGGACGATCACGCAGACTGCCCGGACGGAGGTGGAGCCTGCTCCACCCCGGTGAACGGTTCGTCGGGACGGACAGATCCGGGTGGTCAGATTCGTCGGCTCGGACGAGGTGGCGGCAGGGGCGCCGGACCTAGGTTTCCGGGTGACCGGAGTCACGTCGACGTGTGGATGAGGGCGCGCGGATGTCCAAGCTCAACGAGATCAGCGACTGGCTGCAGGAGAACCTGCCGCGACTGGTGGCCGAACACGGCGTGGTGGGCGCGAGCGCTGCTGTCACGGTGGGCGACGACGTCGTCGAGGTCGCCGCGGGTGTGCTCAACAAGAACACCGGTGTGGAGGCGACCACCGACTCGGTGTTCCAGATCGGCTCCATCACCAAGGTCTGGACCGCGACGCTGGTGCTCCAGCTCGTCGACGAGGGCCTGCTCGACGTCGACGCGCCCGTGCGCGACTACCTGCCCGACTTCCGGGTCGCCGACGAGGACGCGTCCGCGGCCATCACGGTCCGGCAGCTGCTGAACCACACGGCGGGCTTCGAGGGTGACCTGTTCACCGACACCGGCCGCGGCGACGACTGCGTGGAGAAGTACGTCGCCACGTTGCACGACACCCCGCAGCTGTTCCCGCCCGGCGAGATGTTCAGCTACAACAACGCCGGCTACTGCGTGCTCGGCCGGATCGTCGAGGTGCTGCGCGACAAGCAGTACGACCGCTGCCTGCGCGAGCACCTGTTCGCGAAGCTCGGCCTCACCCACGCCGCCACCGGCGCCGAGGAGGCGATCATGTTCCGCGCCGCCGTCGGCCACCTCACCCACGACGAGGCCACCGGCCCGGAGGTCGCGCCCGTCTGGTCGCTCGTGCGGTCGAACGCGCCCGCCGGGTCGATGCTCGCCATGAGCGCGAGCGAGCTGCTGAAGTTCGCGCGGATGCACATGAACGACGGCGCCGGGGTGCTGTCGCCGGAGTCCGTGCGCGCCATGCAGGACGTGCAGGTGCAGGTGCCGGACCTCGCGCTGATGGGCGACTCGTGGGGCCTGGGCTGGGAGATGTTCCACTATCCACAGGGGACGGTCATCGGCCACGACGGCGGCACGATCGGTCAGAACGCCTTCCTGCGCCTGGTCCCCGAGCAGGGTCTCGCGATCGCGCTGCTCACCAACGGCGGCAACACCTTCGACCTCTACCAGGCGGTCTTCCGGCACCTGCTGCGCGAGCTCGCCGGCATCGAGCTGTCCGCGATGCCCGAACCCGCCGCCGACCCCGAGCGCGTCGACGGCGAGCGGTTCACCGGTGTGTACGTGTCGTCGGTCGCCGAGCGCGTGATCACGCAGGACGAGGACGGCCGGATCTGGATGGAGCTCGTGCCCAAGGGGATCATGGCCGAGGTCAGCCCGGAGTCCGGCGGCAGGACCGAGCTCGTCCCGTGGCGCAACGACACCCTCGTCGCCGCCGAGCCGGTGCACGGGATCCACATGCCGCACGCGTTCGTGGGCGACGACGGCACCGGGCACGCGCTCTACCTGCACACCGGCCGCGCGGACCGCCGGGTGGCCAGGTGACCTCGCTCCGGGAGGCCTTCGAGGACGTGGGCGTCGAGGGGTTCGTCCACGCCCGCGAGGTCGGCGTCGAGCACGGCCAGGAAGCGGGCCTCGGTGCCGACGACCCGGTCGTGCTCGCGTCGGTGTTCAAGATCCCCGTCGCCGTGGCGTTCGCCGAGGAGGTGGCGGCGGGCCGGCTCGACGAGACCGAACGCACGCGCGTCACGTCCCGCTACCGCGTCGGCGGCATCGGCACGGCCGGCTGCGCCGACGACGTCGAGATGAGCTGGCGCGACCTCGCGCTGTTCATGATGACCATGAGCGACAACGCCGCGACCGACGTCGTCTTCCACCGCGTCGGCCAGGCCGCGGTCGACGCGGTGCTCGCGAAGCTGGGCCTCGGCAGGACGCGGGTCATGGGCTGCTGCGAGGACCTGTTCGCCTCGGTGGCCGCGGACCTCGGCACGGACCACGCCGAGGAGGTCCTCGCGAACCCGTCCTGGGAGCAGGTCGCGAAGTTGTCCATCGTGGACCCCGAACGCACGACTTCCTCGACGCCGAGGGAGATCACGACCTTGCTGGACGCCATCTGGACCGATCGCGCGGCTTCGCCGGAAGCCTGTGAGAAGGTCCGGTCGATCATGGCCCAGCAGGTCTGGCCGCACCGGCTCGCGTCGGGTTTCCCGGCCGACGTCGCGGTCGCCGCCAAGACCGGCACGTTGCCGAGCGTGCGCAACGAGGCCGGAGTCGTCACCTACCCCGACGGACGCCGCTACGCCGTGGCGGTGTTCACGCGTTCCCAGTCGCTCGACCTCCGGCAACCCGCCGTCGACGCGGTGATCGGCCGCGCCGGACGTCTCGCCGTCGACCACCTCCGGAGCCCATCATGAAGCGTGCGGTAGCCCTGTTCGGCGCCGTTGTCCTGACCACCGCCTGCGGAACCCAGGGAAACACCGGGTCCGGCAACCAGGCCCTGGCCGACGGCAAGACCTTCACCATGTCGATCGGCACGGATCCGGGCAGCCTGGATCCCGCCCTCACGGTCCTCTCCGCCGCCCGCGCGGTCGACCGGTTCCTCTACGCGAGCCTCATCGAGCGGACGCCGGAGGGCGAGATCGTCGCCGGGCTCGCCGAGAAGTGGGAGGCCACGACCACCAGCGCGAAGTTCACCCTGCGCCAGAACATCACCTGCACCGACGGCTCGCCGCTCACCGCGAAGGACGTCGCCGCGAACATCTCGTTCGTCGGCGACCCGGCGAACAAGTCGGCGCTCACCGGCCTCCAGGTCCCGGCGGGCACCACGGCGACGGCGGACGACGCGACCCGCACCGTCACCGTCACGAGCGCCACGCCGGACGCGTTCCTGCTGACCAACATCGGCACGCTGTCGATCGTGTGCGCCAAGGGCATGGCCGACCGCGCGACGCTCGCCAAGGGCGAGAACGGCACCGGCATGTTCAAGATCACCGAGATCGTGCCGAACGACCGGTACACGATGGAGCGCCGCAAGGACTTCGCGTGGGGACCCGGTGACTGGCAGCAGAACCAGCCGGGTCTGCCGGACAAGATCGTGATCCGGGTGATCCCGAACGAGACCACCGCGGTCAACCTGCTGCTGCAGGGCCAGCTCACCGCCGCCCAGATCGTCGGTCCCGACCAGGAACGCCTGCAGGCGCAGAAGGTCGACCACGTCGACGGCGCGACCCCGCTGGGCACGCTGACGTTCAACCAGGCCGACGGGCACCCCGGCAAGGACGCGGCCGTGCGCAAGGCGCTCGTCCAGGGCCTCGACCTGAACCAGATCGGCAAGGTGCTCACCAACGGCAAGGGCAAGCCGTCGCAGAGCCTCGTGACGGTCCAGCCGCGGCCGTGCACCGGCGACAACGTCGGCCCGAACCTGCCGAAGTTCGACAAGGCGGCGGCGACGTCCGCGCTCGACGCCGCAGGCTGGAAGGCCGGGGCCGACGGCACGCGGGCCAAGGACGGCAAGCAGCTGTCGGTCAGGCTGCTCCAGCCGACCGTCGCCGGACCGACGCTCACCTCGACCGCCGAGCTGATCCAGCAGACGTGGCAGGGCATCGGCGTCAAGGTGGAGATCGCGCCCGTCGACTCGGCCGGCATCAACCAGGCGCTGTTCGACACCGGCGCGTGGGACGCGTCGATGGTGCCGCTGACGCTGTCGCTGCCGAGCCAGCTCACGCCGTTCGCGTCCGGCACGCTGCCGCCGGAGGGCGTGAACTTCGCCCACATCTCGAACCCCGAGTTCGAGGCGCAGTCGAAGGAGGCCGCCACCAAGGCGGGCAAGGACGGCTGCGAGAACTGGAACAAGGCGGAGTCGGCGCTGGTGAAGGACGCCAGCTTCATCCCGTACTACGACTCGCTGCTGCCCGTGTTCGTGAAGGGCGCGAAGTTCACGATCAGCGACAGCATCGACCCGGCGTCGATCAGGATGCTCGCGTCATGATGAAGGTGCAGCGACGGGTGGAGGGCGGCAGCACCTGGCTGCCCTTCGCCCGGCGCCGGGCCGTGCGGTTCCTGGTCTCGCTGTGGGTGCTCGTCACCGCGGCGTTCCTGATGATCCACCTGATCCCCGGCGACCCGGTCCGCGAGTCGCTCGGTCTCTCCGCTCCTCCCGACGTCGTCGCCTCCCGGCGTGCGGCGCTGGGGCTCGACGACGCGCTGCCGGTGCAGTACTGGCGGTACCTGACGGGACTCTTCCGCGGTGACCTCGGCGTCTCGCTCACCACGAACACGCCGGTGTCCGACCTGATCGGCGACCGGCTGCCCGCGACCGTCCAGCTCGCGGTGCTCGCGTTCCTGTTCGTGGTCGTCGTGGCGGTGCCGGTCGGTGTCGGGATGGCGATCCTGACGAAGGGCGGCCGCCGGCGCGGCGGCGAGCTGGCGTTCACCTCGTCGAGCGTGGTGCTCGCGGCGATCCCCGAGTTCCTGCTGGCGGTCGGGCTCGTGAGCCTGCTCGCGGTGACGCTGAACCTGTTCCCCGTCGCCGGCAACGACGCGCCCGGCTCGTGGGTGCTGCCGGTGCTGGCACTGGCGATCGGACCGGCCGCCGTGCTGGCGCGGATCGTCCGGGTGGAGCTGCTCTCCGTGCTGGGCAACGACTTCGTGCGCACGGCGCGGGCGAAGCGGCTGCCGGCGCGGCTGGTCTACCTGCGGCACGCGCTGCCCAACGCCGTCACGGCGACGCTGACCCTCGGCGGCATGCTGCTGGCGTCGCTCGTCGCCGGGACCGTGCTGGTGGAGAACGTGTTCGCGTGGCCAGGCCTCGGGTCGACGATCGTCAGCTCGATCCAGCAGAAGGATTACCCCACCGTGCAGGGAATCGTGCTCGTCTACGGCGCCGGCGTGCTGCTGGTGAACCTCGTCGTGGACGTCGTGCTCGCGGTGCTCGACCCCCGTTCGACGATCAGGGAGGCCTGATGCGCGCCGCACTCCGCTCCCCCGTCGGCCTGGCGTCTGCCGTGCTGCTCGTCCTGCTGGTGCTGCTGGCGGTCTTCGCCCCGGTCCTGTGGGGCGACCGGGCCGCCGCCATCGACACGGACTCGTTGCAGCAGGGCCCGTCCGCGGAGCACCTGCTCGGCACCGACCTGCTCGGGCGCGACATCTTCTACCGCGTCCTCGTCGCCACCCGGCTCACGATCGGCCTCGCACTGCTGGCCACGCTGATCGGCGTGACGACCGGCCTGGTGCTGGGGTCCGTGCCGTCGGTGCTGCCGCGGTGGGCGGCCAGGGTCGTCACGTCGGCGGTGAACATCGCCGTGGCGTTCCCCGGTCTGCTGCTCGCGCTGTTCTTCGCGGTCATCTTCGGCACCGGCACCGTCGGGGCCGTGCTCGCCATCGCCTTCGCGACGGCGCCGTCGTTCGCCCGGCTCACCCAGACGCTGACCGCGGCGGTCAGCGGACGTGACTTCGTCAAGGCCGCCAAGGTGTGCGGCGTGGGCAGGTTCCGGCTGCTGGTGCGGCACATCCTGCCGAACATCGCCGAACCGCTCGTGATCAACGCGACCCTGGCGGCGGGGTCCGCGCTGACGGCGTTCGCCGGCCTGTCGTTCCTCGGCATCGGCGTGCAGGCGCCGTCCTACGACTGGGGACGCCTGCTAGGCGAAGGCCTGCAACGCATCTACATCTCCCCCGCGCCCGCACTCGGCCCCGCCGTCGCCGTCGTGCTCGCCGGGCTGGCGTTCAACCTGTTCGGCGAGGCTGCCGCGGCCGCCGCCGGGGGCAGGGAACACGTCCGCGGCCGTGCGGTGGCGCGTCACGAGTCCACTGTGGAGGAACCGGACGACGGCCTGCTGACCGTGCGGAACCTGCACGTGTCGTTCCCCGGCGGCATCACGCCGGTGCGCGGGGTGTCGTTCACCGTCCACAAGGGAGAGATGATCGGCGTGGTCGGCGAGTCGGGCTCCGGCAAGAGCCTCACCGCGCTGGCCGTGTCGCGCCTGATCGAGCACCCCGGCTCGGTGGCGGCCGACCAGCTGGACTTCGACGGCAAGCCGTTGCGCGCCACCCCGGACCGGGAGCTGGGCACGAAGCTCGCCATGGTGTTCCAGGACCCGATGACGTCGTTCAACCCGACGCGCCGGATCGGCAGCCAGCTCGCCGAGGTGTCCGAGGTGCACCAGAACTTCTCCCGCAAGGACGCGATCGCGAGGGCCGTCGACCGCCTGCGCGCGGTGCGGATCCCGGAGCCCGAACGGCGGGTGAAGCAGTACCCGCACGAGTTCTCCGGCGGCATGCGCCAGCGCGCGATGATCGCGATGGGCCTGATGGGCGAGCCCCGGCTGGTGATCGCCGACGAGCCCACCACCGCGCTCGACGTCACCGTGCAACGCGAGGTGCTCAAGCTGCTGGCGCGGATCAGGGCCGAGCGCACCGCGGCGGTCCTGCTGATCAGCCACGACATCACGGTGGTCGCGCAGACCTGCGACCGCGTGCTCGTGATGTACGCGGGCCGGATCGTCGAGGAGCTGCCGACCGACGACCTGTTCACGGCCGCGCGGCACCCGTACACGACGGCACTGCTGGCCGCCGTGCCCGACCTGGACACGGACAAGGACGCGCCGCTGGCGGTCATCCCCGGCCGGCCACCGGAGCCCGGCGAGATCGCGCAGGGCTGCCCGTTCGCGCCACGCTGCCCGCTCGCCGAGGAGCGGTGCCGGACCGCCGAGCCGGAGCTCACGCCGATGGCGGACGGGCACCGGGTGGCGTGCTGGAAGTCGGAGAAGGAACTGGCGCTGGCCGCAGGAGGTGCGCGATGAGCGAGCTGTACTTCGACCGCGTCAGCGTCCGCTACGGCCACCACCTGGCCGTGGACGACGTCACGCTGGTCGTCCCCTCCGGCCAGGTCGTCGGCCTGGTCGGCGAGTCCGGCTCCGGCAAGTCGACGCTCGCCGCCACCGCGGTCGGCCTCGTCGCGCCGACCGCGGGCCGGGTGCTGGTCGACGGCGAGAGCCGCCACCGGCGCAAGGTCCAGATGGTCTTCCAGGACCCGTACTCCTCGCTCGACCCGCGGATGAGCATCGGCGGGTCCATCGCCGAGGCCATGCCCCGCGGCGTGAACAAGAAGGCCGAGGTCGCGCGGCTCCTCGAACTGGTGAACCTCGACCCCGGCCGGGCCACCTCGCGGCCGGCGCGGCTGTCCGGCGGGCAGCGGCAGCGGGTCGCGCTCGCCAGGGCGCTGGCCGGGCAGCCGAAGGTGATCATCGCCGACGAGATCACGTCCGCGCTCGACGTGTCCGTGCAGGGCGCCGTGCTGAACCTGGTGCGCGACCTGCAGCGGCAGCTCGGGTTGTCGATGCTGTTCATCTCGCACAACCTGGCTGTCGTGCGGTACGTGAGCGACCGGATAGCCGTGATGAAGGACGGCCGGATCGTCGAGGAGGGACCGGCCGAGCAGGTGCTCACCGAGCCGGGGCACGAGTACACCCGTGAGCTGCTCGCGGCCGCGCCGAAGCGCAACACCAGGCTGGAGGCCTCATGATCGACGATCTGCACGGGCGCAGCGTCGTCGCGGACACCCACAACGACCTGCTCACCGCCATCGCGCACCGGCCCGTCGAGCAGTGGGTGCCGCACTTCCGCGACCGCTGGCTGCCGCAGCTGGAGGCGGGCGGGGTCAACCTGCAGGTGCTGCCGGTGTTCGTCGACGACGTGTTCCGCCCGGAAGGCGCGTTGCGGCAGACGCTGCGGGAAATCGAGGCCGCGCACCGCATCGCCGAGGCCAATCCCGGCGCGGTCGCGCTGTGCCGCACCGGCGCGGAGATCGACGCGGCGCTCGAGTCCCACCGCATCGCGCTCGTGCTCGCCCTCGAAAGCGCGCCCGGCGTCGGCGAGGACGTCGAGCTGCTCGAGACGCTCAGCCGGCTCGGCGTGCGGATCGCGTCGCTCGCCCACTTCGGCCGCACGGCGCTGGCCGACGGCAGCGGCGAGGACGCCACCGGCAGCAGGCTCACCAGGGCCGGCGTCGAGGCGCTGCACGAGATGGAACGGCTCGGCATGATCTTCGACGTCAGCCACCTCGGTGCCGCGGGTGTCGACCACGTGCTGGAGCTCGCGACCCGTCCGGTCATGGCGACGCACTCGTCGGCACGGGCGCTGCGCGACCACCACCGCAACCTCACCGACGACCAGCTCAGGGGCATCGCCGCCAACGGTGGCGTGGTGTGCGTGAACTTCTTCGCGCCGTTCCTGCACGAGTCCGACTTCACCATCGACCGGCTCATCGACCACATCGAGCACATCGCGGGCGTCATGGGCATCCTGCACGTCGGCCTCGGCCCGGACTTCGTCAAGGAGGTCCTCGCCGACACCACGCCGCCGTGCTGCGAGACCCAGGCCATCGAGGGCGTTCCGATCGACCAGTTCCTGCCCGGTCTGGAGGGACCGGCCGGCCTGCCGCTCGTCACCGAGGCGCTGCAGAAGCGCGGCTGGGCCGACGACGACATCGCCCTGGTGCTGGGCCGCAACGTGCTCGATCTCTTCCGCGCCGAGCTCGGCGCAACCCGTTGACGAGGGGGACCACCGCCATGACCACCATCGAGGACCTGTACGGCTTCGCGCTGCCCGAGCAGCCCGCCATCTCCCCGGACGGCACGGACGTCGTGTACGTGCTGCGGACCACCGACCGCGAGGCCGACCGCGACGAACGGGCGCTGTGGCGGCTGTCCGGCGGCGAGGCGAAGCAGCTCACCAGGGGCAAGGCCGACGCGGCGCCCACGTGGTCGCCGAAGGGCGGCATCATCGCGTTCCTGCGCGCCCAGGACGGACCGGCCCAGCTGTGGCTGCTGCCCGCCGACGGCGGCGAACCGGAGCAGCTCACGGACCTGCCGCTCGGCGCGGGCGCTCCCGTGTGGAACGCCGACGGCACCAAGCTCGCGTTCTCGGCACCCGTAGACATCGCGGACGTGAAGGCACCGGTCGTCGCGGACCGCCTCGCCTACAAGGCCGACGGCGCCGGGTACCTGCGCAGCATCCGCACGCACCTGCACGTGCTCGACCTGGAGACCCGCGAGGTGCGCCAGGTGACGTTCGGCGACTACTTCGCCGGCTCCCCCGCGTGGTCGCCCGACAGCACGCGGCTGGCCTTCAGCGCCGCCCGCGACGAGGACTCCGACCTGACCTTCCGCTCCCCGATCCACGTCGTGGACGTGGAAGGGCACGCCGAGCCGCGCGTCGTCGGGCTCGCCGAAGGGCAGGGCGCGACGATCACCTGGACCGACGACGGCCTGCTCGTCACCGGACGGACCACCGCCGACGCCGGCCACGTCGACCTGCTGCACGTGACGCTCGACGGCGAGGTGCGCTCGCTGTCCGGGTCGCTCGACCGCAACGTGATGCCCGGTGCGCCGGGGTATCCCGGCGGCGTGCCCGCGCTCGACGGCGACACCGTGCTGTTCTGCGCCCGCGACCGCGGCTTCACCCAGCTCTACGCCGTGGACCGCGACGGCGGCGAACCGCGGCTGGTCCTGGGCGGCGAGTCCCTGGAGGTGTCGGCGCTGTCCGTCGCCGGCGGTGTCGCGGCCGTGGTCCTGGGCTCCGCCACCTCCTACGGCGAGGTCGCGACCGTCGACCTCGCGAGCGGCGAGGTGACCGTCCACACCGGACACGGCTCGGACGTCGCGCTCGTCCGCGAGGAGCGCAAGTTCACGATCTCCGACGGCACGGTCGTGCACGGCTGGCTGCTGCGCGACCCCGAGCGCACCGGCCCGTTGCCGTTGCTGCTCGACGTCCACGGCGGCCCGCACAACGCGTGGAACGGCACCGCCGACCCGGTCCACCTCTACCACCAGGTTCTCGCGGAGCAGGGCTGGGCAGTGCTGACGCTCAACCCGCGCGGCAGCGACGGGTACGGCGAGGACTTCTACCGGGCGGCGCTCGGTGCGTGGGGCAAGGCCGATGCCAACGACTTCCTGGAGCCGCTCGACCAGCTCGTCGAGGAAGGCCTCGCCGACCCGGAGAAGCTGGCCGTCACCGGCTACAGCTACGGCGGCTTCATGACGTGCTACCTGACCAGCCGCGACGGGCGGTTCGCCGCCGCGGTCGCCGGTGGCGTGGTCGCCGACCTGACCAGCATGGACGGCACCTCCGACGGCGGGCACTACATCACCAGGCTGGAGCTGGGCGGTCTCGGCGAGCACCTCGCGGAGCTGTCGCCGTTGACGCTCGTCGGCCAGGTCCGCACGCCCACGCTCGTCTACCAGGGCGCTGCCGACGACCGGTGTCCCGTCGGCCAGGCCGAGCAGTGGTTCAGCGCGCTGCGCCAGAACTCCGTGCCCGCCAAGCTCGTGCTCTACCCGGACGAGTCGCACCTGTTCATCCTCAACGGCAAGCCGTCGCACCGCGCCGACTTCAACCACCGCGTCGTCGACTGGGTGCGCGAGCACGCCGAGGGCCGCCGCCCGCTCGACGCGCAGCACTGGCAGCGCAGGCTGTCCGCGCTCGCGACGAAGCACGGCGTCCCCGGCGCGGCGCTCGGCATCCTCTACCACGGCGAGGTCGTCCAGGCCCACCACGGCGTGCTCAACACCCGCACCGGTGTCGAGGTCACCGACGACTCGATCTTCCAGATCGGCTCGATCGGCAAGGTCTGGACGTCGACGGTCGTCATGCAGCTGGTCGACGAGGGCAAGCTCGACCTCGACGCGCCGATCGTGGACGTGCTGCCCGAGCTGAAGCTGAAGGACCCGGTCGTCGGGCAGAAGGTGACCATGCGGCACCTGCTCACCCACACCAGCGGCATCGACGGCGACCTCTTCACCGACACCGGCCGGGGCGACGAGTGCCTGGAGCGCTACGTCGCGCTGCTCGCCGACGCACCGCAGAACCACCCGCTCGGCGCGACGTTCTCCTACAGCAACGCCGGTTTCGTGCTCGCGGGCCGGGTGATCGAGAAGCTCACCGGCGGGACGTGGGACGCGGCGCTCAAGGAGAAGCTGTTCGCCCCGCTCGGCCTGGAGCACACCGGCACCCTGCCGGAGGAGGCCCTGCTGCACCTCGCCGCCGTCGGGCACATGGACTCCGACGGCGAGCAGGTGCCCGCACCCGTGTGGCAGCTGCCGCGCTCGCTCGGCCCCGCCGGCACGATCTTCTCGACCACCGCGGACGTGCTGAAGTTCGCCCGCATGCACCTCGAAGGCGGCCTGGCGCAGGACGGCACGCGGGTGCTGTCCGAAGCCTCCGCCGCGGCGATGACCGAGAAGCAGACCGACCTGCCCGACCCGAACGTGCTCGGCGACTCGTGGGGCGTGGGCTGGATCCGGTTCGGCTGGGACGGCCACCGGCTGATCGGCCACGACGGCAACACGATCGGCCAGTCCGCGTTCCTGCGCCTGCTGCCGGAGCAGCAGCTCGCGGTCACGCTGCTGACCAACGGCGACCACGCCCGCGAGATCTACCTGGAGCTGTACCGGGAGATCTTCGCCGAGCTCGCCGGGGTGGCCATGCCTCGGCCGATGGAGCCGCCGGCCGAGCTGCCGGAGATCGATCCGAAGCGGTACGTCGGCCGGTACGAGCGGGAGTCGACGCTCATGGAGGTCTACGAGGGCGAGCACGGGCTGCGGCTCAAGGCGGCCATCACCGGTCCGCTCAAGGGCGTCGTCCCCGACCCGCCGGACGTCGACCTCGTGCCGGTCGACGAGACCACGTTCGTGACCCGCGAGTCGGAGACCTCCAGCTGGACCTCCGTGGTGTTCTACTCGTTGCCCACGGGTGAGGAGTACGTGCACATGGGTGTCCGCGCCACGCCGAAGGTGTCCTGAGATGACCTTGCTCGACGACATCGAGCGGCTCGTGAGCTGCGAGTCGCCGTCGACGGACCTGGAGGCGGTCGCCCGCAGTGCGGAGGTCACCGCCGAGGTGGGCTCCGCGCTGCTCGGCTCCACTCCCGAGTACGTCGTGCTCGACGGCCGCACGCACCTGCGCTGGCGGCTGGGATCGGGGCCGCGCAAGGTGTTGCTGCTCGGCCACCACGACACGGTGTGGCCGATCGGGACGCTGGAGCGGATCCCGTTCGGGGTGCACGACGGCGTGCTGCGCGGGCCGGGCTGCTTCGACATGAAGACCGGCGTCGCGATGATCTTCCACGCCGTCGCGTCGCTGGGGTCTCCCGACGGCGTCACGGTGCTGATCACCGGCGACGAGGAGATCGGCTCGCCGTCGTCGCGCGGGCTGATCGAGGCCGAGGCGCTGCGGCACGCGGCCGTGTTCGTCACCGAGGGATCGGCGGACGGCGGAGCGCTGAAGACCGAGCGCAAGGGCACGTCCATGTACGAGGTGACGCTGCACGGCAGGGCGTCGCACGCCGGGCTCGAACCCGAACGCGGCGTGAACGCGACGATCGAGGCCGCACACCAGATCCTGGCCGTGTCGGCGTTGGCCGATGCCGCCGCCGGCACCACCGTGGTGCCGACGGTGCTGTCCGCCGGCACGACCACGAACACCGTTCCCGCACAGGGGAAGTTCATGGTCGACGTGCGCGTGCGCAACGTCGCCGAGCAGTTCCGCGTGGACGAGGCGATGCGGGCGCTGCACCCCGTGCTGGACGGGGCGAAGGTCGAGGTGACCGGCGGCCCGAACCGCGCGCCGATGGAGCTGTCGGCGTCGTCCGGGCTGTTCGAGCTCGCGTCCTCGCTCGCGGACTTCGAGCTGGCACAGGCGGCGGTCGGCGGCGCGTCCGACGGCAACTTCACCGCGGGCGTGGGCATCGCGACGCTCGACGGACTCGGCGCGGTGGGTGGCGGGGCGCACGCGGACAACGAGCACGTGCTGGTGTCGGAGCTGGAGCCGCGCACGGCCCTGCTCGCGGCGCTCGTGAAGGAGCTGACATGACGTTGGTGGCGCAGAACGTGGTGGTGCGCCAGCTCACCGAGAACGCGGAACTGCTGGCGACGCAACGGTTGTACGAGTCGATCTGGCGGCCGACCGGCGAGAACGGCGCTCCCCCCGTGAACGCGGAGCTGTTGCGCGCCATGGCGAAGGCGGGCAGCTACGTCGCCGGCGCCTTCGACGGCGACGACCTGGTCGGCGCGTGCATCGGCTTCTGCTCACCGCCGGCGGCGAGCGCGTTGCACAGCCACATCGCGGGCGTGGCGGCGGGGATGCGCGGCCGCAACGTCGGCTACGCCATGAAGCTCGACCAGCGGACGTGGGCCCTGGAGCGCGGGATCACCGAGATCACCTGGACGTTCGACCCGCTGGTGCGCCGCAACGCCTACTTCAACCTGGGCAAGCTCGCCGCGGACGCGGCGGAGTACCTGCCGGACTTCTACGGCCACATGGACGACGACATCAACGGCGGCAGCGAGACCGACCGCCTGCTGATCCGGTGGCGCATCGCCTCGCCGGAGGTCGCCGCCGCGTGCGAAGGCCGTCCCAAGGCCACCTCCGCGACGGGCGTGATCGGTCTCGGCATCTCCGAGGACGGCCTGCCGGTGCGGGGGACCTGGTCCGCGCCGACGGTGCTCGTCGCCGTCCCGCCGGACATCGAGACGCTGCGGTCCACGAACCCGGCCGCGGCCACCGAGTGGCGCTACGCCGTGCGCGACGTGCTGGGCGACCTGCTCGCCTCGGGCGCCCGCGTCACCGGGTTCGACAGGGCCGGCTGGTACGTCGTGGAGAGGGAGGAAGCGCCGTGAAGCTCGAAGGGGTGGAGGTCCGCTGGATCGAGATGCCGCTGAAGTCCCCGTTCCGCACGTCGTTCGGCACGCAGACCACGCGTCAGCTGTTGCTGCTGCGGGCCGTGTCGGACTCCGCGGAGGGCTGGGGCGAGTGCGTCGCGATGGCCGACCCGGTGTACTCGTCGGAGTACCTGGAAGGCTGCGCGGACGTGCTGCGGCGGTTCCTCGTGCCGGCGCTGGGCGGTGACGTCGACGGGGTGTCCGTGGCGCCGCGGCTCGGCAAGTTCCGCGGCCACCGGATGGCCAAGGGAGCGCTGGAGATGGCGGTCCTGGACGCGGAGCTGCGCACGCGGGGCGTGTCGTTCGGCCGCGAGCTGGGCGCGACGCGCGACCGCGTGCCGTGCGGGGTGTCGGTCGGGATCATGAACTCGATCCCGGAGCTGCTGGAGGCCGTCGGCGGCTACCTCGACGAGGGCTACGTGCGGATCAAGCTCAAGATCGAGCCCGGCTGGGACGTCGAGCCGGTGCGGGCCGTGCGCGAGCGGTTCGGCGACGACGTGCTGCTGCAGGTCGACGCCAACACCGCCTACACGCTCGGCGACGCCCGGCACCTGGCCCGGCTCGACCCGTTCGACCTGCTGCTGATCGAGCAGCCGCTGGACGAGGAGGAGATCCTCGCCCACGCCGAACTGGCGAAGGTGGTGCGCACGCCGATCTGCCTCGACGAGTCGATAACCTCGGCCAAGTCGGCGGCGGACGCGATCACGCTCGGCGCGTGCCAGATCGTGAACATCAAGCCCGGCAGGGTCGGCGGGTACCTGGAGGCGCGGCGCATCCACGACGTGTGCGCCGCGCACGGGATCGCGGTGTGGTGCGGCGGGATGCTCGAGACGGGCATCGGCCGGGCGGCGAACGTGGCGCTGGCGGCGTTGCCCGGCTGCACGCTGCCGGGCGACACCTCGGCGTCCGACCGCTACTACGCGATGGACGTGACCGAGCCGTTCGTGCTGGACGACGGGCACCTGACCGTGCCGACCGGCCCCGGTCTCGGGGTCACGCCGCTGCCGGACGCGCTGGACGCCGTGACGGTGAAGACGGAGTGGATCGCCCTGTAGTCGTTGAATCCTCTGTAGACGGTTGGCAAGGTGGTGGGATGAGCCAGCGGACTGGTCTCGCCCGAGTGGTCGACGACCTCGGCACCACCCTGATCGACCTCGTGCGGGGCGATCCCGGGCACGCCACCGACATCGGCGGCGTGGTGATCCACGACCCCGACGACGACCAGTCGCTGCCCCCGTCCGCGCTCGTGCTGGGCGTGGGCGTGCGGGACCCGGCGGAGATCCTGGAGGTGCTGGGCGGGCAGGGTGCCGCGGCGCTCGTCCTGCGCGGCCCCGTCGTCGTCACCGACGAGATCGCCGCCGCCGTCGACCGGTCGGGGGTGACACTGCTCGGCCTGGCGCCCGGCGCGTCGTGGACTCAGCTCGCCGCGATGCTGCGGTCGTTGCTGGCCGAGGGCGAGGTCGACACGTCCGACACCATCGGCGGCGTGCCGGCCGGCGACCTGTTCGCGCTGGCCAACGCCGTCGCGTCGCTGATCGACGCCCCGGTGACGATCGAGGACCGCAGCTCGCGCGTGCTCGCGTTCTCCGGCCGTCAGGACGAGGCGGACGCGTCGCGCGTCGAGACGATCCTCGGCCGGCAGGTGCCCGCGCGGTTCTCGCAGCTGCTGGAGGCGCGCGGGGTGTTCCAGCAGCTCTACCGCAGCGACCAGCCCGTCACGATCGAGGGAGCGGACTCCGCCGCCGGGTTCGTGCTGCCCAGGGTCGCGGTGGCGGTCAAGGCGGGCGACGAGTTCCTCGGCTCGATCTGGGCGGCGGTCCGCGCACCGCTGTCCCCCGACGCCTCGCGTGCGTTCACCGACGCCGCCAAGCTCGTGGCGTTGCACATGATGCGCCAGCGGGCGGGCGCCGACGTCGAACGCCGGCTGCGCGCCGACCTGGTCTCGACGGCCGTGGAAGGCGGCACGGGCGCCGCGGAGGCGGTGCGACGGCTGGGACTCGCCGACCAGTCGTGCGTCGTGCTGGCACTGGCGCTGGCCCACTCCCACGGTGACGACCCCGCCTCGCACGCCCGGCTGCTCGCCGAACGCCAGCAGGTCGCCGACGCGCTGGCCATGCACCTGACGGCCGTGCACCCGCGCGCCGCCGCGGCGTTGATCAGCGACGTCGCCTACGCGATCCTGCCCGCCGAGTCGGAGGACAGGGCGCTGCGGATCGCGAACGACTTCCGCAACCGCATCGGCAACCACGTGCTGGTGGGCGTGGGCCAGCTCGCGGACGGCCTCTCACTGGCCCGGTCCCGCGCGGGAGCCGACCTGGTGCTGCGGGTGCTGCGCGCCGGCCGTTCGTCGTCGCCGGTGGCGCGGGTGTCCGACGTGCACGGCGAAGGCCTGCTGCTGGAACTGTCGGACCTGATCGCCGAACGCGGCGACACGCTGACCGGCCCGGTCGCGCGGCTGATCGAGTACGACCGCAGGCACAACGCGTGCCTGGTCGAGACGCTCAGCGCGTGGCTGGACGCGTTCGGGGACGTGGCGGCCGCGTCCGCCGCCGTCTTCGTGCACCCCAACACGTTCCGCTACCGGCTGCGGCGGTTGTCGGAGGTCGGGGAGATCGACCTCACCGATCCGAACGCGCGGTTCGCGGCGATGCTGCAGCTGCGGTTGTGGCGGCCAGATGCCGCTGAGCCAGCGCGACGAACGCCGCCGTCGACGGATGCGACGTCCCTGACGGCCAGGCGAGGTGCACGGTGATCGGCTCCGCGTCGGCCAGCGGCAGGTAGGTCACGCCGGGGTGCGGGTTGTGGTGGCTGGTGCCGGCCGCCGTGACGCCGACGGTCGCCCCGGTCGCGATCGAGGTCAGCCACTCGACCACGCCGGGCACGTCGACCGTGCGCGGCCGGGACCCGGCGGGCCACAGGTCGGCCGAGGTCGTCGCCGCCGTCTCGCACACCGCGACGCACTCCCCCACCAGGTCGTCGAGCACCAGCTCCTCGCGCGACGCGAGCGGGTGGTCGTCCGCGATGGCCGCGACGCGGGGTTCCTCGATCAGCGCGACGTGCTCGATGCCCGCGCCGGACGCCCCGGTCCGCAGCACCGCCACGTCCGCGTCGCCCCGGCGCAGCGCCGCCTCCGGGTCGTCGGAACGGCGGATGCGGACCAGCACGTCCGGGTGCTCGGCACGCCACTCCCGCAGGAACGGGATGGTGAACCGGCCGAGCGCGGCCCAGGCGAAGGTCAGCCGCAGCGGCTGCGGGCGCACGGCCTCGGCCAGCGCCGAGTCCAGCGAGGTGAGGATGCGGTGGCTGTGCTCCCAGAGCCGGTGGCCGGGGCCGGTCAGGGCCAGGTGGCGGGTGGTGCGGTCGACCAGCCGCACGCCCAGCCGCCGTTCGAGCTGGTCGAGCGTGCGGGACAGCGCGGGCTGCGTGACGTGCAGCGCGTGGGCCGCCGCGGTGATCGACCGGTGGTCGCCGATCGCGGCGAGCGCTCGCAGGTGACGCAGCTCGACATTCATGACCACCGATCATAAGTGCTGCACGAACGGCATTTCCCAGCCCGCGGAACCGCGCCTAGCTTCGACGGCATGAGGATTCTGCTCGTAGGAGCCACCGGCACGCTCGGCACCGCGCTGCACCGGGGACTGACCGAACGCAAGCACGACGTCGTCACCGTCTCCCGCACCGGAGGCGACCTGCAGTACGACGTGACCGACCCGGCCCAGGTCGTGGACCTCTACCAGACCGTCGGCCAGGTCGACGCCGTCGCCGCGGCGGCCGGGCACGTGCCGTTCAAGCCGATCACCGACCTCACCGCCGACGACTACCAGGCCGGCCTCACCGGCAAGGTGCTGTCGCAGGTCTCACTGGTCCGGGAAGGCCTGACGCACGTCACGGAGTCGTTCACGCTGATCACCGGTGTGCTCTCCCGCGAACCCATCGTCACCGGAGCCGCCGCCTCGCTCGTCAACGGCGCGCTGGAGGCGTTCGTGCGGGCCGCCGCCATCGAGATCGCACCGCAGCGCATCAACGCCGTGAGCCCGACGGTGTTCACCGAGTCGTTGGACGTCTACGGCGACTTCTTCCCCGGCATGAAGCCGGTGCCGCTGGCCGACGTCGTCCAGGCCTACGTCCGCTCGATCGAGGGACGGCAGACCGGGCAGGTCTACGTGCCCTGAACGCTCACCCGGCTCAGCAGCCGGTCGACGATCTCCGGCAGCGGACGGGCGCCCGCGCTCTCCAGCCACAGCGCGATCCCGGTGCGCACGGTGGCGAGGAACGTCGACGCCATCAGCCGGGCCACCTCCTCGTCCGGTTCCCGCGGCACCAGCACGGCGGTCAGGTCGCGTTCGAGCGCGACCTGGTCGCCTGCTTGGCGTGCGATCAGGGACGGATGCCGGCGCAGCAGCCGCAGCTGGGCCATCCACTCGACGTCCGGGACGGGCCGGGCGCGGTAGAGCTCCGCCGTGGACGCGCGCAGGGCCTGCCACGCCCCCTCGTCCGCCGGCCTCGACGCCACCATGGCGACCAGCGCCCTCAGTCGCTCGCGGTCGGCGTCCACGACCGCGTCCTCCTTGCTGGTGAAGTAGTTGGAGAACGTCCGGCGCGACACGCCCGCCTCGTCCGCGATGTCCTCGACCGTCACCCCGTCGAGCCCGCGCTCCATCGCGAGGCGCAGCGCCGCCCCGGCCAGTGACCGCCTGGTCACCGCCTTCTTGTGCTCGCGACGAGTGGTGAGGGTCTCCATGCGTCCAGCCTAACCGTGGAGTAAGTTTCTCATTGCGCAAATTTGCACAACGCGCAAGAATTGCAGGGACGAAGGGGCGGGACGTTGAAGATCGAGACTCAGGCGATGGGGCACCGGCAGGTGCTGGAGTCGCTGTCCGGGTTGCTGCTCGCGCTGTTCGTGGCCATGGTCAGCTCCACGGTGGTGTCCACCGCGCTGCCCCGCATCATCGGCTCGCTGAACGGCACGCAGACCCAGTACACGTGGGTGGTCACCGCCACCCTGCTCACGGCGACGGCCACGACCCCGATCTGGGGCAAGCTCGCCGACCTGTTCAACAAGAAGACGCTGGTCCAGGTCGCGATCGTGATCTTCGTGATCGGCTCGCTGATCAGCGGTTTCTCCCAGGACACCGGCCAGCTCATCGCCGCGCGCGCGTTCCAGGGCGTCGGCGTCGGCGGTCTGCAGGCGCTGGTGCAGGTCGTGATCGCCGCGATCATCCCGCCGCGGGAGCGCGGCCGCTACAACGGCTACCTCGGCGCGGTCATGGCCGTCGCCACGGTCGGCGGCCCGCTGCTGGGCGGCCTCATCGTCGACGTGTCGTGGCTCGGCTGGCGCTGGTGCTTCTGGGTCGCCGTGCCGATCGCCGCGATCGCGTTCGTGGTGCTGCAGGCGACGCTGAAGCTCGAGACCAGGCGCCGCGAGAACGTGAAGATCGACTACCTCGGCGCCGCGCTGATCGCCGCCGGCGTGAGCGTGCTGCTGATCTGGGTCTCGTTCGTCGGCAACTCGTTCGACTGGGCCTCGTGGCAGACCGGCGCCATGGTCGCGGGCGGGCTGGTGCTGCTCGGCGCCGCCGTCGCGGTCGAGCGCAGGGTCGCCGAACCCGTGGTGCCGCTGCACATCGTGGTCCAGCGCACCCCCGCGCTGGCGATCGTCGCGAGCCTCGCGGTCGGCATGGCCATGTTCGGCGGCGCGGTGTTCCTCGGGCAGTACTTCCAGATCGGCCGCGGCTACTCCCCCACCGAGGCCGGCCTGCTGACGATCCCCCTGATGGCCGGCGTGCTGGTGTCGTCGACGATCTCCGGCCGCCTGATCAGCCGCACGGGCAAGATCAAGCCGTACATCGTGGCGGGCACGATCACCCTGGTGCTCGGCTTCCTCGGCCTGGGCTTCGTCGACCACGCCACCGCGCTGTGGATCGTCGGCATCGCGATGGCCGTGGTGGGCATCGGCGTCGGCATGACCATGCAGAACCTCGTGCTGGCCGTGCAGAACAGCGTGCCGCTGAGCGAGCTGGGCGCGGCCAGCGCGTCCGTGACGTTCTTCCGGTCGCTGGGCGGCACGATCGGCGTCTCGGTGCTCGGCGCCGTGCTCGCCAACCGCGTGACGGCCGACCTGTCCGAGGCGCTGCACGTGCCCGCGGGCCAGTCGACCGGCAGCACCAGCGCGTTGAACCTCAGCGCGTTGCCGCCCCAGGTCCAGACGATCGTGCACACCGTCTACGGCGACGCGACGGCGCACATCTTCCTGATCTCCGCGGCGGTCGGCCTGATCGGCGTGGTGGCGGCGCTGCTGCTCAAGCCGATCACGTTGCGCACGACGATCGACCTCGAGAAGAAGGAAGCAGACTCGGCTGTCGCTCGCTAGCCGTCGAGGGGGAACTGATGAGTGCCGGTGTGAACGCCTTCGAGTCCACAGTGGACTCCTTCGGTCCCGCTCCCCGGCCGTCGGCGCGGACCGTCCTGGTCGGCGCCGACGGCTCCGACACCGCGATGCGGGCGACCGCGTCGGCGTTCGGCCTGGCCCGCCGCCAGGGTGCCCGGCTGGTCGTCGCCTTCGTGGCGTGCCACTCGTCCCTGGCGGCGCTGAGCCCGGCGGTGGCCTCCGTGTTCGAGCACGAGGCCACCGCGAAGCTGCACGCCGAACTCGCCGCCCAGATCCGGTCGGCCGCGGAGGAGCTCGACGTGCCGGTGACGTTCGTGAAGGCGTTCGGCGACCCGTTCACGATGCTGCGCGACTGCGCCGACCAGTGCCAGGCGGACATGGTGGTGGTCGGCGCCTCGCAGCAGGCGGGGCACCGGTTCGCCGGCTCGGTGGCGACGAGGCTGATCCGGTCGGGCCACTGGCCGGTCCTCGTGGTGCCCTGAGCCGCACGTTCGAGATCGTCCGCAACGACTCCTCACTGCACGGGGCGTCATCGAGCAGGTTTCACAACCCTGCTGGATGACGCCCCGTGTGCACTTCCACGAGTCGATCGCCGTGCTGCGCGAGCCAAGCCGCCTGCATACCTCGGATGAAATCGGTTCAGTCGCGGCCTCTCGCTGGTTCCGGTCCGCCAAATCCTTGCCATAGGTCCGATCACTGCTAGCGTACGGAAGGGCGGACGACTTCTAAACTTAATTTAGTATTTATTCTTGACGCGATCGAGCGGCCGTCGCATGCTGTGGCCCTCGACGACGAGAGGTACGGGAATGCCGAGAGCCCTGCTGACCACGGCCACCATCGCCCTCACCCTGCTGGCGCCCTCCGTGGCCGCCGCCGCTCCCCCGGCACCGGTGGAACACGCGGGCGTCGACCAAGGCGCGCCCACCTACTACGACTCCGGTCTCGCGCGCACTCCGTACATGGGGTGGAACTCCTACTTCGCCGTCGGCGCGGCGTCGGAGGAGAAGGTGCTCGGGGTCGCCGACCACCTCGTCAGCAGCGGACTGGCGAAGGCGGGCTACGACATCGTCTGGATCGACGGCGGGTGGAACGCCAGCCCGCCGCGCGACGGCAAGGGCGCGCTCGTCCCCGACCCCGCGCGGTTCCCGTCCGGCTTCACCAAGCTCGTGAACACCTTGCACGCCAAGGGCTTGCGAGCGGGTATCTACACCGACGCGGGCGCGTACGACGGCAAGAACTGCGCGGCCGGCAGCGGTGGCGGCTACTACGAGGCCGACGCGAAGCAGTTCGCCGGCTGGCAGTTCGACGCCATCAAGATCGACTTCCTGTGCGGCATCGCGCAGAACATGGACCCGGCCGTCGCCTTCACGCAGTTCTCCGCGGCGGTGCAGAGGGCCGGGCGCAAGATGATCCTCAACCTCTGCAACCCCGTCACCGACGAGTGGGGCGTCCCGCACCGCTGGGACCAGACCGCCTACGTCGCGTACACCTACGGACCGCGCGTCGGCGACTCGTGGCGCACCAGCACCGACGTCGCGTTCGGCACGCCGTACGAGGGCATCTGGCGCGACGTGCTGCGGAACATGGACCGCAACCTCTACCGGCCCGGCGCGCAGGGTCCCGGTCACTACAACGACCCCGACTACCTGATCCCGATGCGCAAGACCGAACAGGGCACCTACGAGCTCAACGAGGAGGAGTCGACCTCGCAGCTCGTCATGTGGTCGGTGATGGCCTCGCCGCTGATCATCGGGTCCGACCCGCGCACGCTGCCGCCGTCGATGATCGAGACGCTGAAGAACCCGGAGATCATCGCGGTCGACCAGGACCCGCTGGCCGTCCAGGGCGTGCGGGTCGCGGGCGCGGACAACGTCGACGTGTACAGCAAGGTGTTGTCCGGCAAGGGCGAACGCGCCGTCGCTGTCCTCAACCGCACCGAGCAGCCCGCCGAGTTCACCGTGAACTTCGCCGACACCGGCCTCAAGGGCACCGTGAGCATCCGCGACCTGCGCGCCCGAGCCGACCGCGGCACGGCCACTTCCTCCTACACCGTCACGGTTCCCGCGCACGGCACCGCGTTCCTCAAGCTGCGCGGCGAGACCGCCGTCCCCGGCACCGACGTCGGCGGCGAGACCTCGGCCAGCCCGGCCCTCGTCCGCTGGGACGACCAGACCATGGCGGTGTTCGCCCGTGACACGTCCGGCCGCCTGCAGCAACGCTCACTGACCGGCGGCCAGTGGCGCGGCTGGGTGACGCTCGGCGGCCCCAAGAACGGTCAGATCCTCGGCCAGCCCGCCGCGTTCGCGAGCCCGAACGGCCGGATCGACCTCTTCGTCCGCGGCACCGACAACGCGGCCTACCAGCGCACCTACGCGAACGGCCGCTGGGGCGGCTGGACGTCGCTCGGCGGCGCCCTGACCGACTCGGTCTCGGTCGCGTTCACCGGCCCGGACAGCTGGAGCCTCTTCGGCCGCGGCGGCGACGGTCGCGTGTGGACGCGCGACAGGAACAACAGCACCTGGACGTCCGTCGGCTCCCCCGGCAACCAGCAGATCTACGGCAGGCCCTCCGCCGCAACGGTCTCCGCCGGCACGTTCGTCACCGTCCGCCTCCAGGACGACTCGGCCTGGTACCGCAGGCGCACCGCGAACGGCTGGTCCGCGTGGACCTCGCTCGGCGGCGTGATCAGCGGCAGCCCGACGGCCCTGGCCAACGGCGACCGCGTGAACGTGTTGGTCCGCGGCAGCGACTACACGCTGTGGCAGCAGGACCTGGTCGACGGCGCGGGCACGTGGTGGTCGAAGCGCGACCAGTTCGTGAGCAACGCTCTCACCGGAGCGGTCGGCGCGGCGGCGGGCACCGGCGGCACGGCCTGGGTAGCGGTGCGCGGCCCGGACAACGCCGTGCACGTCTCGTCCCTGACCGCCCCGTGACCCGCGACCTCCCAGGAGCACACCGATGACCACCCGCCGCTCGTTCCTGAAGGCCACCGGCGCACTGGGCCTGGGCGCCCTGGTCCTGCCCACCTTCACCGCCCACGCCACCCCGGCCCGCCCCACGACGAGCACGCTGAACCCGTCCCCCACCACCCTCTGGTACCCGGCCCCCGCCGACGAGGCGAAGATCATCGAACAGGGCCTCCCGATCGGCAACGGCCGCCTGGGCGCCCTGGTGGGCGGCGGCGTCGACCGCGACTTCCTCTACCTGACCGACGTCACCCTGTGGACCGGCGACCTCAACGACACGCTGGAGAGCGACGGCCAGCTCCCCTACGACCCCACGCACTTCGGCACGTTCTCGTTGCTGGCCAAGCTCTACGTGGACGTCCCCACACACGCCGGCGCCACGAACTACCGCCGCACCCTCGACCTCAGCAACGGACTCGTCACCACCACCTACACCCACGACCGGCAGCAGTACCGCCGCGAGTTCTACGCGAGCCACCCCGACGACGTGGTGATCGCCCGCCTGACCGGCCCCGCCCAGTCCGGCACCATCACCCTCGGAGGCACCCACGGCGAGCCCACGGTGGGCGACACCCCGCACACCGCCGCCCTCTTCACCGGCTCGCTCTCCAACAAACTCGCCTACAGCGCGGCAGTGACCGCCTTCAGTCCAAATGGGACGGTCAAGGTCGACGGCTCCACCCTCACCTTCACCAACTGCTCGGACCTGGTCATCGTCTTCTCCGGCGGCACCAACTACGTCCCGGTCGCCTCGACCGGCTACCAGGACCCGCAACTGGAACCAGCCAAGACCGCCCTGGACAAGGCAGCCGTCCGAGCCAAGCCGGACGCCCTCCTCCACACCCACGTGGCCGACTACCGCAAGAAGTACGACCGCCAGCAGATCACCCTGGGCCGCTCCACCGACGCCCAGCGAGCCATGGACACCTGGACCCGCCTCCAGGCAAGGGCCCAGAACCCCACCCCGGACCCGGAACTGGAGGCGAGCTACCTCCAGTTCGGCCGCTACCTGGCCATCACCGGCTCCCGAGACAACCTCCCGCTGAACCTCCAGGGCCTGTGGCTCTCCACCAACAACCCCGACTGGTACAGCGACTACCACACCGACATCAACATCCAGATGAACTACTGGCTGGCCGACCGAGCAGCCCTCTCCGACACCTTCGAGGCCCTGGCCAACTACTGCCTGGCCCAGCTCCCGTCCTGGACGACCACCACCCAGGCCGTCTACCAGGACGACCGAAACCGCTTCCGCAACACCAACAACAGAGTGGCCGGCTGGGCCATCGCCTTCTCCACCAACATCCACGGCGGCAGCGGCTGGTGGTGGCACCCAGGAGGCAACGCCTGGCTCTGCATGTCCCTCTACGAGCACTACGAGTACACCCTCGACCGCACCTACCTGGCCAAGATCTACCCTCTCCTCAAGGGCGCCTGCGAGTTCTGGGAGTCCCGCCTGGTGGACACCCCGCAGGGCCTGGTCGACGACCACGACTGGTCCCCAGAACACGGCCCGCAGGACACCAGGGGCAACACCTACAACCAGGAGCTGGTCCACCACCTCTTCGGCAAGTACCGCCAGGCAACCGAGATCCTGGGCCGAGACCGCAACTACGGCCGCAAGATCGCAGCCCTGCAGGCCAAGCTCTACCTCCCGGTGGTCAGCCCGAAAACCGGCATGCTCCAGGAGTGGATGTCACCAGACGACCTGGGCGAGACCACACACCGCCACCTCTCCCCACTGGTCGGCTTCTTCCCAGGCGACCGCATCAACACCGACGACTCCCCCACCACCCTCCTCAACGGCGTCAAGCAGCACCTGATCACCCGAGGAATGGAGAGCTTCGGCTGGGGCCTGGCCTGGCGAGCGGCCTGCTGGGCCCGCCTGAAGGACGCCACCCGAGCCTACGAGCTGATCCAGAAGGTGATCCGCCCCTCGATCGACTACGCCAACGGCACAGCCCCGAACTTCTTCGACATGTACAGCTTCGGCGACCGCTCGATCTTCCAGATCGACGCCAACATGGGCGCACCAGCAGCAATGCTGGAAATGCTGCTCTACAGCAGGCCAGGCGTGATCGAGCTCCTACCGGCACTCCCAGAAGCCTGGAAAACAGGCAAGGCAACGGGAATCGGCGCCAGGGGCGGCTTCACCGTGGACCTGGAGTGGCAGAACAGCAAGATCACCAGCGCCCGGATCACCAGCACAGGCGGCACAGAAACCGAAGTCAGGTTCGGCACGCAGAAGCGGAAAATCAAGCTACGCAAGGGCCAGTCAACAACGCTACGCCCGTAGACGAAACCAAGCGAAGCCAAAGGCGAGCAAGCGAAGGCGAAGCCGAGCCCTTCGCTTTGAGCCAAGAGGGCCGGCGGTGGGGTCCCGTCACGAGTCGCGCCACAGCACTCGCTGCAACGAGATGGGGGTGTCAAACGGTGACGATGGGTGGG
>NZ_JBHYGW010000026.1:0-108310 GCF_042738015.1 Lentzea sp. NPDC059081
CGAAAAGCGTGTCGACTTGACACCCCTCCGTTGTCGCAGCGAGTGCTGTGGCACGACTCGTGACGGGGGCCCCACCGGAACCTTCGTTTCAAGCCAAGGCAGCTCGGCTTCGCCGTCGCCATGCGTGCTCGCCTTCGGCTTCGCGCGCTGCCTTCGGCTTCGCGAATGGTCGAGTTCTGGTCGCGTTCGGGCGGTCTCCCGGTCTAGGACGTGGATCACGTCCGAATGCACTAGCTAAGGTATGCCTTAGTTAAGTTAGGGTTACTTTACGCTGTCGGGTGTGCTCGGAGAGGATCGCGATGGAACCGGTGTTAGACCTGGCCGGAATCGGCTTCGGGCCGTCCAACCTCGCTCTCGCCATCGCCGTGGAGGAGCATCCTCTTCCCGTCCGGGCCCGGTTCTTCGAGCGGCAGGCGCGGTTCGGGTGGCATCGGGGGATGTTGCTCGAGGACGCGACCATGCAGGTGTCGTTCCTCAAGGACCTGGTGACGTTGCGGAACCCGACCAGCTCTTTCAGCTTCCTGTGCTACCTGCGGGATCGGGGGCGGTTGATCGACTTCGTCAACCACAAGAACCTCTTCCCGTTGCGCAAGGAGTTCCACGACTACTTCGAGTGGGCTGCCGAGCGGGTGGCGCACCACGTGTCGTACGGCTCGGCTGTCGGTGACGTGCGGGTGGAGGGGGACGGGTTCTCGTTCGTGGCCGGGGAGGGGCGGGTGCAGGCTCGCAACCTCGTGTTGGCGACCGGGCTCGAGGCCAACCTGCCGGCGGGGATCGAGACCGGGGAGCGGATCTGGCACAACAAGGACCTGTTGCACCGGGTGGAGTCGGTGGAGGACCCGCGTCAGGTCGTGGTCGTGGGGGCCGGGCAGAGTGCGGCCGAGGCGGTGGCGTTCTTCCACGACCGGTTCCCGCGGGCCGAGGTGCACGGGGTGTTCGCGCGGTACGGGTACAGCCCTGCCGATGACAGCTCGTTCGCGAACCGGATCTTCGATCCTGCTGCGGTGGATGATTTCTATGCCGCGCCGGAGGACGTCAAGGCTCGGCTCATGGGGTACCACGCCAACACCAACTACGGCGTGGTCGACGGGGACCTGATCGAGGAGCTGTACCGGCGGGTCTACCGGGAGAAGGTCGTGGGGCGGCAGAGGTTGTTGTTGCACAACACGTCGCGCCTTGCTGAGGTGAAGGCTGACGGGCGGTGTTTGGTCGAGTCGCTCGCTGATGGCGGGCGGGTGCCGATCCACGCCGACGTGATCGTTTATGCGACCGGGTACCGGCCTGCCAACCCCGTTCGGGTGCTCGGGGACCTGGCTGAGCACTGCGTGCGGGACGAGCTCGGGCGGTTGAAGGTGACCCGGGACTACCGGGTGGTGACCGGGGAGGAGATCCGCGGCGGGATCTACCTCCAGGGTGGTACCGAGCACACGCACGGGATCACGTCGTCGTTGTTGTCGAACACGGCTGTGCGTGTGGGCGAGATCCTCGAGTCGGTGTTGCGGCGGCCTGCCGCCGTGCCGGTGTCGAAGCTTCAGGCAGTCAAGTGAGAGGAACGAGATGACCAACCCGTTCGAGGACCCGCAGGGCCGATTCTTCGTGCTGGTCAACGAAGAGCAGCAGCACTCGCTGTGGCCGGTCTTCGCGGACGTGCCCGCCGGGTGGACCAAGGTCTACGGCGAGGAGAGCCGGGAGGCGTGCCTCGCGTACGTCGAGGAGAACTGGACCGACCTGCGGCCTGCGTCTATCCGGTGAGGTAGTCGGCGAACGTCCGGGTGCCGGCTGCGTGGGCGGGGCTCAGGTTCCCGCCTGCTCGGTAGGCGCGGTAGGTGGCGCCGGGGAGTTTCAGCGGGACGATCCGGCGGTGCTTGCCCGTTGCTGCCAGGTAGGTCCGGGCGAAGGTGGTGGCCTCGCTGATCTCGGGGCCGCCCAGGTCCGGTGCGCGGCCCGCCGGAGAGGCCTGGGCCAGTGCGGCCAGCTCCGCGGCCACCTCGGCCTCGTCCACCGGCTGGAAGCGGAAGCCCGGGACGAGCATCAGCGGGGGCTTCGACAGGCGGTCGAACATCGAGCGCAGCAACGAGTGGAACTGGGTCGCGCGCAGGATCGTGTGCGGGGTGCCGGAGTCGATGATCAGGCGCTCGGCCGCCAGCTTCTGCCGGTAGTAGGGGAGCGAGACCTCGTTGCAGCCGACGATCGAGATGTAGACCAGGTGCGCCGGCCTGGTCGACAGCACGGCGTTCGCCATGGCGACCTCGTGGTGGAACGACGTCGCGCAGTGCACGACCACGTCTGCTCGTAGTGCGTTCAGGCCCGTGCCGCGCAGCAGGTCGGTGCCGGTGGCGCGGGAGACCGACCTGGCGCCGGGGAGGGCCGCGAGGACGTGCCTGCCCAGGGCGCCGGTGCCGCCGGTGACCGCATACGTCATGCCTCCACCCCGACACGGTGGTAGTAGGCCAGCACGACGGTTCCCGAGACCGCGGCGATCGCGCTCACCGCCAGGCCCGCCTGCGCGAGGCCGCTCATGCCGGTGCCCTCGCCGAGCAGCTTGATGCCGATCCAGGCCGCGACGATCGGGTTGACGACGGTCTGACCCGCCACGACCAGGTCGGGCGGGCCGGCCGCGTAGCCGAGCTGGATGAACCACGCCCCGGTCAGGAACGCGACGGCCAGGCCGGCCAGCGACACCCACTCGACCACCGGCAGGGCGGTGGTGACGTCGCGGACCAACACCGCGACCAGGCCGTAGAGAATGCCGGCGCCGGTGGAGAGAGCGAGGGCCCGCAGGGCGCCGGTGGTGAAGGTCGCGGCCACCGCGCAGACGAGCACGCCCGCCACGACCAGCTGGCCTGCCTGCAGGGCCACCTTCGGGGAGACGGTGGTCGGGACGGCCTCGCCCGCCGTGATCGAGACGAAGGCGACGATGCCCGCCGTCGCCACCAGCACCGCCACGGCGAGCAGGCCGGTCAGCCGACGGGCGCGGGCCACGGCGATGATCGGGATGGCCAGCGCGTTCAACGGGGCGACGACCGAGACCGGGGCCAGTGCCAGCGCCAGGACCTGCAGGACCGCGCACGCGACCAGCACCAGGAAGCCCTGGACCCAGCGGCGCGACGACACCAGGCGGTGGGCCGAGGTGAGCTTCAGGTCCGTCACCTCGCGCACACCGGCGTGCTGCCACATCGCGCCGAGGGCACTGCACCCCGCCGCGAGCACCGCGCACACGATCGCGACCCCGACCACGTGCCGATCCTACCTCGCTACTGCTATGGTTCATTACATGAGTAACGAACCCAGGAAGTGATGCCGTGTTCGACGACCGGAGCCCGATCTACCGGCAGATCGCCGACCGGATCAAGGCGGACGTGCTGAGCGGGGCGTTGAAGGCCGACGAGCAGGTCATGTCGACGAACCAGTACGCCTCGTACTACCGCATCAACCCGGCTACGGCGGCGAAGGCCTTCCAGCAGCTCGTGGACGAGCAGGTGCTCTACAAGAAGAGGGGGATCGGGATGTTCGTGAGCACGCAGGCTCGCGACATGTTGCGGGCACAGGGGAGGGAGACCTTCTTCGGGGAGGTCGTGGACCCGATGGTGGCGGAGGCGCGCGCGATCGGCATTCCGCTCGCGGAGGTCATCCGGCGCATCGAGCAGCACGAGAACGGGGGCGTGTGATGCGGGTCGAGGTAGCGGGTCTGACGGTTCGGTACGGGGACGTCACGGCGGTCGACGACGTGAGCTTCTCGTTGTCCGGCAACAAGATCTACGGTCTGCTCGGCCGCAACGGCTCGGGCAAGACCAGCATGATGTCGGCGCTCGCGGGCTACCGCAGGCCGATCGGGTCGGTGCGGCTCGACGGCGTGCCGGTGTTCGAGAACGCCGCCGCGATGCGCCAGGTCTGCCTGGTCCGGCACGCCGCGGACGCCGCGGACAAGGGCGACAAGGTCTCCCAGGTCCTCGAGTACGGCGCCGCATGGCGCGACACGTGGGACAACGCGTACGCGCTGGAGCTCGTCGACCTGTTCAAGATCTCGCCGAAGGCCAAGGTCGGCGAGCTGTCGCTGGGTCAGCGGTCGGCGCTCGGCGTCGTGATTGGGCTCGCCAGCCGGTCGCCGCTCACGATGCTCGACGAGTCGCACCTCGGCATGGACACGCCGACCCGGTACGCGTTCTACGACACCCTGCTCAGCGACTTCATGGCCCACCCGCGCACGATCATGATCTCCACGCACCTCATCGAGGAGCTGTCCTCGCTGCTGGAGGAGGTCGTGATCATCGACGCCGGCCGGCTCGTGCTGCAGGAGGAGGCCGACGTGCTGCGGTCGCGCGGCACCGAGGTCACCGGGAACACCGCGGACGTCGACGAGTTCACCGCCGGCCTGACCGTGCTCAGCGAGAAGTCGTTGGGACGCACCAAGTCCGCGATGGTCTACGGCGCGCTGGAGGACGCACAGCTCGTCCGCGCGCGACAGCTCGGCCTGGAGCTCGGCCCGATCGCGTTGCAGGACCTGTTCGTCCACCTCACCGAGCCCGTCGGGGGGAAGCGGTGAAGACCTTCCCGTACCTGGCCAAGACGCTGGTGTCGTTCTCCGCGATGGTCGCGGGCGGCGCGTTCGCGTTCGCCGTGGCGCTGACGTTCGTCCTCTCGTTCTTCAGCACGGTCGAGATCAGCGCGTGGAACGTCGTCGCCTCGCATGTGGGGCCGTGGTTCCTGTTGTGGGTCGGTGTCTACGCGATCCACAACATGCTGCCGATCGCCGTCGCGCACGGCCGCACGCGGCGCGAGTTCCTCATCGGGACGTCCCTGCTCGCCGTCGTGCTGGCGGTCGTGGGGATCGTGATCGCGTGGGCGGGGTTCCTCGCCGAGGGAGCGCTCTACTCGCTCATGGACTGGCAGGCCGACGCGCACGGCTCGTTGGTCGTGCACTTCCTGATGTACCTGGTGTGGTTCGTGACCGGGGCGCTGTGCGCGGCGGGGTTCGACCGGTTCGGCGCGGGAGGGGCCTTCGTGCTCCCGGCCGCGCTGGTCTTCATCGCCGTGACGAGGGCCCAGCTCCCGGGCTCCGGCGACCTGCCGCTCTTCCCAGACGGTCCCGCCCAGCTCGGGGCGGGGTGGTACGGGCTGTCGGCGGCGGCGTTCGTGGTGGCACTCGCGGGGATGTGGGCACTCGCGCGGAACATGCCGGTCCGGGTGCGGTCCTAACCGCTGTCCTAACCGCTGTCCCGCACCACCAGCGTCGGTTCGAAGATCACGGACGTGACGGACGCCCGTTCCTCCGTGATCTGCCGCAGCAGCTGGCGCGCCATCTCGGCGGCCATGTCGGCGATCGGCTGGCGGACCGTCGTCAGCTCGGGTTCGCACGTCAGCGCGGCGGTGCTGTCGTCGAACCCGACGATCGCCACGTCGTCGGGCACCTTGCGGCCGTGGCGGTGCAGCACCGGGATGGCGCCGTTGGCCGCGAGGTCCGACGCGATGAAGACGCCGTCGACGTCCGGGCACAGCGCGATCAGCTTTTCCATCGCGGCCACGCCGGACTGCCGGGTGAAGTCGCCGTGCACGACCCACGCGTCCGGCACCTCGGCGAGGAAGCCCAGGAGCCGGTCCTGGCCCGCCGGGGTGTCCTGCGGGCCGGTGATCGTGGCGATGCGGCGCCGGCCCAGCTCCTTCAGGCGGCGGCCGGCCAGCGCGGCACCCGCCGTCTGGTTCACGTCGACGTACGTGATCGGCATCGGCTTGAGCGGCCGGCCCGCCAGCACCACCGGCAGGCCGGCCTCGATCAGCTGGCCCGGCACGGGGTCCGCGGGGTCGGTGTGCACGAGGATCACGCCGTCGAGCCGTCCGCACCGCAGGTCGCTCAGCGCCTGCTCGCGCGTGCCGGGGCCGGTCATCATCAGCACGAGCTGGACGCCGAGCGGCCGGACCACCCTGGTCACGCCGCTGACGACGCTCGCCAGGTGGGGGTCGCCGAGCATGCGCCGTTCGTCCGGCAGCACCAGGCCGATCGCGTCGGCCCGGCGGGTGACCAGGGAGCGGGCGGCGATGTTGGGGAGGTAGCCGGTGGTGGAGATGGCCTTCTCGACCGCGTGGCGCAGCGACTCGTCGACGCTGGCGGCCCCGTTGACCACCCTCGACGCGGTCGCGCGCGACACCCCGGCCACCCGAGCCACCTCCTCCAGCGTCACGCGCTTCACCCGGCCGCCAGTTCCGCTGTGCGGTGGCGTTCCATCAGCTTGACCACCTCGGCGGTCGGCTGGTGGGTGATGGCGGACCCGGCCGAGCGCAGCACCTGCAGCGACTCGGTGAGGTGCGTGTGGACGAACTGCCTCAACGCGTCCGGGCTCGTCGCGGCCAGCTCGATCTCCGCGTCCGTGGGCATGCCGGGCATGTCGTGCCCCGCGTGGTTGTTGACGTACGGTCCGTCGAGCAGCTTGCGCAGCTCCACGAGCTCGGCGGCGCGGTTCTGCTTGAGCTCGGCGCGGTCGGTCAGGTCGACGAGCTTGAGGGCCTGCTCGTCGGTGGCGATGGACAGCTCGACGAACGCCCGTTCCGTTGCGCCGTAACCGTTCTGCTGGGTCGTGGACGGGGCCTGGGGCGCGGGTGGAGCCTGCTGGCAGGCCGCGAGAAGGCCTGCCAGCAGGAGCACTGTCATCCGTGGTTGCCGGCGTGATCGCACTTCAGCACCACGTTGATGCAGTTGCGGACACGACGTTCCATCTCGGACCGCGGCCACACGTTGAAGAAGTCCCCGTGCATGGTCTGCCCCGTACCGGAAGCGAGCCTGAGGCCGGCCGTGGAACCGTTGACCGGGTACCTCAGCACCATGCGCAGCTTCGGCACGGGAACGGGGTGCGTCGACGGGCAGCCGCCCGCGACCGGGTAGGACAGGTGGGACTTGTGGTCGGACGAGTCGAGGTCCCTGCCGTTCCAGCACTGCGGGAAGTCCAGGTAGGTCTCGAGCATCGTGCCGGACGGGCACACCACGAAGTTCTTGGACGGGTTGACCTGCCCCGCGTGCAGGCAGGACCAGCGCGCGATGCTGTCGTTGTCGCCCGTGGCCTTCGCGTTGCCCGCCACGATCTTCAGCCCGTACGGCATGGGCTGGATCGCCGCCGGGTTGTTCACGCCCTCACCGAGGTAGTAGAAGGTCACGCCGGTGGGGGCGATCGCCGTGTTGTCCCGGTACAGGGTCGGTACCCAGTACGACGAGATGTCCGCGGCCGGGTTGCAGTTGCCCGTCTGGCCCTCCAGCGACTGCTGGGTGGACCGGGCGTCGGTCGAGTGGTTGCCGAAGAAGTCGTGCGAGTGGGACGCGCCGGGGAGGTTCGGCAACACGATCGGGTCGTCCGGGAGGCGGTGGCTGATCGGGCACTCGGCGAGGAACTCGGCGACGCGTACCGGTTCTCCTTGTGCCGCAACGGGGATGCTCAGCACACCCGCAGCCAGGGCGAGGATTGTCGCTAGGTGGAACAACTTCTTCATCGAAGCTTTTCCTCTCCGCAGCAGGATTGGGAGAGCGCTCTCACGCTCATCGAGCATGGCGCAGGTCGTAACGAGGCGTCAATCCGCAAGAAACGTTCAGAAGTCCCGGTTTTCTTGACAGCGCGGCCCCGGTGGCTCGACCCTCGGCTCTGAACTCCTGTCGGAGAGAGCGCTCTCTCACACTCGTCGCCCAGTTCTCCGGCCTCAGGAGCACCCCATGTCAGGAAGGCTTCACCGAGGAAGACTCACCCTGCTGGTGGCGGCGGCCGTCGTCGCCGCCACGTTCACCCCGGTCGCGCACGCCGCCGGTCCGCTGATCTCCCAGAACCGCCCCGTCACCGCGTCCAGCAGCGAGAACGTCGCGTTCCCCGCGACCGCCGCGGTCGACGGCGACGCGGGCACGCGGTGGTCCAGCGCGTTCAGCGACCCGCAGTGGATCCAGATCGACCTCGGCTCGTCCGCGAAGGTCGACCAGGTGACGCTCGCCTGGGAGTCCGCGAGCGCCAAGGCGTACACGCTCAGCATCTCCGCGGACGGCACCTCGTGGCAGGAGCTTCGTCGAACGACGACCGGCCCCGGCGGCACCGAGACGCTCGCGGTCAGCGGCACCGGCCGGTACGTGCGGCTCGACCTCACCCAGCGCGCCACCCAGTACGGCTACTCGCTCTGGGAGTTCCAGGTGTTCGGCACGTCCGGCGGCACCGGCGGCGGGGAGACGCTGTTGTCCTACGGCAAGTCCGGGTCGGCCTCGACGTACCAGGACGACGCGAACTGCGGCGGGTGCACCCCGGCCAAGGCGTTCGACCGCGACCCGGCCACCCGCTGGGCCACGAGCCCGACCAACGGCTGGGTCGACCCCGGCTGGATCACGGTCGACCTCGGTGCGCGGGCGACGATCTCGAAGGTCGTCCTGCAGTGGGACCCGGCCTACGCCACGGCGTACCGGCTGGAGGTCTCCGACGACAACGCGAACTGGCGGCAGATCTACTCCACGACCACCGGTCGCGGGTTCAAGGAGACGCTGACCGTCAGCGGCACCGGCCGGTACGTGCGGATGTACGGCACGGCCAGGTCCAACGGCTACGGCTACTCGTTGTGGGAGTTCCAGGTCTACGGCACGGGCGGCGCGCCGACCACGCCTCCGCCACTGCCGCCGAACCCGTCCTTCCCGGGACGTCTGGTGTGGTCGGACGAGTTCAACCTGCCCGCGGGCACCGCACCGGACGCCTCGAAGTGGACGCCGGAGACCGGGCCGGGCGTGAACAACGAGCTGCAGTACTACACGAACAACAACAACGCCCGGCACGACGGCAACGGCAACCTGGTGATCCAGGCACGGCGTGAGGTCACTCCCGGCAGCGCGTGCCCGGTGGACCCGGTGAGCGGCAGCGGGACCTGCCAGTACACGTCGGGGCGGCTCAACACCTACGGCAAGTTCAACTTCACCTACGGCCGGGTCGAGGCGCGGATCAAGGTGTCGTCGACGCAGGGTCTGTGGCCCGCGTTCTGGATGCTGGGCGCGGACTTCTTCGACCAGCGCAGGCCGTGGCCCTACACCGGTGAGATCGACATCATGGAGCACGTCGGCAAGGAGCCGAACAAGGTCTACTCGACGCTGCACGCTCCCGCCTACAACGGTGCGGGCGGCTACGGCTCACCGCTCGACCTCGGCCAGCCGGCGTCGTCGGCGTTCCGGACCTTCGCGGTCGAGTGGGACTCCAGCCACATGACGTTCAGCGTGGACGGCAACAGGTTCTTCACCGTCGACCGGAACGTCCTGGAGACCACCCGCGGCCCGTGGGTGTTCGACCACCCGTTCTTCATCATCATCAACAACGCGGTGGGCGGTGACTGGCCCGGCCCGCCGGGGGCCGGGACGCAGCTGCCGCAGGACATGGTGCTGGACTACGTCAGGGTGTACCAGTGATCGAGACCACGGCCGGCGGTGAGACGTCGAACGCCTCGCTGACGGCCTCCACCTCGATCTGCGCGGTCTCGCCGTTCGCGAGCGGGATCGCGGGCACGAAGTACGCGTCGTTCGTCGTGCCGCCCAGGAAGATCCGGTCGGTGCCGGCCTTGTAGACCCGGTACTGCCTCACGGCACCGGATGCGCGAGTCCAGGTGAGCCGTGCCGACACCGTCGTGGAGTTGGTGCGGCTCACCTGCTCGACCTGGATGTTCCTGGGAGCGACCGGCGAGGTCAGGACCGGGTTGGTGACGCCGATCCGGCCGATCAGCGCGGTGACGGTCGCACCGGGCAGCACGCGCAGCGAGATCTCCGTGAGCGTCGTGCCGGAGTGCTCGCCGAGCGGGAACACGCTGCGCCGCCACCCCGCGCTGACGCCGCCGAGGTCGAGGACGGTCTCGGTCGTGCCGAACCTGAGCACGACCTGCAGCCGCGACGGGCCGTCGCCGGTGCGGTGGACGATCTCGAACTGGCTCGCGCCGGTGATCGGCAGCGACGTCGCGAACAGCCGGACCTCGTTGGTGTCCTGGGGAGTGCCGGTGATCTTCAACGCCGTGCCGCCGTCGTACGGGTCGTCCCAGTCGAGCGACGGGGTGACCTTGGTGCCGGTCCCGGTGACGCTCCAGCGCCACGTCGGCAGCACGTCCTGCAGCGACAGGTTGTTCCACGCCTGCGTCGAACGGACCGTGCCGCCGACCGCGAACTTCCTGCCGTGGCCGGTGTTGAAGTTCGTGACGAACGGCAGCGAGGTGATCGGCGTCAGCTCGGTGATGTAGTGGGCGATGCCCTTCCAGCTCGCCGTCGTCGTGGTGTTCGCCGGGTCGCCGTTCGGGCCGACCCAGAACCTGTTGTCCCGCGCGTAGAAGTCGGCGGGGCTCGTCGACGACTTGAACGTCCACTCCGGACGGTAGAAGCCGAGCGACGTCACGTGCGGTTTGTTCTCCGGGAAGACCGAGGTCCAGCCGACGCTCGTGTTGTAGCCGCTGGCCTCGACGTCCACACCGGACGCCAGGTCGTACGGGCTGCGGCCCATCTGCTGCGCCAGCGCCGCCGAGCTCGCGAGCCCCGAGGTGCTCCACCAGAAGTTCAGGAACATCTCGTCGGACTGCTCGAAGAACGTCCTGTTGCGCGCGGTCAGGGCGTTCTGCCAGCTGACACTTCCGGTGTCGGTCATCGCGTCGTACCAGATGATCCGCAGGCCGCTCTTGCGGATGTAGACGATGAAGTCGCGCATGTCGTTCGCCAGTTGCGTGGTGCCGCCGGCGGTCTCCTGGTTGAGGAACCAGCCGTCGAACCCGTAGTGGCGCGCGACCTGGACCATCTTGTCCGCCACCGGGAACCGGTCGCCGTCGCGCCTGACGAAGTCGCGGACCCACTGGATCTGGCCGCCGTACGCGGTCGGCGGGAGGAAGACGTTGCCGATCACCTTGACGCCGTTGCGGTGCGCGGCGTCGGTGACGGTCGGGTTCGGCGCGAGGATCAGGCCCTCGGAGGCCGAACCGCCCCAGAACACCAGCTCGTCGATGTACTGCCAGTAGTTCGTGGCGTAGTAGTTCATGTCGAGCGAGCCCTGCGCGGGGTTGAAACTCGTCGGCGCGTACGCCACCAACGCCTGCACGCGCGCCTCGCCGGGGTGCGCGTGCGCGTTGGCCGGTCTGGCCGGGACGACGCGTCTCGCGAGAGGAACGGTGCTGCGGTTGTACTTCGCGTCCCGGTCGGTCGACGGATCCCAGTTCAGGATCGTGGCCGGGTGCCAGTACGACGCGTACGGCTGCGCTGTCTCGGCAGCGGACGCGGGAGTCTCGGACAGCAGACCGGTGAGTGCTGCTGTGGAGCTCAGAACGAGGAACTGTCTCCGTGTGGGCACGTGATCACCCTCGTGGGCCATCTGATTCGCCGCATACCGCCGCTGCGGTGACCGGACAGGACGACAATGTCCCGTTCTGCTGCGCTGGGTAACCGGACCCGTTCGACTCGAATCGACCCCGTCCGTTCGACGTCCGTGCACGTCACAGTCGGGTGCAGTACGCCGAAACGTCCCGTTAACCATCCGAGTGGGCGAGTTCCGCGTTCGCTACCGGGCGGTAGCGTGAGTTCGACCGTCGCTTTTGGTTCCCTGCAACCAATCGAGGTGTCTTCGTCGTGCGCATCAAAACAGTGCTTGCGGCGCTCGTCCTGGCGCTGATCCCTGCCACCGCCCCGGCCACCGCCACCGCGGCGGCCAACCCCTACGAACGCGGTCCCGCCCCCACGGCCACCTCCGTGGAAGCCTCCCGCGGCACGTTCACCGTCACGTCCACCGCCGTCGCCCGCCAGTCGAACTTCGGCGGCGGCACGGTCTACACGCCCACCAGCGACCTCACGTTCGGCGCGATCGCGATCTCGCCGGGCTTCACCGCGACCCAGACCTCGGTGGCGCACTTCGGCCCCAGGCTCGCGTCCTACGGGTTCGTGGTGATCACCATCAACACCCTGTCCACCCTCGACGACCCGGACAGCCGCGGCAGCCAGTTGTTGGCGGCCCTCGACTACGTGGTCCGCACCAACCCCCGCGTCGACGCCTCGCGCCTCGCCGTGATGGGGCACTCGATGGGCGGCGGGGGAGCGTTGCGCGCCTCCGCCTCACGGCCCGCCCTGCAGGCCTCGATCCCGATGGCCGGCTGGCACACCACCAAGAACTGGTCGTCGGTCCGGGTGCCGACCCTGGTGCTCGGCGGCCAGAACGACCCCACGGCCCCGAACTCGCAGCACTCCACCCCGTTCTACAACTCGATCACGGCGGCGCCCGACAAGGCGTTCCTGGAACTGCGCGGGGGAGACCACTCGACCCCGCGCGGTGACGGCGTGACGGTGCGCAAGTACACGCTGTCGTGGCTCAAGCGGTTCGTGGACGACGACCTGCGCTACGACCAGTTCCTGTGTCCGGCCCCTGCACCGGACTCGCTCATCTCGGCGTACCGGGACACCTGCCCGCACGCCTGAGCGAACGTGAAGGGGCTGCACCGGCACGCGACGGCCCGGTGCAGCCCCTTCTGCCAGCCGGGATCGCGCGATCGTGCACCGGTTCTGCCCGTTCCTCGACCCCCTCGACCTCCTCGCGCACCGCCCTCCGGCCCGATGCTTCGCAGAGTGAAGCCGACGGAGCGAGGGAACCATGCCCACTGAAGCCGAACAGGTCTGGGCCTGGGTGCGGCAACCGTTGCTGGACTTCAGGAACAGTTGCGAGAACGAGCCGGACCTCGACTGGCCGGAGCGCGTGACGCGGTTCCTCGCCGCGCTCGGCCTGCTGTCCGCCGACCAGCACCCGCTGACGGAGTGGCTGGTCGCTCACCTGACCGAGGTGTCCGGCAGGGGCGAGGACCCGGTCGCGCACCTGGCCGGCACGCCGGAGAAGCAGCTCGCCGAGGTCGTCGCCGCACAGGTGATGGCGATGTATCCCGCCGTCGCGCAGCCGCCTCGCAGCCCCGAGGAGGTGTCCGCGGACGCGGTGAACCTCCTCGGCCTGCCCGCGCTGACCGACCTGGTGACGTCCCGGCCCGACCTGGTCGACGGGTACGACCCCGCGCAGGTGTCGGCGGCGCTCGCCGCGGTGCTGGCCACCAGGCTGACCGGGCGGCACCCCGCTCAGGACGGGCTGTCGACGGCGCTGGCGCACTTCATCGAGGTGCGGCTCCACACCGATCCCGGGACGGGCAGCGAGTTCTACGCGGTGTTCGAGGCGCACCAGGAGCTGGCCGACCAGTGGACCTCCCACCAGGTCGGTCTGCTGGCGGACGCGATCGCCGGGCTGCTTCCCGTGCGGCAGGCGGTTCCGGTCATGCCAGACCTGGTGGCGGAGGTGCTGCGCGACGTGCCCGGCGCGGCCGAGTTCCTGACCGTGCAGGAGATCAACGCGCTCATCCTCGAAGCGCTGTCGGAAAGCGAGGCGTGACCCGTGGACCCGAACCGTTCACACGACGACTTCAGGAACACCGTCAAGCTCAAGGCGGTCAAGGCGGTCGAGGACAAGAAGAAGAGGCAGGTCCCGCCGGCAGACCTGTTCGAGATCAAGCCCGCGGAGAAGCCGAGCACGGCCGGGGAGATCACGGCGTGGGCCGAGCTGGGTCGCCAGGCCGCGATGGCGTGGGCGAAGAAGGTCGTGCTGAACAGCCAGCAGGACATGCTGAACGACGTTGCGTCGGCATTTCGCCGACTGTCCGGTGGAATGGGCAGCCCCAGTGCGATAAAAGCCTTCGGTGAGTGGCGAACCGGCGACGGCTGGCGGGCCTGGGACCTCTTCACCACGCTGCAGCAGCCCCTGGCCGAGGAGTCGAGGAAGATCGTCGACGAGCAGGAACGGCAGGCCGCCTTCAACAGCAACAAGCAAAGAGCCACAGCTCTGGCGGTGAGCTTGCGGGATCAGTACCCCCACGGTGACTCGAAGAAGGTGGGGCGCGTGGTTGCGGGGCTGGCCGACAGTGACGGCGGCGGCTGGACGGGAACCAGCAGAGGCGTCAAGAAGAAACTGATCGCCGTCACGTGGCAGCTCCTGTCGGACGTCGTGAAGAAGGAGGACTGGGAGGTGCATGCCTGTGGTGAGGTCGACGCGATCAACAAATACCTGATCGACATGGGCTTCCAGTCCGTCAAGGACATCCCCGGAGGCGAACTGTTCAGCCACGCCGAGACCTGGAGCGACGAGAAGCACCGGTGGGAAGGCAGGAAAGCCTGCAAGAACTGCATTCAGTGGCTGGAGAGGATCGGGGCGAACCTGGCGTGACCCCGCACGGGAGAAAGGGCCGCCACCCGTCCAGAAGACGGTTGGCGGCCCTTTCTCGTGCGTCACTCGTAGGCGATCGCGTCCAGCACGTTCAGCCGCGCCGCGCGGATCGCCGGCAGGATCGCCGCCACCACGCCGACGACCGCCGCCACCACCAGGTACTGGACCATGGTGGCCCAGGGGAACCCGATCTCCGAGATGCCCTGGTCCTTCAGTGCCTGCACGGTCGCGACGCCCAGCGCGAGACCGACCGCGAGGCCGAGCACCGCGCCGAACACCGAGATCACCACCGACTCGACGGTGATCATCCGCATCACCTGGGCGCGCCGCATGCCGATGGCGCGCAGCAGGCCCAGCTCGCGGGTCCGTTCGATCACCGACAGCGCCAGCGTGTTGATGACGCCGAGCACGGCGATCAGGATCGCCAGCGCCAGCAGGATCTGGATCATCAGCAGGACCGTGTCGAACTGCGAGGTCGTCTGCTTCACGAACGCGCTGCGGTCCTGGACGGTGATCTCCGGGTTGTCGGCGAACAGCGGTTCGACGCGCTTCTGCACGTCCGTCGCGTTCGTCCCCGGCTTCACCTTCACGAACGCCTGGCCGATCTGGTCGGAGCGGAAGTCCTTCGCCGCCGACTCCGGCAGCACCAGCGCGCCCTGCAGCACCTGCGACTTGGCCCAGATGAAGGCGACGGTGAACGTGCGGGGCTCGCTCTTGGCGAGCTGCAGCGTCACCGTGCTGCCGACCTTCCAGCCCTTCTCGGTCGCGACGCCCTCCGGAAGCGCCATCTGGTCGTCCTTCAGCGGCGCGATCTCACCCGACAGCGGCTTGAGGGCGAACATGTCCTTCATCGCCGGCACGCTAGTGATGGCGGTGGCGAACATCTGGTCGTCGCCCTGCAGCACGCCGTCGGAGGCCCAGCCGAACGCCGAGTCGACGCCGTCGGTCTTCTCGACCTGCGTGAGCACGTCCCGCTTGAACGTCGCGGGCTGGCCTTCCATCTGGCCCTCGCCGGAGATGATCAGGTCGGTCTGCAGCTGGCCCGCGGCGAGCTTCTCGATCGACTTGGTCGCCGACGTCAGCACCACGCTCACGCCGGTGATCAGCGAGATGCCGACCATCAGCGCGGCCGCGGTGATCGCGGTGCGGCGCGGGTTGCGGGCGGAGTTGCGCCGGCCCAGCAGGCCCGGCATCGACCACGACAGCAGCCTGCCGATCAGCGACACCATCGGCTTGGACAGCAACGGGGTCAGCAGCGCGACGCCGACGAGCGCGACCAGGATGCCGCCGAAGATCAGCGGCAGCGAGGCGGCGTTGAATCCGAACCCGAGCGACGCGCCACCCGCGGCCAGCACCAGCGCGCCGATGACCGTGATCTTGGTCAGCGGGCGGTCGGGCGTGGCGGCCTCGCGCATCGCCGCGACCGGGGCGATCCGCGACGCCCGCAGCGCCGGCATGACCGCCGCGATCATGGTCACGACGATGCCGACCGCGAACGACGAGATGACCGCCGACATCGGCACGCCGATGCCCGCGAGCTGCAGGTTCGTGCCGCCGACCGAGCTGAAGATCGTCGCGAGCAGCGCGCCGACGCCCACGCCCGCGCCCAGGCCGACGATCGACGCGATCAGGCCGATCACGAACGCCTCCATCACCACGGAGCCGATGACCTGGCCGCGCGAGGCACCCATCGACCGCAGCAGCGCGAGCTCGCGGGTGCGCTGGGCGACGATGATGGAGAACGTGTTGAGGATGATGAAGATGCCGACGAACAACGCGATGCCGGCGAACCCGAGCAGCACGTAGTTGAAGAACTTCAGGCCCTCGTTGATCTGGTCGGCCTGCTCCTTCGCCAGCGCCGCGCCGGTCTTGACGTCGTAGGACGAGCCGAGCTTCGCCGCGACCGCGTCGCGCAGCGCGTCGTCGGAGGTGCCCTGCGCCGCCGTCACCGTGATCGACGAGTACGCGTCTTTCTTGCCCAGCAACAACTGCTGCGCGACCGGCTCGGTGAACGCCACGGACAGCTCGCCGCCCAGTGACTCGCGGCCGCCCGCGTACTCGTAGACGCCGGTGACCTTGAAGGTCTTCTTCGGCTCCAGCGTGAGCAGAGCGATGTCGTCGCCCACCTCGAACCCGCCGGTCGACGCCAGGTAGGCGCCCAGGACGACCTCGTCGTCCGCCGCGGGAGCCCTGCCGTCGCGGATCTTCTCCTGGCCCGTCCCCGTCCAGTTGGTGCCGAACCGCGGCGCGCCGGACGTGGTGATGACCTTGCCGTTCTTGCCGATCGGCCGCGCGGAGCCCTGCACGTCGCCGACCGCCGACGCCACGCCGGGCACGGACTTCACGTCCGCGATCGCCTGCGGCGTCAGGGGTTCCGGCTGCTTGCCCTTCTCCTGCTTGGGCGACACCGACACGTCGACGTTCGCGAACGCCGACGAGAACAGGTCGGTGAACGACCGCTGGAGCGTGTCGGTCAGGACGAACGAACCGGACACGAACATCACGCCCAGCACCACCGCGAGCGCGGACAGCACCAGCCGGAGCTTGCGCGAGAGCAAGCTCTTGATCGTCGCCTTAAGCACCGGGCACCGCGCTGTGCTGCAGGCTGGGCTCGAGGGCGGGCTGGTCCAGGTGCTTCATCGTGTCGAGGACCTCGTCGGCCGACGGCGACAGCAGCTCGCGGACGATGATGCCGTCCTTGAGGAAGATGACGCGGTCCGCGTACGAGGCTGCGTTCGGGTCGTGCGTGACCATCACGATCGTCTGGCCGAACTCGCGCGCGGACCGCTGCAGGAAGCCCAGGACCTCCGCGCCGGACTGCGAGTCCAGGTTGCCGGTCGGCTCGTCGGCGAACACGACCTCGGGCCGCGAGACGAGCGCCCGCGCGCACGCGACGCGCTGCTGCTGACCGCCCGAGAGCTGCGTCGGCCGGTGGGTCAGCCTGTCCCGCAGGCCCACCGTGTCGATGACGACGTCGAACCACTCGCGGTCGACCTTCTTGCCGCCGATCGCCAGCGGCAGCGTGATGTTCTCCTCGGCGGTCAGCGTCGGCAGCAGGTTGAACTGCTGGAAGATGAAGCCGACCTTGTCGCGCCGCAGCTCGGTGAGCCCGCGGTCCTTCAACCCGGTGACCTTGGTGTCACCGACCCACACCTCGCCACTGGTGACGTCGTCCAGTCCCGCCAGGCAGTGCATCAACGTCGACTTGCCGGACCCTGACGGGCCCATGATCGCGGTGAACCTGGACTTCTCCAGGTCGACGCTCACCCCCGCGAGCGCGGTCACGGCAGCGTCGCCGGACCCGTAGGACTTCCACACGTCAACGGCTCTGGCCGCGACTCCATCGGACGCGCTCACTGTCTGTCCCCTCCTGTGGGTTCTCGTGCGCACCATCTTCGGCTGCGCGGGCACACCGAAGGGTCAGGTTCTCCACTGATACGAACCCTGAGATTAACCCCGGTGACCCCGCCCCGCTTCGCCGTGCTGAGAGAACTCTCAGCTGCGCCAGGTGCCGTGGAGGAAACGATATTTCACTGCTGCGGCAGCGTCTTCAGCCCTTCGAGGACTACGCCGTCAACTTTCGCAGCGACGGGACATCATCAGTCCTCAATGGATTCCAGCCGACGTCGCCGCGCGCGACGCGGATCCCCGTGCGCACGCAGTTCTGGACGAGCCACGTGACGATGCCGTCACCGTAGGCGTTCGCGGGCCTGACCCACTCCGCGAGGTGCCCGGCGAAGGAGGAGTTGAAGGCGATGCCGCCGGCGGGGTCGAGAGCGAGCACCGGGTCCTCCCCGGCTTCCGGAGCGCCACGCCGGAAACCGCCGAAGAGAACCCGGTCCGCACCCCACTCACGAGCTGTGTCCGCCACCCCGAAGAACGCCGACCCGCGCCCGTGTGCGCGCACCACCAGCTGGTGCGCACGGAAGTCGGCCTCGAGGAACTCCTCGGCGTACGTGCCGTCATCGGCCAGCACCAGCACGTTCGTGCCGTCGGGAAGCGCCCCGACCTGTCCGGGATGCGTGATGCCGATGACGGTGATGCCCACGTGTCCCATCCTGCCGCGCGCGTGTTAACCCCTGGCAGCGCTCGCGTTAAACAAGTTTCGGGAGCACTTCCGCGCCGAACAGCCGGATCGTCTCGACGACCGACTCGTGCGGCATGCCGCCGATGTCCACCATGACGAGGTGCGTGTCGATGGACAGCAGCTCCGCCAACGCGTTGAGCCGGTCCGCCACCTCCTCCGGCGTCCCGCACACCGCCGCACCGTCCATGATGGCGTCGACGTCGATGTCGCCGTCACCGCGCCACATGTCCGCGAACCGCGCGTACTCGGCGAGGTGTGGCCGCCACCGCTCGCGTGCGTCGTCCCGTGCCACGAACACGTGGCTCGGCACGCCGACCCGCCCATCGGGGAAGCGTTCGCGGTAGCGCTCCACGACCTCGCGGTAGATCGACGGGTCGCGCAACGTCGACGGCAGCATCAGCGGCATCTCCAGCTCCGCGCCCAGGTCCGCCGACACGGCCGACCCGGACCCGATCCACACCGCGGGCCGCGGCGTCTGCACCGGCCGCGGCGTCGTGGTCACCTCGCTCAGCTGACCGCGGAACCGGCCGTCCCAGCTCACCGACGGCTCCTCCAGCAGCTTGAGCAGCAACCGCAGGTGCTCCTCGAACCGCGCCCGCAGCTCACCCGGCTGCACGCCGAACGCCGCGTCCGTCTGCTGGTCGACGCCGCGCGCCACGATGAGCTCCGCGCGTCCGTTGGACAGCACGTCCAGCGTCGCGAGCGCCTCGGCCACCAGCACGGGGTCTCGGTGCGCCAGCAGCGTCACGCCGGTCGAGAGCTTCAACGTCGACGTGCGCGCCGCCACCGCCGCCAGCAGCAGCTCGGGCGCCGACACGATGTAGCGGGTGAAGTGGTGCTCGCCGATCGCGACGCCCGCGAACCCCGCCTCCTCGGCCACCACCGCCTGCTCGACCATCGCCCGCAGCCGGTCGGCCTGGGAGACCTCCTCGCCCGTGCACGGGTTGGGCAGGTGGTCACCCAGGATCAGCAGGTAGACGTCCATGACCGTCATCTTCCCCCGGTCACGGGCAAGATGGTCGCCATGGTCACCAACAACGAGGCCGAGAGCCGGTACGAGGTCCACGTCGACGGCGAGCTCGCCGGCTTCCTGGAGTACCGGGACGTCAGCGGCGTCCTGGCGCTGGTCCACACCGAGGTCGGCGAGGAGTACGGCGGACAGGGGCTCGGCGCCCAGCTCGCGAAGTTCGCGCTCGACGACGCTCAGGCCCGTGGTGTAAAGGTTTCACCACTTTGTCCGTTCGTGGCGAAGTACATCGAGAAGCACCCGGAATACCGTGTTACCGTCCGGTAGATACTTGCGAGCGCTAACAATGAGGTGAGCGGGCGTTGTGGAGTGAACCGGGCGCGTTCGAGGTGGCACCAGGCGTGCACCGCATCCCGCTGCCGTTGCCGAACGACGGGCTGCGCGCGGTCAACGTCTACGCGGTCGAGGACGGCGACGGCCTCGTCATGGTGGACTCCGGCTGGGCCCTCGACGAGGCCAAGGACCAGCTGGAGGCCGCGCTCGGCACCCTGGGCAAGGGCTTCGAGGACATCCGCCGGTTCCTCGTCACGCACGTCCACCGCGACCACTTCACGATGGCCGTCTCGCTCCGCCGCCTGTTCGGCACGAAGGTCGGCCTGGGTCTCGGCGAGCAGCCGTCGCTGCGGCACCTGATGCGCGCGCAGGAGGACGGCAACGTCGCCGACCTGCGTAAATGGGGTGCGAGCGAGCTGGCGGAGCTCTGGATCAAGGTGATGCACCACGGCGACCGCGGAGCCGCGGCCCTGCGCGACTACGAGGAGCCGGACGAGTGGCTCGAGCGCGGCGTCCTCGACCTCGAACACCGGAAGCTGGAGATCGTCCCGACCCCCGGACACACGCGCGGTCACGTCGTGTTCGTCGACCACGGCGCGAAGGTCCTCTTCTCCGGTGACCACGTGCTGCCGCACATCACGCCGTCGATCGGGTTCGAGCCGCTGCGCCCCGAACTGCCGCTCGGCGACTACCTGTCCTCGCTCCGCCTGACCCGCGAGCTGCCGGACCTGAAGCTGCTGCCCGCGCACGGCCCGGTGACCGACAGCTCGCACGCCCGCGTGGACGAGCTGCTCGACTTCCACGAGCAGCGCCTGGAGGAGATCCACCGGGCGGTCAGCGGCACGGCGTTCGAGACCGCCCGCAAGATCGGCTGGACCCGCCGCCAGCGCCGCTTCGACGACCTGGACATGTTCAACCAGGTCCTGGCGGTCGGCGAGACGGCCGCGCACCTGGACGTTCTCGTCGAACGTGGCGAACTGACCAGAACCGCGCCCGCTGGCGTGCTCGAATATTCGGCGTGACACCGCTCGAGCTGGCCGCCTGGACCTGGAAGATGCCCCGCAGGGGCCGCGGCTTCTGGTTCTCCCTGGCGATCGACGTCCTGTGGCCCTTCGTCGTGCTGTTCGTCCGCCTCCGGGTGCGCGGCAGGCACCACGTGCCGGGCAACGGAGGCGTGATCCTCGCGTTCAACCACCTGTCGAACGCCGACGCGGTCTCGGCCGTCGTGTTCGCGCTGATGTCGAACCGCGTCCCGCGCGTACTCGCGAAGGCCTCCCTGTGGCGCGCTCCGGTCGTCGGCTGGATCATGCGCTCCGGAGGCCACATCCCGGTCGAACGGGGCACCGTGAAGGCCTCGGAGGCCCTGCGTCCGGCCGTGGAGGCGCTGCGCCGGGGCGAGTGCGTGATGGCGTTCCCCGAGGGCACGTTCACGACCGACCCCGAGAACTGGCCGATGAAGGGCAAGTCGGGCGTGGCGCGCATGGCCCTCGAAGCCCGAGTGCCCGTCGTGCCCGTCGCGGAGTGGGGCACGCAGAACCTGCTGCCGAAGGGCACGATCCTGCCCCGCCTGCTGCCGCGCAAGGAGATCGAGGTCGTGGCGGGCGCACCGGTGGACCTGTCCGACCTCTACGGCCGCGAGCTCACCGCGGAGGTCCTGGACGAGGCCACCGCGCGGGTCATGGACGCCATCACGACGATGCTCTCAGGCATACGTTCCGCTGAGACGGGTAGCCAAAAAGCATGACCACGCGAGAGGAATTCGAGTTGCGCAAGGGCCACCGCCCCGGTGGCACAGGCATCTGGGCCCCGGTCTTCCCGGAGCCGCGCGAGCCGCAGGAGTGGGTCGTGCAGGCGGACGAGGAGCCGGTGATCGTGCGGAGCGTCGACTGACCGTCTAGTTCACCTAGACGGCGTCTATCGACACCAGACGCTGTCTAGCTACCGTAGACGGCATGACACTGGACGAGGACCTGCTGGCAGCGGCACGGAAGGCGGGCACCGCCTCCGCCGCTGCGCAGGGGCAAGCCGACATCGCCAAGGCCGTCTACCACCACAGCGTCCTGCGCCTGCACCGCGCGGGCGGCTCGATGCGCGAGATCGCCGAGGCGCTGAAGATGAGCCACCAGCGCGTCCACCAGATCGTCGAACAGTCGAAGCGCGTCGAACGCTGCTGGTTCTGCTCGCGCACGGCCGGCGACGTGGGCAAGCTGATGGCAGGACCGGCCGCCCTGATCTGCGACCTGTGCGTCGCCGAGGTGCAGGTGGGGGAGACCGGCGACTGCTCGTTCTGCAGCGAGACGAAGCCGGTCCACGCGGGCGCCGAAGCCCAGATCTGCCAGTCGTGCCTGGACTTCAGCGCCGCGGTGATGACCGCCTCGGCTTGACCGGCCAGGCATTTCAAGCGATGCCGAAGGCGAGCAGACGCCGCAGGCCCAAACCAACTACCGGGGAAGCTTCACCACGGTCACGAAGAAGTCGTCGATCTGCCGCACCACATCGATGAACCGATCGAAGTCCACCGGCTTGGTCACGTAAGCGTTCGCGTACAAGCTGTAACTCCGCAGAATGTCCTCCTCCGCCTCCGAAGTGGTCAGCACCACCACCGGAATCGACCGGAGCTCGGCGTCCGCCTTGATCTCGCTCAGCACCTCGCGCCCGTCCTTGCGAGGAAGGTTGAGGTCCAGCAGGATCAGCCCAGGCCGTGGCGCGTTGACGTACTGCCCCTCCCGGCGCAGGAACTCCAGCGCCTCCACACCGTCCTTGACGATGTGCAGCGTGTTGCGGATCTTGTGGTGCTCGAACGCCTCCTGGGTCATCAGGGCGTCGCCGGGGTCGTCCTCGACGAGCAGGACGTCGATCACGTTCAGCGGTGACTCAGACATGTACTTCCTCAGCTTGTGCGACGAGCTCGGGTACCACGGGCAGGGTGAACTCGAAACTCGTGCCGGAGTCCACATCGGTCTTCAGCCAGATCGTGCCGCCGTGGTACTCGACGATCTTCCGGCACATCGCCAGTCCGATGCCCGTGCCCGGATAGGCGTCCTTCGGGTGCAGGCGCTGGAAGATGACGAAGATCCGGTCAGCGTACTCCGGCTCGATCCCGATGCCGTTGTCGTGCACGGTGAACTTCCACATGTCGCCGTCGCGCTCGGCCTCGATGTTGACGACCGGGTCTGACTCGCCCTTGAACTTCAGCGCGTTGCTGATCAGGTTCTGGAACACGGCGCTGAGCAGCGTCGCCTCGCCGCGCACGGAGGGCAGGTTCTCGGCGACGACCAGGGCGCGGGTCTCCTCGATGCGCTCGGAGAAGCTGTCGACGACCTGGCGCACGACGTCGTTGAGGTCGATCACCGTCTGCTCGCGGGTCAGCCGGCCCACGCGGGAGAACGCCAGCAGGTCGTTGATCAGGCCCTGCATGCGCTTGGCGCCGTCCACGGCGAACTCGATGTACTGGTCGGCGCGGTCGTCGAGCTGGCCGCCGTAGCGGCGTTGCAGCAGCTGGCAGAACGACGCGACCTTGCGCAGCGGTTCCTGCAGGTCGTGCGAGGCGACGTAGGCGAACTGCTCCAGCTCCGAGTTGGACCGCTGCAGCTCCGTCTTGGCCGAGGCGAGCGTCTCCAGCTCCTGCACGATCCGGCGGCGCATCGCGTCCACGTCCTCGGCGAGCATGACCGTCTCGCGCGGCCCGCTCGCGTCGATCGCGTGGTCGAAGTCGCCGGAGGCGACCTGCCGGGTGTGCTCGGCGAGGTCGGCGAGCGGGGTGACGAGCAGGCGGTGCAGCAGCAGGGACAACCCGCCGATCACCGCGACCAGCAGCACGCCCATGCCGATGACCAGCCACAACACCACCTGGGCCGCGTGGTCCAGCTCCGCGCGGGCGGTGCGGCCGAGGTTCGCGACGTCGGTCTCCAGCGCCGCCACCTCGGCGCGGACCTGGTCGAAGATCGCCTTGCCGCGGTCGGTGTCCTGCGTGGCGGCGGAGCCGGGCCCGGAGAGCCGGATGCCCGCGATCGCCGGTTCCGCGTACTGGCCGCGCCACTGCCGCGCGAGCTCCTCGATGCGCCGCACCCGGCCGTTGACGTCGCCGACGAGGTCGCGCACGCGTTCCGCGGACTCCACCTCGGTCCGGCGGCCGTCCAGGTAGGGCGTGAGGAAGTCGTCCTGGCCCGTCAGCACGAACCCGCGCAGGCCCGTCTCCTCGTCGAGCAGGGCGCGGTTGAGGTCCCGCACCACGCGCCCGGCGGGTTCCACCTGGTCGACCGAGCGCGCGCGGGCGTTGCCCAGCCCGTCGAGGGCGACGACGGTGGACGCGATCGCCACGGCCGTCATCGCGAGCAGGACCACCACGATGGCGGCGAGCAGGCGGCTCGCCGGCAGCCTTTCCGGCAGCGTCACTTTCCGTCCTTCAACAGCAGGATGGCCACGTCGTCGTCGAGCGGCCCGCCGTTGAGCTCCGTCACCTCCGCGATGACCGAGTCCATCCAGTCGGGACCGGTGCGCAGGTGTCTGTCCAGGATCTCGCACAACCGCTCGACGCCGAGCCTGTCGGTGTCGTCGGGCACCCTGCCCTCGATCAGCCCGTCCGTGTACACGGCGAGCGACCAGCCGGTCGGGAGCTGCACGTCCACGCCCGTCCAGGCGTAGTCGGGCAGCACGCCGAGCGGGACCCCGATCTTCGACTGGGGCAGGTCCACGATCTGGCGGCCGACCGTCAGCAACGGCTCGGGGTGCCCGGCGAGGAAGTAGCGCGCCGACCGCCGGTCCGGCGCCACGGTCACCATGCACGCCGTGGTGAAGATGCCGTCGCCGTGCCGCTCCGCGACCAGCACCTGGTCGAGCGTGTGCAGCACCTTCTCCGGCGGCTCACCGGCGAGCACCAGCGCGCGCCACGCGATCCGCAGGCAGACGCCCAGCGCGGCCTCGTCCGGGCCGTGGCCGCAGACGTCGCCGATGATCGCGTGCACGGTGCCGTCCGGCATGCCGACCACGTCGTAGAAGTCGCCGCCGAGCAGCATCCGCTGGCCGCCGGGCTGGTAGCGGACGTCGAGCTGCACGTCCGAGTCGTGCAGCAGCGGGTTGGGCAGCAGGCCGCGTTCCAGGCGGGACCGTTCGGCGGCGCTCAGCTCGGCCTCGCGCAGCAGCCGCTGCGCGTCCTCGGCGCGGCGCCGTTCGACCGCGTACCGGACGCCGCGCATCAGCAGCTCGCCGTCGACCTGGCCCTTGATGAGGTAGTCCTCGGCGCCCGCCGCGACCGCGTCGATGCCCTCGCGTTCGTCGTCGAGGCCCGTCAGCACGAGGATCGCGGGCGCGTTGGGCTTCTTGAGCAGCCGGTGCAGGCCGTCGAGGCCCTGGGAGTCCGGCAGTCCGAGGTCGAGCAGCACGCACTGGGCGTCGGACAGCTTGCCCTCCGCCTCCGCGAGGGTGTGTGCGCGCGACAGGATGAAAGGCGCGCTCGCTTCTTCGAGCAGCGCCTCGACGAGCACGGCGTCTCCATCGTCGTCCTCGACCAGGAGGACGCGCACGGTCTTCGTTCGCATCAAGCCTGAACTTTAACGCGACCGGGCTGCGGCGCTCGCGTCTGACCTACCAGGATGGTGGGCGTGTTGATCCGTCTCGCCCAACCAGCCGAACTGACGTACCTCCAGGAGATCGAAGTCGCGTCCGGGGAACCGTTCCGCGCCTTCGGCATGCCGGAGATCGCCGACGACGACCCGATGTCCCTGGAAGACCTCGCCGAGCACGAGGTGTGGGTGGCCATCGGCGCGGAAGGCGTGCCCGTGGCGTTCATCGCGATCGGGGACGTCGACGACGCCGTGCACGTGCACCAGGTCAGCGTGCACCCCTCGCACGCCCGCCAGGGGATCGGCGCCGCCCTGATCGAGCACGTGACCCGCGGCGACCGTCCCGTGACGCTGACGACGTTCCGCGACGTGCCGTGGAACGCGCCCTACTACGAGCGACTGGGCTTCCAGGCGTTAACGGAGACCTCGCCCGGCCTCACCGGGATCATGACCGCCGAGGCCGCCAGGGGCCTCGATCCCGCGGGCAGGGTCGCGATGGTCCTTCTCCCAGCGGAGGTACGCGCCTGAGGTGAGGGACAGGCTGCTCAGCAGCCACACGAGGACACCCGCGTCGTCGGTCACGCCGATCACCGGAAGCAGCTCCGGGACGAAGTCGATCGGCGACACGAGGTAGACCAGCGCCACCGCCCACAGCACCACCTGGCTGCGGGGCAGGTCGGGGTAGTTGCCGCTGCGCCAGGCCTTCCACAGCCGCGGCAACGCCTTGGCCCGCTGGATCGGGTTCCCGACCGGCCCCGGGCCCTTCTGGGCGCGCTTGCGGCGGTTGCGCAGCACGCCGAGGGCCGCGAACACCAGGCCGAGCGGGATCATCACCCACCCGACCACCGCGGGGCTCAGGCCGCCCAGCGAGGCGGTGCGGAACAGCAGGATCAGCAGACCGGACAGGGAGATGAGCGACCCGAAGACGACCATCTTGGCTGCGGCTCCTAGTTGGTGTGGCCCGGAGGAGCGCTGCGGCTCCTAGTTGGGTTCCTGGAAGAGCATCGTGGGGATCGCCCTGTGCGGCTGCCGGGGCTCCTGGGGCTCCGGCTCGCGCAGGTCGATCACCGGTTCGGATTCCCCGCCGGGGGCGTCTTCAACCGGGACTTCCTTGGCCGCCGGCTTGCGCGCGGCCCTGACGGGCGCGACGTAGGGCTGGTCGAGGGCGGCGCGCGCCTTCGAGATCCAGACCTTCTGCATCGCCTCGTCCTTGCTGCCGGCTGCCGACGCCGCGAGTCCGGAAAGGACTCCTCGCACGCGCGGGACCAGAGCGGGATGACGCCGAACCGCCTGCCACACCGCGTGATCACCCGGTAGCCGAGCGGCCACGAGCTGCTTGACCTGAGCGCGCAGCTCCTCAGTGGACAGATCGAGCCAGCGCTCGACCGCTGACGGGCCCATAGCCACGTAGAAAGCCTCCCCGAAACGACAACTGCCCCCTCAGGATCTCATGGATCCCGCGGGGGCAGTGGGCTGGTGTCGCGAAACGTCAGGAAGCGACGGCCTCGAGCAGGGTCTTGCCGTTCTCGTCGACGATCCGGAACGTCGCGATCTCGTGCCAGCGCATGGCCACGTTCGCCTGGAGCCGGATGGTCTTGGAGTCGCCGGCGACCTTCTCGGGCGCGTACCAGGACGTGACCTGGGCGACGCGGCCGGCGCGTCCCACCGCGACGAGCGATCCTCTGCTGGGGCCGGACATGCCGCTGACCTCGATGTCCATCGTGGTTCCCCAGGGCTCGTCCGATGCCGCGATCTTCGTGGACACGCCGCTGTTCGGGTCTTGGTGCTGCACCTTCATCGAGGCGTCGCTCGAGTTGTTCGCCACGGGCGTCTGGGACGTCGCGGTGTTCTGGGGTGCTGCCTGGGTGGAACCGTCGTCGCCGTTGCGCACGACCAGGGTCGTCGCGACGATCGTCACCGCCACGATGCCGGCGGCGGCGGCCGCGACACCCTGGGCGACGAACCACCGTCGGCGCTTCCTGCGCGCCGAGACGGCGTCGAGCATGACCCGGACCGACTTGCCGTCCGGACGTTCCGGGGCCGTGCCGCGCAGCATGCCGCCCGCGTCGGCCTCGTCGATGAGGTCCGGCACCACCGCGAAGTCGCGCAGGTCAAGAGCGCACCGGCGACATTCCGTCAGGTGGTTCTCGAACGCCTCCACCTCCTCGGCATCGAGAATGCCGAGCACGTAGGCGGCGACGTCGAGGTGATCTGGTGCCGTTGTCACCGCGTCTCTCCCCGTTCGTGCAACGCACGCCGCAACGCACGGAGCGCGTAGTACACCCTCGACTTGACCGTTCCCGGCGGCACTCCCAGTGCCGCCGCGGCCTCACCGACGGTGCGGTCCCGCAGATATGTTTCGAGAATAGCCTCCCTGTGTTCCTCCGAGAGACCGTTCATCGCCTCCGCCACGACGATCGCCGCGAGGGTGCGATCCTCTTCACTTCCGGAGGGCGACTCGTCCGAAGGGGTCAGTTCGAACTCCTGCGGACGGACGCTTCTCTTGCGCCTGTCGTCGATGACCAACCGCCTTGCCACCGTGAACAACCACGACCGCAAGAGCACGGGGTCACGCTCGAGTTTCTCGGCGTTGCGCCATGCCCTGACCAGGGTTTCCTGCACGATGTCCTCGGCCCACTGACGATCGTGGCCCGTCAACCTCATGCAGTGTCCCAGCAGGGCACTGCCGAATTCCTCGTACAGCCGACGGATCAGCTCTTCCTCGAGAGACCCCGGTCTTGGTGATTGCTCGTCTAACTCACGTTGACGTCTATGCCGCGCCACGGGGGACATCCTTGCCCCATCAACCGTCTCAAGTCGAGAGGCAAATATTCCTCACGAAGTTCGTGAACCGTTGCCGGATCGTGTCCGTACTCCTCGGTACCCAAGCCGAGAAAGGACCAGCCGATGCGACGTGGACAGGCCATCACCGCCCTGGCGGCACTGGCTCTCAGCCTCACGGCGTGCGGCGGCACCCAGACCCCTCCCGGAGGGGCCGCGACGGGCGGCTTGCAGGCGAAGAACGCTGATCTGACCGGGTCGATGATGCTCTTCATCGCGAACACCGAGCAGATGGGCTGGTTCGTCACCGACGGCGACGGGCTCCCGCTCTACCGCTACGACAAGGACGTCGCGAAGCCGTCCAAGTCCAACTGCGAGGGCGAGTGCGCGAAGGCGTGGAAGCCGGTGATCGCGGACAAGCCCGCGATGGCGACCGGCGTGGATCCGATCTCCATGGGCACCGTGACCAGGGCGGACGGCAGCAAGCAGCTGACGATCGCCGGCTGGCCGCAGTACACCTACGCCGAGGACAAGGTCGCCGGCGACATGAAGGGCCAGGCGAAGGGTGGTGTGTGGTTCGCCACCGCCCCCAACGGCGCCAAGATCACCGGCGGCAAGGCGCAGAACAACAGCAGCAAGACCAGCGGTACGCCGAGTGCACCCCCCAGCTCGGCCGGTCAGACGCCGCAGTCCGACCCGCCACCGAGCGCACCCGGCTACTGAGCCGCTGCTCAGACCCCAGTCCCCCTACCGGCTTCCCTTGAACAACGAGGACATCAAGACGATGACCAGAGCCCTCGCCACCGTCTTGGCGATGTTGTTCCTCTTCTCCGGCCTCTCCGCGACCGCTGCAGCGCAGCCCGCGGACACCGGGGGAGTGATGGACACCCCGAGCGGACCGTTGACCGCGAACGACCGCGAACTGCTGAACAAGGTGCGCCAGGCAGGCCTGTGGGAGATGCCCATGGGTGAGCTGACGGCCACGAAGGCGTCGAACGCCAGGGTCAAGCAGATCGGCAAGATGATCATGCTCGACCACATGATGCTCGACACCCTGACGAAGAAGACGGCCGCCGGCTTCGGCCTGACCACCCCCGACGTGCCGAACCCCTCGCAGCAGTCGTGGATGGAAGAGCTCAACGGTCTCGAAGGCGACGCGTTCGACCAGGCCTTCGTCGCCCGGCTGCGCGCCGCGCACGGCCAGGTCTTCAACTTCATCGCGAAGGTGCGCACGCAGACCCGCAACGACGTCATCCGCGGGTTCGCCCAGGCCGGCATCGACGTCGTGATGAAGCACATGACGCTGCTGGAGAGCACGGGCCTCGCGGGCGACTCGTCGTTCGCGGAACCCCAGCCGGCCGGCGGCATCATCAACGCGACCCTGGCCTCCGGTGAGGGGCCGAACATGTGGGTGATCCTCACGGTCACCGCGGCGGGAGCCGTCCTCACGGTCCTGCTGCTCCGAGTACTCCGCCCGCGACGACCGGTGCGGTGATTGTCGCAAGACCCCGTTGCACCAACGGGAAACGGAGGTGGTGTCCCCAGGTCAGAGGCACTCCAACGCGGACCTGTTCCCACCCGCCCGGCCCTGATGTGTCCACTCCTGCACCTGCAGGGCCGGGTGGGTTCCCGCGAGAAAGTTCTTTCCGGAGGAAGAGTTGTTGTCGAGCCAGATTCCGCTCCTGGTGGCCCAGTCGTCCGAGTTCGACGCGGGCGTCAAGAAGATGGCACAGCTGTCTGCCAGGCTGGCTTACGTCATGATGTGCGCCACCTTGTCCTGGGGCGTGCTGATCGCGACCGGGTGGGCCGAGAAGCTCACCGGCCGTGAAGGACTGAAGAACGGGCACATGGTGCTCGCCTCCCTGGCGATCGCGTTCGGCTGCATCCACGCGTTCGCCTTCACGTTGATCCAGACCGGTACCTTCAGCTTCATCAAGCTCGTCCTGCCGTTCGTGGACGGCGGTCTCTTCCGGCACGCGCTGGGCATCCTCGGCCTGGAGGTCATGCTCGCGATCGCCGTGCTCGCCTCGATGAGGCACAAGGTCTTCTACCGCAAGTGGCTGAGGTTCCACCAGACGGCGTACATCGCGGTGACGATCACCGTGGTGCACTCCTGGTTCGGCGCCATCGCGAACGGCAACCTGTCCGTTCTCTGGCTCGCCGGACTCACCGTCCTCGTCCCCACCGCGACCCTGGCGCTCGCCAGGTTCCTGCCGCCCGAGGTGCTCGTCCGCATCGGCATGCTCGACGCCGAACGCGGCAAGGAGCCCGGCATCGGCGAGGGCGACGCGATGGACGTGAGCGTCAACAACGAGAAATGCCACCGCTACGGCACCTGCCAGGCGGAGGCACCGGATGTCTTCCAGCTGATCGAGGACAACCGCCTGACCTACAACCGTCGGCCGCCAGAGGAGCACTTCGCTCAGGCCCGAGCGGCACAACGCGCGTGTCCGATGCGCGCGATCGAGATCAGGGAGCGAGTGAAGTGAGCGAACGGATCGTGGTCGTCGGCGGCGGGCTCGGTGGAGTCCGATCCGCGGAACGGCTGCGGGAGATGGGTTTCGACGGGCAGATCACCATCCTGTCCGCGGAGAGGCACCTCCCGTACCACCGCCCGTGCCTGTCGAAGCAGATCATCACCGGTGAGTGGACCCCGGACGACTCGTTGCTGTCGTTCTCGGGAGACCTCGACGCCGAGTGGCGGCTGAACTCCCCCGCCCTGCACCTGGACCCGAAGAAGCAGTCGGTCTGGGTGCCCGGCGGCGAGGAGATCAAGTACGACGGCATGATCATCGCCACCGGCGTCGACGCCAGGGCGATGGGCGGGGCTCCGCGCCACGACCCGCGGGTGCACGTGCTGCGGACGTTGGACGACGCGGTCGCGATCCGCAAGAACATCCGGCAGTCGCAGGGCCTCGTCGCCGTCATCGGCGGCGGGTTCATCGGCTGCGAGCTCGCCTGCTCGGTCCGGCACATGGGCCGCGACGTCGCGCTGATCGTGCGCTCGCCCGCGCTGCTGGGCGGTGTCGTCGGCGACGAGATCGGCAAGAAGATCACCGAGGCGCACGTCGAGCACGGTGTGCGCCTGGCCACCGGCGTCGGCATCAAGCACTGGGTGCGCCAGCCCGGCGGCATCGGCATCCACCTGTCGGACGGCCAGGTCTACTTCGCTTCGTGCGTCGTGCTGGCCGTCGGCGCCTCACCGGCCGTCGACTGGCTGCGCGGCTCCGGCCTCGACATCGAGGACGGCGTGCTGTGCGACGCGACGAACCACGTGGTCGGCGCCGAGAACATCGTCGCCTGCGGTGACGTGGCCCGCTGGCCCAACATGCGTTTCAACGGCGTCACGCGCCGCGTCGAGCACTGGCTCAACGCCGTCGAGGGAGGCCGTGCGGCGGCCGAGAACCTCCTCGTGGGCCGCAACCACGCCAAGACCTACACGCCGGTCCCGCGCTTCTGGACCGAGCAGTACGGCATGCGGGTCCAGGGTGCCGGCCTCCCGGTCCTGGGCACCGACACCACGGACGTCAACGGGCTCACCGGCTTCATCGCCAACGGCAAGCTCGTCGGCATCGTGGGCCTGGAAGAACCGGGCAAGATCATCACCGAGACCCCGGAGCTCTTCCGCCAGAACCAGGTGGACACCAACACCCCGGTGTGGACGCAGCCGGAGGAACCCGCTGCCGCCGAGCCGGAGGTCCTGCCCACCTCGCTCATCCCAGTTCCAGAACCGGTCGCCGCCCTCGCATCATCGGTTCCCCCGTCAGTCTCGTCGTCGATGTCCCCGCCATTGCAGCGGCGGAGGCACTCGAGGTCGAGGCCGGAGATGGTGCGCACGGGCGGAGGACGCGCGAGGCCCTAACCAGGTCCGAGGAGGACAGCCCGCCGGCACAGGGCAAGCGGGGACGGCGAACTCCGACGTCGTCCCGCGTGGCCAGGTGGCGGACCTATGACGTCACGCGGACGATGCGCTCGTTCCCCGCGTCGGTGGGTGTGGACTTCTTTCGTGCGTCACCGGCGGTGTGGCGGCTCGGCGGGCTCCCGGGCCGCCACACCTCGGTGTTCTTACCCGCGTTCCCGTTGGGGGCGCGGGTTTTGTTTTGGTTTCGGCTTCCAGCGTGGTTGGGGACCGTGCGGGTTCCAGCGTGGTCGCCAGTGCGGTCGGGTGGCTGTTCCAGCGTGGGCGTGCACCTCGGACGAAAGACTGGGTACATCGCCGCTCCGCGACGATCCGCGATTGGGGCTTGACTTCGGGGCCCTTGCGAGGCGCTCTGTCGGCCGGAAAAGGCCGGATGCTTCGCAACCGGCCGATCCCGATAGGGGTAGCACCTCGCACCCAAAGTCAAGCCCCAATCGCAAAAAACGAGTGGGTGCACCGCTGCCCATCGGCGTCAGGGAAGACGGCTCGCCTTCGGCATCGCTTGGGGCCTCGGCTTCGCCGTTGGCAGTGCGGGGGTCTTATCGGCTCGCTTCGCATCGCCATTGAGGGGGTCGACGGTTGTGCGGCACCTGGGGCTTGCTCGGCGGCCTCGGGTGGTGATCCCGACGTCGTTCCGCGCCTTGGCATTTCCAGTGCGACCCGAGTGTCAGACCCTCCGCGTACGTTGGGTCGCGGGGGAGCTGAAATCGAAGGGGACCCCTGCGTCAGCCTGCGCGTGCCGCGCGGACCTGCCTCACGTCGATCCGCCCGCGTCGATGCGTCCACACCGATCCGCCCGCGTCGACGTGCCACACCGATCCGCCCGTGCGGGGCCGCGCCCGTCGGCCCCCGCCGCGCCCTGCCTCGTTCCCGCCTCTGCCTACGGGGTCGTGATCACCTGGCCCGCCCACGAGAGGCCGCCCCCGAACGCGAAGAGCAGAACGGGCTGGCCCGAGGGGAGTTCGCCGCGCTCCACCATCTTCGAGAGCGCGAGCGGGACCGAGGCGGCGGAGGTGTTGCCGGAGACCACCACGTCGCGGCCGATCACCACGTCGTCGCGGAGCTTCAGCTTGCGGGTCAAGGCCTCGATGATGCGGAGGTTGGCCTGGTGGGTGACGACGCCGGCCAGGTCGGTGGTGGCGATGCCCGCTCGTTCGCAGGCCTGGGCGGCGATGGCCGGGAGCTCGCTGGTGGCCCAGCGGAAGACTGCCTGGCCCTCCTGGGCGAAGCGCGGCTGCCACTGGTCGACCAGGCGGACGGCGTTGCCCCGGGAGGGGTCCGAGCCCCAGGTCACCGGGGCGATGCCGGGGGTGTCGGAGGCGCTGATCACGGCCGCGCCCGCGCCGTCGCCGAGCAGGATGCAGGAGGAGCGGTCGGTCCAGTCGACGAGGTCGGACATCTTCTCGGCGCCGATGACCAGGGCGTGCTGGGCCGCGCCGGCGCGGAGGGTGTGGTCCGCGGTGGCCAGGGCGGTGCAGAAGCCCGCGCAGGCGTTGTTCAGGTCGAAGCAGACCGGGGCCGGGATCGACAGGCGGGCGGCGACCTGGGCGGCGATAGACGGGGAGCGGTCGATGGCCGAGCAGGTGGCGACGATGACCTGGCCGATGTCGGCGGGGGCGAGGCCGGAGGCGGCCAGGGCCTTGGCGCCCGCCTCGGAGGCCATGTCCGCCACGGACTCGGTCTCGGAGGCGATCCGGCGGGTCGAGATGCCGGTGCGCTGGAGGATCCACTCGTCGTTGGTGTCGACCATCTTCTCCAGGTCGGCGTTGGTCAGCACGCGTTCCGGCTGGTGGTGGCCGAGTGCTACGACACGGGATCCGGACACGGGCTGCTCCTTCGGCGAGGCTGTGACGCGGCGAATATAGCAACCGATCGGTCGGTAGCTAAAGGGTCGTAGACTGTGACGATGAGCCCGCGGAGATCCGTCGCCGACACGTTGGAGACGCGGCAGCGCATCTTGGACCGGAGTCTGGCGATCGCTTCGGCGGAGGGGCTGGAGGGGCTGACGATCGGGCGGCTGGCGGCGGAGCTCGGGATGAGCAAGGCCGGGTTGCTGGGGCACTTCGGGACCAAGGAGGCGTTGCAGCTCGCGGTCGTCGACCAGGCGGCGGAGGTCTTCCAGCGCGAGGTGCCGCGCAAGGTGAAGCAGATGCCGTCCGGGCTCACGCGGCTGAAGGCCGTCACCGAGGCGTGGGTGTCCTACCTCGAGCGCAACGTGTTGCCCGGCGGGTGCTTCTTCACGGCGGCGACGGCCGAGTTCGACGGGCGGAGCGGGCCCGTGCGGGACGCGCTGGCGGGCATGAACGCGTTGTGGCGCCGGGATCTGCGCATCCACATCCGGCGCGCGGTCCGCGACGACGAGCTGCCACGCGACACGGACGTCGACCAGCTGGTCTACGAGATCCTCGGCGTCATGCTGGCGCTTAACCACTTCCTGCAGCTGGAACGCGACGCCGCCGCGCCGAAGCGGGCCCGTCAGGCGTTGCGGCGGTTGCTCACGAACTGATTCACGACCGCGGCCACCTCGGCCGGTCGTTCGACGACCATGCCGTGGGTCGCGTCGATCTCGTGCACGTGGACGTTCGGACAGACGACCGGCAGGTCGCGGCGCAGGCCCGCGCGGTGGGCGTCCATCAGTGGCAGGAGGCCGGGCGGCACCGGCAGGTTCCGCGTGGCGAGCACCAGGAGGAACGGAGTGGTCACCTTCGCGAAGACCGGGAGCGCGTCGAGGAACTCCGGTGCGGTGCGCAGGACCGACGTGATCGAGCGGTCCGGGCGGGTGAGCATCTGCTCCTGGGTGGTGAAGACGTCGTTGAGCCGGTCCAGGTCGGCGTGCAGCTGTTCTTCTGGCAGGCCTGCGTAGTTCGCCGGATCCGTGGTGGCGGAACGATGTCCGTCCAAGCTGATCGCGGCGGGGCACTCCGGGTGGCGGACCGCCCACGTGCCCGCCAGGATCCCGCCGAGCGAGTGGCCGACGACGACCGGGTTGTCGAGTCCGAAGTGGACGGCGGTCTCGTCGAGGTCGTCGAGCACCGCCTCCCAGTCCCACGGCCCGTCCGGCGACTGGCCGTGCCCGCGCAGGTCCACCGCCACCGCGCGGCCGTTCAGGTGGGGCGCAAGCGTTTCCCACGCCGACATGTCGCCGCCGAGACCGTGCAGGAGCAGGAACGGCTGACCGGAGCCGTACTCGCGAGCGGTCAACTTCAAGGCTGTCTCCTCAGGCTGAGTCGTGCGCGGATCGAGTCGACGGTCACGCCGCCGTCGGCGTGCCGCGCGAGCTTGTTGCGGTTGACCAGGTCGTGCACGCCCTGGCGGGTGATGCCGAGCATCGCCCCGGCCACCCCGAAGGACACGCCCTCCCGGCTCGGGTGGCCGACCCGGCGCGCGGCGACGCGGCCCAGCGGTGTCGACCACCACGCGTCGGGCGGGTCGAACGGGGTGTCGCCGGGGTGCAGCACCGTCATCAGCCGGACCGCGGTCTGCCGGGCCACGGCGTCGTCCCTGCCCAGCAGCTGCGCCGCCCACATCTCGGCGTCGGCCTGGACGGACTGCCGCAGGCCGGCCAGATCCGCCTGCGGCAGCAGGATTTCCAACGGGTCGAGCAGCCGGACCGTCACGAGCCGGACGAGGTCGTCGCGCAGGTCCACGTGCTCCGAGGTGGTCGCCACTTGACAGACGATAGCAAGTACTTGACGGCATTCGTCAAGTACTTGGCGGGCGGACGGTCGAACGTCAGTCCGCGTGCCCTGTGTTCGTTGCGCGTCCGGTAGTTACGATCGGAACCGTGGAGTTCCGGGTGCTCGGGCCGGTCGAGTGCTACGCCGACGACGGCGAGCGCTTGAGCCTCGGGCCGCCCAAGCAACGCGCCGTGCTCGCGCTGCTGCTCGCCCAGCCGGGGCGGGTGCTGGCGGTCGACCGGCTGATCAGCGTGCTGTGGGACGACGCGCCGCCCAAGACGGCGCTCAAGAACCTGCAGGTCTACGTCTACCAGCTGCGCAAGATCGTCGGGTCGCGGCTGCTGTCGCGGCCGCCCGGCTACCTGATGTCGGTCGACCCCGCCGAGCTCGACCTCACCCGGTTCACCGAGCTGCTCGACGTCGCGCGCCGCGAACGCACGCCGCAGCGCTACCGGGAAGCGCTCGCGTTGTGGCGCGGGCCCGCGCTGGCCGACCTGACCGCGTCGGGGTTGCTGCGCGGAGTCGTGGCGCAGCTGGAGGAACTGCGGCTCGCCGCGCGGGTCGAGTGCGCCGAGGCCGAGCTCGACCTCGGCCGGCACGTCGAGGTGGTGGCGGACCTCGCCGAGTGGGTGCGCGAACACCCGCTGGACGAACGGCTGCGCGAGCGGCAGATGCTCGCGCTGCACCGCTCGGGACGGCCCGCCGAGGCGCTGGCCGCCTACCAGGAGTGCCGCCGCGCGCTGCTGGACGAGCTCGGCGTCGAGCCGGGGGAGTCGTTGCGGCGGCTGCGGGCCGAGGTCCTGCGCGCCAAACCCGTGGGCGCGGCGGCGGTCCGGCAGCTGCCGCCGGACGTGTCCGCGTTCGAAGGCCGTGGCCGCGAGCTCAGGACGGTCAGGGCGAGGCTGCGCGGCGACGGGGTCGCGGTGTGCGTGATCACCGGGCCGGCGGGTGTCGGCAAGTCGGCGCTCGCGGTCCGCGCCGCCCACGCGATCGCGTCCGGGTTCCCCGACGGGCAGCTGCACGCCGACCTGTCCGACGGCGCGTCCGACCGGGTGCTCAGCCAGTTCCTGCGCGCGCTGGGCGAACGGCCCGGCGACGAGGAGGCGCTGCGGTACCGGTCGTTGACGGCGTCGCGCAAGCTGCTCGTGGTGCTGGACAACGTCGCCACCGCGTCCCAGGTCAAGCGGTTGCTGCCGACCGGTCCCGGCTCGGTCGTGCTGATCACGGCGCGCCGTCCGCTCACCGCGCTGCCCGGTGCGGCGCACGTGCAGCTCGGCGCCCTGCACGTCGACGAGGCCGTCCGGCTGCTGCCGGGGGTCGAGGACGCGGCGGAACTCGTGCGCTGGTGCGGTGGTCTGCCGCTGGCGTTGCGGATCGCGGCCGCGCAGCTCACCGCGAGTCCACAGTGGACGGCATCGCTGCTGGCGGCCCGGCTGGCCGGCGAGACCCGCCGCCTCACCGAGCGCAAGGCCGGCGACGTCGCGGTGCGCGCGGCGTTCGAGGTGAGCTACGCCGAGCTGAGCTCTCCCGCCGTGGCACGGGTCTTCCGCCTGCTGGGACTCGTGGACGGACCGGACTTCGCGGTCGCGGCGGCACGGGCTCTGACCGACGTGCCGGACGTCGAGGAGCTGCTCGCCGAACTGGTCGCCGCGCACCTCGTCGAGGAACCGGTGCCCGGTCGCTTCGCCCTGCACGACCTGCTGCGGCAGTTCGCCAGGGAACGCTGCCGCCGCTCGGAGTCGTCCGAGGAACGCTCCCTGGCCTTGGAGCGCCTCCACAAGCACTACCTGGAAGCACTGGCGGACAACCCGGCCGACCTCTGGCTCGCCCAGGAGCGCGACAACCTCGTCGCCGCCGCCCACCAGGCCTCGCCCGCCGCCGCGATCGCGTTCGCCGCCGGGCTCTCCTGGTACTTCCGCCGCCGGTCCGAGGTGGCGGACTGGGCCGAGCTGAACACACTCGCGCTGGAGGCGGCCCGGACGCTGGGCGACGTCCGCGCGGAAGCCCTGGCGTTGAAGGAGCTCGGTGCGGCCTGCGAGCGCGGCTTCCGGTTCGCCGAGGCCGAACGGCACTGGGCGGCGGCGCTGGAGCTCGCCCGCGGGCTGCACGACCGGCAGCTCGAAGCCGTGACGCTGAACAACCTCGGCATCGTGCACTGGCGCCGTCGCGACCTGCCCGCGGCCGTGACGGCGCTGGAGGCCTCGCTGCGGCTGCGCGAGGAGCTCGACGACGCGCAGGGCGCCGCCTACGTCCGCACCAACCTCGGTCTCGTGCACGCGGCACTGGGAGATCTCCCGGCCGCCCTGACCTGCTACGAGCAGACCCTGACGACGTTCCGCGCCCGCGGCGACAGGTCGGGTGAGCTGCACGCGCTGGCGAACATGACCGACGCCCTCCGCCAGCTCGGGTCCCTGGACCGGGCCCTGGAGCTGGCGGAGCAGGCGCTGGAGCTCGCGCGGTCGGTGGGGGACCGGCAGGTCGAGGCCGGGGTCCTGCTCGACCGCGGGATCGTGCACGACCTCGCGGGACGGCCCGGCCGGGCCAGGAGCTCCTACACCGAGGCCGTCGAGCTGTCGCGCCGGATCGGGTTCCGCTGGGGCGAGTCGGAGGCGTCGCGCAAGCTCGCCGCGCTCGACGGCTGACCCGAGGCGTACCGCCCGGCGGCGAACACCCCGGCGGGGTCGAGCGCCTGCCCGATCCTCGCCTGCAGCGCGGTCGCCGTGCCCGGCCGGTCGACGTCGCGCCGGTACGGCAGGAACCCCTCCGCGCCGAACACCTGGTGCAACCGGTCGAGCGTCTCCCGCGCCTCGGCGACGCCCGCGGGGTCGCCGGCCGGGAAGCCGATGCCGATCACGTGGTCGACCGTGTCGCTGTCGAGCACGTTCATCGTGATGCCGGGACCGGCGACGCAGCAGGCCCGCACCATCTCCGCGGCACGGGTGACGGCCGCGCCGGAGAACGGCACGACCGGCAGGAACATCAGCAGGCCGCGCTCGGCGTCGAAGCGACCGGCCGGGCAGCCCTGGCTCTTGCGCAGGAACCACGTGTCGGCCGGGTCCGGGTCGCCCGCGTAGGTGCCGCGCACCACCTCGTCGGCGGCGGAGGCGGGCGCGGGCACGAGCGGTGACCGTCGTGCGGCAGCGGCCAGCACCGAGCCGAGCGCCTCCACGACCTCGCCGGACCCGCTCAGGCAGACGTGCGCCAAGTAGTCGTCGCGCACGCCGTTCGCCTGGGCCGCGACCGGGTTGTAGACCTTGGTGGTCGGCGGCACGAGCTTCTGCGCCGTCCACGACCGCAGCACGTCGACCGCGTCGGCGAGGTCGTCGGGCGCGAACGTGAACGGCAGCACCCGCACCTCCTCGGGCCGGGGCAGCAGCCGGACCACCGCGGCCGTGACCACCGCGAACGACGACTGCGTGAACAGGTGCGTGAGGGTCGGGCCCAGCCCGTGCTGGCGGGGGACGGCCGACGTGCCCGGCCACCAGCCGACCTGCTCGCGGTGCCCGTCGGCCAGCACGACCTCCAGGCCGACGAGGTCCTCCGTACGCGCCCGGTGCACGCCGACGCCGCGCTCCAGGGCGTTGCCGATGACGCTGGTGTGCAGGGAGGAACCGGTCAGGTTGAAGATCCTGTCCGTGCCGCGCACCAAGTCCGTGAGCGCCCCCTGCGTGACTCCCGGCTCCACCACGGCGTAACCGCGGTCGAGGTCGATCGACCGGACGCGGTCGAGGCCCGCCAGGTCGAGGACGGTCGCGCCGTCGCCGACCGGCAGGCCGGAGCCCAGTCCCCAGTTGCGGCCCGTGCAGACCGGGTGCAGCGGCCGGGGACCGGAGCGGACGATCCCGGCGACCTCGTCGGCGGTGGTGGGGTGCAGGACGCCGGCGATCGCACGGGTGCGGAACGCGGCCGGCTGGTCGAGGGACACGTGGCTCTCCTGGGGGTCAGTTCCGGTCGAAGGCGGCGAGCCGCTGGCAGGCCAGCTTCTCCGCCGACTCGAGCCCGGTCTCGTGCTTGCCGCCGAGCTGTTCCATCAACAGGCTCTGCTCGGTGCTGCCGCCGAACCTGTCGCACACCCACAGGTGCGCGTCGTACATCTCCCGCACCGCCTCGCGGACCGCGCCCGCCCCGTGCTCGCCGAGGCGGGCCATCACGCCGTCCTGCTTGAGCTTGCGGAACTGCGCCACGAGTTCGCGGTGGTCGCGCGTCTGCAGGCCGCTGAACCCGGCGTTGACCGCGGGCGGCGCCATCGTGTCGCGCACCTCGCCGTAGAGCTCGGGCGGGAAGTCGGCCGCGTACCGCATCGCGTGCGCACTGCTGCGGCACAGCCACGCGAAGTCCCGCACCGCCGGGGAGTCCGGCCGGTCGCGCAGCTGCTTCACCGCGACGACCAGCAGCTGCATCAGGACGAAGAACCGCTGGTGCCCGGCCAGCCACCGGTGGTTCGCCGCCGCGGCGGGGTCGTCCGCGCGCCAGTCCAGGTCCTTGCCGGCGGGCACGGGGGTGCCGGTGAGGAACCCGCTGACGCCCAGCAGCATTCCGTCCGGGTCGCTGTCCACAGTGGTGCCGTGCGTCGCGAGGTCCCGGCGCACCACCAGGTCGCTGAGCAGGATCGCGCCGGCGAGCAACGACGCGGCGTCGCCGTCGGCCCTGCGGACGACGAAGAAGTCGTCGTGGACCTCGCACGCGGCGGGCGAGCTGTCGCGCGGGACGGCGCCGGTGTCCAGGTGACCGGACATCCAGTCGATCAGTTCTTCACGGACCGCCGTGTTCTGGAACTGGAGTGCCTCGAAATGATCACCGGGAATGTCGCGCAGCAGTCCGCTGATTCGCGTGGAAACGTCCGAAATGGACGACGGCAACGCCGTGGGCAGCGGCAACGTGAGCGAGAGCTGGTCGCCGGGTGTAGCGCCAGTGGTCATTGATCAACTCCGGTACCCCGGTGGAACTACGGACGGTGAGCGATCATTACGATAGGTCGCGCTCGTCTCGCAGAGCCGCCGTGAACGTGAGGATTACTCGAATTGGTGACTTCGACCGTCGCCCCCGTCACACCGATCCCGTTGATGGAACTGACGACGGGTTTCTGGAAGTTCAAGGCGCTGGCCGCCGCAGTCGACATCGGACTGTTCGCCGCCGTGCACCGCCGCGGTGAGGCCACCGCCGCGGACCTGGTGGCCGATCTCGGGCTGGAGCCGCGCCCCCTGCGGATGCTGCTGGGCAGCTGCACCGCGCTCGGGCTGCTCGACAAGGACGGCCGTGGCTACCGCAACGCCCCGCCGGCGGCGGAGTTCCTGGTGCCTGGCGGGGAGCGCTACTTCGGCGGCTTCGTGCAGTACTCCGACCGCCACGCGTACCCGGCCTGGGGTCGGCTGCAGGAGGCCTTGCGCACCAACGCCCCCACGACCTGGGACGCGTCCACTCAGGACAGCGCGTTCGTCGCCGAGACGTCGTCCGCGATCCTGGAGAACTTCTGGGACGCGATGTTCTCGATCTCGTCGTTCACCGCGGACGCCCTCGCCGACGCGCACGACTTCGGGCGCCACCGGCGGCTCCTGGACGTCGGCGGCGGGATGGGGCCGTTCCCCGTGGGACTGTGCCGCCGCTACCCGCACCTGCGCGCCACGGTGTACGACCTGCCGCACATCGCGGCGAAGGCGCGCGCGAAGGTCGAGGGTCTCGGGCTGTCCGACCGGATCACCGCGCACGGCGGCGACTTCCTCGCCGACGCGGAGTTCCCGGCCGGGCACGACGTGGTCCTGCTCAGCATGATCCTGCACGACTGGGACGAGCCGACCTCCCGCGCGATCCTCCGGAAGTGTCACGCCGCACTGCCTTCCGGCGGCGCCGTCATCATCTGCGAGCTCGTGCTCGACGACGACGAGACGGGTCCGCTGCCGGCCGCCATGATGGGCCTCAACATGCTGGTCGAGACCCGCGGCGGCCACAACTGGACCGACGGCGAGTACCGCGACTGGCTGACCGGCGCGGGGTTCGGCGACATCAGGACCGTCCCGATGCGCGCGGCCGGCGCGAACGCCGCGATCATCGCGGTCAAGTAGCGGATGAGCCGAACGGCCTAGTCTGGGGCACGTGGAACTGCTGCACCTCCGGTACTTCGTCGCGGTCGCCGAAGAGCTCAACTTCTCGGCGGCCGCGCGCAAGCTGCACATGGCCGCGTCGCCCTTGAGCCAGCGCATCAAGGACCTGGAGCACGAGCTGGGGCGCCGGCTCTTCGACCGCAGCACCCACCACGTGGCGTTGACGGACGCGGGCAGCGCGCTGCTGCCGATCGCGCGGGACGTGCTCGACCGGGTCGGGTCGATCCGGTGGCGCCTCGACCAGGCGGCGAGCCCCGCGCGCACCACCGTCCTGGTCGGCATGCCGGCCGGCGTCCACCCGGTGCTGCGGGAGCTGCTGGCCGTGCTGGCGGACCGGGTGGGCGAGCGGTTCGAGGTGAAGCGGTGGCCGGGCACGACCACGGACCTCGTCGCGGCGGTGAAGGACGGCAGGCTCGCGCTCACGCTGGCACGGCTGCCCGTGCAGGAGGCCGCGCTGGAGACCCTGCACGTGATGACGGAACGCCTCGGCGCCGTGGTGCCCGCCGACCAGTTCGAGAACAAGGAGTCGGTGAAACTGGCCGACCTCGCCGATCTCGCCTACGCGAAGTCGCCCGAGGAAATGATGCCCGCGTATTTCGAGCAGCTCGACCGGCAATTGCACGAGCTCGGCATCAAGAAGCGGATCCAGCTGAGCAACACCGGTTACCAGGGCACCTCGGAGATCGTCTCGAGCGGGCTCGGGTTCTCCGTGTCGATGCTCGACGAGAACAGCTCCATGCGCGGCTACCGCCTGGAGAACATGGCGATCCTGCCGTTCGAGGACTTCCGCGCGCAGCTCGACACCGGCCTGCTGTGGCGGCGTGACCGGGGTGCGCAGGACATCGCGGAAATCGTCGAGACCGCGCGCGAGATCTTCTCGGAACCGATCGTCAAATAATGGTATGACCGCTGCGATCATTCCATTGTTCGCGAGCTGATCGTTCCCCTTTCCGGCGTCCGTCACTAACTTCGGTGGTGCAGGACGACCAGGTGCGAAGGGACGAACTGATGAAGGACATCACCGCCGGTCCGCTGGACGGCGTGCGGGTGATCGACCTCTCGACCGTGGTGATGGGCCCGTACGCGGCCCAGATCCTCGGAGACCTCGGCGCCGACGTGATCAAGATCGAGTCGCCGGTGGACACGGTCCGCAACGGCCGCTACCGCACCACGCCGGGCATGACGCCGCTGAGCCTCAACGTCAACAGGAACAAGCGCAGCATCGCGCTGAACCTGAAGGACGACAACGACCGCGAGACCGCGCTCCGGTTGGTCGACACGGCCGACGTGCTGATCACCAACATGCGTCCGGGTGCGCTGAGCAGGCTCGGGATGGGCTACGCCGACCTCGCCGGGCGCAACCCCGGGCTGGTCTACGCCCACGCCCAGGGCTTCCGCGGCGACTCGGACCGCGCCGGGACCGCCGCCTACGACGAGACGATCCAGGGCGCGTCCGGTCTGGTCGACATCGCGCACCGCGCTCTCGGCAGGCCCGTCTACCTGCCGACGATCCTCGGCGACAAGGTGTCGTCGCTGACCATCGCCTACAGCGTGCTCGCCGCGCTGGTGCACCGGAACCGGACGGGCGAGGGTCAGCGGGTCGAGGTTCCCATGGCGGACACGATGATCGCGTTCAACCTGGTCGAGCACCTCGCGGGCCACGCGTTCGTGCCGGAGGAGGGCCCGACGGGCTTCACCTTGTCGATGGCCGAGGGCCACCACGCCGTGCACACCGAGGACGGCCTGGCGTGCGTCGTGCCCTACACCCCGCAGAACTTCCGCGACTTCTTCGCCGCCGCCGGACGTCCCGACCTGGTCGAGGACCCGCGCGTCACGGGCGAGCGCATCGACCCCGGCGACAGCGACGACCTGATGGGACTGGTCGACGAGTGCGCGGCCGCGTTGACCACCGGCGAGTGGGCCGAGGTGTGCGCGAAGCACAGCATCCCGTTCGGACCGGTGCTGGAGCTCGACAAGGCGCACGAGGACCCGTACGTCCGCGACGGGCACCTGCTCGACGTCGTGCGGCACCCGAGCGAGGGCGCCGTCCGGTCGATCGGCATCCCCGTCCGGTTCTCCGCCACCCCCGCCACCGTCCGCCGTCTCGCCCCGGTGCCCGGCCAGGACACCGCCGAAGTCTTGAAGGAGCTGGCATGAACGAGGTCCGCACCGAACGGGTCGGCTCGGCGCTGCTGATCACGATCGACCGGCCGGAGGCCCGCAACGCCGTGGACGCGGCCGTCGCCACCGCGCTGTCCGCCGCTCTCGACGAGCTGGAGGCCACGCCGGAGCTGCGCGTGGGCGTGCTCACCGGGGCGGGCGGGTCGTTCAGCGCGGGCATGGACCTCAAGGCCGCGCTGCGCGGCGAGTCGCCGGTCGTCGGCGACCGCGGGCTCGGCGGTCTCACCGAGGCCCGGCTGAGCAAGCCGCTGATCGCCGCGGTCGAGGGCTTCGCGCTCGGCGGCGGGTTCGAGCTGGCACTGGCGTGCGACCTCGTCGTCGCCGCCGAGGACGCGCAGTTCGGGCTGCCGGAGGTGAAGCGCGGCCTGATCGCGGGCGCCGGCGGAGTCGTCCGCCTGCCGCACCGGATCCCGCACCACCTCGCGATGGAGATGCTGCTGACCGGTGAGCCGGTCGACGGCCGCCGTGCCGGGGAACTGGGCCTGGCCAACAGGGTCGTCCCGACCGGCGAGGCCGTCGCGGTCGCCCTCCGGCTCGCGGAGCAGATCGCGGTGAACGCCCCGCTGGCGCTCGCCGCCGTGAAGGCCGTCGTGCGGTCGGAGGACCCGTGGGCGGCCCAACGTGCCGAGAACGCCCGGTTGATGACCACCGCCGACGGCCGCGAGGGCATGACCGCCTTCGCCGAGCGTCGCGCTCCACAGTGGACAGGGAAGTGACCATGCCCGGCATCACCCCGTTGGGCGCGCCCGCGTTTCCCGCGGTGCGGCCCCGGTTCTTCGACCGCGAGTACCTGAACATCGTCTACCGCACCGATCCCGGGGCGCTGCGGGCCGTCGTGCCCGCACCCCTGGAGGTCGACGAGCCGCTCGTCCGGTTCGAGGTCATGAGGATGAACGACGTAACCGGCTACGGCCCGTACACCGAGGCCGGGCAGGCGGTCCAGGTCGTCCTCGACGGCGAACGCGGCGAGTACCTGCACGCCATGTACCTCGACAGCTTCGCCGCCACGGCGGCCGGCCGCGAGGTCGGCGCCTACCCGAAGGTCATGGGCTCGCCGACGCTCTACGCCGACAACGGCGCCCTGGTCGGCACGCTCGACTACGGCACCGTTCGGGTGGCCACGGCCACGATGGGCTACAAGCAGTGCGAACTGGACACCCGCCGGGCTGAGGCGGAGATCACGGTTCCGACCTTCATGCTGAAGACGATCCTCGACCATGACGGATCGCCGCGGGTGCAGGAGCTCGTGCGCACGGAGATCACGGACGTCGTGGTCAAGGCCGCCTACACCGGCCCCGCGCGCCTGCAGCTGTTCCAGCACGTCCTCGCGCCGCTCGCCGACCTCCCCGTGCTGGAGGTCGTCTCCGCCAGCCATCTCATCACCGACCTGACGCTCGCTCCCGCCAAGCCGGTTCACGACTACTTGGAGGAAGCATGACGACCGTCGCGGTCATCGGTGCCGGTGTCATCGGACTGTCCTGGACGAGGTTGTTCGTCGAGCACGGCCTGACCGTGCGCGTCTTCGACCCCCGCCAGGACCTGGACGTCCCGGAGGGCGCCGGGATCGCGCGCACGGTCGCGGAAGCCGTCGAGGGCGCGGACTTCGTGCAGGAGAACGGTCCCGAGGACCTGGAGTTCAAGAAGACCCTGTTCGCCGAGCTCGTCGAGACGGCCCCTGAGCACGCGCTGCTGCTCAGCTCGTCGTCCGCGATCCCGTCCACCGCGTTCACGAAGGGCGTCGACGGCTCGCGCGTCCTGATCGGACACCCGTTCAACCCGCCGCACGTGCTCCCGCTCGTCGAGGTCGTGCCGGGGGAGCAGACCACGGAGGAGTCGGTCACGTGCGCCGTCGCGTTCTACCGCTCGCTCGGCCGCAAGCCCGTGGTGGAACGCAAGGAGATCCCCGGTTTCGTCGGCAACCGGCTGCAGGCCGCGCTGTCGCGCGAGGCCGCCTACCTCGTCGAGCAGGGCGTCGTCTCGCCGGAGGAGCTCGACGCCGTCGTCACGGGCTCGCTCGGCCCGCGCTGGGCGACCGTCGGACCGTTCCTCGGTGCCCACCTCGGCGGTGGCCCCGGCGGCTACCGCCACCTCGCCCGGCACATCGGAACCTCCATGAGGGGCCTGACGCCGGGCACCCCGTCCGAAGATCCCGAACGGCTGATCAAGGCAGTGGAAGACGCTTACGGCTCCTCCGCGCGCTCGGCGCTCGCCGAGTCGCGCGACCGCAGGCAGCTCGCCGTTCTGACCGCAGTGGAGGAGAACTGATGGACCGCCTGGAAGACCAGCTGACCGCCGACTTCTACGACTACGAGGCGCTGCTGGGCGACGAGGAGCGCAAGATCCTGCTCAAGGCCCGCGACTTCATGACCACCGAGGTCAAGCCGCTGGTCACCGAGTACTGGGCCAGGGGCGAGTTCCCGCACGAGCTCATCGGCAAGTTCAAGGGCGCCGGCCTCACCGCGCTGTCGTACGAGGGCTACGGCGAGCACCCCGCCGCCGTCAGCAACCTCCTCACCGGCATGCTGGCGATGGAGATGACCCGCACGGACGCGTCGGTCGCGACGTTCTTCGGCGTCCACAACGGACTGGCCATGTACTCGATCTACTCCGGCGGCTCGCAGGAGCAGCGCGACCGCTGGCTGCCCGCCATGGCCGCGATGGACAAGATCGGCGCGTTCGCGATGACCGAACCGCTCGGCGGCTCCGACGTGGCGGGCGGCATGCGCACCACGGCGAAGCGCGACGGCGACGCGTGGGTGCTCAACGGCGCCAAGAGGTGGATCGGCAACGCCACCTTCGCCGACTACGTGGTGGTGTGGGCTCGCGACCTCGACGACGACCAGGTCAAGGGGTTCGTCGTCGAGAAGGGCACGCCCGGCTTCGTCGCGGAGAAGATCGAGGGCAAGATCGCGTTCCGGATCGTCGAGAACGCCGAGATCACCCTCACCGACGTCCGCGTGCCCGAGGAGAACCGCCTGCAGGGCATCACCTCGTTCCGCGACGTGGCGGAGATCCTGCGCGCCACCCGCGGCGGTGTCGCCTGGCAGGCGCTCGGCGTGATGATCGGCGCCTACGAGCTCGCCCTCGCCTACGCGCAGGAACGCGAGCAGTTCGGCCGCCCGATCGCCGGCTTCCAGCTGGTGCAGGACAAGCTCGTGCAGGCGCTCGGCAACATCACCGCGTCGTGGGGCATGCTCGTGCAGCTCGCCCGCCTGCAGGACGCCGGCGTCTTCCGGGACGAGCACTCGTCGCTCGCCAAGGCGTTCGTCACCTCCCGGATGCGCGAGGTCGTGGCCTGGGCGCGGGAGATCTTCGGCGGCAACGGCATCGTGCTCGGCCACGACGTGGCGCGGTTCTTCGCCGACGCCGAGGCGATCTACTCGTTCGAGGGCACCCGCGAGATGAACACGCTGATCGTGGGCAAGGCGATCACCGGGCAGAGCGCGTTCGTCTGACCGGAACATGCGCGTAACCTGTCGAACTGAGGACTCCTTCAATTCGACAGGTCGTGCCGCGTGAACGAGTTCAGGGACAACCTCCTCGCCCGCATCGAGCAGGCGGAGGAGGCCGTGCGCCAGGCCGAGGAACAGCAGGACGCCTACGCCGCCGACGTGCACCAGGCCGACCTCGCCAACCTGCGGAGACTGGCCGCCGAGCACGACGTGCGGTGAGCTCCTAGGAGTGCCCGGCGATGCGGTGCGGTGCGTAGGCCGCCTCGAGCGAGCCGACCTCGTCGTCGGTCAGGTCCACGTCCAGCGCCGCGACCGCGTCGTCGAGCTGCGACAGCTTGGTCACGCCGATGATCGGTGCCGTCACGACGGGGTTGCGCAGCAGCCAAGCCAGCGCGACCTGCGCCCGTGACACGCCCCGTGCCGAGGCGACCGCGGCCACCTGCTCGACGATCGCCCGGTCCGTCTCGACGTACAGGGTGGAGCCGAACTCGTCGGTCTCGGTGCGCGCGGTCGTCGCGTCCCAGTCGCGGGTGAGGCGGCCGCGGGCCAGCGGGCTCCACGGGATCACGGCGACGCCCTGGTCCGCGCACAGCGGCAGCATCTCGCGCTCCTCCTCGCGGTAGAGGAGGTTGTAGTGGTTCTGCATCGACACGAACCGCGTCCAGCCGTGCTGCCGTTGCGTGAACAACGCCTTCGCGAACTGCCAGGCGTACATGGACGACGCGCCGATGTAGCGCGCCTTGCCGGACTTCACCACGTCGTGCAGCGCTTCCAGCGTCTCCTCCAGCGGGACGGACGCGTCGAAGCGGTGGATCTGGTACAGGTCCACGTAGTCGGTGCCCAGCCGCCGCAGCGAGGCGTCGATCTCGGCGAGGATCGCCTTGCGGGACAGGCCCGCGCCGTTGGCCCCCTCGCGCATGCGGCCGTGCACCTTGGTGGCGAGCACGACGTCCTCGCGGCGGGCGAGGTCGAGCAGGGCGCGTCCGGTGATCTCCTCGGACGACCCGGCGGAGTAGACGTTCGCGGTGTCGAAGAAGTTGATCCCGGCGTCGAGCGCGGCCTTGATGAACGGCCGGGACTCCTCCTCCGGCAACGACCACGCGTGGTTGCCCCGCGATGGATCTCCGTAGCTCATCATGCCGAGACAGATCTCGGACACGTCCATGCCGGCGAGCTTGGTGTAGCGCACGGTCAGCCCCTCAGGAAAACGACGGTCACGGTCGGGTGATGGTGGCGACAACCCGTTCAACATCAACGTAGTCCGGCTCGCCGGATCGTGCCCGTAATGGACACGACAGTGGAATTCGGACCTGTGCGGTTGACCAGCGGGTTTAGCGTCGCTGTCCCGGGGTCTGAGAGGAACGCGCATGACGGTCGTCGAGCTGGTCGCTCCGCAGGAGGACGTGCTGGCGCGGGTTCGCGCCGCGGTCGAGCCGTCGGTGCGGGCCGCGCTGGAGGAGCTGCCGGACGAGACCCGCGAGGTGGTCGAGTCCGGTCTGCGGCGGCAGGACTTCTCGACGGCCGCGCTGGTGCTGCTCTCCGCCGAGGCGTGCGGCGGCGCGGACGTGACCGCCGCCGCGACCGCGCTGGAGTTCGCCTCGTTGCACGAACGCCTGCACGCGGACCTGATGACGCGGTCGCGCCGGCCGGGTGCGCGGGCGGAGTTCGGGAGGGACCGGGTGGTGTCGGCCGCCGACGCGTTGCTCTGCCTGGCCTTCGCTCGGCTCGACCAGTCCCAGGCGCTGATCCTCAACGTCGCCCTGATGTCCGTTGTGGACGGATATCTCCAGGAGATCGAGATGGGCGAACGCGACGACACCGACCTGTCCGAGCACCTCGGGGTCGCGGCCGCGAAGCACAGCGCGCTGACGGCGGCGGCGTGCCGGCTCGGTGCGCTGGCGGCGGGCGCGAGCCGGAGCCGGGCGGACCACCTGCGGGAGTTCGGCGACGACATCGGCCTGGCGCGCAAGCACGTGGACGACGTGCTCGACCAGGGGGAGGACGCCGGTGGCCTCCCGGTCGTGGCCGCGGCTGCCGGTGCGGAGGACGGGCGGGCGTGGTGCGTGCAGCAGGCGGACCTGCTGCACGCCCGTGCCCTCGGCCACCTGCGGCAGGCGGGCCTGGGGGAGGCGGAGGACCTGGCCCGCTTCGCCAGGTCCGTCACCATCGCGCGGTGCGCCCCCGTCGTCCCGGTCCAGCCGACCGGGGACTGACTACGGCCGCAGGACGAGCTTCCCGGCGGCGTGACCGGTCTCGCTCACCTCGTGCGCCTTCGCGGCGTCCGCCAGCGGCAGGCTCTGCGCGACGCGCACCGTGAGCTTGCCGTCGGCGGCGAGACGGGCGTACTCGGTGAGCCTGCCGCCGAACGGCTCGCCGCCACCGCCGCCGGAGAACGTGATGCCCTGTTCGGCCGCGGCGGCGTTCACGATGGTGATGAGCCGGTCGGTGCCGCCGCGCAGTTCGACCAGGACGTCCAGGTCCTGCCCGGCGGCGTCCAGCGCGGCGTCGACGCCCTGCGGAGCGGCCTCGCGGACCCGGTCGGCGAGCCCGTCCCCGTAGGCGACCGGGATCGCGCCCAGCGACCGCAGGTAGTCGTGGTTGCGGGGAGACGCGGTGCCGATGACCGTGGCGCCGCGGGCGACCGCGAGCTGGACGGCGACGGCGCCGACCACACCCGCTGCCCCGTGCAGCAGCACCGTGTCGCCCTCGCCGACGCCGAGCGCGTCGAGCACGCGGACCGAGGTCTCGACGGCTACGGGCAGCGCCGCGGCGAGGTCCCAGTCGAGGTCCGCGGGCTTCAGACCGAAGTCGGCGGACAGCGCGTGCTCCGCGTACGAGCCGCCGGCGGCGAAGCCCAGGACCTCGTCGCCCACCGCGACACCGGTGACGCCTTCGCCGACCTCGTCGACGACACCGGCCAGCTCCAGACCGGGGACCACCGGGAACGGCGGCGTCATCTGCGGCGGCATCCACCCGTTGCGGATCTTGTAGTCGACCGGGTTGACCCCCGCCGCCACGACCTTCAGCCGCACCTGTCCTGGCCCGGCGTGCGGCTCCTCGACCTCGTCCAGCCGCAGGACCTCGGGTCCGCCGAACTCGGTGTAGGTGATCGCCTTCATGTCCAGCTCCCGTGCTCGTTCGTCTTGGTGACATGTCAACCGTGGCCATCGGCGGACCGGAGGTGTGCCAGTCGTTCGGACAGTTCCAGCTAGCCGAAAGGCCAGCCGGCCACCCGGACGGGCGAGCTAGGCTCAGGTCATGGACCTGAAGACGGCCGTCGAGGTGATTCAGGCGCCCCTGGGCGAGACGCTGCAGCGGCTGTCGTCGGTGCTGGGCGAGACGATCCCGCACCGGGGGGTGGCGGAGCTGTCGAACTGCACCTTCGCGCCGTTCAAGTTCCGCGGCCGGTCACCCGGTGCCCAGATCACCATCGCCGACATCGACGCCCTGCGGCCGCGGGTACCGGCGACGGGCGCGTGGCAGGGCAGGGCGGTCCTGGCCGGCGTGGAGTTCCCGCTGGTGGTGCTGACGAGCGACGTCACCGAGCTGAGCTCGTTGCTGGTGCTCATCCGGGAGGACGACACGCCGCTGCCGGAGGAGGTGCTGGCTCCGGCCCACACCCTGTGGGACCTGGTGACCGCGCACTCGGAGGGCCTGCGCAACGAGGCGATCCCCGCGACGCTGGCGGTGTCGCGAGCAGCGGCCGCAGCGCGTGCCATGACCCTCTCGGACCTGGGCGACGCGCACGGCACCGCGCTGACGGCGTTGCTCGGCGTGCTGCGCGACCGCACCTTGGACGACGCCTCTGCCCGGTCGCGAGCCATCGACCTGGCCGTCACCGCACTGGCGGAGCTGCGGTCCCGCGCCGAGATCGAGCGGTCGCTGACGGAGGAGCGGGCGGGCGACGCGTTCGGCCGCCTCGCCGAGTCGTTGCGCCGGGTCCTGCGCGGCCGCGGCGTGCGACTGGACCTGGGGACACCGGGCGCCGAGGAGGGCGCGGACCGCTTCGTGCCGACCGAGGTGGCCGCGACGGCCGGCGCCGTGGTCCGGTCCGCGGTGCACGCCATGCTGGACGACCAGCGCGACGTCACCCGCGTCCACGTCACCTGGAAGGTCGTCGGCACGGCGCTGAGGGCGACCGTGCGCGACGACGGCCCCGGCACCCTGTCGTGCGGTAGCCTCGACCGCCGCCACGCCGCCGAACGCCTGGGCCCGCTCGGCGGCAAGGCCGAGGTGGACGCCGTACCGGGCTGGGGCACGACCGTGCTGATCGAGGTGCCGCTGGGCCCGCCGGAGACCCCGCGCGAAGACCCGCTGACCGTGCTGGGCGCCCGTGAGCTGGAGGTCCTGGGCCAGCTGGCCCGCGGCCGGCGCAACCGCGACATCGCGGGCGACCTGCACATCAGCGAGTCCACGGTGAAGTTCCACGTGGCGAAGATCCTGGAGAAGCTGGGCGTCGGCTCGCGCGGCGAAGCAGCCGCGCTGGCACACGAATGGGGCGCCGTCCGCTAACCGATCTCGTCCAGCCGCTGCCGGACCAGGTCGCGCACCACGTCGTCCGGCAACGGCGTGTCCGCGGTGAACCGGATCGTGCCCTTCGACAGCGAGAAACCGGCCAGCCGGTCGCGCACCGCGTCCACAGCCGCCGGGCTGAACGGGAACACGGCGAGGTGGTCCCTCGCCGCCTTGAAGCCGAGCAGCGGCTTTCCCTTGTGCCGCAACGCGGCCATGCCGTAGCTCGTGCCCTGCTCGGCGTCCGGTGCGGACTCCTCGGCGAGCGCGCGGACGCGTTGGAAGGCGGCTCGGGCCGGGGCGTCGAGGCCGGCGAAGTAGTCGTCGACGGCGGTCATGGGCGCACGCTACCCGTCCGGAGCGCGTCCGTTCGTGGTGATGTGAACCGGAGGCCGCCGCGTCGCCCGTACGGATCCGTACGATGCGCCGGACGTACCTGCGACCGTCGTGGAGCCACGGCCATGAGCGAGACCGAGTGGAGCGTCACCGCGCCGACCGGCTTGCCGGAGTCGTGGCTCGTGTCGGCGACGGGGACCGCGGCCCTGCTCCTCACCGCGACGGCGGTCGTGCCCAGGATCACCCATGTCCGTCGCGTGATGTTCCTGCTGACGGTGCTGAGCACGATCTTCCACGAGGCAGGGCACGCGCTGGCCTGCTGTGCGACCGGCGGGGGCGTGCGCGTGATCGAGATCTACACGCCCGACTCCGGCCGCACCAGCGTGTGGCACTACTCGGCGTTCTCCTCGATCGTCACCACCGCCGCCGGCTACGCGGTGCCGCCGCTCGCCGGGCTCGGTGCCGCCTCGTTGCTCAGCCGCGGCCACGCGCCGATGGTGCTGACCATCACCGTCGTGGTCATGGCGCTGGTCCTGGTGGTGACACGGGACCTGATCACGCTCGTGAGCGTCGTCGCGGTGGGCCTCGTCGCGTTCGCCGTCCTGCGCTGGGGAACGGTGGGGCTCCAGCACGGCGTCGCCTACACCGAGGCGTGGATGCTCCTTTTCGGTGAGGGCGCAGGTCTGTGGGCGCTCCTGAGCAACCGCTTCCGCGGCGCCGGGGACCCCGGATCGGACGACGCGAGCAGCCTCGCGGGCAAGACCGGCATCCCCGCCGTCCTGTGGATCGCGGCCTGGGTCGCGCTGCTCGTCTGGTCGCTGTGGAAGGCAGTCCCGCTGCTCTGGCCGTAAGAGATTCCATCCTGCGTGGCAATTATTCGCGACCCCTGGAATGCGCTCGTCCGCGTAGTCGGATTAGCCCGAACTGGCTATGGTCGCCGATGGGGAAATGAGGCGCACGTACTCGTGGGGGGTCGAAATGCCTCGACCGGAACGACCGCTGGACGCTGCCCGCGACTCGGTGCAGCACTTCGCCGCCGACCTGCGCGAGCTGCGCAGAAGCGCGGGAAAGCTGACCTACCGGCAGCTCGCCGAACGCAGTGGCTATGCCGTGTCGACCGTGGCGGAAGCGGCTGGGGGACGGCGGCTGCCCACGCTGGACGTGGCGCTCGCCTATGCGATGGCGTGCGGGGGTGACAAAGAGGAATGGGCGGCGAAATGGCAGAGCGCCTCGCTCGCCGCGACGGAGAGCAGGGCCGCGCGGTCGTCGAGCGGGGAAAGCCGGCCGCCGTACTGCGGGCTGAGCAGTTTCCGGACCGAGGACGCGGATCTCTTCTTCGGGCGTGAGCGGCTCGTGGCGGAGGTGGTCGACCGGATCGCGGCCAGGCCCGTCACGGTGGTGCTCGGGCCGTCGGGAGCGGGCAAGAGCTCGTTGCTCGCGGCCGGTGTGCTGCCGGCGTTGCGGAAGACCGGCATGAAATCGGTCGTCCTCACGCCGGGCAGCCGTCCGCTGGCGGGTCTCGCCGCGGTCGCCGAGGCGCTGCCGGACGGTGAGGTGCTGGTCGTCGTCGACCAGTTCGAGGAGCTCTACACGCTCGGTGACGCGGACGAACGGGCCGGGTTCATCGACGGGCTGCTGGCGCTCGCGGGGGAGCGGGTCCGGGTCGTGCTGGGGGTGCGCGCGGACTTCTACGGGCGGTGCGCCGAGCACGCCGGCCTGATCGACGTGTTGCGGGACAACCAGGTCCTGGTCGGGCCGATGGGGCGCGAGGAGCTGTGCGCCGCGGTGAGCAGGCCCGCGCTGGCGGTGGGGCTGTCGGTCGAACGGGCGCTGCTGGTCACCGTCGTCAACGAGGCGCAGGGGCAGGCGGGAGTGCTGCCGCTGGTGTCGCACGCGTTGCTGGAGACGTGGCGGCGACGGCGCGGTGACGTGCTGACCGCGGCCGGGTTCGCCGCGGCCGGGGGCATCAACGCCGCCGTGGCGCGCACCGCGGAGACCGCGTTCGGGGCGCTCGACCCCGCGGTGCACGGGCTGGCCGCCGAACTGCTGCTGCGGTTGCTCACCCTCGACGAAGGCACCGGGACGGCGGTCCGCCGCCGGGTCGATCTCGCCGAACTCCTCGGCGTGGCAACGGAAGCGGAGGTGGTGATCGACCGGCTGGCGTGTGCGCGGCTCGTCACCGTCGACCTGGACACCGTCGAGATCGCGCACGAGGCCGTGCTCACCGCGTGGCCGAGGCTGCGCGGGTGGATCGACGACCACCGCGACGCGTTGCGCGTCCACCGGTCCGTGGTCGAGGCGACCAGGATCTGGTCGGAGCACGGGCACGACCCCACGACGCTCGCGACCGGCGCCCGGCTCGAGCTGTTCCGCGCCTACTCCGGGTCGGACACGGCTCCGGTGCGGCTCAGCCAGGAGGAGCGCGCGTTCGTCGAGGAGAGCACCGCCCAGGTCCGCCGGGCCGAGGCCGCGGTCCGCCGGCGGTCGCGGCGGCTGCGCACGGTGACCGCGTTCGCCGTCGTCTGCGCTGTGGTCGCCGGGGTGCTCGCCGTCGTGGCCGGCAACGCCAGGACCGAGGCGTTGCAGGCGCGCAACAACGCGTTGTCACGGCAGCTCGCGCTCACCGCGGGCAAGCTGCGCGACACCGATCCCGGACTCGCGGCGCAGCTGTCGATCGCCGGGTACGGGATCGCGCGGACCACCGAAGCCAGGTCGGCGCTGCTGGAGTCGTCGGCGGAGGTGCTGCCCGCCCGGTACCTCGGCGGCGCCGGTCCGACCGCGCTGGACGCCTCCGCCGACGGGAGCGTGGTGGCGGTCAGCAACGCCACCGACGGCACCGTGCAGCTGTTCACCAGGAGCGGGCAGGGACTGAACCGCGCGCGGCGGATCGTGCCGCGGCAGTCGGCGAGCGCGGTGGTCTACGCGCTGGCGTTGTCACCGGACGGCCGGATGCTCGCGATCGGTGACAAGGACGGCACCATCACCCTCTGGAACGTCTCCGACCCGTGGAACGCCATGCCGCTCACCGGCGCGCTGAGCGCTCCTGGCGCCGTCGAACGCCTCGACGTCGACTCCGGCGGCACCGAGCTCGCGGCGGCGGCCGGCGACCGGGTCCTGCGGTGGAGCATCAGCGACCCGGCGAACCCGGCGCCATTGTCACCCCTGCTCGCGTCCTCCACGACCAAGACCGTCACCTACGGCAGCGGCGGCCTGATCGCGTTCGGCACCGAAGCGGGCACCGTGCACCTGTGGAGCACCGACGGGACCGAACTGGCGGTGCTCACCACCGGAGGAGGAGCGGTTCCGGCCGTGTCGATCTCGCCGGACGGCCGCACGCTCGTGGCCGGCGCGCACGACCGCTCGCTCCAGTCGTGGGACATCTCCTCACCGCGCACGCCCACGCCGCTGCGGCAGCCCACCGCGCTGTTCGACCTCAAGATCACCACCACGGCGTTCAGCCCGGACGGCCGCTACCTGGTCGCGGGCAGCGCCGACGCCACGATCCGCGTCCTCGACGCCGCCACCTGGACGACGGTGCAGACGCTGCCGCACCCCGACGTGGTCAGCTGGGCCACCTTCACCGACGACGGCGCGTCCATCGCCTCGGCGGCCAGCGACGGCGCGCTGCGGGTGTGGCCGCTGTCCCCGACGAAGCGCGCGGACGCCTCGATCGGGGACACGCCGTTCAGCGACGACGGCAGACGACTGGCCGTCTTCGCCGAGGGCAGCGCGTCGGTCTGGGACACCTCGACGGCGATGACACCGCTGGCCACGACGTCCGATCCCACGTTCAGCGGCGCCGGTGACCTCTCCGGCGACGGCACCCTGCTCGCCGCCGGCACGACCGGGGGCGAGGTCCACCTGCTCGACGTCACCGACCCGCTCCACCCACGCCCGCGCGCCCAGCTCGGCGGGTCCAGGTCCGAGGTCACGGCGGTGGCGTTCAGCCCGGACGGCACGATGCTCGCCGCGGCGGGCCGCGACTCGTCGATCCGGCTCTGGCACCTCGCCGACGTCGCGCACCCGCGCCTGGCCGCCGTCCTCGACGCCCCGGAGGACCTCGTGCTGGACCTCGACTGGCACCCGTCCGGGAAGGTCCTCGCCGCGGCGAGCGGCGACAGCGTCGTCTACCTGTTCGACGTCACCGGCACGCCCAGGCTGTCGGCCCGGCTCGAAGGCCTCGACAGCTACGCCTACAGCGCCGCCTTCACCCCCGACGGCACCGTGCTGGCCGTCGCGGGCGTCGACAGCGTCGTCGTCCTGTGGGACGTGCGCGACCTCACCGCGCCCCGCCGGATCGGCCGGCCCCTCAGCGGCCCCACCGGACGCATCTTCGAGCTCTCCTTCCACCCGCACGGCGACGTGCTCGCCGCCGCGGTCATCGACGGCTCCACCTGGCTGTGGGACGTCGCCGACCCAGCGCACCCGACGAGGAAGGCAGTGCTGTCCGCCGCGAGTTCGCCGGTCAACACCGCCGTCTTCCGGCCCACCGGAGACCTCCTGCTGACCGGTGGCGGCGACCGGACGCTGCGCGCGTTCCGGACCGACGACGACGCGGTGACCTCCGCCGTGTGCCGCGGCGCGGGGGATCCGCTCACCGAACACGAATGGCACACCTACGTGCCGGAACTCCCGTACACCCGGCTTTGTTCGACCGCCTGACCTGGGGTTTGTTCGTGACCCGGGTTGTCCACGGGCGGGTTTTCCGGGCTGGCTCCGGGTTACCGGACAACGCGCCGCTCCGTAGACCTGGTCGGGCAAGTCCGTCCGACCAGAGGGGGAACGATGCTGAAACGACAGTTCGCGTTGGTGGTGGCGGTGGTGGTCGCCGCGCTCTTCGGCGTGCTGAGTCCAGGCGCCGCCGTGGCCGAGCCCGAACCCGCACCGGTGGCCGCGGATCTCACGGCGGCCGCCTCGCCGCAGTGCTCCGGCACCGAGGGCTGGGGCAAGATCCGCTACCAGGTGTGCATCCGGTGGAACTGCGACAGCACGTCGTGCCTGTCCCGCGGCTACCTCGGCGTGATCAACAACGCCACCAGCGCGCGCACGGTGAACTGGCGGCTCTACACCTCCAGCGACTCGAACGGTGACCAGGCCGTGCTGGACGACACGGGCACCGTCACGCTCGCGGCGGCCGAGCAGCAGACGATCTTCGCCGACCTCCCGGCGTGGCGCTCGCCGTGCGACTGGTTCAACAGCGAGTGGCTGCAGGTCCAGTACGACAGCGCCGGCTGGAGCCCGTTGATCAGGGTGAAGGTCTTCACGTCCTGCGTGTGACCTGGCGTGGACAGCGGACCGCATGGGGGTCGGCCCGCTGTCCACCGGGACTCCACCCGCCTGCCCGAACCTCGGCGCAGGCCCTTCTTCCTGCTCGATCCAGAGACCTGGACCACGCTCGGTTGCACGTCCAATAGTAGGAAGTCAAACTATTCTCATGACGACGTCGTCCCCCGCGCCCGCGTTGCACAAGCCGGTGAACCCGGTTCGCTTCGTGACCGCGTCCAGCCTGTTCGACGGCCACGACGCGGCCATCAACATCATGCGGCGCATCCTGCAGTCGCAGGGCGCGGAGGTCATCCACCTCGGCCACAACCGGTCGGTGGCGGAGGTCGTCGACGCCGCGATCCAGGAGGACGCGCAGGGCATCGCCATCAGCGCGTACCAGGGCGGGCACGTCGAGTACTTCTCGTACCTCGTGGAGCTGCTGAACGAGCGCGGCGCCGGGCACATCCGCGTCTACGGCGGCGGTGGCGGCGTCATCGTCCCCGAGGAGATCGAGCTGCTGCACTCGCGCGGCGTCGCGCGGATCTTCTCACCGCAGGACGGGCAGTCGCTGGGGCTCGCGCGGATGATCAACCTGATGATCGAGGAGTGCGACCACGCGCTCACCGGGCCGTTCAGCCACGACGCGCTGCTGACGGGGTCCGACGAGGCCCTGGCGCGCGCGATCACGCACATCGAGGCCGGCACCGCCGAGACCCTGGAGACGACCCGCAAGGTGCCGGTCCTGGGCATCACGGGCACCGGCGGCTCCGGCAAGTCGTCGCTGACCGACGAGCTGGTGCGCCGCTTCCGGCTCGACCAGCAGGACAAGCTGCGCATCGCCGTGCTCGCCGTCGACCCGACGCGCCGCCGTGGTGGTGGAGCGCTCCTCGGCGACCGCATCCGGATGAACTGCCTCGACGGCGACCGCGTGTTCTTCCGCTCGCTGGCCACGCGCCGTGCGGGCAGCGAGATCCCGGACGGCCTGGAGCAGTCCATCGTGGCGTGCAAGGCGTCCGGCGCGGACCTGGTCATCGTCGAGACGCCCGGCATCGGTCAGGGCGACGCGGCGATCGTGCCGTTCGTCGACTTCTCGCTGTACGTGATGACGCCGGAGTTCGGTGCCGCGTCCCAGCTCGAGAAGATCGACATGCTCGACTACGCCGACGCCGTCGCGATCAACAAGTTCGAGCGCCGCGGTGCCGAGGACGCGCGCCGCGACGTGGCACGGCAGATGGTCCGCAACCGCGAGGCGTTCGGCGCCAGGTGGGAGGACATGCCGGTCTTCGGCACGTCCGCCGCGACGTTCAACGACGACGGTGTGACCGCGCTCTACCAGTTCCTGCGCGACGGCCTGGTCGAGCACGGGCTCTCGGTGGAGGAAGGCGCGCTCGCCACCGTCGCCGGCAAGACCTCGACGTCCGCGTCCACGGTCGTGCCCGCCTCCCGCGCGCGGTACCTCAGCGACATCTCCGACACCGTGCGCGGCTACCACCGCAGGACCGAGGAGCAGGTCGCCGCGGTCCGCACGCACACCCAGCTCACCGCAGCGCAGAAGGCGTTGGAGGCCGCGAGCAAGGGCGTCGCGGACATCTCGGAGCTCACGGACGCCGCCCAGCGCAAGGTCGACCGCGACACCGCGGATCTCCTGGGCGGCTGGGAGGCCACGCGCGAGCAGTACTCGGGCGACGAGCTCGTGTTCAAGGTGCGGGACAAGGAGATCCGCACCAAGCTGACGCGGGAGACGTTGTCCGGCAACCAGGTCCGCCGCGTGAGCCTGCCCCGCTACGACGACGAGGGCTCGCTGCTGCGGTTCCTGCGCAAGGAGAACCTGCCGGGCTTCTTCCCGTACACCGCGGGCGTCTTCCCGTTCAAGCGCGAGGGCGAGGACCCGGCGCGCATGTTCGCGGGCGAGGGCGACGCGTTCCGCACCAACCGCCGCTTCAAGTACCTGTCGAAGGGCAACCCGGCCACCCGCCTGTCGACGGCGTTCGACTCGGTGACGCTCTACGGCCGCGACCCCGACACCCCGCCGGACGTCTACGGCAAGATCGGCACGTCCGGCGTCTCGATCGCGTCGCTCGACGACATGAAGGCGCTCTACGACGGCTTCGACCTCGTGGCGCCCACGACGTCGGTGTCGATGACGATCAACGGCCCGGCGCCCACGATCCTCGCCTACTTCCTGAACACCGTGATCGACCAGCAGGTCGCGGCGTTCGTGGAGAAGGAGGGCCGGGAGCCGGTGGGGGAGGAGCACGCGCGGATCAAGGCGTTCGCGCTGGCCAACGTCCGCGGCACCGTGCAGGCCGACATCCTCAAGGAGGACCAGGGCCAGAACACCTGCATCTTCTCCACGGAGTTCTCGCTGCGCATGATGGCGGACATCCAGGAGTGGTTCATCCAGCAGCAGGTGCGCAACTTCTACTCGGTGTCGATCTCGGGCTACCACATCGCCGAGGCCGGGGCGAACCCCATCAGCCAGCTCGCCTTCACGCTCGCCAACGGCTTCACCTACGTCGAGTCGTACCTGGCGCGCGGCATGAACATCGACGACTTCGCGCCGAACCTGTCGTTCTTCTTCTCCAACGGCATGGACGCCGAGTACAGCGTCATCGGCCGCGTCGCCCGCCGCATCTGGGCCGTGGCCATGCGCGACCGCTACGGCGCCGCGGAGCGTTCGCAGAAGTTCAAGTACCACGTGCAGACCTCGGGCCGCTCGCTGCACGCGCAGGAGATGGACTTCAACGACATCCGCACGACCCTGCAGGCGTTGTGCGCCCTGTACGACAACTGCAACTCCTTGCACACCAACGCCTACGACGAGGCGATCACCACCCCCACGGAGTCGTCCGTCCGCCGCGCGATGGCGATCCAGATGATCATCAACAAGGAGTGGGGCCTGTCCGCGAACGAGAACCCGTTGCAGGGCTCGTTCGTCATCGACGAGCTGACCGACCTCGTCGAAGAGGCCGTCCTGATGGAGTTCGACCGCATCTCCGAACGCGGCGGCGTGCTCGGCGCGATGGAGACGGGCTACCAGCGCGGCCGCATCCAGGACGAGTCGATGCTCTACGAACAGCGCAAGCACGACGGCTCGCTGCCGCTGGTCGGCGTCAACACCTTCCTGCCGGAGGACGGCACGCGCGAGGTCGTGAAGATCGAGCTCGCCCGTGCCACCGAGGAGGAGAAGGAGTCGCAGGTCGACCGCACGCGCGCGTTCCAGGCGGCGCACCGCGACGAGGCACAGAAGGCGCTCGCCCGGTTGCGCGAGGTCGCGCAGACGAACGAGAACGTGTTCGCGGTGCTGATGGACGCGGCGCGGGTGTGCACGCTCGGCCAGATCACCGAGGCGTTCTTCGAGGTGGGCGGGCAGTACCGCCGCAACATCTAGGCCTCAGACGGCGTACGGCCGGCCGACGATCCACCCGCCCACGTGGCCGGGCAGCTCGTCGGTCGGCACCACCTCCACCGGGTCGCCGACCGCCACCACGCCCGGCCGCACCACCCAGCTGTCCAGGCACAGCACGCCGCCGAACTCGCGGCGGATCCGCCGGTGCACGTCGAGATCCTGCGCCCCGGTGTCGGGGTCGATCGTCGTCACCACGCACCGGGCGCGCTTCTGGAGCATCCCGATCACCACGTCGCCGACGACCAGCGCGTGCGCCGGCCAGCTGTCTTCTTCTCCTGCCGCCACGCCGCCGATCAGGATGTTGGGCCGCAGCCGGCGCACGTCGACACCCGCCGCCGCGACCTGCCCGTCCGTCGCGACGAGGACGTTCAGCACGTCGAACCGCTCCGGCCCGGAGTAGCGGGTCAGCCTGCCGCCGAACGGCAGCACTTTCTCGTGTGCCTGCCAGCTGTCCCAGGGATGCCCGTCGACCAGCGGCCCGTCAGGTCCGGTGCCCGCGGGGATCGTGAGCAGCCCGTACCGCGTGCGCCCGGTCAGCACCCCGCGCGGACCCTGCACGTGCACCAGCCGATCGCCTGCCACGCCGTCGGACGTGAACTCGGCTTCCTGGAGCGGTTCGCCGCCCAGCGACTTCACGGGATAGCGCCACAACGCCTCGACGTGCACGGCAATCATTCCGTCGGGATCTCGTGGGTGGACGCGGGGTCGATGCGCCGGTCGGCCTCGGCGATCCGCACGTCGTTGATGCTCGCCTCGCGCCGCGACATCAGCCCCGACTCGGCGAACTCCCAGTTCTCGTTGCCGTAGCTGCGCCACCACTGGCCCTCGTCGTCGTGCCACTCGTACTGGAAGCGCACGGCGATGCGGTTGCCGCCGAAGACCCACAGCGACTTGCGCAGCACGTACTCGTGTTCGCGCTCCCACTTGCGGGTCAGGAACGCGACGATCTCGTCGGTGCCGCGGACGAACTCCGACCTGTTGCGCCACACCGAGTCCGGTGTGTAGGCGCCGGCGACGCGCTGCGGGTCCCGGGTGTTCCAGGCGTCCTGCGCGGCCTGGACCTTGAGGCGGGCGGTCTCCTCGTCGAACGGGGGCACGAGCTTCACGTCGGATCCTTCCCACGGTGGGGTGACGCTCCAGACGTTAGAACGAGTCTCTAACGGATGCAAGCGTGTGTTACCGTTAGACGTGCTGACGCCCGACGAACCCCGTCCGGTCCTGCTGATGAACACCGTCTGGGCCAGCAGGTCGCGGCTCCACGACGACCTGACCACCGTCAGTGGGCTTCGCGACTTCCTGGGCGTGCCGGCCGGCGAGGACGACCTGGTGGCGTTCCGCGCGTTGCGGCAGGCGTTGAGGGACCTCGCGGGCGTGCTCACCGAGGACACGCGGCCGATCGCCCAGGACCGCGACCTCGGCCGCGCGGTGGCCGAGGTCAACCGCGCGGCGCGGAGTTCCCCGCGATGGCCGCAGCTCGCCGTGCGAGACGGGGAACTGTTGCGGCACAACGAAAGCGAAGGCTCACCGGCGGACGCGGAACGGGCGTCGATCGCCGCGGAGGCCGTCGACCTGTTCACCGGTGAGGACCGGGTCCTGCTGCGAGCCTGTCACGCGCCGGGCTGCGTGCTGTACTTCGTGAAGGACCACCCGCGCCGCGAATGGTGCTCGCCGTCGTGCGGCAACCGGGTCCGCGCCGCGCGCCACTACCGGCGCAACCGGGGGTGAATCCCCTGGTCCGAACGGGTTTTCCTGATCGCCGAGGCTACACATGAGCCGCCGTCGTTCCGATAACCCGGGCGTAGAGGCGCATCTTTTTTCGTGTGGTGGTGATCCGCGATGTCCCGAGAATCCGTGCCAGGCCACGACATCAGCTATCACCTCGTCTGTTTCGACGAGACCGGCAACGAGCGGGGACGCGACAGCGCGGACGTCTTGTACGACGCCCGGCGCGGTGTCACCGACGTGTTCTTCTTCATCCACGGGTGGAACGGCGACGTGCCGGCCGCCCGGCAGCAGTACGGGCAGTGGGTCGCGACGATGGCCGACTGCCGCGCCGAACGCGAGGCGGCGCACCGCCTTCCCGGCGGCTTCCAGGCTTTGCTCGTCGGCCTGCACTGGCCGTCGAAGGCCTGGGGCGACGAGGACGTGCGGTCGGACGAGTTCATCAAGGCGCAGGCGAACAGGCTCGGCGGCGGCGCCGGGCGCACGGCCGCCGTCCGCGCGATCGTGGAGGCGGCGCGGGAGCACCCGTGCCGGATGTCTCCGGCGGTCAAACAGGCCTACGACTACCTGGAGGGCTCGGTCCCCGACCTGCCGGGCGAGGACGGGTCGGCGTTCGACGCCGCGCAGCTCTACCGGGCCTGCCTGGAGGACCCGGCGCTGGGCGGAATCCTGTCCCCGCTGCGGATCCTGACGTTCTGGAAGATGAAACGGCGCGCGCGGGTGTTCGGTGAGAGCGGTGCCGCGCGGGTCGCCCGGGAGGTCGCCCAGGCCGCTCCGACGGCTCGCATCCACCTGATGGGCCACAGCTTCGGCTGCATCACGGCGACCGCCATGGCGAACGTGGTGCCCGCCGCGACGCTCACCCTGGTGCAGGGCGCGATGTCGCTGTGGTCGTTCGCGGAACGGCTGCCCGGCGAACCGGGGTCCGGCTACTTCCGGGGAGTGCTCGGCCGCGTGCCGGGCCCGATCATCGTGACGACGTCGTCGAACGACTACGCCATCGGCCGGTTCTACCCGCTGGCCGCGCGGTCGGGCCGGCAGGTCGACCTCGACGAGTACCCGAAGTACGGCGGCATCGGCTCGCACGGCGTGCAGGGCACCTACGCCCACGGCCACCAGATCGGCTCGCCCGGTGAGCTGACCAGGGGACAGGTGCACAACGTCGACTGCACGTCGGTGATCCGCCGCATCGACGGCATCGCCGGGGCGCACAACGACATCTGCCACCCGGAGCTGGCGAGGCTGCTGTGGAGGGCGGTGATGTCGCGCTAGAGGTCCACAGTGGTCAGCCGAGCCGCAGCACCATCTGCGGTACCAGCGTGTTGCCGAGGTAGGGGCGCAGGTCCGCGCGCAACGCCGACAGGCTCACGGGGTCGAGCGCGGGCGCGACCGAGATCCCGACCGTCCCCGCCGTGAGCACCACGCGTTGCATGGCCTGTCCCGCCCGGATCTCCGCGGCGGCACCCTGGTTGAACGTGCACAGCACCAGCTCGTCGCCGCTGCGCACGTGCACCCACGCCCGTTCGACCTCGGCAGCCCGCGACAGCAGCCCGCGCCACGAGGCGAGCTCCGGGAACGTCGTCCACGTGCGACGGTTCGTGCGCAACGCGTGCAGCAACGCCAGCACGTCCGGTTCCGGCTCCTGGTACCCGCCGAGCCGCACCGCCGCGGCGGCGTCGGCGGCGCTCTGGCCGGGCAGCAACGTCACGAGTGGACGGATGCCGTGGCCCTGCAGCGCCAGCCGGACGTTGAGCAGTGCCACCCCGCACGCGACCCGCGTCTCCCGGCTGTGCGGGGTGGTGGTGTGCAGCTCGATCTGCTCGGGCCGCACCTCGAACCGCACCCCGGGAGCCGCTGCCCTCGCGAGGGCCAGGACGCCGCGCACGTCCTCACCCGCGAGTCCCAGCGAGTCGGGTACGGCGATCGTCATGGTCACACTGTGCGGGGGTCCAGACCATCCGGCCACGGTCAAAGGTCCTCAATCGGCAGGGCCGTGCGATGTCCGGAAGTGTGTCAATCTTGTCATCGTGCCTGACACGCCCGGTCGCCGTGACCTCGAAGAGCTGCTCGACGAGGTGCGCGGCCGCATGGACGAGATCGTCACCACCCGTGACCACATGCAGGAGCTGCTCGGCGCCGTCCTCGCGGTCGCGTCCGGCCTGGAGCTGGAGCCGACGCTGCAACGCATCGTGCAGGCCGCCGTCGACCTGGTCGGCGCCCGCTACGGGGCGCTCGGCGTGCTCGGCACCCGCGACGACCTGTCCCAGTTCGTGCACGTCGGCGTGGACGACGAGACGCGTGCCGTCATGGGGCACCTGCCCGCGGGCAAGGGGCTGCTCGGGCTGCTCATCAAGGACCCGACGCCGCTGCGGCTGAGCGACCTGTCCCGGCACGAGATGTCGGTCGGCTTCCCGCCCAACCACCCGCCGATGCACAGCTTCCTGGGCGTGCCGGTGCGCGTGCGCGACGAGGTGTTCGGCAACCTCTACATGACCGAGAAGATCGGCGCCGCCGAGTTCACCGCGGACGACGAGGCCGTGCTGCAGGCGCTCGCGGCGGCCGCCGGCATCGCGATCGAGAACGCCCGGCTGTTCGAGCGGTCACGGCTGCGCGAGCGGTGGCTGGAGGCCATCGGCGAGGTCAACTCGGAGCTGCTCGGCGGCGCCTCCGGCGAGTACGCGCTGCGCCTGATCACCCAGCGGACCCTGGAGCTGGCCGGTGCCGACGCCGCGCTCGTCGTGCTCGGCGACGGTCAGGACGCGCCGTTGTCGGTGGCGGCGAACGCGGGCGTGAAGATCGACGACTTCGACGCGCGCGACTACGCCGTCGACGAGGTGGTCCGGTCGGGGGTCCCGTTGCTGGTGGACGACCTGCGGTCGGCGTTCGGCCCCGCGCTGGCCGTGCCGTTGCGCTCCGGCCCGGTGGTCACGGGCGCGCTGGTGGTGCTGCGCGAGGCCGGCGGGACGCGGTTCCTGCCCGACCAGGTGCCGGTGCTGGCGTCGTTCGCCGACCAGGCCGCCGTCGCGCTGGAGTTCGCCGAGCAGCAGCGCTCACAGCGCCTCCTGGACGTGCTGGAGGACCGCGACCGCATCGCCCGCGACCTGCACGACCACGTCATCCAGCGGCTGTTCGTCACCGGCCTGACGCTGCAGGCGACCATGCGCCGCGTCACCGACCCCGAGGTCGCCGCGCGCCTGCAGACCGCCGTCGAGCAGCTCGACGAGACGGTCCGCGAGATCCGCACGTCGATCTTCGACCTGCACTCGACGGACAACACGTCGCTGCGCCGCCGCCTGCTCGACCTGGTGGCGGGCCTGACCGAGGCGACGCACCTGAAGCCGGCCATCCGCATGTCCGGCACCGTCGACAACTCGGTGCCACCGGAGCTCGCCGAACACGTCGAGGCCGTCGTGCGCGAAGCCGTCACGAACGCCGTGCGGCACGCTCAGGCGACCGAGCTGCTCGTGCTGATCGACGCGGGCGAGGACATCGTGATCACCGTGCAGGACAACGGGATCGGGGTGCCGGTCGCCTCCTCGCGCAGCGGCCTGCGCAACCTGGCCCACCGCGCGGAGAAGTTCGGCGGCACGTTCACGGTGAGGGCGGGCGAGGACGGCGGCGCGTGCCTGGTGTGGCGAGTGCCTCTCTAGCGGGGCTTCTCGCCGTCCTTGCGGAACTGCGACGCGAACACGGCGGCCTGGGTGCGGCGCTGCATGCCGAGCTTCGCCAGCAGGTGCGAGACGTAGTTCTTGACCGTCTTCTCCGCGAGGAACATCCGCTCGGCGATCTGCCGGTTCGTCAGGCCCTCGCCGATGAGGTCGAGCACCGTGCGCTCCTGCTCGCTGAGCATGCGCAGCGGGTCGCCCTCCTCGCGTTCCCGGCGGATCCTGTTGAGCAGGGCCGACGTCGTGCGAGCGTCCAACAGGGACTGTCCTGCCGCGACGGTGCGCACGGCGTTGACGAGGTCGGCGCCCAGGATCTGCTTGAGCACGAACCCGGAGGCGCCCGCCATGATCGCGTCGAACAGGGCCTCGTCGTCCGCGAAGCTGGTCAGCATCAGGCACTGCAGGCCGGGCAGCCGGCTGCGCAGGTCGCGGCACAGCTCGATGCCGTTGCCGTCGGGCAGCCTGATGTCGAGCACCGCCACGTCGGCCTGGGCGCCCGGCACCTTGGCCAGGGCCTCCGCGACCGATGCGGCGTCGCCGACCACCTCGAGATCGGACTCCTCGCCGAGCAGGTCCGCGATGCCGCGGCGGACGATCTCGTGGTCGTCGACGAGGAACACGCGCGTCGCCATGGGGGTCACGGTAGCCCAAGGACCCCTTCCCGAGTGGCCCAACAGCACGCGCCGCGCTAGGCCGATCGGGCGTCATTCGAGGCCACGTGAACGCGAAAGCCCGGGCCGCTCCCAGAGCGCCCGGGCTGTCGTGGTGGAGCGGCCTGCGTCAGGCCTGCTTGATCGCGGAGATCTCGAACTCGAGCACGACCTTCTCGCTCACCAGCACGCCGCCGGCCTCGAGCGCCGCGTTCCAGCTGACGCCGTAGTCCTTGCGGTTGATGGTGTGCGAGCCCTCGAAGCCCACGCGGGTGTTGCCGAACGGGTCGACGGCCACGCCCTCGAAGGCGAACGGGATGGTGATGTTCTTGGTGACGTCCTTGATGGTGAGGTCACCGGTGATCTCGAAGTTGTCGTCGTCGATCTGCTTCGCGGAGGTCGAGACGAACTTGATCTCCGGGTAGGTCTCGACGTCGAGGAACTCGTTGGTGGTCAGGTGACCGTCGCGCTGCGCGTTGCGGGTGTCGATGCTCGCGGCCTTCAGCGTGACCTCGGCGGTGGTGTTCTCCGGCTTGTCGCCGTCGATCTTGATCTTGCCGTCGAACTCGTTGAACGCACCGCGAACCTTCGTGACCATCGCGTGGCGAGCGACGAAGCCGATGCGGGAGTGCGAGACGTCGATGACGTAGTCGCCGGTCAGTTCGGTGAGGTTGGTGGCGGTGGTCATGGTGGTCAGTCCTTCGGTAGTTCGACTTGGTTGAAGTGTCATCCACCCTGCCCGAACGTGGATGATGTGTCAACTATTCCCGTATGCTGAGCTGGTGACACGATGGTTGGAACCTGAGCAGCAGCGTGCGTGGCGTGCCTACGTCCGCATGCAGGGGGAGCTGAATGCGCATCTGAGCAGGCAGATGTCGGTCGACTCGGACCTGTCGATGGCCGACTTCGCCGTGCTGGTGCAGCTCACCGACACGCGTGACGAGCGCGTGCGCGTACTGGAGCTCGCACGGTCGTTGCAGTGGGAGAAGAGCCGTATCTCACATCACGTCGCACGGATGGAGAAGCGCGGACTCGTGCGTCGGGAGAGCTGCGGCAGCGACGGGCGCGGGTCGTTCGTCGTGCTGACGGACGCGGGCCGGTCCGCGATCGAGGCCGCCGCGCCGGCGCACGCCGAGATGGTGCACAAGCTGGTGTTCGACGTGCTCGACGGCACCGAGGTCGAGTCGCTGCGGGAGATCTCCGAGAAGATCTTCGCGCGGTTAACGACCGGCGAATGCGCGGCGGTAGTCGCTCGGTGCGATGCCGACGACCCGGTGGAAGTGGTGGCGGAGGAGAGCGGCTGTCCCGAAGCCTGACCTGGTGGCCACGGCGTCCACGTCCAGGTCGGACTCCTCCAGCAGCCTGCGCGCGTGCAGCACCCGCTGGAGCGACAGCCACTTGTTCGGGGTGGTGCCGGTCTCCGCGGTGAACCGGCGCGCGAACGTCCGCTCGGACATCACGGCGAGCTTCGCCATGGACGCCACCGTGTGGTTGTCCGCGATCGTGGCGAGCACCCGCTCCAGCACCGGCTCGAGGCTGTCGGAGCTGCACTCCGGGATCGGGAGCTCCACGAACTGCCGCTGACCGCCGTCGCGCTGCGGTGCCACGACCATCCTGCGCGCGATGGTGTTGGCGATCTTGGTGCCGAGCTCCCTGCGGACGAGGTGCAGGCACGCGTCGATGCCCGCGGCCGTCCCGGCGCTCGTGATGATGTTCCCGTCGTCGACGAACAGCACGTCCGGGTCGAGCCGGGCCTTCGGGAAGCGTTCCTGGAACTGCCGCACCTCACGCCAGTGCGTGGTGCAGTGCCGGTCGTCCAGCAGGCCCGCCGCGCCGAGGATGAACGCCCCGCTGCACACGCTGAGCAGCGTCGCGTCGGTCTCCTGGAGCGCCTTGACGAGCTTCTCCGGGTACTCGTCGCGGACGCGGGCGGCGGGGAGCGCGACGAGGTCGACGCTCTGCAGCGCGTCGAACCCGTAGTCCGGCGTGATGCTCACGCCCCGGACGTTCGTGACCACCGGCTCGTTCGGCAGCTCGCCGCACACGCGGAAGTCGACCAGCGGCACGCCCTCCTCGGTCCGGTCGACGCCGAACACCTCGCAGAGCAGGCCGAACTCGAACGGCGCGACGCCGTCGATGAGGGGAACCGCCACCGATCGCAGCATGGCAGGATTTTAGCGCGCGTCGTCAGATCTGCCACTGTTGGCGGGATATTGCTGCCCGCAAACTTACTGACATGACTCTTGCAGCGATCGTCCTCCTGGTGGCAGGCCTCTCCGTCTGGCTCGACCGGCACCGTGACCGCACCGCCGGCCTGGCAGGCTCCTCCGACGTCCACGACCGCGACCGCGTCCGGGTGCATGACGACCTGCGGTACCTCACCTGACAGTTCATGCGCTTCCCGGCTCGGTGATGCGCGGCTCGGTGACATGCAGGTGGGTGATGCGCGGTTCGGGACCCGTGTAGCGGGCGACCGGGCGGATGATCTTCGTGTCCTCGGACTGCTCGAGCGCGTTGGCACACCACCCGATCACCCGGCTGCACGCGAACGTCGGCGTGAACATCTCGCGCGGGATGCCGCACTGCTCCATCACCACGCCGGCGTAGAACTCCACGTTCGCGTACAGCTGCCGGCCGGGCTTGAGCTCGGCCAGCAGCTCCGTGACCCTGCGCTCCACCGTGACGGCGAAGTCCGTGAGGCCGGTCGGGTGCTCCTGCGCGATCTCCCGGAGCAGGCGCGCCCGCGGGTCCTCGGTCTTGTAGACGGCGTGGCCGAAGCCCATGATCCGGTCGCCCTGCTCGATGCGCTCGCGGACCCACGCGTCGATGTTGTCCGGCGACCCGATCAGGTCGAGCGCTTCCAGCGCCCGGTCGGGTGCGCCGCCGTGCAGTGGTCCGGAGAACGTGCCGATCGCCGCCGTCACCGCGGACACGACGTCCGCTCCTGCGCTCGCGACGACGCGTGCGGTGAAGGTTGACGCGTTGAACCCGTGGTCGACCGTCGCAATCAAGTACTGCTCGACAGCACGACTCGTCCACGTTGACGGCTCCTGTCCAGTCAACATGTACAACCAGTTCGCCGACGTTGACAAATCAACCCTGGGGTTGACGGGATCAAGTCCGTGCTTGATCCGGTGCAGTGCAGCCAGGATCGTCGGCGTCATCGCGCTGACCTTGAGCGCGTCCGCCTTGCGCGTGCTCATCGGTGCGTCCCACATCGGCTGTGACGGCACCATGGACAGTGCGGTCCTCAGCCCCGCCAGTGCTGTGCACCCCGACCGCGCGATCGAGGGCAACACTTCACTGATCGCCGCTGGCAGCGCCCGCAGCTCCGCTGCCCGCGCGGCGAACTCCGCGGCCTCGTCCGGGTTCGGCAGGCGGCCCTCGGCGAAGAGGAACCACACGTCCTCGAACGACCGCGTCCTGGCCAGTTCGATCGCGTCGTGCTCGCGGTAGTGGTAATAGCCCGCGGCACCGTTCACGTCCCCGATCAGGGTCGTGGTGACGACGACGTCTTTAAGCCCTTTGGGTGCATCAATCAACATGGACAAGAGAGTCCGTCAACATGTCTTGTACAGTCAACGTTGATGGAATCAATGTTGACGACGAATCAAGCTGCCCGTCGCCTGGGCGTGAAGCCGGCGACGGTCTACGCGTACGTCAGCCGCGGACTCCTGACCAGCAAGAAGGTCAACCGCTCCAGCATGTTCGGCGTGGCCGAGGTGGAAGCCCTGGCGCAACGCACCGGTGCTCGCGGAGCAGTGGCCGCTGTGACCGATCGCATCCGCACCAGGATCTCTCTCCTGGAGAACGACCGCCTGTTCTACCGGGGCCGCTCCGTCCCCGCGCTCGCCGGCACGAGGCGCTTCGAGGACGTCGCGCACTGGCTGTGGACCGAGATCGACTCGACGGACCTGCAGTTCCCCGAGGGCCAGGAGATCTGGATGGCCCTGCCGGACAGCGCCACCCTGACCGACCGCGTCCGGGTGGCCGTGGCCCTCGCCGGAGCCGGCGACCCGCTGCGCTTCGACCTGGACCGCGGCGTCACGACGGCCAAGTCCCTGATCGCCGACGTCGTGGAGTCGCTGCCCCTGATCGGCCGCCCTCACGGTACCGACATCGCCGACCGCCTCTGGGCCCGCCTCTCCCCGCTGCCCCCGCAGCCGGACCTGCTGAACGCCGCCCTGATCCTGCTGGCCGACCACGACCTGGCGATCTCGACGATGGCGGCCAGGGTGGCAGCCTCGGCCCACGCCCACCCGTACGCCGTCGTGTCCGCGGGACTGGGCGCCATGGAGGGCCAGAAGCACGGCACCGCCACCACCATCGCCCACCGCTTCCTGGCGCAGGCCGAGTCCGACCCGATGGGCGCCGTCGCCGAGAACCTGCGCTCAGGCGTCCCCATCCCCGGCTTCGGCCACCGCGTCTACCAGCAGCGCGACCCGCGAGCCGACCACCTGCTCGCCCTGCTGCGCAGCCACGGCGACCTGGTCGCGGACAAGGTGATCGGCACCCAGCAGCAGACGTTCCCCAACATCGACCTGGCCCTGGCCCAGTTCGGCCTGATGTTCGAGATGAGGCCGGACGCGGGCGAGGCCATCTTCGCGATCGCGCGGATCGTCGGGTGGATCGCGCACGCGATGGAGGAGTACAAGGAGCCGGGGCTGAGGTTCCGGGCGCTGGGCGTCTACACGGGGGACCGGCCGTAGCCCTGGCCGGCCGATGCCTGGGGCCGCACCGCGGGAGGGACGCGCGGCTGGGAGGCAGGCGAGTTCGGGCGTGCGGCTGAGCGCGCGGTGAGAACGACGTGCGGCGAAGGGGCGCACGACAAGGGAGGCGCGAGGCAAGCTGGGACCGTGCGCTGCAGGGAGGCGGCGGCCGCGGACTCGCCGGCGCCCTGACTCGTTGTTGCGCCGGCCGCCGCTGCCGCTCCGCCGCTGCCGCTCCGCCGCTGCTGTTGCCCTGTTCCGCCGCCGCCCGCCGTGAAGCGCTCACCTGCGGTCCGCCGCACCGCACCCTGCCCTGCCTCGGCGCGGTCCGCCCCCTTGGACGCTGGCGTCCGCGCCCCTCGAAGCGGACCATGAAACGCATGAGATTGTCCGCAGTGGACAACCTGAAGGTGATCCTGGTGGCGTGGGTCATCGGCGGCCACGCGCTGCTCGGGTACGCCGCCATCGGTGGCTGGCCCTACGACGAGGTCAACGAGGTCACGTTCCACCCCGGCGTGGAGACGGTGCTGGCGGCGGTGGTGGGGCCGTCCGGGTTGTTCTTCATGGGCACCTTCTACTTCATGGCCGGCATCTTCATGGCCGGCATCTTCACGCCCGGCTCGGTCGCGCGGAAGGGGCGGCGGCGGTTCGTCGTCGAGCGGTTGGCGCGGCTGGGGGTGCCGTGGGTGGTGACGGCGTTGGTGGTGTGGCCGACGTTCGTGTGGATCGCCTACAACGGGGCGGGGCGCCAGGTCTCGTGGTGGCAGGCGTTCACGGACCGCAAGCCGTTCCTGGACAGCGGGTCGTTGTGGTTCGTCGGGGTGTTGCTGATCTTCAGCATCGGGGTCGCGCTCGCGCCGCCGCTCAAGGAGCGTGCCATCACGGCCACGCACGTCGTGGGGATGACCGTGGTGGTGGCGGGTACGACGTTCCTGACGCGCCTGGTGTTCCCGGCGCGCAGCGGGCAGGTCGGCGACCTGCACCTGTGGTGGTGGCCGCAGTGTCTCGGGATGTTCCTGCTGGGCGCCATCGGCGGGCGCAAGCTCGCGGAACGGGTGCCGGACGAGATCTACCGGCTCACACGGGGTGTCGTCATCGGCACGATCGCGTTGCTGCCGGTGGCCGCGGCGCTCATGGGAGTGCTGGACCTGGCCGAGAGCGCGGAGCCGTTCCTCGGCGGGTTCCGGTGGCAGGCGGCGGTGCTCGCGCTGGTGGAGGGGACGCTCGTGGTGGCGGGGAGTTTGTGGCTTATAGGGCTGGCGCAGCGCAGGCTGACCGGCCAAGGGCCCCTCGCCGAAGGGCTGGCGCGGTCTGCCTACGTCGCGTTCGTCGTGCAGGGGCCGATCCTGCTGAGCCTCGCCACGGCGCTGCGGCCGCTTGACCTGCCCGCGGAGGTGAAAGCGCCGGTGGTGGGGGCGGGGGCTGTCGCGGTGGCGTTCGCCATCGGGTGGCTCGTCACTTCACGCCGAGGCGCTTCAGCACGCTCGTCGTGATGCCGGCGGCGTCCAGGCCGTGGGCGCGCATGATGCGGGCGCGTGAGTCGTGCGGCAGGAAGCGTGGTGGCAGGGCGAACGTCGCCACGCACGTCGGAGAACCCGCCAGGGCTTGACCCAGGCGCGAGCCCAGCGCTCCGGTGGACGTCGTGTCCTCCACGGCGAGGACCAGGCGGTGCTGGCCGCTGTACTTGACGAGGTGCGGGTCCAGCGGAGCGGTCCAGCGCGGGTCGACCACGGTGACGCGCACGTCGTGCGAGGCGAGTTCCGCGGCGGCGGCGAGACAGGGCGCTGCCAGCGGGCCGACGGCGACGAGCAGGACCTCGGCGTCCGGGACCTCGTGCAGTACGTCGAAGTGGCTCACACGGCGCAATGCGGGGATGTCGGGACCGATAGTGGCCTTCGGGTAACGCACGACCGTCGGTCCGTCGGACACCTCGACGGCCTCACGCAGCAAAGCGCCCAACGACGCGGGGTCGCGCGGTGCGGCGAGGCGCAGGCCCGGCACGACGGGCAGCACCGAGGCGTCCCACATGCCGTGGTGCGACGCGCCGTCCGGGCCCGTCACGCCGGCGCGGTCCAGCACGAACGTGACCGGCAACCGGTGCAGCGCCACGTCCATCAGCAGCTGGTCGAAGGCGCGGGACAGGAACGTCGCGTACACGGCGATGACCGGGTGCAGACCGCCCATCGCCATGCCGGCGGCGGACGTCACGGCGTGCTGCTCGGCGATGCCGACGTCGAAGATCCGCGACGGGAAGCGTTGCGCGAACGGCCGCAGCCCCACCGGACCCAGCATCGCCGCGGTCAGGCAGACGACGTCCTGGCGTTCGGCACCGAGCTGGACGATCTCGTCGGAGAACACGTCGGTCCAGGTCCGCCCGCCGGACGAGCCGGAGGCGCCGACGGCGTGCATGCGGTCGGCCTCGTCGGTCTCCGCGGCGGGATGTCCCTTGCCCTTCACGGTCTTGCAGTGCACGACGACCGGCCGGCCGAGGGCCTTGGCCTCCCACAGCGCGTTCTCGACGGCGTGCACGTCGTGGCCGTCGATCTCACCGAGGTAGGCGAGCCCCAGCGCCTCGAACAGGCCGCGGGCCGAGCCGTCGAGCAACGACGCCGCGAACCCGCCCGCCGTGGCGTCGTAGGAGCGGCCGTTGTCGTTCAGCAGCACCACGACCGGCCGCGCCGCACCGCCGATGTTGTTCAGCGCCTCCCAGCACATCCCACCGGTCAGCGCGCCGTCGCCGACGACCGCCACCACCCGCCGGTCGGCGCCGCCGAGCTCGAACGCCTTGGCCAGACCGTCCGCATAGGACAGTGCGGTCGAGGCGTGCGAGTTCTCGATGACGTCGTGCGCCGACTCGGCCGCGGACGGGTAGCCGGACAGGCCGCCGGCCTGGCGCAGTGAGTCGAAGTCGGAGCACCGGCCGGTCAGCATCTTGTGCACGTACGACTGGTGCCCGGTGTCGAACAGCACCACGTCCGTGGGCGAGGAGAACACCCGGTGCAGCGCGATGGTCAGCTCGACGGCACCGAGGTTCGGGCCGAGGTGGCCACCGGTCCGGCACACCTTGGTGACCAGGAACGCCCGGATCTCCGCGGCCAGCGTGCACAGCTCGGACGACGACAGCGCCCGCACGTCCGCGGGCGAGGTGATGTCAGCCAGCACGGCGCACCGCCAGCGGCAGCGTGAACGCGATCGTCTCGGTCGCGGTCGTGTGCGTCGACACCGAGACCGACCCGAACGCCTCCAACGCCCTGACCACCTCCTCCACCAGCTCCGGTGGGGCGGAGGCGCCGGCCGACAGACCGACCGACGACACGCCGTCGAGCCACGCCGGGTCGATCTCGGACGCGTCGTCGATCAGGTGCGCGGGGGTGCCGCCGCGAGCCGCGAGCTCGACCATCCGCACCGAGTTGGAGGAGTTGCGGGACCCCACGACCAGCACGAGGTCCGACTGCTCGGCCACCTCCCGGATCGCGATCTGCCGGTTCGTGGTCGCGTAGCAGATGTCGTCCGACCCCGGCCCGCGCAGCTGCGGGAACTTCCGGCGCAGCGCCGCGACCACCTCGGCCGTCTCGTCCACGGCCAGCGTCGTCTGCGTCAGGTACGACACCGGTCCGGTGATGTCCAGCGCGAGGACGTCGTCGACGGTCTCGACGAGCACCATCCGGTCCGGCGCTTCGCCCAGCGTCCCCTCGACTTCCTCGTGCCCGGCGTGCCCGACCAGCACGATCGTGTCGCCGCGGTCGGCGAACCGCCGCGCCTCCGAGTGCACCTTCGCCACGAGAGGACAGGTCGCGTCCAGCACGTCCAACGACCGCTCACGAGCCTCCGCGCGCACGGCCGGAGAGACGCCGTGCGCGGAGAACACCGCAGTGGCACCCAAAGGCACCTCGGACAGCTCCTCCACGAACACGGCGCCACGGGCCTCCAGCGACCGCACGACGTGGACGTTGTGCACGATCTGCTTGCGCACGTAGACGGGGCCGCCGCGCTGGTCGAGCAGTCGTTCCACGATCTCGATCGCCCGCTCCACCCCGGCGCAGAACGACCGGGGTGAGGCGAGCAGCACCGAACGCGGCGGGTGTTCCGTCATCGGCTGGCCTTTCAGTGGTCTCGGTGGGTCACCAGCTGGGCGAGCGTGCCGAGCTCGACCGCCGCGCGCGCGGTCGGTGAGGCCTCGCCGAGGTGGACCAGCGCCTGCGTGTGCAGCTCGTCGGCCTGCGCCTGGCTCCACGCCCGGCCACCGGCCGCGTCGACCAGGAACGCCGCCCGCGCAAGCGTTTCCTGGCTCAACTCCTCCGTGCCGCAGTACAACGACGCCAGCTCGGCGGAGGCGGCCACACCGGCGTTCAGCGCGCGCACGACCGGCAGTGACTTCTTGCGGTTCACCAGGTCCGAGTGGACGGCCTTGCCGGTCACCGCCGGGTCGCCCCAGATGCCGAGCAGGTCGTCCACGTGCTGGAACGCCAGCCCCAGCTCCGCGCCGTACCCGCGCATCGCCTCGATCTGGAGGTCCGATCCGTTGCCGTACAACGCGCCCAGGGCCGTCGACGCGCCGAGGAGCGCGCCCGTCTTGCCGCGCGCCATCTGCTCGACCTCGGACACCACGACGTCGGACCGCGACTCGAAGTCGAGGTCGTACGCCTGCCCTTCGAGCAACGCCACCGTGGCATCACCCAACGTCCGGATGGCCTCCAGCGCACGCGGGTGCCTCGACGCGGCGAGGACGTCCACGGCCAGCGCCTGCAACGCGTCACCGGCCAGGATCGCCGCGCTGACACCGAACACCGTCCACGCCGTGGCGCGGTGGCGCCGGGTCGTGTCGCGGTCCATCACGTCGTCGTGCAGCAACGAGAAGTTGTGGATCAGCTCCACGGCGACGGCGGCCGGTACGGCGTCGGCCGGGGTGCCGCCGACGGCTTCGGCCGCCAGCAGCACCAACGCGGGGCGGATCGCCTTGCCGCCGTTCTCCAGCACCGGGTTGCCGTACTCGTCGCGCCACCCGTGGTGGTACTCCGCGACCGCGCGCAACGACGGCGGCAGCTGGTCGACTGCCCTGCGCAGAGCCGGCAGCACGAGGCTCCGGCTCCACGCCAGCACGTCGCCCGCCGGACGCCCGGCGGCGAGTGGTTCGGTCCTCTCCCCGAAGGTCTGCGCTGTCATGACTACAGACCGACCTCGACGTTCTCCAGCACGCCCAGCGCGTCCGGCACGAGGATCGCGGCCGAGTAGTACGTCGACACCAGGTACTTGAGCATCGCGTGCTCGTCGACGCCCATGAACCGCACGTTCAGGCCGGGCTCGTACTCGTCCGGGATGCCGGTCTGGCGCAGGCCGACGACGCCCTGCTTCTCCTCGCCGAGGCGCATCGCGAGGATCGACGTGGTGCCGTTCTTGTTCACCGGGATCTTGTCGCACGGCGCGATCGGGATGCCGCGCCACGTCTGCAGCTGCTGGCCCTCGACGTCGGCGGTCGGCGAGTAGAGGCCGCGCGAGTTCAGCTGGCGGCCGAACGCCGCGATCGCCCTGGGGTGGGCGAGGATGAGCTTGGTGTTGCGGCGCCGCGAGATCAGCTCGTCCATGTCGTCCGGCGTGACCGGGCCGGAGTGCGTGCTGATCCGCTGCCTGAGGTCGGCGTTCGCGATGAGGCCGAACTCCTTGTTGTTGACCAGCTCGAACTCCTGGCGCTCGCGCAGGGCCTCGATCGTGAGCCGCAGCTGGTGCTCGACCTGGTCCATCGGCTGGCTGTAGAGGTCGGCGACGCGGGTGTGCACGCGCAGGATCGTCTGCGCCACCGAGAGCTCGTACTCGCGCGGCCGCAGCTCGTAGTCGACGAACGTGCCGGGCAGCACCGGCTCGCCGTCGTGGCCCGACGCGATGTCGATCTCGGCCTCGCCATGCTTGTTCGACGTCTTCGACGGGTTCGCGAGCTGCTGGGCGATGTGCTCGTGCAGCGGCCCGATCTGGCTTTCCAGCTGGGCGAACGCCGCCCGCGTCAGCACCACGGCGGTGGTCGGCGTCAACGCGCGCGCCGTGAAGCTCCACTCCTTGTCGGCACCGGCGAGGACCGGCTCGTCGCCGATGTACTCGCCGTCCGCGATCGTGCCGAGCGCCACGTCGTCGCCGTACTCGCCGCGGCCGGTCTTGGTGACCTTGCCGTGCGCGATGACGACGATCTCGTCGACGGAGGCGCCGCGCTGCGCGATCACGTCGCCCGGCTGGTACTCGCGCTGCTCGAAGCGGTTCGCCACGGCCGTGAGCGCCGCCTCGTCCTCGAACCCGCGCAGCAGCACGAACTCGCCCAGCTCCTGCGGCACGATCCGCACCTCGGAGCCGACGCTGGTGAACGTGACGCGGCCGTCGCCGATCGCGTAGCTGAGCCGCCGGTTCACCCGGAACGCGCCGCCCTTGGCCTCGACCCACGGCAGCATGCGCAGCAGCCAGCGGGGCGAGATGCCCTGCATCTGCGGTGCGGACTTGGTGGTCGTGGCGAGGTTGCGCGCCGCGGCCCGCGAGAGGCTGAGCTGCTGGTCCTCGATCCCGAGGCCCGGATCGGTAACAGTCACTGCGAGTCCTGCCAATCTGTGTTGGTACTAGCGGACGAGAACCGCGGCGGTGCCGAGTCCGCTGGGGGAGTGGAACGACTTCCGGGTGGGGACCGGGGAGTGGCTGAACCTGCCGGACCGCTGCGTCCACAGCAGCTCACCGGCCAGCCACGACTTGAGCGCCTCGACGTACCGGCGCACCGCGGCCTTCGCCTCCGCGTCGAGCCCGTACTCCGCGGCGACCGACGGCAGTTCCTCGATGATCACGCCGATCTGCCGCAGCCGGGCCGCGATCAGGTCGGCGACGACCGAGACCGCCTCCTGCAGACCGCAGCCGAAGAACTCCTGCACCGCGAGCACGGCACTCGTCGTGCTGCCGCCCGTGGCGTAGCTGTGGTCGAAACCGACGATCTCCTGGCGCAACGCCGGTACGTCGCCGAACGAGTCGACGAGTGCCCGCATCGTGCTGTTGCGCAACAGGTCTTCCGGCAGCTCGGCTCCGACGGACTTGCGCGCGAGCTTCGCGGAGAGGTCCGTGGCGATCGACCGGCGCCGCATCTCGACGAGGTCGATCGGGTCGGGCACGCGGCCCTGCGCGGTGTTGTGCAGCTCCCACAGCAACGCGTCCAGGAACTCGGTGAGGTGCTCGTGGTCCTCGGCGTCCAGAGTGGACCGCGAGACGAGGTCGGCGAGGCCTTTCTCCGCCGGGCTCATCGGCGAGGACCCGGACAGCACCGACTTCAGGCCGGCGACGAACGCCTTGCCGCCCACGACGTTGCGCGGCCGCAGGAACCCGTCCCGGAACGCGTCGGTCACGTAGAAGCCCCACGTGTGCCAGTCGTTGATGTGCGTCAGGTCGTCGAACGACGCCGTCGGGTGGGTCAGCGGGCCGAAACCGCCGTAGTCCGCGGCGTCGAAGAACGCCTCGGTCCACGGCGCGCCGCCCAGCATCCCCATGTCGCGCACCCAGGTCTTGGTGTGCTGACGGACGCGGTCCACGTGCGGCGAGAGCCGTGCGGCGAAGGGCATGTCGAACGCGGGAACCTCAATCACGGGCCACCCCCAGCCACGCCGCGGACGTGCCCAGACCGGTCGGCCCGCGCAGGATCGTGCGGAAGAACGCGCTGTTGCCCGCGCCGCCGCCCTCCGCCTTGGTGTAGCGGCCGGCGTGCAGGTGCCATTCGTGCCCGCCGGACTGCCAGTCCTGCAGGCCCTTCACGTACCGGAGCACGCGCGCCTGTTCCTCCGGGCTCAGGGAGCTCTCGGCGAACAGCTGCGGCAGCTCGGTGAACACCGTGTTCTCGAACTGGTGCAGGCGCGAGGTCAGCAACGAGTTCACGGCCTCGACCGCGGTCTGCGTGTCGTGGCCGAAGAACTTCTCGAACACGAGGACCCCGTTGGAGTTCTCGCCCTCCCGCAACACCTCCCGTTCGTACGAGAAGATGTCGTTGCGCAGGTGGATCGCGTCCGAGAACGTGTCGGAGAGGACCCGCAACGGACGCGTGCCCGCCACGGACGCGGGCACCTCGGCCGCCTCGGAGACCTCCACCAGGTTCGCCGACCACGGCGCGCCACCGACCTTGCGGCGCATCTCGATGTACTCGATCGGGTTGGCGACCGTGCCGCTCTCGATGTTCTTGATCTCCCACATGCACTCGAGCAGCAGGTTGTGGGTGCTCGTGGTGAACCGGCGCCGCCAGTCCTGCGACATCAGCGGGATCGTCCGCTGCCACAGGTCGACGAGGCCGCGTTCGGTCGGGTTGACGGGCTCCGGCCACGGGTCGGTGCCGTTGAGCGGCATGAACGCCGGCAGCCGGTCGAGGTAGGCCTTCGCCCCGCTGATGTCCTTGGTCTGCTTGAACTCCGCGAAGAACTCGTCGTCGAAGTAGAAGACCCAGACGTACCAGTCCGTGATGAGGTCGAGGATCTCCGGGGGCGCGTCCGGGTGGGTCCACGCGCACATGAACCCGTAGTCGTCGCCCGCGAGGACCTCGTCGGTCCACACCCCGGTGTCGAGCATCCCCATGTCCCGCGCCCACTGCGTCGAGTGGGCGCGGGCGCGGTCGAGGTGCGGGTTCCTGCGCGCCGGGTGCGGCACGTAGAACTCCGGCATGCTGAAGGAGGCCAACGCTCTTAGCCCTCGCGGCCGAGCTCGACGTGCTCCAGCACACCGATCGCGTCGGGCACCATGATCGCGGCCGAGTAGTAGGCGCTGACCAGGTAGTTGATGATCGCCTGGTCGTTGATGCCCATGAACCGCACCGACAGGCCGGGCTGGTACTCGTCAGGGATGCCGGTCTGGTGCAGGCCGATGACGCCCTGGTTCTGCTCGCCGGTGCGGATCAGCATGACCGACGACGTGCGGGTGTCCGAGATCGGGATCTTGTTGCACGGCAGCACGGGGATGCCGCGCCACGCCGGCACCTGCTGGCCGTTGAAGTCGATGTGCTGCGGGTACAGGCCCCGCCTGTTGAGCTCGCGGCCGAACGCGGCGATCGTGCGCGGGTGGGCGACGAAGTAGCCGGGGTCCTTCCACACGATCGACAGCAGCTCGTCGAAGTCGTCCGGGGTGGGCGGGCCGGACCGGGTGTGGATGCGCTGCTTGAGGTCCGCGTTGTGCAGCAGGCCGAACGAGCGGTTGTTGACGATCTCGTGCTCCTGGCGCTCGCGCAGGGCCTCGATCGTGAGCCGCAGCTGCTGCTCGACCTGGTCCATCGGGTTGTTGTAGAGGTCGGCGACCCGGCTGTGGACCTGCAGCACGGTCTGCGCGACGCTCAGCTCGTACTCGCGCGGCGTGAGCTCGTAGTCGACGAACGTGCCGGGCAGGACGGGCTCGCCGTCGTGGCCGGACGCCATGTCGATCTCGGCCTCGCCGTGCTCGTCCTGCGGCTTGTTGCGGCTGTTGAACGTCTGCTGGATGTGCGCGCGCAGGCCGCCTGCCTCGCCGTTGAGCGCCTGGAAGTCGTCCCAGGTCAGGGTGAGCACGGTGACCGGGGTGACGGCCTTGGCGGTGAACTCCCACTCGCCCTGCGGCCCCGCCAGCACGGTCTCGCCGAAGTACTGGCCGTCGGCGAGGTTGCCGAGCACGGTCTGGCCGCCGTACTCGCCGGTGCCGACCTTGTCGACCTTGCCGTGCGCGATCAGCACGACCCGGTCCTTCGGGCGGCCCTTCTCGACGATGACCTCGCCGATGCCGAACTCCTGCTGCGCGAAGCGGCCGGCCAGCGCGGCGAGGACCTCCTCGTCGTCGAAGCCCTTCAGCAGCGCGAGCTCGGTGAGCTCCATCGGGACGACGCGGACCTCGGCGCCGATGTTGGTGAACGAGACGCGGCCGTCGCCCAGCGTGTAGGTGAGCCGCCGGTTGACGCGGTAGGCGCCACCCGCCGCCTGGACCCAGGGCAGCACCTTGAGCAGCCAGCGGGAGGTGATTCCCTGCATCTGCGGGACGGACTTGGTGGTCGTGGCCAGATTACGAGCGGCGGCCGTACCCAAACTCAGCTGCTGACGGCCCTCGTTGAGGTCAGAATCCGTCACGGTCACAACCCACACCCACCCATCTCACTGCGCTAATGGACCAATCCGATAAGCCGGAATGGACGTTAGTTCTCGCAATTGGAGACTGTGAAGGGGCCAAGAAGGCGACATTCGGGTGGGTGGCTTACGCCTGAAGTTGCTACTGAGCGTGCAACTTGTGCCGTAGTCAACGGTCTCCGCGTGACCGGGCGAGTGATCGCCGACTATTCGCGAGATACTGGAATGGGGTACTCGTTTGGCTCAGTAGGATCACTCTTTGGTGCGGAATTCAGGGTCGCTTTCGGTGCTATAAGACACCACTCCGAGTGGGTTCGGATCCACTCGAAGTGGTGTCTGTCGAAACTGCCGCATTGCCCGCGGTGCCGACCTGGTCCGAGGTCACGGATTTTGTGCCGACACCTATTCGTGCTATTACGCGTCGCGGGCGTTCAGAAAAGACTTGAGCTGGGTCACGACGAACTCGTGGTCGTCGGCCTGGGGCAGCCCCGAGACGCCGACCGTGCCGACGGGCCCGGTGCCGCGGACGATCACCGGGAAGACCCCGCCGTGCGCCGCGTAGAGCGCCGGGTCCAGGTGCACCTCGTCCTCGAACGCGCCGCCCTTCTCTCGGAACGTGGTGCCGACGTAGAACGAGCTGTGGCCGAACCGCTCGACGACGCGGGCCTTGCGCTCGAGCCAGCTGTCGTTGTCCGGCGAGGTGCCGGGCAGCGACGCGTGGAAGAGCCGGTGGCCGCCGCGTCGCACCGAGATCGCGATGGGCAGGCCCTGGTCGCGCGCGGCGTCGAGCAGGTGCAGGCCGAGGTCGATCGCGACGTCGTTGCCGAAGCGCGTGAACTGCAGCCGCCGCTCCTGGGCGAGCAGCTCCTCGCTGGTCGGGCTCACAGCTCCACCACCCTGTTCTCCCGTGCGGACGTGAACGCGGCCTCGATGACGCGCAGCGCGTCGACGGCGCCGGCCGGGTCGACCGGGACGCGCCCGTCCCGGAGCTCGGCGTAGAAGGTCTGGTACGAACCGGGTTCGACGGCGATCTCGGTCACCTGGCCGAGGACGCCGAGCCGGCCGGTGCGCTCCTCGTGGCCCCAGCCGGGGTCGGTGGGACGGCGGCCCGCGGCGAGCGCGTCCTCCTGCTCGTCCAGCCCGTCGATCTCGAACGCGCCCTCGCTGCCGAGCACCCGGAACCGCGGCCCGTGGTGGGCCGCGTGGGCGTTGGCCCACAGGTGCGAGCGGACGCCGTTCGCGTGCGTCAGCGCCACGAACACGTCGTCGTCGACCTGCGCGCCCGGCCGCCGCCGGTCCAGCTCGGCGTAGACGGTCGTGACCGGTCCGAAGAGCTGCAGGGCCTGGTCGACGAGGTGCGCGCCGAGGTCGTACAGCAGGCCGCCCGCCTCCCGCGGATCGCCGAACTCGCGCCAGTTGTCCCAGATCTCCGGGATCCAGCGCTCGAACCGCGACTCGAACCGCCGGACCTCGCCCAGCTTGCCGAGGACCTGGCGCAGGGTGAGGAAGTCGCTGTCCCAGCGACGGTTCTGGAAGACCGTGAGCGGCACGCCCTTCGCCCGTGCGGCGGCCAGCAGCTCCGCGGCCTCGGTCGACGCCGGTGCGAACGGTTTGTCGACGACGACCGCGACGCCCTGGTCGACGGCCCTGCGCGCGTACTCGGCGTGCGTGCGGTTCGGGGTGGCGACGACGACCAGGTCGAGGTCCATCCCGAACAGCTCGTCCGCGGTGACGACCGCCGCGTCCGGGTGCTCCGCGCGGACCCGCGCCTGCCGCTCCGGGTTCGCCGTGACGACCGCGACGAGGTCCACGCCCTCGGTGGAGGCGATGAGCGGGGCGTGGAAGACCCGTCCCGCGATGCCGTAGCCCAGAAGTCCGACTCTCATGCTTCCGATTAAAGCAACGCTGTTGAATAATTGCGAGCGTGGACCTCACCTCGCTGCGCTCGCACAACGACCGGACGGTGCTCGGCCTGGTCCGCTCAGGTGCTCTGAGCAGGGCTTCCATCGCCGAGGAGGCCGGGCTGACCCCGCAGGCGGTCTCCAAGATCGTGGCCAGGCTCGTCGAGGCGGGGCTGGTCGAGGAGACCGGCGCGGTGCGCGAGGGCGGGCGCGGCAAGCCCCGGATGTCGTTGCGGCTCGCGGCGGGCGGCGCGCACGCATACGGCGCCTACGTCGACCGTGACGAGCTGCGGGTGGTCCGGCTGGACCTCACCGGCGAGGTGGTGTCGTCGGACGTCGTGCCGCTCGCGCCCATGTTCACGCCCGACGACGTGCTGGCCGCGCTGGCGCCGTTGGTGAGCGCCGAGGAGAAGGTGCTCGGGCTCGGCATCGGGATCGCCGGCCCGCTCGACTTCGCCGGCGGCGTGGTGTCCCCGAACGGCCTGCCCGGCTGGGACTCCGTGCCGTTGCGGGCGCTGGCGGAGGAACGACTCGGGCTCCCGGTCGTGGTCGACAAGGACACCAACGCCGCCGTGCTCGCCGAGGCGTGGCGCCGGCCGCTGGAGGACGCCGCGCTGGTGTTCGTCGGCACCGGCCTGGGCGCGGGGTTCCTGCTCGGCGGGGAGGTCCACCGCGGTGCGCGGTCGGGTGCGGGGGAGTTCGGCCACACGACGATCCAGCTCGACGGTCCGCTGTGCGTGTGCGGACGGCGCGGGTGCGTCGAGGCGGTGCACGCGGCGTCGTCCGGAGTGGAGGCGGCACGGGTGCTGGGCGCGGCGGTGCGGAACCTGGTGCAGCTGCTGGACCTCGACCAGATCGTCCTGAGTGGACGGAAGGTGCTCGAGTCGCCAGAGCTGTACCTGCGGGCGATGCCGGACGTCGACGTGAGCCTGTCGTCGTACGGGCCGGACCTGGTGCCGGTGGGCGCGGGGCTGCTGGTTCTGGGCGAGTTGTTCTAGCATCGAGCTCGTGGACGTCGAGCACGTCGTCGGCCTGCCGCACCCGCGGCTGCGACCGTTCGTGACGCGGTACTCCGGGTATCGGATGCGGACCGAACCCGGCATCCACCGCGGCCTCCCGTCGCGCTCGCTCACCCTCGTCGTGACCCTCGACGGCACCGTCGACCTCGCCGGCGGCCGGTTCGCCGCGCTGTGCGGCGGGCTGCACGACGAGGCCGTGATCATCAGCCACGACGGGTTCCAGCACGGCGTCCAGTGCGACCTCACCCCGCTGGGGGCGCGGGCGTTCTTCGGCGTGCCGGCCGGCGAGCTGTCCGGGGTGTCGGTCGCGCTGGACAGCCTCGACGCACCGGCCGCCGAGCTGCGGGAACGGTTGCGGGAAGCCACCACGTGGACGGACCGGTTCGCGCTCATGGACCTCGTGCTGGGCCGGCTCGTGCGGCCGGTGCGGCAGCAGGTCGAGGTGGCGTGGGCGTGGCAGCGACTCGCTTCCGGCGCTCCGGTGGCCGCGATAGCCGCCGAGGTCGGGTGGTCGCGCCAGCACCTGAGCGCGCGGTTCGCGGCGGAGTACGGCCTCACGCCGAAGGTCGCGGCCAGGGTCATGCGGTTCGAGCGGGCCAACCGGATGCTGCGCGGCGAGCGGCGGCCGACGCTGACCGAGGTGGCCGCCGCCTGCGGCTACACCGACCAGGCGCACTTCAACCGCGACTGGCGCGCGTTGTGCGGGGCGACCCCGACGGAGTGGATGGCGGCCGAGCTTCCATTTCTACAAGGCGGCGAGGGCTGACCGGGCGCATGGTGGGTGCCATGACCACTCCTGCACCGACATGCTGGCCGACACTGTCCTATCAGGACGCCCCCGCGGCGATCCGGTTCCTGGTGGAAGCGTTCGGGTTCAAGGAACATCTCGTCGTTCCCGGCGAGGCCGAGGGCGAGGTCGTCCACTGCGAGATGGTGTGGCCGGAAGGCGGCGGCGTGATGCTGGGCTCCGTCCTGAGGTCGGTCGGCGAGGTCGAGGCGACCAGGGCGGGCGCCGGGGCCGTCTACGTGGTGACCGACCGGCCCGACGAGCTGCACGCGCAGGCGTTGGCCCGTGGTGCCACGGAGATCCGGGGCCTGCGCGACGAGGACTACGGGTCGCGCGGCTTCACCGTCGCCGACCCCGAGGGCAACCGCTGGAGCTTCGGCACCTACCGCGGCGCCTGAGGTCGGCCGAACGGCCGCGCGTTCTTGCGCACTTCGGCGTAACCGCGTGGCAGACCGGTCGTTGTGATCTCCGGCGGCACCTGCCCGACGTGCGCGAGGCGAGTTCTGGACGCGGCGGCTCGCGGGACCGGGCGGGTGCCGCCAAACCCGGTGGCCGGCCGGTCCCGGTTGTGGTGCCATCGGTGCCCATGGGGACTTTCGAGGAGTTGGTGGCCGAGGGGGCCGCGGTGCCGCTGGAGGGCTGGGACTTCTCCTGGTTCGAGGGCAGGGCCACGGAAGAGCGCCCGCCGTGGGGTTACGCGTCGTCGATCGCCGAGCGGCTCGCGGCCGCCGGGTCGGCCCTCGACCTGCAGACCGGTGGGGGAGAGGTGACGGCGACGGCACCGGTCAGGCCACCGGTGCTCGTCGCCACCGAGTCGTGGCCGCCGAACGCGCTGGTGGCCGCGAAGAACCTGCCGGACGCGCTCATCGTGCGGGCTCCGGACGCGGGGCCGCTGCCGGTGCGCGATGCCGCGTTCGACCTGGTGATCAGCCGGCATCCCGTGGTGACGCCGTGGGCCGAGATCGCGCGGGTGCTCAAGCCCGGCGGCACGTACTTCTCGCAGCAGATCGGCGAGGGCACGAACCGCGGGCTCACGGAGTTCATGACGGGGCCGCAGCCGACCGGCGACGCGCGGAGCACGGCTCGGGCGCGGGCGGAGGCCGAGGCGGCCGGGTTGGAGGTGCTCCGGCTGGAACCGGTGGTGCTGAAGGTGGAGTTCTTCGACGTCGGTGCCGTCGTGCACTTCCTGCGCAAGGTGCTCTGGACCGTGCCCGGGTTCACCGTCGACGGCTACCGGGAGCGGCTCCTGGACGTGCACGAGCACATCCAGGAGCACGGGGCGTTCGTCTGCGCCTCGACCCGGTTCCTGGTCGAGGCGCGCAGACCGTGACGGGTCAGGCCTCGTGCCGCCGCCGGGCCAGGATCACCTTGTACAGGTCGACGTCCCGCTGGGTGATCGTCTTCAGCCAGCCCTGCTTGCGCAGGTCCTGCACGTCGTCGACCAGCTGGGTGCCGATCCAGCCCGACTCGGAGGTGTAGCGCTCCTGCACGGTGTGCCCGTCGGGACGCGTCCAGATCCTGGCGATCTCGCGCGCGTCCTCCACGGACTCCTTGTCCTCGGACAGCCAGGCGAAGTACTGGAAGTTCATCGGCGTCAACGCGGCTGACGTTCGCGGCGGATGGTGACGCGCTTGCCCTTGATCGTGGCGTCGCGCAGCTGCTCGATCACGTCGTTCACGGCGGGACCGGGCACCTCGACCAGTGAGAACCGGTCGGCGATCTCGATCGCGCCGATGTCGCGGCCCTTGAGGTTCGTCTCGCCCGTGATGGCGCCGACGATGTCCTGCGGGCGGATGCCGGACGAACGGCCCGCGCCCAGGAACAGCCTCGTCATGCCCTCGGACGGACCGCGGCGCTCGCGGCGGGGACCGGCGGCACCGTCGCGGCGCGGGCGGTCCTCGCGCGGACGCACCTCCGGGATCTCCTCCTCGTCCGCGGCGGCACCGGAGGCCTCGTGGGCGAGCTTCACGGCGGCGAGCGCGATGTCCATGACGTCGAACTCGTCGGCCAGCGTCTCGACGACGACGCGGAAGCGCGACAGGTCGTCCTCCATCAGCGACTCCTGCAGCGACGAGCGGGTCAGCTCCAGCTGCCGGGCGCGCAGGTCGGCGACCGTCGGCACCTTCTCCATCGGGATCTTGGTCTTGGTGACGCGCTCGATCGTCTTGAGCATCGAGTTCTCGCGCGGCTCGACCAGCGTGATCGCGACGCCCTCGCGGCCCGCGCGGCCGACCCGGCCGATGCGGTGCGTGTACGCCTCGGGCGCGGACGGCACGTTGTAGTTGACGACGTGCGTGAGCTGCTCGATGTCGAGACCGCGGGCCGCGACGTCGGTGGCGACCAGCAGGTCGGCGGTGCCGCCGCGCAGGCGCGACATCACCCGGTCGCGCTGCTCCTGGCTGATGCCGCCGTGCAGCGACTCGGCGCGGTAGCCGCGGCCGTTCAGCGTCTCGGTGAGCTGGTCGACCTCGTCACGCGTGCGGCAGAAGACGACGGCGGCGGTCGGCGACTCGACGTCGAGCACGCGGCCGAGCGCGGCCGGCTTGTGCTCGCGGCGCACCAGGTACGCGGTCTGCCGGACGCGCGGCGCCTCGCCGGGTTCGGTCTTCTCGCGCTCGATCTGGATGAGCACGGGGTTGCGCAGGTGGCTCTTGGCCATGCGGTCGATGCGCGGCGGCATCGTGGCCGAGAACAGCACGGTCTGCCGCTCGGCCGGGGTCTCGGTGAGGATCGCGTCGATGTCCTCCGCGAAGCCCATGTCGAGCATCTCGTCGGCCTCGTCGAGCACGACGACCTGCAGGTCGCCGAGCTGCAACGTGCCGCGCTGCAGGTGGTCGATCGCGCGGCCCGGGGTCGCGACCACCACGTCGACGCCGCGGGACAGCTCGCGCAGCTGCCGGCCGATCGGCTGGCCGCCGTAGATGGGCAGCACGCGCGTGCCCATGTGCCGGCCGTAGCGGTGCACGGCCTCGGAGACCTGCACCGCCAGCTCGCGGGTGGGGGCCAGCACGAGCGCGAGGGGTTTCTCGCCCTTGCCGATGCGGTCGGCGATGCGTTCGAGGAGCGGCAGGGCGAACGCCGCCGTCTTGCCCGTGCCCGTGGCGGCCTGCCCGAGCAGGTCGTTGCCCGCGAGCAGCGGGGGGATCGCTTCGCTCTGGATCGGCGTCGGCTCCTCGTAGCCCAGTGTGGTGAGCGCGTTGAGGATGTCGGGCCGCAGCCCCAGGTCGGCGAAACCGTTGTCGGCGGTGGTCATGGCGAACATCTTCCCCCACCGCCTCACATCCCACTCACCCAGACCAGCCCAAACGGCCCCGCGCGGCCCGCCTCGCACGTCCGCGCCGCTCCGCACCCGGCCGATCGCGGATCTGACCAGGCCCGACTCCGATCACGCCTTCCCGGTCCCCGGCGGGGTGTCCGCACACGCACGGCGTGACCCGTGCCACATCGTGTCCATCGGGGACTTCGTACTCGCCTGTCCGGACTCAAATGTCCACAGTGGACTGATTGGCGTCACTGAGATGTCTTGTCCCGAGTTGTCTTGTTCGGACATCGACTACTCCTGGTAAGCGGATTCCAGGAGTCCACTGTGGAGGGTAGACGCGGTGGTGGTCACCGCAAGTGCGCACCTCGTCACCGTGCGGAACCTAGACTGGCCGGGTGAAGAATCGCCTGACGGTCTGCGCCTCGCACCTCATCACCCTGCCCAGCGCACCCCACGGCCCGGTCCGCGCGGCGATCGGCGCGGCACGCGAGGCCGTCACCGCCTTCGACCCCGAACTCGTCGTCTTCTTCGGCACGGACCACCGCCGCGCGTTCCGCGCCGTGGTCCCGACCTTCGCCGTCGTGCTCTCGGCCACCGCGCAGGGCGACGTCGACGGCCCCGTCGGTGCCTACGACGTGCCGTCCGCCACCGCCCGCGACCTGGTGGCCGACCTGGTCGCCCACGACTTCGACGTCGCGACGGCCTTCGACGCCTCCCTGGACCACGCCTTCGGCCACACGGCCCGCGACCTGCTGGGGGCGATCGACGCGAAACCGGTGCTGCCGGTCTTCGTCAACTGCGCCTCGCCACCCCACGCCTCGTTCCGCCGCGCGGCCGCACTGGGCCGCCGGGTGGGGGAGTTCCTCGCGTCCCGGCGCGTGCTCTACGTCGGCTCAGGCGGCTTGGCCCACGACCTGCCGGGCTTCCGCGAGCCCGAGACGGGCGAGGTGCTCACCGAGGCCGAGCGCCAGGCGTGGATCAGGTCGGTCAACGAACGGGCGCGCTCCGAGGGCACGATCCGCTCGCTGGTGCGCGCGTGGGACGAGGAGTTCCTGGCCGGGGTCGCCGGCACGTCGTGGGAGTGGCTCGACTCGATCGGCGACGACCTGGTGTCGCGGGCGGGCAACGGTGCGGCGGAGTGCCTGACCTGGACGGCGGCGTGGGCCGCGGGCGGGGAGGGACTGGTGGCGGTGGCGCACGAGTTCGACACGAACGGGCGAGCGGTGGCGATGTCGGCCGGGAGCGGTGCGTGAAGTTCCGCGGTCGCGTTCCGGGACGTCCGAAGGCTGACCCTCAGACGTCCCGCGACGGGCATAAGTGGCTCACGGCGCCTCCACCGTCGCCAGGCGGTCCGCTTCCGCCAGGTAGAGGCGGCCCAGGTCGACGAGCAACGTTCCGAGCTCCCGGTAGTGCGCCGCGCGTTCCAGATCGGGAATCAGGCCGCACGTGCGCAGCATGTTCTTCGCGAGCACCTCGCCGAACTGTGGATAGGTCTTCACCACCTCACACGAGAGGCGTTGAAGAGAAATGCGGAGCAGGTCCTCCGTCAGGATTTCCGCGGCCATGGCAGGATCCCCTCGCTCTCTCGCCAGATGCCGTCGCAGTCACGGCAGGTCGGCCACACGTTCTTGTCGCGCCACAGGCTGACCAGGTGCGGGACGAACGGCTCGCCTCCGCACAGGGTGGCCACGAGCTGCCCTCCCGGCGGCTCGTCGGGGACGGCGTGGCGTCTGCCCTCATGGGGTGTCCAACGAAACTTCACCGTTTTATTTTGCGGCTTGGAGCTCGGCCAATCCACCGCTTTCGGTCTTGTCGCGGCCTGTTTTCGGGTCGATGAGCGAATGGCTCGGTGTTAGCGCGCGCATATTGCATAAGGCTGGTTGTGCGCGCGTAGTTAAATAACGGCCGTGTGTCTTTATCGGTGTGAGAGAAGTGGTTAACGACCGGGATGGAGGCGGCTGCTCGGGTGACGTCCGTGCACGCCTCACACGAACCGCCTGAGCCGTCCGATGGCCGCGAGTACGTTCGCCCGCAAGGGGTTCGGAGCTTGGGGGAGATCATGCGCGTAGTGGCGATGGCGGCTGTCCTGGTGGTGCTGGCGGGATTCACGGGAACGGCGCACGCGGCGCCGAACCGCGACGGTGACGGGTACGAGGGCAACTACGGGGAGCGGTGGGTCGGCACCTCCGGCACGTCCGCGATCGGCGGGGTGGCGACGGGCGGGGTCGAGACCGACGGGGTCAACGCGTTCCGGGGGACGAACAACGGCTGGCTCTACGCGGCGGGCGGGTGGTCCGCGCAGGCCCGCCAGTTCGACGTCGGCGGGTGGGCGGGGCGCACGAACTGCGAGGCGCGGTTCATGGCGAAGCCGCGGGACTTCGACCAGCAGGTCACCCTGCAGGTCTGGAACCCGGAGGGCTGGACGCAGGTCTCGAACGGCGGCGGCATCCTGCCGGCGGACCAGTACACGCAGCTCAAGTCGTGGCCGTTCGACATGAGCGGAGCGCACTGGGTGTACGTGCAGGCCGTCATCGGGGCCGGCAGCCCGAACCAGGGCAGGGCCGTGCGGCTCGACGAGTTCGAGCTGGAGTGCTTCTGACCCGGCCGGGTGACGGGTCGTTACCATCCGAACCATGACCATGCCCGCAGCGATCGATGCCGTCAGGGAAGCGTTCGTCGGGCTCACGGCGGGCGAGTTCGACCTGCCGCCGCGGCACGCCTTCAGCGACAGCCGGTCCCTCGTCATGGCGGTGCACCACCGGCCGACCGGGTCGACGGCGGTCAAGGTGATCAGCATCGAGGTCGAGCGGGACCCCGTCATCGCGGGCACGGTCGTGTTCTCGCACCCGGACGGGCAGTTCGTCACGGACGCCGTGCCGCTGACGACGCTGCGGACCGGTGCCGTCGTCGGGGTGGCCACGGACCTGCTGGCCGAGGAGGACGCCTCGCACCTCGCGCTGCTCGGGGCCGGGGCCCAGGCGGCGGACCAGGTGCGGGCGGTGCACGCGGTGCGGCCGTTGAAGAAGCTCGTGGTGTTCAACCGCAACGCGAAGAAGGCCGAGGCGTTGCTGGAGGACCTGAAGGACGAGCTGCCGGACACGGTGATGGACGTCGCGGCGAGCGCGGAGGACGCCGTCGAGAGTGCTGACGTCGTGTGTTGCGCGACGGCCTCGACGGTGCCGTTGTTCGCGTGCGACGCCCTCAAGGAACGGGTGCACGTCAACGCGATCGGGTCCTACCGGCCGGTGATGCGCGAGCTGCCGCAGGAGCTGCTGGCGACCGCGGAGGTCGTGGTGGTGGACCAGGTCGAGGCCGCGCTCAGCGAGGCCGGCGAGATCATCCGGGCGGTGAACTCCGGGGTGCTGCGGCTCGAGGCGCTGGTCGAGCTCGGCGCGGCGCTGGGGAACCCGCCGCTGCGGCAGGGGCGGACGGTGTTCAAGTCCGTGGGCGTCGCCGTGCAGGACTGGGCGGTCGCCCGGCTCCTGGCATGAGAGAGCGCCGGCCGCGAACCAGGAGTTCGCGACCGGCGCCCGGCCGGTCAGGTCACGCGTGACCCGTCAGACCCGCCACTTCTGGCTGGAGACGCCGAGGCACTCCCAGATGTGGGTCTTCGTGCCGTCCGCCGAGGAACCTCCCACGGTGTCCAGGCACTTGTTCGCGTTCGGGTTCACTATGTCCTGCGCACCGGTCACGACCCATTGCTGGGCACCTGTCCCGTTGCAGTCCCACAGTTGCACCACCGTGCCGTTCGCCGTGCCACTGCCGCTCACGTCGAGGCACTTGCCCAGCGCGCGGATGGTCCCGTCACCGGGACGGCTCCACTTCTGGGCGGTGTTGCCGTTGCAGCCGACGACCTGCACGGGCGTGCCGTTGGCGGTGTTCGCCCACGCCACGTCGAGGCACTTGTCGCCGATGCCGCGGATCTCCGAACCACTCCCGCTCGGGGTGTCGTTCGAGACGCGGACCCAGTCGATCACCAGCTGCTGCGGGAACGTCGTGCTGGAGTTCGGGTAGCCCGGCCACTCACCACCGACCGCGAGGTTGAGGATGATGAAGAAGGGCTTGTTGAACACCCACGGGTTGCCGTTGACGTCCGTCGGCGTGTTGCGGGCGTAGACGTTGCCGTCCACCGACCACGTGATCTCGCCCGGCTTCCAGTCAACCGCGAAGTTGTGGAACCCGTCCGAGAAGTTCGGGCCGTTGTAGGCGTGGGACTTGCCGCCCGAACCGGAGTAACCCGGGCCGTGGATCGTGCCGTACACGGTGTTCGTCTGGTGTCCCAGGAACTCCATGATGTCGATCTCGCCGGATCCCGGCCACGGGTTGCCGCTGTTGATGTCGGCACCCAGCATCCAGAACGCGGGCCAGATCCCCTGGCCGCGCGGCATCTTCATCCGCGCTTCGAACCGGCCGTACGTCTGGGTGAACTTGCCCGCGGTGTTGATGCGGGCAGAGGTGTACTCACACCGGCCGTACCAGCACTGGTAGTTGCCGGGGTTCTCGCGCTTGGCGGTGATGACCAGGTTGCCCTGGCCGTCGTGCACCGCGTTCGAGGTGCCCGCCTGGTACCACTGCGACTCTCGGTTGTTGCCGTTGTTGTTCCCGACTTCCATTTGCCACTTGCTGCCGTCGACACCGGTGCCGGCGGGAGCGTTGAACTCGTCGGCCCAGGTCACCGCCGCGTTGGCAGGGGGAGCTTGGCTGGTGGTGGCAACGGTGATCCCCGCGGCCACCATGAAGGCGGCGGCGAGGCCCGTCCCGATGCGTCGAAGCATCGAACCGACCTTTCCGGGTGTTTAGTTGTTGCGCCCAGTGGTTCAGAAGTGTTGCCACGACGTGACCCACGGTCAACTTGTAAACCTTTTCATCTTTTTGTCATGTGAGAGCGCTCTCAAGTGATCTAGCTCTTGACCAGCGACTTCTACCGCGAGTGTGACCAATTGGGGTCGAAAGAGGGGTGTAAGAGGTTCAGACCACCACTCGCGGCCCAGGCGACGGTGAAGGGACTGCCTTGACGTGTTGAGCTAATAGCTTTAGCTTTTCGGCTATGGCTGTTCGCCCACGTCTCACCACCGACAAGGTCGTCGACGCCGCGCTCGACCTGCTCGACGAGCACGGCCTCGACGGGGTCACGCTCGCCGCCGTCGCCGCGCGGACCGGTGTCGCCACGCCCTCGCTGTACAAGCATGTCGCGAGTCTCGCCGAGCTGCGCGGCCACCTCGGCGTGCGCGTCACCGAGCAGATGACCGACCGGTTCACCGAGGCGGTGCTGGGACTGTCCGGCGACGACGCGGTCAGGGCGTTGATGCACGCCTACCGCGCGTACGTCACGGAGTACCCGAAGCGGTACGCGGCCGCGCCGATGGACCCGCTGCACGACGACCTGCAGCGCGCCGCGGGGATGAAGCTCATGGAGGTCCTGTTCGCGGCGTTGCGCGGCTACGGGCTCGAGGGCTCGGAGGCGGTGCATGCCACGCGACGACTCCGGGTGCTCGCCCACGGCTTCGCGTCGATCGAGTCCAGCGGCGGCTTCGGCCTGCCCGAGGACCTCGACGAGACCTACGACCAGCTGATCCGGATGTATCTCGACGATCTCAGGGGGAAACCGTGAAGTGGACGCTCACCGCCGCCGGGCTGCTGTTCCTGCTCTACCCCGCGGTCAGACCGTGGGAGGACGAGACGACCGCGGCCGGCGCCGCGGCCGCGATGGGGTCGCAGGCGTGGGTGCTGGCGCACCTGTTCGCGATGATCGGCTTCATCCTGGTGCCGATCGCGCTGCTGGAGGTCCACCGCACGGCCGCGATCACGTTCTGGGTCGGCGCCGGGCTCACGCTGCCGTACTACGGCGCCGAGGACTTCGGGCTGCACGAGCTCGCCGGGCAGCCGAACCTCCTCGCACTGGCCGAGGCCGTGCGCTACAACCCGTTCGCCATCACGACCTTCGGCGCCGGGCTCGTCACGATGGGCGTCGCCGCGGTCATGGTCGCGCTGAAGCTGAGGACCGTGCCGTCCATCGTGTTCGCGGCCGGGTTCGCGTTGTTCCTGCCGCAGTTCTTCACGCCGCCCGCCGCACGGATCGCGCACGGCGTGCTGATGGTCGTCGGCTGCGTGTGGCTGGCTTGGGACTCAGCGCGCAGTGAGGCGGAAGACCCGCAGCTCGCGGCCGCCTGACCGTTCGACGTAGTCCTGGAACGCGGGCCAGGCCGCCACCATCGTGGTCCAGGCGGCCTCCCGCTCGGCCCCTTCGAGCAACGTCGCGCGCACGTCCCGCACGTCACCGCGCACGTTCACCCGGATGTCCGGGTTCTTGAGGATGTTCGCGGTCCAGGCGGGATGCCGCGGCTTGCCCCAGTTGGACCCGACCACGAGCATCGACTCGCCGTCGGCCACGTACTGGACCTGGTTCTCCCGCTGCTCACCGGACCTCGCGCCGGTGGTGATCAGCGTCAGGCCGGTCTGCCCGCTGAACCCCACGAGCCCGAGCCTGCCACCGGTCAGCTTGTACAACAGGCGATCCGTGCCGGTCACGGCCTTCTGCTGCCACGACATTCAGAGCGCTCCCGTCGACCTCGCCGCGTGGACGGCGGCGGTTCTGTTGTGCACCCCCAGCTTGCGCATCGCGCCGCGGAGGTAGGCCTTGACGGTTTCGGTGCTCAACCCGAGCTCGGCGGCGATCTCCCGGTTGGACGCACCGACCGCGGCCAGCCGGAGCGTATCGAGTTCCCGCGGCGTCAGTCCCGTGGGGACGGCGACGAGCGCCTCGCCCCCGAGGTCCTGGTGCACCTTGCGCAGTCGTTCGCGCAGCACGGGGTCGCGGACGAGCTTGGCGACCTCCGAGAGCTCGCGGAGTGCGGCCTGCGTGTGAAGAGAAGGCATGTCCAGGTCCCCTGCCAAGCCCTGCGCGATGGCACCGGCCGTTCTGATGGCCCGGTCGCCGACGGTCGTCTGTCCGCGCACGGCTCCGTAGAGGACGCCGTGCACCGTGCCGCGCACCGTCACCGGGTAGGCGAACACCGAGGTCAGTCGTTCGTTCACGACCACCATCTGGTCGAACTCGTGGGTGATCGCGCGGGTGGAGGCGTAGTCGTTGACGCGCACCGCCGTGCCCATCGCGATCGCGGTGCCGCCCAGGCCGCGGCCGGTGCCGATGCGCAGCCCGTGCAACGAGGTGCCGTGCGTGCCGGAGAAGCTGCTCAGCACGAGGTCCCTGCCCGGCGTGACGGCACCGCCGAACACGACGGGCAACCCGGTGGCCCGGCGCAGCATGTCCAGGCGGTGCGGGAGCAGCGCGTGGAAACGTTCTGGCAACACGCCCGCAGTCTCACCCACACCCGCACCCTCGAAAAGGGGTACACCCCCGGACGGGGGTATACCGATCGCCCCGCCCTCCTCACCCTCGGGGAATGTCCAGTCACGACACCTACCGCGCGGCCCGCGACCTGATGCTCACCGAGCCGGAGGAGTTCGCCTGGCCGGACTTCGGGGACGACAGCTTCAACTGGGCGCACGACTGGTTCGACGTCATCGCGCGGGGCAACGACACCACGGCGCTGCACCTCGTCGAGGAGGACGGCTCCGGGCGCGCGTACACGTTCGACGAGGTGCGCCGGCGGTCGAACCGCGTCGCGCACTGGCTCGCGTCGCACGGCGTCGGCAGGGGCGACAGCGTGATGATCATGCTCGGCAACCAGGCCGAGCTGTGGGAGTCGATGCTCGCCGTGATGAAGCTCGGCGCGGTGATCATGCCGACCACCACCGCGCTCGGCCGTGCCGACCTCGCCGACCGGCTGCACCGCGGGTCCGTGCGGCACGTCATCGCCCGCGCGCAGGACGCGGACAAGTTCGAGAGCGGCCCCGTGCTGATCGCGGTCGGCGGCACGGCGGACGGCTGGCTGGACTACACCGACGCCGCCGAGGCCCCGGACGACCCGCTGCCGCACCCGGAGACGAAGGCCGGCGACCGGCTGCTGCTGTACTTCACCTCCGGCACCACCAGCCGCCCGAAGCTCGTCGAGCACACCCAGGTCTCGTACCCGGTCGGCCACGTCACGACCATGCGCTGGATCGGCGTGCGGCCCGGCGACGTGCACCTCAACATCAGCTCGCCCGGCTGGGCCAAGCACGCGTGGAGCTGCTTCTTCGCGCCGTGGATCGCCGAAGCGACGATCTTCGTCTACAACTACGCCCGCTTCGACGCGGCCGCGCTGCTCGGCCAGATCCGCGACAAGGCCGTCACGACGTTCTGCGCGCCGCCGACCGTGTGGCGGATGCTGATCAAGGCGGACCTCAGCGGAGGGCCGGGGACGTTGCGCGAGGTCGTGGCGGCCGGCGAGCCCCTCAACCCCGAGGTCGTCGACCAGGTCCGGCAGCACTGGGGCCTCACGCTGCGGGACGGCTTCGGCCAGACCGAGACCACGCTGTCGGTCGGCAACGTGCCCGGCGCCGAGGTGAAGCTCGGTTCGATGGGCACCCCGCTGCCGGGTGTGCCGGTCGTGCTCGTCGACCCGGTCACCGGCGAGCGGGCAGAAGAGGGCGAGATCTGCGTCGACCTCGGGCAGCGGCCGATGTCGTTGATGGTCGGTTACTTCGGCGACGAGGAGCGCAACGCCGAGGCGATGGCCGGCGGCTACTACCACACGGGCGACATCGCGAGCCGCGACCAGGACGGCTATCTCTTCTACATCGGGCGCACCGACGACGTGTTCAAGGCGTCGGACTACAAGATCTCGCCGTTCGAGCTGGAGAGCGTGCTGATCGAGCACCCGGCGGTCACCGAGGCCGCGGTCGTGCCGTCGCCGGACCCGCTGCGGCTCGCGGTGCCCAAGGCGTACGTGGCGCTGAGCGCGGGCTGGGCGCCGGACCGCGAGACGGCGCTGCAGATCCTGCGGTACGCCCGCGAGAACCTGGCGCCGTTCCAGCGGATCCGGCGGCTCGAGTTCTACGAGCTGCCCAAGACCGTGTCCGGCAAGATCCGCCGCGTCGACCTGCGCACCCGTGAGGAAGAAGGTGTCGAACGGCCACAGGAGTGGCGGGACGACCAGTTCCCGGAGCTGCGAGGCTTAACGTGAGGTGCCGCCGTCGACGACGACAGGGAGCACCTCATGCTGCGCAGGATCGCCGGACGTCCGGCCGTGATCACCGGAGCCGCGTCGGGAATCGGCCGCAGCCTCGCGCGGCGGCTGTCGCGGCACGGGTCGCCGGTGGCCATCGCCGACGTCGACGCGGCGGGACTGGCGGAGACGGCGGAGTCGTTGGAGGGCCCGGTGCTGAGCCGGGTTCTCGACGTGCGCGACGCCGAGGACGTGCGGCGGTTCGCTGATGAGACGCGGGACTGGTCGTCGCTGCCGTTGGCCGCCGTGTTCAACAACGCGGGCGTCGCCACGCACGCGACGGTGCTCAGGTCCGTGCCGGAGGACGACTCCTGGCTCTTCGACATCAACTACTGGGGTGTCGTCAACGGCACGCGGGCGTTCCTGCCGCACCTCGTCGAACGGAACTACGGCGTCGTCGTGAACACGTCGAGCGTGTACGGGCTCGTCGGCATGCCGAAGCAGAGCGCCTACTGCGCCGCGAAGTTCGCCGTTCGCGGCTTCACCGACTCGCTGCGCCAGGAGCTGCGCGGCACCGGCGTCTCGGCGGTGACCGTGCACCCCGGCGGCATCAAGACCAACATCGTGCGCAACGGCCGCTTCCACCCCGAGCAGGACGAACGGGGGCGGTCACGGGACCAGATAGCGGCCGACTTCGACCGGATCGCCCCGACCACGCCGGACAGGGCGGCCGAGATCATCCACCGCGGCGTCGAACGGGGGAGGGCGCGGATCCTCGTCGGGCCGGACGCCTACGTGTTCGACGCGCTCGCCCGGATCGCGCCGACGCACTGCTTCAGCGTGATGGCACGGTTGCTGCGCGAGTGAGGCATGATCCACGCCATGGCTTCCGAGGCGGTGGTGCGCCGGACCGAGCAGTGGTTCGTGCGCCAGGGCGCGCCCACCATGATCGAGGGCTACGGCTTCCGGTCCCACGTGCTGCCGCGGATGATGCCCGCACTGGCGTTCGTCGCCGTCGGCAGCCTCGCGTGGCTGGTGCTGCAGCAGTCCGCCGGGGTGTCGCGGTGGGTGCTGCTCGGGCTGATCGTCGCGGTGATGGTGGCGGCGTGGGTGCTGCTGTCGGTGTTCGTCCGGCGGATGCCGAACTTCTCGCCGCGCACGACCGTGCTGGTACTGGTCGCCTACGCCGCGATGCCGGTGATCACGCCGTTGGTGCAGTACGCGATCGACAGCAAGGTCACCGCGCCGGCGGCGGAGGAGCAGCCCGACTCCGTGTGGGGCGCGCTGGCGCTGTTCGTCCTCTTCTTCGGGCTCGCGTTCCTGGCGACGATGCTCGCCACCACCTACGGGCTGGGGTCGTTGACCCGCGGGGCCATCCGGCACGTGATCGCGGACCTGCGCAACAGCATGCAGCTGCTCGGCCGCGCGCTGCCGCCGATGCTCTTCGTGACGCTGTTCCTGTTCTTCACCGGGGAGCTGTGGCAGGCGATGAACCAGCTGCGGTGGCCGCGGGTGAGCCTCGTCGTGCTGCTGTTCGCCTCGATCACCGTGCTGGCCGCGGCTGCCCGGCTGCGCGACGAGATCGGGCGCGTCGAGCAGGACCTGCGGCCGGAGATCCTCAAGGGTGCCTGCGAGGGCACGCCGTTGTCCGATGTGGACATACCGGAGCCGTTGCCGGCCAAGCGGCTGAACGGCCAGCAGCTGCGCAACCTGCTGGTGATGCTCGCCATCCGCCAGCTCGTGCAGGCCGCGGTGGTCGGCCTCGCGCTGTTCGCGTTCTTCGTGCTGCTCGGCCTGATCGTCGTCACGCCCGCGATCGCCGAGCAGTGGATCGGGGCGCCGGCGGTGGAGTCGCTGATCCCGGGCGTGCCGTCGGCGATGCTGCGCAACGCGACGCTGTTCGCCGCGTTCGGCAGCATGTACTTCTCGGTGATCTCGATGAGCGACGCCGAGCACCGGCGGCAGTTCTTCGCGCCCGTGCTGGAGAAGGTCGAACGGACGCTGGAGGTCCGCGCGGTCTACCTGAACGTCAGAGAGCAGGCTCGGGCCTGAGCATCGCGTCCCTGCTCGGCGGCGTGCCGAACTGGCGGCGGTACTCGCGGCTGAACTGCGACGGGCTGTCGTAGCCCACGCGGCGGCTGACGCTCGTGACGTCCCTGGTGGTCGCCAGCAGCAACCGGGCCTCCTGCAGGCGGATCTGCTTCTGGAACTGGATCGGGCTCATCGCCGTGACGGCCTGGAAGTGGCGGTAGAACGCCGACTCGCTCATGCCCGCGATCCGCGCGACGTTCTCCACCTTGAACGACTCGGCGAAGTTCTCCCTGATCCACCGCACCGCCCTGGCGACGTGGCTGAGGCTGCTGTCCTGCGCGCCGAGCTGGCGGACGACCGCGCCCTGGTCGCCGGTCATCACCCGCCACAGGATCTCCTGCTTGACCAGCGGTGCCAGCGCGCGGGCGTCACGCGGCCGGTCGAGCAGGCGCGCGAGCCGGGTGACGGCGTCGAGCAGCTCCGGGGTGGCGTCGCTGACGGCCAGGCCCTCCGGCGTGCCCGCCGCCTGCGGGAGGTCGTGGCCCAGCAGCAGCTCGGCGACCTCGCGCGGCCGCAGGACCAGGCCGAGGCCGAGCGCGGGTGCGGACGGGCTGATGTCCACGTAGTTGCCGGTGATCGGCATGTCGATCGACGCGACCAGGTACTGGCCGGCGCGGTAGTCGTAGACGCGGTCGCCCAGCGCGATGCGTTTGCGGCCCTGGGCGACGAACGCGAGGATCGTGCCGGTCATCGCCGGTGCCGGTGGACCGCCGACCGAGGTCTTGGAGACCAGGACGTCGGGGATCGACGTGGTCAGACCGGGGTGGGCGTGCTTGGCGATCAGCGCGCGTAGTTCGTCCACGTCGTCGATCGTGCTCGCTGGTGGGACGATCGGGCAAGTACGTCGGTGACCGGACGCACGGCTGTCCGCCAGGCCGCTCCTGTGTCCGGTGGACGACAGAACAAGACATTTGTTTGACGTGGCCGTAATGCGCGTGCTTGCCCGACATTGCTCGCCGGAATCCGCTCGTCCGGTGGTGAAGAAACAAAGTTCCCGGTTCACGCGGCCATCGTTTCCCGGTATGGTCCAGACCAAGTGGGAGTCCAGTTGAGACGGTTGCCGGGACGTGAGCAGGCCTCTGTACTGGCACAACGCCGAGCCGTAGTAGTGCGGCGTATCAATTGGTGGATTCCCATTCCGGTGTGATTTGAGCGGGAAGGGCATCGTCGAAGTGGCGGACGACAACGTGCTCGGCGACGTTCGGCGCGCCCGGATCGAATTGATCCGCAATGGACGGTGGAAAGAGGCGGACCTGCTCGCGGGGGAGGCGGTGGCCCGCGCGCTGAAAGGCGGGGGAGCGGAGCTGGAACCGGCCGATCTCGCCTACGTGCCGGGCTGCCCGGAGACGGCGGGACGGGGCCTGCCGGACGCGCGGGAGTGCGTGTTCCGGGCCGTGCAGGCGACGAACCGCGGTGCAGGCCGGGCCGAGGCCGTGGCCGCCGCACGGCGCGTGCTGGTGGAGAAGGTGGACGCCGGCACGTTCTGGCAGGCGGTGACGGTCCTGGTGCACGCGGGCGAGCTCGCGCAGGCGCACCGGCACTGGACCTGCTCCGCCCACAAGCACGGCAAGGACGTCCACGACCTGCTCGGCGGCCGGATCATGCTGCTGCGCGGCGACCCGAGGGCGGCGGTGCGGCTGCTCGACGCCGCGCTGGGCAGGGACGTCCGGCCGCGGGGCGTCGCGGTCGCGTGGCTGGTGCTCGCGCTCGTCGAGGCCGGTGAGCTGGTCCGGGCACGGGCCGTGGCGCAGGCCGGACGCGGGGACGGCGACCGCCAGGACAGCGCAGAGCTGCGGTTCGCCCGCGGTCGGCTGCTGCTCGCGGAGGGGCAGACCGCCGCGGCACTGGAGGAGCTCCTCGACTGCGGCCGGCTGCTCGCCGCCCGGGGTGTCGTCAACCCGGCCGTGCTGCCGTGGCGGTCGTCGGCCGCGCTCGCCGCCGCCGCGGGGGGAGACCTGGTGCTCGCCCGGATCTGCGCCGACAAGGACCTCGTGGCGGCACGGCGGTGGGGCGCGCCGAGGGAGATCGGACTCGCCCTGCACGCCTCGGCGCTGGCACGTGGGGGCGACGACGTCCTCCTCGAAGAGGCGGTCACCTTCCTGGGCAGGGTGTCGACGGCCGACGAGGCCCTGCGCGCCCGGCACGACCTGGCGCAGCTCCTGCTCGCCCGCGGGGAGGTCGACCGCGCCCGTGCGCACGTCCGCTGCCTGCGCGAGGAGGCGGCGAGCGCCTGCTGCCCGCAGTGGAGCGGGGCGGCGGACGAGCTGACGCACCGCTTGCTGCGCAACGACGGCGAGTCCGCGCTGAGCGGCCAGCAACGCCGGATCGCCCTGCTGGCGAGGGCCGGGAGGTCGAACCGCGAGATCGCCGCCGAGCTGGGCCTGACGCTGCGCACCGTCGAGTTCCACCTGACCGCCGTCTACCGCAAGATGGGGGTGGCGGGCCGGCCGGGGCTGCGCCGGGCGTTCGTCCCGACGGCGTGAACGGACCGGGTCCGGGTCACGAGTGCCCCGCGTCGACCGCCGCCGCGTTGCTCGTCGCGGGCGAGAGCTGGACGGACGCCGTCGAGTCGGCGGAGCAGGCGCTCGCGGACCCTGCCTGCCGCAAGACCCCTTCGTGCGTGTCGCGCGCCTTGGCGACGCTGGTCTGCGCCGGAGAGCTCGTGGCCGCGGACGCGCACAGTCTCGCTCTGCTAGAAGACAGGTCCGACGACCGAGTCGTGGAGATCGCGCTGCTCGCGAGGGCGTGCGTCGCCCTGCGCACCGGCGACCTCGCGAGGTGCGCCGCGCTGCTCGATGGGTTGCGGCACGACGGCGTCACGGCCGAGATCCGCCCGGTCGTGCTGCTCTGGACGGTGGAGGACCTGGTGGCGCGAGGCGAGCCGCGTGGCGCCGAAACGGTGCTGCTCGCCCACGACGGCGATCGTTCCCACCCGCTGCTGCTCGCGGCCTCGGCGGTGGTGGAGATGGCGTTGGGTCGGCCGCGCGACGCTCTGAAGGCACATCTCGCGTGTGGCCGGGCGTTGACGTCCTTCGGTGTCCTCAACCCCGCCGTCCTGCCGTGGCGGCACCGGGCGTTCCAAGCCGCGTCCGCGTGCGGTGACAACGATGACGCGGCGCGTCTCGCGGGGGAGGAGCACGCCGCGGCGGCCCGTTGGGGCGAACCGCGGGCGCTCGGCCTCAGCCTGTCGGCGGTCGCGCGGGCGGGTGCGCCGGACGGCGAGGACCTCGTGGCCTACGAGCGTTCGGTCCGGTTGCTGAGATGGCGCAGGCCAGGCTGGAACTGGCGGAGGTCCTGTGCGACTACGGCGATCGTCTCGCCGTGCACGGCAAACACCTGGCAGCGCGGGAGATCTACGCACGGGCACGGGCGACCGCCCTCGACATCGGCGCCACCGTGCTCGTGCGGCGCGCGGATGAGAGCGGTTCCACACCGACCCGCGACGCCGGGCCCGTGCTGACGCCCGCGGAGGCCGAGGTCGCCAGGCTCGTGCGCACCGGCTTGGGGAACAAGGAGATCGCGACGCGGCTCGCGATGGCGACCAGGACCGTCGAGCTGCACCTCACCAGGGTCTACCGCAAGCTCGGGCTGTCCGGCCGGCGGGAGCTGCGGGGCACGCGGTGGTTCCCGGTGCCGGAGGACCTCCGCTAGAAAGTTTGCGGTCTCACCGTGAAGCGTCGACCGACTCCGCTGCGTGACGGTGGGGCTGATGCCGGTGCGTCCGGCACCGGTCTCGCAGGAGGGAGCCCGCAGATGCCCACCAGACCACTCGGCCGTTGGGTCACCGCTCTGTTCGCGCTCGCGTTCGCCCTCGCCGGCGTCACCGCACCGGTGGCGAGCGCGGCGATCGACCACAAGGTCACCTTCGTCAACCGCACCGGCCAGACGATCTGGGTCGGCGCCACCGTCAACGCGGACGGCTCGCGGGCCCTGACCGGCCTGCCGACGATCGCCAACGGCGGGTCCGCGACCATCACGATCCCCGAGACCTCCTCGCCGGGCCACTGGCGCGGCAAGTTCTTCGCGAGGACCGGCTGCACCGGCACGTCCGGCCAGAACTTCCGCTGCGCCGTCGGCGACTGCGGCGTCTACGCCGACCGCTGCGTCCTCGGCGACCAGCCGGCGAGCCTCGCGGAGTTCAACTTCGACTCCCGCGACAGCCTCGCCCCCTGGTACAACGTCAGCTACGTCAACGCGTTCTCGGTGCCGGTGCAGATCACCCCGGTCAACGCGGTCGTCCCACCCGGTTCCACGTCCTGCTCCACGGCCGGGTGCACCGAGAACCTGTTGCCCTACTGCAACCCCGCCTACGTCAAGTACGGCTCCAGCGGGCAGCGCATCAACTGCGTCAACCCGAACCGCGACGCGCAGACCGACTACAGCACCACCATCAAGTCCCGCTGCCCCAAGGCCTACGCGTGGTCCAAACAGGACACCGAGCCCGGCAACCAGACCGTGTTCCAGTGCGCCGACTGCACCGGCTTCACCGTCACCTTCAGCTCCGTCGCCTGACCCCGACTCTCAAACCCCTGCCTTGAGAGGAAGACCATGAAGCGCACAGCCAGAGCCGCAGGTGCCCTCGTCTCCGCCGCGGCCCTCTCGTTCCTGTTCTCCGGCACGGCCTCCGCCGTCAGCGGCACCGCCAGCTACTACAACGACGCCGGCTACGGCGCGTGCGGCACCCAGATCAACGCGGCAACGCAACTGCTCGTCGCGGCGCCCGCCGGCCTGTGGACGTCGCCCAACCCGAACAACGACCCGTTGTGCCGCAAGTCGATCCGCGTCACGCACAACGGCCGCACCATCACCGTGCCGATCAAGGACAAGTGCCCGAGCTGTCCGACCAACAAGATCGACCTCAGCCAGCCGGCGTTCTCCCAGCTGGCCAACACGTCCGTCGGAATCATCAACGTGACCTGGGAGATCGTCTGATCTCCCGCGCCACCCGATCCCTGCAGCCAGAAGGAACAACGATGTTCGCGCTCCGCACGACCCTGCTCGCCGCCGCGACCCTGTCGGTGGCCGCCGTACTCGCACCCCCTGCCACGGCGGCCACCGTCCAGGAGGACGTCATCGCCCTCACCAACGCCGAACGGGCCAAGGCGGGCTGTCCCGCCCTGCTCTCGAACTCGGCGCTGGGCACGGCGGCCCAACGCCACTCGGAGGACATGGCCGCACGCAACTTCTTCAGCCACAACGGATCCGACGGCAGCAGCTTCGTCGTGAGGATGGAACGGGCGGGCTACACCCGCTGGACCAGGGCCGCGGAGAACATCGCGGCCGGCCAGCAGACCGCCGCGGACGTCGTGCGCACGTGGATGAACAGCGCGGGCCACCGCGCCAACATCCTGAACTGCGCGTTGAAGGACATCGGCGTCGGCCACCAGTACCGGCAGGGCACCACCTACGGCCACTACTGGACGCAGGACTTCGGAACGCGCTGACCCCGGTGTGGAGCGGCGCGGCTGACAACGCTGTCAGCCGCGCCGTTCGCTGTTCAGGCGGTCCGGCTCAGGCGAGGCCGGTGAGGTCCACGCCGTGGCGTTCGAGCACGCGGCGCAGTTCGGCGTCGGGCTCGTGCACGACCCGGCGGTAGACCGGCGGCCGCGTCGGGTGCAGGTCGCGCAGGTCGTGGTCGGCGTCCCAGCCCAGCCAGACGTCCTCGTACCAGTTGGGGACGATCTCGTGGGCGTGCCCGAACAGCCGCAGCTTGTCCCGCACCTCGGCGTCCGTGCGCACGTACGACAGGTGCCGCAGCCAGATGTCGGTGAAGTGCGGCTCGGCGTCGACGAACCGCCGGTCGAGGAACCGCGCGCCCCGGCGGACCACGACGGGCGCCGTCAGGTCCTCCGGCGGGTCGACGCGGTGCTCGATCGTCTTCCAGTACGTCCGCAGCCGCGCGGAGATCGCCTGGTGCTCGTCCTGCTCGCAGAGCCGCACGAGGGCGTGGAGGTCGGGGTCGAGCAGGATCTCGTCGGTGTCGAGGCAGAACACCCAGTCGCAGTCGGCCAGCGCGTCGAGGCCCGCGTTGCGCGTCTCCTGCTCGCTCGCCCACGCCGCCTCGACCACCTCGATCCGCGGGTCGAGCGGCGGGACCGGGGTGAGCTCGGCCGGGGCGCCGGACAGCGAGCGGGTGCCGCGCAGCACCAGCACCCGGTCGGCGACCTGGAGCAGCTGGCCGGCGACGGCGGGCAGGAACCGCCACTCGTTGAGGACCGGGATGGCGGCGCCGAGCTTCATGGTGATCACCGTAGTGGTGTGGCTCGGAACGGTGCCGGGGGAATTCGCGGTCAGACGGGCGCATCGTGGTGCCGCCCCCACATCCTCGTACTGGTGGTACGGGGGTGTGGGGGCGGTGCCGCGAGGTGTCCTGCTGAGCGTGGATTACCTCGCCGACGTTCCGAGACGCGCCACTGGCCACTGCTACCGTGCGGGAACGAGGTCGGCGCGGACCCGCCGGCCCAGCACGGGAAGGGTTGGCTCGATGAGCTTGCTGCGCAGCTACGTGTCGGGTGGATGGCACACGCCGTCGGTGGAGGGCGCGCCGTTGCACGACGCCGTCACCGGTGAGGAGATCGCCCGGATCTCGTCCGCGGGCGTCGACATGGGCGCGGCGCTGCGGCACGGGCGCGAGGTCGGCGGGCCCGCGTTGCGCGAGCTCACGTTCCACCAGCGGGCGCAGCTGCTGAAGGCACTCGGCCTGCACCTCAAGGAGCACAAGGCCGAGCTGTACGCGCTGTCCGCGCGCACCGGCGCGACCAGGTCCGACTCGTGGATCGACATCGACGGCGGCTTCGGCGTGCTGCTCGGGTACGCGTCCAAGGCCAAGCGCGAGCTGCCGAACGACAAGGTGTTCGTCGACGGCGCGATGGAGCCCCTCGGCCGCGGCGGCACGTTCGTCGGCCAGCACATCTGCACGCCGTTGCAGGGTGTCGCGGTGCAGATCAACGCCTTCAACTTCCCCATGTGGGGGCCGCTCGAGAAGTTCGCGCCCGCGTTCATCGCCGGGGTGCCGTCGCTGATCAAGCCCGCGTCCCAGACCGCGTACGTCACCGAGAAGATGGTCGAGCTGATGCTCGCGTCCGGCCTGCTGCCGGAGGGGTCGCTGCAGCTGGTCTGCGGGTCGGCCGGCGACCTGCTCGACCACCTGACGCCGCAGGACCTCGTCGGGTTCACCGGGTCCGCGTCGACCGCCCAGCACCTGCGCACGCACCAGGCCGTGATCCGGTCGTCGGTGCGGTTCAACGCCGAGGCCGACTCGCTGAACTGCTCGATCCTCGGTCCGGACGCCACTCCCGGCACGCCGGAGTTCGACCTGTTCGTCGGGCAGCTGGTGGCCGAGATGACGACCAAGGCCGGCCAGAAGTGCACCGCCATCCGGCGCGCGCTCGTGCCCGCGTCGCTGATCGGCGAGGTGGCCGAGGCGACGTCCGCGAAGCTCGCCGAGGTCGTCATCGGCAACCCCGCCGACCGGTCCGTGAAGATGGGCGCGCTGGCCGGTCTGGAACAGCGCGAGGAGGTCCTCCGGTCGCTGAAGGCGTTGCAGGAGAGCGCATCCGTGGTCTACGGCGACGGCGCGCTGTCCCTTGTGGACGCCGACGCCGAGCGCGGCGCGTTCATGTCACCGATGCTGCTGCGCGCGGCCGCCGACGCCGTGCAGCCGCACGAGGTCGAGGCGTTCGGGCCGGTGTCGACGCTCATGCCGTACGACTCGGTGTCCGACGCCGTGGCGCTGGCCGCCCGCGGGTCCGGCTCGCTCGTCGGGTCGATCGTCTCCGCGGACACGGACTTCGTGCGCGACGTCGTGATCGGCGTCGCGCCGTGGCACGGCCGGTTGCTGGTGCTGGACCGCGAGGACGCCGGCGAGTCGACCGGTCACGGGTCGCCGCTGCCGATGCTGGTGCACGGCGGTCCCGGCCGCGCCGGTGGCGGCGAGGAGATGGGCGGCATGCGCGGCGTGCTGCACCACATGCAGCGCACAGCCGTGCAGGGAAGCCCGAAGGCGTTGTCCGCCATCACGAACCGCTGGGTCACGGGAGCGCCTCGGCGGGAGGCGGACGTGCACCCGTTCCGCAAGACGCTGGCCGAGCTGCGGCTGGGCGACACGGTCGTGGCGGGCCCGCGCGAGGTGACGCTGGAGGACATCGAGCACTTCGCCTCGTTCACCGGTGACACGTTCTACGCGCACATGGATGAGGAGGCCGCCGCCGCGAACCCGTTCTTCGGCGGCCGGGTCGCGCACGGCTACCTCGTGGTGTCGTTCGCCGCCGGCCTGTTCGTCTCGCCGGAACCCGGTCCGGTGCTCGCGAACTACGGGCTGGAGAACCTGCGGTTCGTCACGCCGACGTTCCCCGGCGACCAGCTGACGGTGACGTTGACGGTCAAGCAGATCACGCCGCGCGAGGACCAGGACTACGGCGAGGTGCGCTGGGACGCCGACGTGGCGAACCAGAAGGGCGAGTCGGTGGCCCGCTACGACGTGCTGACGCTGGTGGCCAAGGGCTAGCTGTACTGCCCCGCGAGGTTGCGAACGGTCCGACACGTGATCGGATGATCTTGGAATGAGGGAGGGCCTCCGGGTTCGGTGTGGATTGCGACATCT